>JAGGAD010000056.1 GCA_017889625.1 Bacillota bacterium | reverse complement strand
ATTTCAATTGCTGCTTTTGACTCCGCTTATTTGAAAATTCTAAGGAAAAATCTATCGCTTGTTAGCATGAACGGTGAGGATACCTGTGTAAAAGTGGGCGTTGTTTGGAAGGCTGATAATCCCAATCCGCTGGTTGCTAGTTTAATCGAGGAATATACAAAACGTTAAAGAGGGGCATTTCTTTAATTGGCAAGGTGGAATAAATTATGAATAAGACTGATACACGTAAACTAAGTCAGGAAACTCAATATGAGTTAAGAAAAAGTGTTGTTCGTTTAAGGGAAAAGGGATTAGCCAATAAGTTAGTAGCAGAAGTTGTGGGAATTAGTATTAGCCATGCAAGTAAGATTTGGCAAGCCTACCTAAAAGGAGGGGAGGCTTCTATACAAAAAAAAATCCGTGGACGAAAAGACGGAGAAAAACGAAGACTAGAAAAGGAACAAGATCAGGAAATCTGGCAGATTGTTATTCATTCTATCCCGAAGCAATCGAATCTTCAATATTTATTTTGGACACGTGAAGCGGTTAATAAATTGATTGAAAATCGTTATGGTTTTAAGTTATCATTGCGCACGTTAACAGAGTACTTTTCTCGATGGGGCTTTATAGCGCAAAAGCCTTCAAAGTATGCTTTTGAAAAATGTCCTATGGCGGTTCAACAATGGACCAGGGAAACATTCCCGGAAATTATGATGATGGCGAAGAAGAGTAATGCCGAAGTGTTTTGGCTGGATGATACCGTATTACATTATGCAGACGAGAATATTACCATGTTGGCGGCTATTAGTAATAGAAGGAAAATGCGATTTTTGTTTTTTAAAGATGGAATAACTGCAAAGCAGTTTATTCGGTTTGAAAAGCGTTTAAGAAGGGACGTCGGGCGAAACGTATTTCTGATTGTGGATGAAAGGGTTCTTCATTGTCGATTGGCTCAAGAATGGCTGGATAAACACCGGCAGGAAATTGATGTATTCTATTTGCCCGCTGGTGCTATGGGGGTTACTTCCCGAGCACGTCATTAATATGAAGATGTTTAAGGAATGTTCAGGGAGAAGGCGATGAAGATAAGAAAAATGAATGTTAATGACTATGAAAATGTATACCAATTATGGGTGTTATTTTAAGTGGACATGATGGACGAAGATGGTATATATATCATACAACTGTTGAAAATACTGCACGTAAACAAGGCATAGGCACAGCTTTAGTTGATGCTGCTCTTGAGGCTTAAAAAAAGAAGAAATTAATAAGGTTGCATTAGTTGCTTTTTGTACAAATGAACTAGGAAATTTGTTTTGGGAATCGCATGGTTTTGAAACTATGACAGATTAGTATATAGAAATAAAAGCCTAAATGATAACAATATTTAAGCGTGCAAGTAAAATATAGAACTCTGTTAGTCGATTGACAGAGATTTATGCGCTGTAGTAATAAAAAAGAAACTCCTGCTAAATTTTTTATTAATCTGGCGGGAGTTTTATATTTAGTGGTAAACATTAAGAAGGCCGCAAAATGACTACTCAATAATATATATAATATTAAGTAGTATAAATTAATTAGTTATGGTGTTCATTTTTTGTATTCATGAATTCAAAATCCATATAATAAAAATGAAACTTTCTCAAAAAATAGATTTTAAAAATCCAGTAAATTCAATCCTTTCAAGAGTATTATGATCTATTCAAGCGGGAAGATCATAATACTCTTGAAAACTTTTACATCTCTGCGTTTCGGATCGGGAGGAAAATAATGCGTATCTGAAGATTCATTATAATTAAATGAAGTGTTTGTTAAATTGATAATATTAATAGAACCATTTTTCTGAGGCGAATTCTCCAATAGCAAACTTAGTTGAAAATGATACAATTTTGTTGTAAGGTCAATTTGATACCTACTTTAATGGCAG
Organism: Bacillota bacterium; assembly: GCA_017889625.1. Taxonomy (GTDB): domain Bacteria; phylum Bacillota; class Negativicutes; order Sporomusales; family CTSoil-080; genus CTSoil-081. Next base: position 13,778 of record JAGGAD010000056.1, on the reverse strand, counting down.
TTTTGTTTTTCATTAAAAAAAGTTAAATTTTTAAGAAAGTAAGGAGGAATAAGCGTTATGTCAACGCAAAATATAATTACCATTTCAAAGGAAGATCCGACAATGCGAGATGCCAGTCAATTAATAAATGAATTGTCGGATGTGTTGGAGACAATAACTGGTGATGGGGGAGGAGGTTCATTTCAAGTAAAGGATGTGGCGCATCCGCGTGCTATGTTTGTCATAGCACGCAATCAGGCGGGGCAAGCACTTGGCTGTGGAGCAATACGTCCTCTTGATGAAAATATTGCAGAAGTTAAACGAATGTATGCAAAAAGCAAAGTCATGGGAATCGGAACTCAAATATTATCCTATTTAGAGGAGAATGCTAAAATACTGGGGTATTCAGCACTTTGGCTTGAAACCAGAGTAGTAAATAAGCAAGCTGTCTTATTTTATGAAAGTAGAGGATATCATGTTATCCCTAAATTTGGAATTTACGCAGGCAGGATTGAATGTGTGTGTTTTGAAAAACGCTTATTATAGTGACCGTAGCCAGACTTGCTGGACACTTAGATCAGCTGGTAGAATAACCACAATAAAAAAGGCTGTGTTAAGAAATGAAAAGCAAGCGATTTGATGCTGCATTTAACAAGAAGCAATAAAAAAGTTTTGGAGCAAGGTGAAGCCGTTTCGGCTGTAGCGGAGGAGTTAGGGATACATATAAAACAATGTATCGCTGGCTTGATGAATATAAACAAAGCCTAAATTGAAAATCGAAATGCAACCCTTTCGCTTCCAAAATAAGTTATTTTAGCAGTAAAATTGATAGAAGCAAGACGGTTGCGTCTTGTTTTACAAAAGATTGGCGAAGAGCCAGTCTTTTTTGTTTGCAAGCCATTTCATCGCCATATATCCTGGATAGGTTGGCGGCAGAATGGAGTTGTAATTAATGTCTACTGCATAAAAGATAGTTTTTGAAAACGATTTTCGAGTACCCTAATTTAGTGATTGTAGTGTGAGAAATCTATTCTCACCATGTGAGAAAATCATTATGAATCTATTTTCTCAGGTGTTAAATTTATAATTGGACAATAGATTTTTCTGTGCTATCAATTCTTGATATATATTTTGAATAATTTCAAAACTCTTACAATTTCTCTGATATGCGAAGGCAATTGTATGTATTTCATCTAATTTCAGATAATCAAATTGTTCCATATATACTGGCTGGCTCCACAAATCCATAATAGCGACACCCTGCTCATTTTCCACCATGGAAACCATGGTTTCCATATTAGGTACAACTTTAATTTTTGGTGAGAAACCGCAATATTTCCCAAATGCTAAAACAGCATTTTTAATATCTGAACATATTTTACTCTCATAAATATAAAACGTTTCGGATATAAAATAATCAGGTGTCAACAATTCTTTTGGTATTTTTAGTGCCTTTTTGGAGAATAAAATAACTTTTGGCAAGGTGCAGAGTTCATTATAATCCAGATTATAAAAATCAAGAAGGCCATTTTTCAGTGTAATAATAATATCTAGTCTGTTTTCACAAAGAAGTTTTGCCAGGTCTTCGAATTCATAACACTCCACCGAAATGTTCAGGTATGGATGACTAGTACGCAGTGTATTAAGTATGCCTGGAAGAAACTTAGAAACGCTCCAGCCAATTGCATATCCTAGCCGGAGGTTTAATGTTGAGTGATTCTGTATTTTTTCACATTTCTCTTTTACCACTTGAAATTCGTTATAGCATTTTTCGAATGTCTCAAAAAAAAGCCTTCCGCATTCTGTCAATTCCATTCTTTTATTGGGAAGCCTTACAAAAAGCTTCGTATTGAGTTCTTTTTCGAGTAAGGCTATTGTACGGCTGATATTTGGCTGAGTTTGATATAATTTTTCAGCTGCTCTGGTAAAGTTCTTTTCTCTGGCTGCCTCCAGGAAACATAAAATCTGAGTAGCGTTCATCTTTAACTCCTTTTCGAAATAGTAAACCGAATATACGGAATCTGTTATTTTTATATTTGAGTATTCCTTCTATAATATTGATTATAACACTTTTGATATGGAAATTGGCATGAAAATATTATTTCACATTAAAACGGCCTCTAGTTATAATAAGATCAAAAATTAGAAAAGGATACAAATAAAATGAGTCAAAGAAAAAAAATGTTATGTAAAAATGTAGAATTCGTGGGGTTTAATGATTTAAACGAAAAACCCGGTTTTCAAATGGCAATGCAAAAAATTAACGAAAAATATTATCTTTATACCGCATCGTATCGTCATAATGGAATTAATATCATAGATGTAACAGATCCTGCGCATCCTCGTAATGTGAAATGGATGGAAGGCTTCTGGGCAATAGATGGACAAACCGATGGAATGAGCATTCCGAAAATCCAGATTGCTGATGGGCTTATGATTACTGCACACGGTGGAAACATGGATATTCTGCATGGTACGCCCAATGATTTGCCGTATTGGGGGGGCATTGCTATTTGGGATATAAAAACCGACCCGGAAAAACCAAGATTATTATCCAGATTCCAGTGTAAGGGCCATGGCGGGGTACATCGTTTTTGCTATAATGGTGGGGATTATATATATGTTACCGGTTCCTGTGAAGGATATAAGGGATTTATTTTAAGGATTGTGGATATCAAAAATCCTAGAGAACCAAAGGAAGTTGGACGCTGGTGGACCTCTGAACAATACTTAAATGATAAGATCGGCTTGGAAGGTGTTAGTTATGGTTCCGCAGAATCCATGTCTGCACCATTCCTTCATGCAAGTGTGGTAAAGGACGATATTGTTTATATGGCTTATGCGAATAAAGGCTTTATCATGCTGGATGTCAGCGACAAGGCCAATCCAAAAATGTTAAACTGTCTTCCCTTAAATCCTCCATTTGCAGGTGGAAGTGCGGGCGCAGCTATTCATTCTACACTTCCGTTAGGCGAACGTCCTTATGCAGTTGTAACCACTGAAGGGGAGCGAATCCGTTATTTTTCCAATGAAGCTACAGAAGGCTGGTTTAAAAAGATTGTTACTCAGCCTATGTCTATAATTGGTATTGTGGAGCTGACCGATGTCAAAAATCCAAGCCTGATTTCTATTTTTCCATATCCTGAAGTTCCAGAGGGGTACACCCATGGAGAGAATTTCAATATTGTAGATGGTGTGCGGTGCCCGTTTGGTCCTCATAACCTTTTTGACGCTTTCGGTCAGGATGTCTACGAAAAGAGAGACGACCGGGTTTACTGCTGTTATTTTAATGCCGGTTTAAGAATCTATGATGTATCTGATCCATTTGTACCAAAGGAAATTGCTTATTTCCTGCCGCCTGATCCGGAGAAAAAACTGTTTGATAATCCGGAAGGGACCTTGCTCCCGGGACCGGAAGTTGCCGTAACTGAGGATGTGCTAGTAGATGACCGTGGTTATATTTATTTAGATACATTTTCAGATGGACTCTATATCGTAAAATGCACGGTGTAAGAAATACAGCAGCCAGCTATCGCATAAATTTATATTAATTTCTGACTGGAGAACAGGAGAAAAGGGAATATGAAAATTTTAGGAGTTTCTGCCGGAACCCGAAGCGGAAGTAATGATTGTATGTGTACGGAAGCACTAATGGGAGCAAAAAGTGTTGGAGCTGAAGTTGAGTTTATTCGTTTGTTTGATTTAAATATTAATCATTGTACCGGCTGTGTTGCTTGCGTAAACAGCATATTTAACGGACGCGGAAATATGTGTGCCATTAAGGATGATTTCGACTGGTTGTTAGATAAAATGTTGGATGCTGATGGGATTATATTTTCCGTTCCCATTTTTGAAAAAGGTGCTGCCGGAATTTTCCATACTATTATGGATCGCTTTGGGCCAAGAATGGACCGTGGAAACAATATTATTGCAACGCAAATTGCTGAAAAGTTGGGTGGAAAAATTCCAGATCCAAGAATTTTAAAAGACAAGGTTATTTCTTATATGGGAATCGGCGGCTCTGATTGGATGACCAGAATTGAAGCTGATTTTGGTATTCATGCGCTTACTCCTATGTGGAAAACTATTGACAATGAGGTATTCAGCTGGTCACTGGGGATTTTAAGCGATCAAATCAAGGTTCAGCGTGCGAATCAGATCGGAAAAAATCTAGCAGAAGCCGCTAAAGACTTAAAAAATGCAGTATACCAGGGAGATAAAGGCGTATGTTCGCATTGCCACTGCCGGGAATTCTATTTCTCAACACAAGGTAAGGCCATTTGCTGTCAGTGTGGAATTGAAGGTGTTATTAACAATAATAATGGCGTATATACTTTTGAATTTCCAGAAGAACAGTTGCGTCATGCCCACGATACATTAGACGGTAAATTTATTCATGCTGCTGATATCGACACCAATAACCGGAGAGCAGGAGCATTAAGAGGAACCAGTGAATATAAGGAACGTGTGCAAGCTTATCGTGACTTTATTGCTGCTTCTAAGCCCAGTGAGGTGAAGTAGATAAGCAGACGTAAGTTTTCAGTAAAACATATATCGTTTTAAAGCTGATTTCCAAGCAGTGCAGTATGCGCAATTTGCGCTGGCGACCATGTCAAACGTCTCTTTTGTTCAATCACATCAGCGAATGAGTTCTTATGACTTCTGATAGCATTCCTCTGATAGATAAATCTTTTTCATTGTATTATTTCGTGATAATTAACGGGCGATATTGGAATGATGACATCCCTATGTAGGTAACAATTGGGGGGATGTGTATGAAATCCGATTTGTTCGCTCAAATATTCACTAAGATGGTGGTATCTTATAGGATAACCTCTATCGAAGGGTTTGTGTTAACTTCATTCAACACGAAGGCGGCCGTGTGGGCTGCTTTTTTTGTTATCTGTCGCACTTACAATCAAGGATATGAAATTGATTTTATAGGTATTTTAATAAAAGATTTATTTGGATAAAATAGGGTGTAGAGAATAATTATGTTAATATCACTAATCAGTTTTTTGCTAGTTGGAGTTATCGGAACTGTAATTAATATGATTGTATATATTGGCTTAACTTCCTTACGATTTAATTATCTGATTGCAGCAGGATGTTCTTTTGTCGTAGCTTCAAGCAGTAATTTCATTGGACATGTTATGTGGACCTTTAAAAATCAGGAGGAAAGTAAAAATATAACGCAAAAATATTTGCTCTTTATTACAATCAGTATAATAGCTTTAGGAATGAATTTTTTTTGTTTAGAGGTTCAAGTGCGATATTTTAAGATGAATGAAACTTTAGCACAACTTATATCTATTTTTATGGTTAGTGGTTTGAACTTTATATTAAATCGCTCAATTACTTTTAGTTGTATAACTATTAAAAAGGGGCCGTAAAACATTATGGAACTAATCATTATACCAACGTATAACGAATGTAATAATTTAGAAAGATTGCTGTCGATGATATATAAAGAGACTCCGGATATTCATGTCTTGATTGTTGATGATAACTCTCCTGACGGTACGGGAGAGTTAGTTAAAACTCTTATTCAAAAGAGGTATTCAAATCAGTTGTTTTTGCTTGAACGAAGCGGCAAGCAAGGGCTTGGTACAGCATATATTGTTGGGTTTAAATGGGCGTTAAAACGGAGTTATAAATATATTTTCGAAATGGATGGAGATTTCTCACATAACCCTAAATACTTGAAAAATTTTATAGTGGCCATAAAAAAATGTGATGTAGTTTTGGGCAGTAGGTATGTACATGGTGGTGGTATAATAAATTGGAACTTTTTTCGTCGCATTATCAGTTACGGCGGTAGTTTATATTCGCGAATGTTCCTGGGAATGCCGCTAAATGATATAACTGGTGGATTCAAATGTTTTGACCGTAAAGTTTTAGAACAAATTCCCTTAGATAATATTCAGTCTAACGGTATGTCATTTCAAATTGAAATGACATACCGGGCGTTCCTACAAGGATTTATTGTAAAAGAGATGCCAATTGTTTTTGAAGAAAGAGCGACAGGGAAATCGAAAATATCGGTTAAAATTTTTATGGAAGCTGTCTTTATGGTATGGAAACTACGTTTTAAAAAAGCTAGCTTTAGTAATAAAAACGGATGGAAGGAATAAATATATCAAAAGCATGAAAAGAAAATATATTCTTTTACTCTGTACAGTTTTTGTTAATTTGCTCTACAATTTTTTCTTGCCACTTCATCCTGATGAAGCTTATTATTGGGTTTGGTCAAAAAATTTGCAGTTATCTTATTATGACCATCCACCTTTGGTGGCCTATCTAATTAAATTTTTCACCTTGTTTGGTAATAGTGAATGGACAATTCGTTTAGCTTCGGTTGCAGTTGTTACTGCTTCGGCCTGGATGGTCTATTTGCTGGCTCGAAAAATGTTTTCTTTAAAGGTTGCTGAACTTAGTTTAATTTTATTTCTGTTTCTCCCAATAGTGCAGATAAGTTTTCAAGTTGTAACACCAGACGTACCACTTCTTTTCTTTTGGACGATGACCTTATACTTAGCATATGGAGCGATCTTTGAATCTAAGCAAAGTTTTTTGTATTTGTCTGGGATAACGATGGGCTTACTGTTGTTATCTAAGTATACAGGGATATTGTTAGCGAGTGGACTTATTATTTTTTTACTGACGACTAGTTACCGTCCGTTACTATGGAATAAATCATTTTATGTAACTATGGGGCTTGCTATTGGTGTTTTCTCGCCAGTTTTATTGTGGAATGGATTACATAATTGGGTATCCTTCCATTACCAACTTGATCATGGAATCGGTCAGGTGCAAACGACTAATTGGCTAACATTAATCGATTATTGGCAGAATCAGATGTTGGTTGCGAATCCCATCATATTTGTAGGATTGCTGTATTATTGCTTAAAATATATCCGTAAAAATGTAACTGACGCGAAGTTAGCATTTTTACTATGGCCATTTTTGTTCGTCGTTTTGTTTTTCAATTTTACGGCTATAACAAAGAAAGTTGAGGCTAATTGGCCCTTGCCTGCGTATGTAACAGGTTCGATTTTATTGGCGTATTGGCTAGAAGCTAACCGAAAGAAAAGTATAGCAATTGCTGGGGCAGTTGTGACAGTTATCCTTCTTGTAGTAGTTCGTTTTCCTGAAAAAATACCGTTTTGGCCCAACAACATTAATTTGAAAGTTCCATATTACGGGTATAAGGAACTTTTTCAACAAGGCAATAAGTATTTACCAGTGCATGATCCAGTTATTTTAAGTGATACTTACCAGAATGCTTCAATGGCCTGGTATTACCTTAGCGGGCAGCCCCATGTCTATATACTGACAAGTTCCCTACATTCAAACTACGAATTTTGGAATGAAAAACTGATAAATGAAAATGTTCCAGAGGCATTATATTTTGGCGGAGCGGAGCAATTGCCAGTACTTCAGCGGAGATTTGAACATATTGAAGTATTGGATGTTTTAATATTTAACAATTGTTATGTAAATCGTACTCTATATGTAGTTAAATGTTATCATTTGGTACCCTATACCAATGAACAATAAATTGAGTTTGAAGATGAACCTTAAAAGGAGTATAAATATTTCGGACTATACGTTTAGGCATATTTCTACGATAGGTAGGGATAAAAGATGGTGATAAGCTTTATATATAAAAACATTATAGAGATTGCACAATTCCTTAATTTTACTAAGGCTGCACAAAAGCTGTAAGTTGCTCAGTCTGCATTAAGCAGGAGCATTGCAAAAATGATAGGGGGGTTCGAACCTTTACGCAAAAGCAGATTTATGCGTTTTAGTATCGTCTGTCTATGATATGACATGTTGAGTCAGTTGCGTTGTACAAGCGAAGATGTTTCATTTCAGTGGCTTTGCTAGTTTAGCAGTATTTTAATAAGAGGGAGATGTTCGCCTAGACTCATGTTTAGGCGAATTTTTTGTTATGTAGGGTTTAGCCGAAGGTATATGGATATACCAAATTTTAATGTTTGACAATGCTTTTGAGGCATTAATTCTGAGCCTAATGAGCAATTAACAAATTGATTATTTTGAAGTATCATAATAATCAAGCAAATGAAAAATTTGTAAAAGTTTGAACAAATAAGGAGAATAAGGAGAAGTGGAATTGTGAGTAAAAATGAACAAACTCAAGTTGAAATAATGCAGGCTGACATTGTAATAGTGGGATGCGGTGCGGGAGGAATGTCCGCTGCCATTGAAGCCAAAGATAATGGGGCTGGGCGGGTAGTTGTGCTGGAAAAGCTCCATACCCCAGGCGGAAATTGTATATTTCCTCCTATGCCATTGGCAAATGAAGACGGTGTGCTAAAAATGGCCTGCATGGATGATAATACGATGTTTGATGATGATCTTCGTTTAAGCCCGGATATTATGGTAAGGACTGATGCTAATTTTAAAAGCGCCATGGAGTGGAACCACTGGAGAGGCGATGCTCGGCTTATTCGCACTTTAATAAATAAATTTGAAGGAATCTCTGACTGGCTTAAATCTAATATGGAGCCGGCTGATTTTCTCCCGGATCCAGAAGTTAATCGTGGCAAGCTGGCAAAACTGCTGATAAGGTTCTGTAAGGCTAAGGGGATTGAGATTTTTTGCGATACGCCGGTGAAAAATATCCTGAAGGACGAAACGGGCAGAGTAAATGGCGTTTTTGCCGAAACTAAGGATGGCAATAAAATCCAGGTAAATGCAAAAAGTGTAATAATATCCACTGGCGGGTTTATCGGTAGCAAGGAGCTTATGGCCAAGTATTTCCATTCTTATACTGAGAGTGTATTTGATGATATGTGCTATATGGGGATACGTCATACCGGCGACGGGATAAAAATGGCATTGGAGGCTGGCGCGGCATCGGATGGTACGGTGGCTTTTGAATGGGAATTGAATAGGGTTCCTTGGCTTAAAAATCCAGTTTCGCCGTTAACAAATCTGCTTAATAATGATGTACATCCGGATCTTATATGGGTGAATAAAAATGGGGAACGTTTTGCTGACGAATCCAAATTGAATGCGACTAATAGCTGGTACCGATTGCCGCATAAAACTTGCTATATTCTTTTAGATGAAGCGATGAAAGATAAGCTTATTAAAAATGGTCCGGTTAAAATGCCTGATTTCATGATCGGAATGGACTTGTTTGCTGGTTTGGATGATGAATTGAAAGAGCAGGCAGCACAGGGACGAGTAAAAATATCCGATTCTTGGGACGAAATAGCCGACTTTATCGGGGCCGATCCGGAGGTTCTTAAGGCTACTATAGAAGAATACAATTCTTTCTGCGACAAAGGGCATGATGATATGTTTATTAAGAATCCTGAATACTTAACTCCGCTGCGTACCGGTCCATTTTATGTTGCGAAAAGCACGCTTGCGATGCTAGTTACGCGTGGGCCGCTCAAGGTCAACACTAAGATGGAGCTTCTCGACGCAAATGACGCTCCGATTCCTGGTCTTTATGCTGCAGGGGTGGACATTGGCGGCACGGATTCGGATACATATGCTTCCGGCGTTGCCTGCCATTCGATTGGCTGGTCGCTCTCCTCTGGCCGTATTGCTGGGGATAATGCAGCAAAAACCGTAAAATAAGTATTTATATATATGAAGCAAATGGAAAAACACCTTCTGTTGAAAAAACAGGAGGTGCTGCCCAAATTGTTATTTTGAAATTAGTGGTATTAGATTAGAATATTTTCTTCTTTCATTGTCTCAAGAAATAGTGAGATTAGAGGATTGGTATTATCTTTTTTCCAAGCTATAACTGAATCATAGCTGTATTTGTCGTAGTCGGTTATAGGAACAAAGCAAAGATTGTGATTAGTAAAAAAGTCATTGGTAAGCTCGGGGTGGACAGCTATGCCAATTCCTGTTTCCACCATCAACAGTAAGGTCTCCAGAAATAGTGTATGGGCTACAATGTTTGGTGAGAAGCCAGCAGCGTGGCACAACTCACATAAATTATCATATGATTTGGGAAATTCAGAATGAGAAAATACAATGAAATGTTCATGGACAAGGTCTGAAAGATTAACCGATTTTCTGACTGAAAGTTTATGATCGCGGGCGACTATTAAACCTGGGGTACGGGAGAAACTGGTCAATTTCCACGAGATGTTAGATGAGTGGACAACGTCTTGCTTCATAGCAAAGGCAATATCGATTTTGCCAATTTCTAAAGCTTGATTGAGCGGATCGGCACCAAATTTTAAAAAGTTAATATCGGAATCTGGTGATTTTTGTCGGAATTTTTTGATTAAATGAGGCAAGTCGTATTTTTCTAAGGGGCTCATAAATCCGATTTGTAAACTGCCGATGTCCGCGAACGAGATTTGCCGGGTTCTGTTTATGGCTAATTCAATTTTAAGTAATATTTCCTCAGCGTCGTGCATCAGCGAGGTCCCGGCTTTAGTTAAATGAACACTACGAGTATTACGGATAAACAGTTGGGCGCCGACTTCTTGTTCCAATTGAGCTATTTGCCGGCCTAAAGACGGTTGAGTGATATGAAGGTGTTTTGCAGCTTCAGAAAAATTTAAATGTTTGGCAACAGTTACAAAATAACGTAAGTGTCGTAAGTCAAGGTAGTTTAGCATGATTACTACTCCCAACGTAAAGTATGTCTAAAAATATTATAAATTAAATTAAATAATTTTGGTATATTTTTTATAAAATTACATTTTTTGCATCAGTAATGTCTTTAAAAATCGTAGGTCTGGTAAATCTCTATATGGCAATGCTGTTGGAAAAACGAGAGTTGTTGAGAGTGAGGGAAGTATGATTGTTGAGGGTTTGAAACTAAATGAAGGTAAAAAATGCGTCTGAATTTGGAGTAGGAATAACTGAAGAAAGAGGAGGTAAGTAGAGATGATGAATGAGACTGTTGAATATCCGAAGTTTCGGTGGGTTGTGCTTTTGTCAATTGGGGTTGCTTTATTATGTACGGGAATGAATACCCAGTCGTTCGCGCCCCTAATGGGTGATGTTGCTAAAAGTCTAGGGGTTGATTTGGGAACTGCTTCGTTAGGCTTAATGGGGTTTGGCATGTTAGCGATGGCGATACTAGTTATTCCGGCCGGGCATCTTATGGATCGTTTCGGAATATTTCGGGTAATGCTTGTATCAATCTTTATTCAGGTGATAACTCATGCGCTTTTGCCGTTTGCGGCTAAGAGTTATGAAACGCTGGTGATTCTTCGAATTGTTGAGTCAATTGCCGTTGCTCCTTGTTTTATCGTAACTGGACCGGTTGCGGCAATCTGGTTTCCCAGGAATGAAATAGGGATTGCAAATGGCATTATGGTTTCAATGTTGCAACTTGGAACGATGGTAGGTCTCGTGGCCGGGCCTATGTTGGCTGAGACTATGGGAAGCTGGGAGATTGGACTCGCACTTTTGGGCATTGTTTCGTTTGTTGCTTTTGTCATCGCGTTGGTTGCTGATATCCAATCGAAAAAGCATCAGCCGCCGGCGATTATTCCTACTGGAGATCAAGAACAAAGCTCTAACAAGACTTTTTTGCGCAATCCTTTGTTTTGGTTTGCCCTTATTGCTAATGCCCTTAGCATGTGGGTTACGATGGCGTTTGCTGATCTGATGCCAGCTTATTTGGCGGTGCTGCCGCCGGTAGGGGTTGGCATGGGGGCGATAACAGCAGGAAAGCTGATGTCGGTAGTGACGCTTTCGACAATGGTATTTTCACTGGTTGGCGGCTTTATTATAGATAAAGTTTTTAATGGAAACAGTCGTAGAGTCATTTTAATAGGTTGGGTAGTAGGGGCGATAGCGTTCCCGGCGATTATGTTTCCGGTAGTTCACAGTAATTATCCTGTACTTATCCTGTTTCTAGCATTTGCTGGATTGTTGCAGGCTTTTGTTGGTCCGGCTCTGATGGGGTTTGGTGCTAAGACCTTTTCGCCTACGGTTATCGGCAAGGTGATCGGGATATGGATGCTTTCCGGCGGGATTATTTCTGCAGTTGGGGTATCAGTCGGGTCAATTGCATTGCGCAGTACAGGCAATTATAGCTTGTCAATGGTCATCATGGTTGGACTAGCGATACTAGGTTTTATTATTACTCTATTTTTAAGACAACGGAAAAATGATGCTACATGCAAAGCTGATGTTGCTGTCTGATAATTCTTATGATAAGTATGATTGTCCCATGGTTGGTTGTAAAAATAAATCCAACGCATAACTAACCAGGCTAAATAAAGCAAGCTTTATTTGTGAAGAATCTGGACAAGTCAGGAGGTGGTTTGCTAAGGAGCGAGGCTCTTATTTGTTGATTAATTGTTGAGTAAAAAACTAAAAAGGTGGGGTAGTATGAAAAAGTCTGTTGTGGCGGTAGTTTTACTTTTTGCTGTATTACTATTAACTAATGTGGTCTTTGCGTCGCCGAACTCCTTTAATGATGTTCCCAAAACTCATTGGGCCTATCAAGCGGTCAGTCAATTGGCTAATGTCGGTCTTATCGATGGCTATAAAGATGGATTTAACGGGGAAAGAACGCTAACCCGGTATGAATTTGCCGTTATAGTAGCCAAAGCCTTGAACCATATTGATAAAGCTGACGCTGCAAATAGAGTAGTAATCGACAAACTGTCAGCTGAGTTTGCCAGTGAATTGAACACGCTCGGAGCCCGGGTTCAGAATTTAGAACAACGTATGAGTCCAATAAAATTGGGTGGAATTTTAAATTCTAGTTATGATTATGTTAAGAATCCAAGCTGGATTACAAAGACGAGTTACTCTACATATAGAACTGAAAAAAATGAGTTTAGATATCACTTGTTGCTCTTTATGGATGCTAAACTTGATGACAACGTGAAATTTCAGGCGGTTTGGGAAGAACAACATGTTGCCGGAGATGTAGAAGTGCCGACATCGCCAAGTTCTGGCGGTCTGGACTCGGCCTGTGTTACGGTTACAAATCCTGGGGTTGAATATGCTGTAGGCCGGCAGCAAGTGAAGCTGAACCAAGGTTTCCTGGTTGATACTCCGTTTTTGGATGGTGCTCGTGTAACCGTTGGAAACAAAATTTTGGCCACCGGTGGTTTATTTAAACAAGGTGTTATGGGTACAGAAATAAAATTTGGTGATCTACAAGTGCCGTTTGGCTACAAATCAAGTGTTGGTGCTACTGATTTCCAAGGAACGATGGGTGGGTCGGATGTATATAAAGCCAAAATTTTAGGATTTAATTACCGTGAGATCCCGAACATTACAATGTCTGGTGAATATGGCAAAAATGATGGGACAAGTGCCAAGGGATGGTTTGCGAAAATTGAATATGGTGGAGCTAATCCATTTGTTGTCGGTACTTCTGGTTATGCGATTGCTTATCGCTATGCCGATTATAATTTTGATCCTTGTGGCTTGAGCAATGCTGGCACGTTTGGGCCTGAGGCAGTGGTCAATGATAATATCAAAGGCGTGGAATTAATTTATGAGCGTACAGTTTATAAAGGCGGTTTACTGCAATTCCGCTATTCCCCGGCTAGAAGTGTTGATGCAGCTAAGTCAAATGGCGTAGCGGATAAAACCTTTTACCAGATTTATTTGTCAACCTTAATATTTTAGTTAACAGCTAAGATTCTTCATTAATGTTGTATTATTTAACCGTTGTGAAGTACACCAAAACTCCGCAGACATAAGTTCTGCGGAGCTTTTTTACCTAAATTGAAAATCGAAATGCAACCCTTTCGATTTCGAATAAGTTCTTTTCGCAGTAAAATTGATAGAAGCAAGACGGTTGCGTCTTGTCTTAC
>JAGGAD010000055.1 GCA_017889625.1 Bacillota bacterium | reverse complement strand
CTCAGCATAATGCAAGAAGAGTCGAATGCCGCCAACTCGCTTTTTTCCACCAAACGTATTTTTAGATTTTCAAAAAGGCTAATAATACGATAGCAGCCCCGATCTAACATCATCTGAAAATATGGCAAACAACGTCGGTTATATATAGCATGTAACGGATGATAACGTTTATCGATGTATGGCACCACTACATCATATCCAGCCGCACACTGCATCATATATTCAACCGCTGGCGCTTGAACAAATGGCATATCACAGGCAACAATAAAATTATACTCATTAGCCGATGCCTTAAGGCCGGCGTGGATCCCACCTAACGCTCCGCAGCCGCGATATTCATCGCTAACCACAATCACGCCCGGAACAGAAATTACTCTAACAATATTAGTAACAACAATAATTTGTTGGCATACTGGCACCAACGCGTTAAGCACCGTATGCAATAGATTTGTTCCTGCCCACGGCAGACTGGCTTTATCTCTGCCCATCCGAGTACTCAGGCCTCCCGCTAAAACAATTCCTGTAAATTTTTCGGTCATTTTTCTCCTCCCCGAAAAAATTCGTACACAGCCTCGGCTACATTCTTGTTCATACCAGGAACAGCCGCTAATTCATCCATCTGAGCCGCCTTAATTTTAGCCAAACTACCAAAATAATCCCATAACGCTTTGCGGCGTTTTACACCAATTCCCGGCACATGATCTAATACCGAAAGCATATTTCGCCGAGTCCTTAGCTTGCGATGATAGCCGACCGCACTACGGTGGGCCTCATCCCGTATACGTTGCATTAGGTAAAGGGCCTGAGAATTGCGCGGCAGAATCAGCGGCTCACTAATTCCCTCACGAAAAATATGTTCAAATTCTTTAGCTAAGCCAACCACCGGTACCTCATTAACCCCAGCGCCACGAATGGCCGCTAACGCCGAACTAAGCTGTCCTTTTCCTCCATCAATAACAATTAAATCCGGTAACACACCAGTTTTATCGCGATAACGCCGCGAAACAACCTCTTGCATTGATTTAAAATCATCCGGTTTTCCTTCCACAGTTTTGAGTTTGTATCGCCGATAACTATCTTTTTGGGGCCGTCCGCTCTCAAATACCACCATTGATGCTACCGTTTCAGCGCCTTGAATATGAGAAATATCAAAACATTCAATGCGGTCAGGCGGCTTTGCCAACCCAAGATACTCTGCCAAATCACGCACAGCCCCATCCATCCGTTCTACGTCAGTTTCAAGGCGGACTGCAGCCTCCCGCAGGACCATAGCGGCATTATCTACGGCCATTGTCACCAAATCTTTCTTTACCCCACGCCTAGGAAATTCGAACATCACACGCCCCACCTTAAGCTCGCTCAACCATTTTTCTAAAAGATCCCCCTCCATTAGATTAACCGGCAATAGAATCTCCCGTGGTATAAACGTTGCTCGGCTATAATACTGCTTAATAAATGCCGCTACTACTTCCGCCTCATCTTCGTCTTCGCCACCACTAATCATATAATAATCACGCCCCACCATTTTTCCACTGCGAACAAAAAATACCTGCACACAACTACCTGCAGCCGAGCGAGCTAACCCAATAACATCTTGATCACCAGCTCCAGTAACAATATTTTGTTTTTCAATCACTGCCTCTACTGCCATTAATTGATCCCTTAACCGCGCAGCTTGTTCAAATTCCATTTTTTCGGCAGCCTCCGACATCTTCCTCCGTAATTCTTTAACCACCGCATCACTGCGCCCCTCAAGGAAGAGGCATACCGCCTTAATCATTTCATTATATATATTAACCTCAACTTCTCCCGTGCATGGTGCAAGGCAACGCTTTATATGGTGTTGAAGACACGGCCTAGCATTCTCAAGTGAACGGCAACTCCGCAATGGGAACAAGCGTTTTAGTAACTTAATAGTTTCATAAACCGCCCCAGCATTTGTATACGGGCCAAAATATTTAGCTCCATCTTTCACTACCCGTCTTGTCACCGCAACCATGGGGAATTTCTCATTCACCGTCACTTTTATGTAAGGAAAACTTTTATCATCCTTCAAACTGATATTGTACTTAGGGCGATGTTTTTTTATTAAATTGCATTCAAGAATGAGTGCCTCCATCTCTGATGCAGTTACAATATACTCAAGATCTTCAATTCTCGCCACCATCGACAGTACTTTTACCGAATGGTTACGGCTAGCTTGAAAATAAGAGCGCACCCGATTTTTCAGATTAACCGCCTTGCCAACATAAATAATACGATCCTGGCTATCCTTCATCAAATATACGCCAGGATTATCCGGCAAAAGAGTAAGTTTTTCCTCAACTTCGCTTGTCATACGACCCTCCGATTTACAAAAATTAACCAAGCACTACATAATCGCCACTATTCATAAAATCGCTTATTTCTCAAACACTATACAGCGTGAATTAACTACATCATAAATTCGTTTGCCTTGCCCAAATATTTGTATTATAATAAATCATAGTACCAGATATTAATAACTAATAGTAACATATTTAAGGTAATTGGAGGTCTATGTTATGTTTAAACGACTGCTCATCGCCAATCGAGGCGAAATAGCCGTTAGAGTAATAAGAGCTTGTCAAGAACTTGGAATCGAAACTGTTGCCGTATATTCCGACGCCGATCTTGATGCTTTACATGTTCATCTGGCTGATGCCGCTTACCCAATCGGCCCTGCAGCGGCTGAAAACAGTTACTTATATGGAGAGGCGATTATTGCCGCAGCGCTTGCCTCACAAGCTGACGCAATTCATCCCGGTTATGGCTTTCTATCCGAAAATGCGGACTTTGCAGATATGGTCATTCAAGCCGGTTTAGTTTTCGTTGGCCCACGCGCCGACACCATCCGTAAAGTAGGCAACAAAGATGCGGCCCGATCCGCTATGCTTCAAGCCGGACTGCCGATGGCTCAGGGTAGCGCTCCTAGCACTAACGTCGCAGATCTTAGTCATGCGGCAAAAGAAATTGGTTACCCGGTAATTATTAAGCCAGCCGCTGGCGGTGGTGGCAGCGGCATTCATGTTGCTTATACTGAAGAAGATTTAAATCGCGCCGCTGAGAAAATCGCTGCTTCTTCAAACAGCGAATCCCTATTCTTCTTAGAAAAATATATTGCTGATGCCCGACATATCGAAGTACAAATCGTAGCTGACAGCTATGGTCATATTATTCACTTAGGGGAACGCGAATGCTCTTTACAACGCCGAAACCAAAAAGTACTTGAAGAAGCTCCTTCAAGCGCCTTAACTCATGCTATGCGACAAAAAGTCGGTGAATTGGCAATTCGTGCTGCAAGTAGCGTACATTATACCAACATTGGCACTGTAGAATTTTTAATGGATAAAAATGGCGGAGATTTTTATTTCATGGAAATTAACCCCCGTATCCAAGTAGAACATGGTATCACTGAAGCCGTTACTGGCATTGATTTGGTAAAAACTCAAATTCAATTAGCTATCGGCGAGCCACTGTCCTTAAGACAAGAAGATATTTCATTTAACGGCCATGCTATTGAGTGCCGCATCAACGCTGAAGACCCCGCACTAAATTTCCTGCCGTCCCCCGGAGAAATTACTTTTTACCATCAACCAGGAGGACCAAATGTCCGCGTAGACAGCGGCGTATGTACTGGCAGCATCGTTCAACCTTACTACGACTCACTTATTGCCAAAGTAATATCTCATGGGCGCACTCGTGGCGAAGCTATCCGAACTATGAAACGCGCACTCGCCGAGTTTCGCGTTGAAGGTATCAAAACCACAATCGATTTTCACCGTCGCATATTGGATAATCCCCAATTTTGCAGTGGTGATATTGACACCCAGTTTATTAACCGACAGATGAATTCATGATAATGAGGCGGGCCGTATTGGCCCGCCTTGCTATTTATTTTTCCTTCTTGTCACGTGCTAATATCGGCTGCAAAAACTGTCCAGTATAAGAACCTGCAATGGCCGCAATATCCTCCGGTGTCCCCTGTCCAACTATTGTTCCTCCAAGGCTACCGCCCTCCGGGCCTAAGTCAATAATATAATCAGCAGTCTTAATTACATCCAAGTTATGTTCAATAACCACTACTGTGTCCCCACCATCTACTAACCGTTGCAAAACTTCTAATAAACGATGAATATCAGCGGTATGAAGCCCCGTAGTCGGTTCATCAAGAATATACAAAGTCTTGCCGGTACTGCGTCGCGCGAGTTCTGTTGCTAGCTTAACCCGCTGAGCTTCACCACCGCTAAGCGTCGTCGCCGGTTGTCCCAGTTTTATATACCCAAGACCGACATCCTTGATAATCTCAAGCTTCCGGTAAATTCTTGGCTGATTCCGGAAAAATTCCACCGCCTCATCTACTACCATATTCAACACATCGGATATGTTTTTCCCCTTATAGCATACTTCAAGAGTCTCCCTATTGTACCTAGCTCCTTTGCATACCTCACAAGGGACATATACATCTGGCAAAAAATGCATTTCAATTTTTATAATTCCATCCCCCTTACACGCCTCACAACGCCCCCCTTTGACATTAAAACTAAACCGCCCCGGCTTATAGCCTCGCACTTTAGCTTCCGGGGTCTGACTGAACACTTCCCGGATATAGTCAAATAACCCAGTATAAGTAGCCGGATTGGAACGCGGTGTCCGACCGATTGGCGATTGATCGATATCGATGATTTTATCGACATGCTCAACCCCACGAATCTCCTTATGCTCACCAGGGCGCTGGCGACCAGCATTTAAACGCGCCGCCAAACCCTTAAATAGAATTTCATTGACTAACGTACTTTTCCCCGAACCAGATACCCCGGTAACGGCAGTAAACACCGCTAAAGGAAACTTAACGCAGATATTTTTTAGATTGTTCTCCCTCGCACCTACAACTTCTAACCATTTTTTGCTTGGTTGACGCCGAACCACGGGAATCGGAATTTTCTTACGACCACTTAAATACTGTCCGGTGACCGATGCTTCACAGGCCTTAATTACCTCCACTGGTCCTTCAGCAATAACGTAGCCACCATGTGCCCCGGCAGCCGGCCCAATATCAATAATATGATCGGCAGCATACATCGTATCCTCATCATGTTCAACTACTAATAATGTATTCCCTAAATCTCGCAATTTTTTCAATGTGCCAAGCAAACGTTGATTATCCCGCTGATGCAAACCAATACTTGGTTCATCGAGAATATATAGTACCCCTACTAAGCCTGATCCAATCTGAGTAGCCAGCCGAATGCGCTGTGCCTCTCCCCCGCTCAACGTACCAGCGGCTCGGTCTAACGTCAAATAATCCAACCCCACATTTATAAGAAACCCCAGTCGCGCATTAATTTCTTTCAAAATTTGATGCGCGATAGTCTGTTCCCGCATCGTAAGGGTAAGAGATGAAAAAAATTTCTGGCACTGAGCAACAGTTTGACAAGTAATCTGGTAAATATTTTTTCCACCAACCCTGACAGCAAGCGCTTCCGGCTTCAGCCGGGCTCCTTTACAAGTTGGACATGGTTTTGAACTCATATATTCTTCTATTTCCTCACGAGACCATTCTGAGGAAGTTTCCCGATAACGACGATTAAGTGTAGGAATTGCCCCTTCAAAAGCTGAATTATATTGTCGCTGTTCACCATGCATATTTTCATATGTAAAGGTAAACTTCTCGTCCCCCGCGCCCCATAAAATAATCTGCTGAACATCCTCAGCTAACTCGTTCCAAACAGCATATAGCGACTGACCATATTTTTTTAGTACCGCATCCAACTGACACATAAACCAAGAATTAGTATTTTTACTCAACGGTGCAATAGCCCCATCAATTAGTGTCTTAGTACCATTAGGCACCACCAACGCAACGTCAATTTCCATATTGTTTCCTAAACCGGTACAATCCGGACAAGCTCCAAACGGACTGTTGAAGGAAAACATTCTGGGCGCTATTTCTGGTAAACTAATGCCACAATCAACACAAGCAAAATTTTGACTGAAAACCATTTCTTCTCCGTCAACAACATCAATAATTACTAGCCCCGCAGCCAGTTTAAGAGCTATCTCTAGCGAATCTGCCAACCGCTGCGAAACACCATCTCTAATGACAATTCGGTCTACCACTACCTCTATGGAATGTTTCTTATTTTTTTCCAGCTTGACTTCAGTAACATCAATAATACTTCCATCTACCCGAACCCGAACATAGCCATCCTTACGAATAGACTCCACCAATTTCTGATGTTCGCCTTTTTTTCCGCGCACAACCGGAGCCAATATTGAAAAACGGGTTCCCTCTGGTAACGCCAATATCTGATCTACCATCTGTTCGACCGTTTGCTGACTAATAGCATTGCCGCACTTAGGACAATGAGGCCGCCCCGCCCGGGCAAACATAAGCCGCAAGTAATCATATATTTCAGTCACAGTTCCAACCGTTGACCGCGGATTTCGGCTGGTAGTCTTTTGGTCAATTGAAATGGCTGGCGATAAACCTTCAATATAGTCAACCTCGGGCTTATCCATCTGCCCCAAAAACTGGCGTGCATACGCCGACAACGATTCTACATATCGCCGCTGTCCTTCAGCATATATCGTATCAAACGCCAGTGATGATTTGCCTGAACCGCTAAGCCCGGTTATAACCACCAGTTGATCCCGGGGAATTTCTACATCTATGTTCTTTAAATTATTTTGTCTAGCACCTTTGACAATTATTTTATCTTTCAAAACATATCCTCCAACTAACCTTTGCGCAGTATTTTCAGCGACGCTTTTTCTTTTCTTGTTTATCAAGAGGCATATCCGCCACCATCTGCCGAATCTCCATAATAGCATCACGCAATTCGGCAGCCTTCTCAAACTCGAGCATTTTAGACGCTTGACGCATTTCCTTTTCAAGCTTAGTAATAAGCTCAGTAGACTCTTTGCGAGTCATTGTCTGCAACCGTTCTATCCGTACACTATGATAATCGGCACTTTCCTCAACGACCTTGGTTGTTTCAATTAAATCCTTAACCCGCTTCTGAATCGTCTTGGGAATAATTCCATGCTTACTATTATAATCGTCTTGAACCACGCGTCGGCGATTAGTCTCATTGATCGCCCGACGCATTGATTCGGTAATACGATCAGCGTACATAATAGCCAGGCCATTAACATTACGAGCCGCTCGACCAATAGTCTGAATTAGCGACGTCTCCGAGCGCAAAAAACCTTCCTTATCAGCATCCAGAATCGCAACCAACGTCACTTCTGGCAAATCAAGGCCTTCCCTAAGAAGGTTAATACCAACCAAAACATCGAAGTCACCAGCCCGAAATGAACGGATAATTTCCACTCGCTCAATAGTAACTATTTCCGAATGTAAATACCGCACCCTCACACCCATTTCTTTCAAATACTCAGTAAGGTCTTCCGCCATTCGCTTAGTGAGTGTAGTAACCAGAACCCGTTCATTGTTAACTGCCCGAATCTTAATTTCAGTTAAAAGATCATCCATCTGACCTTTTATCGGTCGTACCTCAACCGCTGGGTCTAAAAGACCGGTAGGACGTATAATTTGTTCAGCTACCTGATTTGCTACCTCGAGTTCATACGCCGACGGAGTAGCAGATACATAAATTATTTGATTGATACGTTCAACAAACTCGTCAAATTTAAGCGGACGATTATCATATGCCGATGGCAATCGAAAACCGTTCTCCACTAGCGAGGTCTTACGTGAACGATCGCCAGCATACATTGCCCTAAGCTGTGGCATAGTGACATGGGATTCATCTACAATAATAAGAAAATCATCGGGAAAGTAGTCAAGCAACGTATATGGCGCTTCACCAGGCTTTCTACCAGTAAGGTGTCGTGAATAATTTTCAATTCCTGAACAATAGCCCATTTCCAACATCATTTCTAAATCATACTTCGTCCGCTGACTCAACCGTTGAGCCTCCAGTACCTTATCCGCCGAATTAAGTTCAGATAGTCTATTCTCCATTTCTTTTTCAATATCAGCTGCCGCCCGCAATAGGTTCTCCCTTGATGAAACATAATGCGAAGCCGGATAAATAGCAATATGCTTACGTTCAGCAAGTATCTCACCTGTCAAAGTATCAACTTCTAAGATTCTCTCAACTTCGTCCCCAAACAATTCAATACGCACAGCTTTTTCACCATATGCCGCCGGAAAAACCTCAATAACATCACCCCTAACCCGAAAAGTACCACGCACAAAATTAATATCATTACGTTCATACTGGATATCTACTAATCGCCGCAAGATATCATCTCTGTCTCGTATCTGCCCCTGCCGTATCGACAACACAAGATTGTAGTAGTCCTCTGGTGAACCCAATCCATAGATACAAGACACACTAGCCACCACAATTACATCACGCCGTTCAAATAACGAGCTTGTCGCTGAGTGACGGAGTTTATCAATTTCATCATTGATTGATGCGTCCTTTTCAATATAAGTATCCGTTTGGGCAATATAGGCCTCAGGTTGATAGAAGTCATAATAGCTTACAAAATACTCCACTGCATTATTCGGAAAAAACTCTTTAAATTCGCTGGCTAGCTGAGCTGCCAAAGTTTTATTGTGCGCAATGACCAAAGTCGGTTTTTGTACTGCTTCAACTACCTTTGCCATGGTAAATGTCTTACCAGTGCCTGTAGCCCCTAACAAAACCTGAGCCCAATTGCCATTATTTATTCCTGCAGTCAACTTGTCAATCGCCTGTGGCTGATCACCAGTAGGCACAAACGGAGCACTCACCTGAAATGAAGCACTACCTTCCTGATATGCGGTCTTAAGCTTTGGCACCATACTCATGTTAATCACCATTTCACTCAAAATGATTCCATTGGTCAAGCCATTAGTAAACTTATGGCAACAACCATGGTATTATTATACCCAACAAGAACTAACGTTCTCCAATTATTGTATCACAGGACATATGTTCGAACAAGTTGCAGCTAACGATTATTTATTTATAATTTAATAAATATTATTTATTAGTAGCAGGTATATCATGTTTGATTAACTTATCCTAGTCAAACGTAATTTTATAAATGGTATTATATACAAAAACTGAGCGACGAACACATCTCGTTCGCCGCTCAGTTTTTCTACTGTATCTTGCCTTTGATAATTTCCAAAGCCTGCTCTAACTGAACATCATTAGTGGCATTAGCCGGAAACTCAACCTTCACATTAGGTTCAATACCAATCCCATTAATAGAGCGATCCGCTGGGGTCAGATATTTAGCAATAGTCAATTTTACCGCAGTCTTATCATATAGACTTTTTATTGTTTGCACGGAGCCTTTACCATAGGTTTTAGTGCCCACAAGAATACCAGCTTGAGTATCCTGCACGGCTCCCGCTACTATTTCTGAAGCACTGGCACTACCGCCATTGACCAACACTATTAAAGGATATTTAACCGTTTCCAGAGTAGAATCATAAGTTTCCCGTTCACCTGCCCGATTTACCACCGAGACAATTGGACCTTTGGGCACAAGCAAGTTTGCTACCTTAATACTTTCCTGCAACAAACCGCCAGGATTATCCCTCAAATCAAGAATAATTCCTTTCATTCCGGCCTTTTCTAATTCCCGATACTGATGAATAAAGTCATTTCCCGTATTTTCATTAAACGCCGACAACCTAATATAGGCTATATTATTAGGCAGCATCTTGCTAGCAACTGATTTTATTTGGATGTTTGATCTACTAAGCATATAATCTTTTACTTCTTGCCCACGTACAATAGTTAATGTTACCTGAGTACCAATAGCGCCTCGAATTTTGTTAACCGCCTCGTCAAGTGCCATGTCTTTTGTATCCTGTCCATCAACCTTGACAATTTGGTCTCCGCTTTTAATACCAGCCTGTTCCCCAGGAGTTCCTTCGATTGGCGAAACAACTGTAAGTACCTTGTCTTTGACCCCAAGAACAATCCCCACACCACCAAATGATCCCTCAGTTTCAATCATGAATTCTTTGTACAACTTAGCATCCATATATATAGAATGGGGATCACCTAACGCACTAACTGCACCTTTTACCGCTCCAGCCATCAAATCTTCCACCGCAATATCTTCAACATACTCGGCTTTAATAAGCTGGATAACCTTGATAAGTTTTATAGCACCTTTGGCATCACCGGTCCAACTATGCAACAGATAATAAAATCCACCACAAGTCAAAAGAAAAGTGGCGACCACCAGACTGATGGCCCCCGCAATAAGCTTACGCCGGTCAGACAATTTCTAACACCTCGCTTTTCTTGGCGGGATTTCTCTTATAGCTAAACTATATGTAGAAATCCCGCCCTATATGCATTTTATGGTAAATAACTCATTGGATCAACCGGCGAACCATTTTGACGAACCTCAAAATGGCAATGCGGCCCTGTAGCATACCCAGTAGCTCCAGCTAACGCAATTACCTGACCTTTCGTAACGTGCTCGCCTTCACTCACCAATATCTCGGAATTATGACCATATACGGTAGATAGACCACCGCCATGATCAATGATCACCGCCTTGCCATAACCACCAAGCCAGCCCGCAGAAACAACTACTCCGCTGTCCGCCGCCCGAATCGGATCACCATAATCAGCGCCAATATCCAGGCCACTATGATAACGCTGCGTACCAAAAATAGGATGAGTCCGCCAGCCATACTCAGATGTAATTGGACCACTAATCGGCCACATCATCGTCCCTGTAGACCCCACCGCCTGGGAACTGCCATTTTGAGTACGCTGCAACATTTCTTCAATTCGTTTGGAAATCGCCTGCAGTTCCTGGTAAGTCTGCTCGGCGGTATCACGGTCATCTACAGCTTTTTTCAGCAACGTTTCCCGCTCTCTTTTACGCTGCTCAACAATACTTTTTTTATCTTCGGCCGCTTTTTCCAATTCAACAGCTGTCGCTTTGTCCTGTTCCAACTGGGCCCGTTTTTCCAACACAATGTCCCTTTCGTTCTTAACTGTAGTGATTAAGACAACATCCTGATGAATTATCCGTTTTATAAACTCCAGCCTCGTGATAAAATCGTTAAAATCACTGGCCCCCAATAAAACATCCAAATAGCTGAGCTGCCCATTTTCATAAATGTCGCGCATTCGTTTATTCAAAACAGTATTACGCTTTTTAAGCGTTTCTTCCGCCTTTTTTAATGTTTCGGCATTGTTTTCAATTTGCTGTTCCGTAGCTTTACGTCTAGCCGTAATTTCTTTGTACTCACCAAGTGCTCCGTCCAAATCCTTCTGGATGACTTGCAGCTGATTAGATAAAGTATCCACTTGCTGCTGCGCCTGATTCATTCGGGATTGCTGGGCTTCCATCTGTTGCCGCACATCATTTAATTGATCTTGCGTTCCTTGTGCCGACACCTGCCCTACAGTCATAAAAATAAATAACAAGGTTAAGCCAAGCGCAACCTGGCGCTTAAATTCAAACATTGGCTTCCTCCCTTAAACTTTCATAAATCGCCTAAGCGATATTGTGCTTCCCAACGCTCCGATGGCTGCGCCAACTACTAACAGGAAGATACTAATATTGGTAACAACCACTTGCGGTAACAACGGCAAAAAAGCTAATGACTCATACACTTGTTGAGTAAAGATTGCATAAATTTTTAACAATAACAGTATCGAAATTAGGGCTCCACTAAAGCCAAGAATCATTCCTTCAAGCAAAAATGGCCACCGAATAAACCAATCTGTAGCCCCAACATACTTCATAATGCCAATTTCTTTGCGCCGGGCAAACACAGTAATCCGAATAGTATTAGAAATAATAAACAGTGCTGCCAACGCTAAAAACACAATCAATAGCAACCCAGCGATACGAATCATTCTGGTTAAAGCAAAAAGTTGCTCAATAATCTCTTGACCTAATCATATTCGCTAGCGTCTTAACGTTATCAGGCTTGTCTACTTTAACTTCAAACGCATCTGGCAACGGATTAGTGTCACCCAGTGCATTTAGCAAGCCCTGCTGCTCACCCAGTCTGTCTTTGAAGCGTTTAAGGGCATCTTCTTTAGTAACAAAATTTACTTCCGTTACCCCAGAAAGTTTAGTAATCTTCGTGCCAATTTGTCGTTTATCGTAATCTCCAAGATTATCCTGCAAGTATACTGTTATTTCAACCTTAGATTCCAAGGTAGATGCTATATTATTTAAATTAAGAACCATCACTAAAAACAGCCCCAGTATCAACAGCGATAATGCCACTGTACTGACTGAAGCAAAACTCATCAACCCATTATGTCTAAGCGAAGAAATCGCTTCTCTAATAAAATACTTGACTGTTCTAATCTTCATAGCCGTACGCCCCTTTAGGCTGATCCCGGACAATACAGCCTTGTTCAATAGCGATAACCCGCTTTTTCATCGCATCAACAACCGGTTTGTCATGAGTAGCCATTACTATAGTTGTACCACCTTTATTGATGCGCTCAAAAATTTTCATAATCTCCCATGATGTATCAGGGTCTAGATTACCGGTAGGCTCGTCCGCAATAACCACTTGAGGATTATTTACAATAGCTCGGGCAATCGCCACCCGTTGCTGCTCACCACCAGAAAGTTGGTTTGGATACGTATCGGTCTTACTACTCAGATTTACCAAGTTAAGTACGTGGTTAACCCGTCGCTGAATTTCCCGTCGTGATGCTTCAATGACTTCCATGGCAAAAGCTATATTGTCATAAACCGTTTTATTAGGCAATAAACGATAATCCTGAAATACAATACCCAAATTACGACGCAAATATGGCACTTCTGCCAGCGTCAATTTTCCAATATCGCGGCCATTAATAACAAGCCGACCATTTGTCGGCAAAATTTCCCTAAATAATAGTTTGATAAAAGTAGACTTACCTGCACCGCTAGGGCCGACTACAAATATAAAATCTCCTTTTTCAATATCAACCGTTACGTCGGAGAGGGCAACTGAACCCTTGCCATATACTTTTGATACTCCCTGAAAACTTATCATAAACCCGCTCCTCCTTTACTTAATATAAATACTGCGACGCATACCCGACCATGTAAGATTCGACTTTCGCCTAGAAAAACCTCTTTTGAAATACACAAATTTAGTATTAGTGTATCAACTACTTCAATAAATTAATTACATATATGGTTAATATTCCCAGCATAGTCACCAAACCAAAGTACCAACACGCCACCCTAATCCGCTGCCTAAGACTGAGATCGTAATAACGCTCATCATATTTGACTTGCCCGCCTCGCCACAGATGATAAAGCGAAATTGTAAGAATAACAAGTAAAAAGAAGTTATGCGTATAAAAAAATAGCCCTCCGGCTAGAGCAGCCCACCACCACCACATGCGGGGCCAGATAGCTGCCGCAATTCGACCACCATCAAGCAAACCGTATGGTATTAAATTGAATAAATTTACGATACAAGCCGTATATGCCAAAACTAACATTAACATACTATCGGTCCAAAGATAACCAAGCAAAAATATTAATGCACTCAGTGTGCCAAACGCTGGACCACCAATAGCAATATTTGCCGCCATTTTAGCATTGTGCGGCGGCTGATTTAAACTAATAACCGCTCCAATAAACGGAACAAAAAGAGGCGTGGATGGCCCTAATCCCACAATTACAGCCGCAATTACATGCCCCAGTTCATGTACAAATAGCAAGATGACCAATCCTACCGCGAACTTCCAGCCAAATGCCCATGCATAAATTGCCAGAGATACCAACATAGTAGACAGCATTGCCGCAGCCGAACCTAACTTGAACATGGTTATTATGCCCACCAAGAATATACCTGTGCGCCATAAAATCCGTTTTCCTATTTGGCTACTCCTACACTGGCCCATAGTACCCCTCCAAATAAATATAAAAAGACCCGCTTTAAACATATGTTTCAGCGGGTCTTTTTATATTTATCATCTGATCATTTTTTACGACTTACTGCTTTTTGCGCCGCGCTGACAATATCAGCAACTGTAAGCTTATATTTGACCAACAGTCCTTTAGGAGTACCAGACTCCCCAAACACATCCAGTACACCAATTCGTTCCATAGGTACAGGACTATTTTCTACCAGTACCTCGGCAACCGCGCTGCCCAATCCACCAATAATGCTGTGTTCTTCACAAGTTACAATAGCACCGGTATCCTTAGCCGCCTCAATTATTGCTGAATGATCAATAGGCTTAATTGTATGAATATTAAGCACTCTGGCGGTTAATCCGGCTTTTGTCAGTTCTTTAGCAGCTTCGCTCGCTACTGACACCATAACACCTGTAGCAATAATAGTAACATCCTTGCCCTCAGCCAATTTAACTGCCTTGCCATAACAAAATTTGTAGTCATCACTGAAGATATCCGGCACACCCATCCGTCCCAAACGAATATATACAGGCCCATTGTATTGAGCCGCAAAATCAATCGCCTGACAAGTCTCCGTAGCATCAGCCGGTACAATAACTGTCATATTAGGAATAGATCGCATAAGACTAATATCTTCGATAGCTTGATGTGATGCGCCATCCTCCCCTACGGTCAAACCTGCATGAGTAGCTGCAATTTTTACATTCAGTTTAGGATAACAAACTGAATTGCGAATCTGTTCGTACGCCCGACCTGCGGCAAACATCGCAAAAGTAGACACAAACGGAATTTTGCCAGCAGCCGCAAGTCCAGCTGCTGTACCGACTAAATTTTGCTCCGCAATACCAACATCAAAAAAGCGCTCAGGATAAACCTTGGCAAAAAGATTAGTTTTTGTTGATTTCGATAAATCAGCATCCAATACAACAATATCTTTATTTTTACCGCCTAACTCACGAAGTGCTTCGCCGTAGGCCTCACGTGTTGCTTTTCCCATTATGTTTCACCATCCCTTAATTATCTAATTCTGCTAAAAATAATTCACATTCTTCACGCGAAGGCGCCTTGCCATGCCAGTCAACCATATTTTCCATTTTACAAATTCCTTTGCCTTTGACAGTAGCCGCAACTACCATTGTTGGCTTACCTTTAACGGTCTTAGCAGTTTGAATAGCTTGATATATAGCATTATAATCATGCCCGTCAATTTCAATGACATTCCAACCAAAAGCCCGCCACTTATCAGGGATTGGCAAAGGTGACATTACCTCCGCTACCGGACCATCAATTTGGAGACCATTATTATCGACAAACGCCGTAAGATTGTCCAATTTATTGTGTGCTGCAAACATTGCTGCTTCCCAAATTTGCCCTTCTTCTAATTCTCCATCACCCAAAAGAGCATATACACGATAGTCGCTACCATCGATTTTACCAGCTAAAGCCATCCCATTGGCAGCACTTAGGCCTTGTCCTAATGACCCTGTTGACATATCCACCCCAGGAACATTTTTCATTTCCGGGTGCCCCTGCAGTCGGCTGTCAATTTTTCGCAAAGTAAGAAGTTCCTCCATCGGAAAGAAGCCCTTTTCCGCTAAAGTAGCATATAAAACCGGTGCTGCGTGACCTTTGCTAAGCACAAAACGATCACGATCATTAGCCTTCGGTGCTTTAGAATCTATCTTTAATTCCGCAAAGTACAACGTCACCAATATATCAGCCGCTGACAGCGAACCGCCTGGATGCCCCGACTGGGCTTCCGTAATCATTTTTACAATGTTAGTCCTAACAGACCGAGCTCGGTCTGCCAACTCAGCCAATTTTTCACTATTGAGTCTAGTTGTCATTAATAGTCCTCCTTTTAAAGTTAAAAATTTACATTAACATATAAGTAAAGCCTTCGCCCATGACCTCATGGGTATCTGCTACTATAACAAACGCGCTGGGATCAACACTCTGGACTAATTCTTTTACTTGGCTGACCTCCCCGGTAGCTACCACACAAAAGAGTACTTCTTTATCCTGGCCGCTATAGCCACCCTTGCCTGCAAAAAATGTTACACCGCGTCCCAGCTCTTCCATAATTCGCTTAGCTACAATTTCATTCTGGTTGCTAACAATAAAAAATGCTTTCGCCGAAGTAGGACCTTCCTGAACAAAATCAATAATATGGGTAGTTAAAAATAATGCGATTAATGCATACAAAGAAATTTCCGCACTTTCAAATGCCAGCCCAGCGGCCGCAATAACAAAAAAATCAACCATTAATAACGCCTGACCAACACTGATTTTTGTTAATTTATTTATAATAGCGGCTGCTAAATCAGTACCTGCAGTAGTTCCTCCAAAACGAAATACCATTCCCATGCCAATACCAGATAAAACTCCGCCGTAAAGCGAACTTAGCAATAAATCATGCGTTAATATCGGTGTAAACGGTGCAGTAATATCAATAAATACCGACAAAAATACTGCTCCATACAACGTTCTTATCCCAAATTTAGTTCCTAAAACCTTAACACTGGCCAAAAACAGCGGAATATTTAGCACTAACATCGTGGCCCCTACCGGTACGCCCAGCAAGTAATGCACTACTGTAGCCATACCACTTACTCCGCCTGCGGCTACTTTATTAGGAATTAAAAACATGTTTAGCGCAATTGCAGTAATCAACGTTCCCACTGTTATTCCGATATATTTTTTTAGCCATTTTTTCATCAATTATCCTCGCCTTCGATTTTGAATTAGTTCTAGCGCTAATTCCGCATTACGGAAGGCTTTACTGCGCAACTCACTAATACGCTCCTCCCGGCTTGTATTAGGTATACTAATCTCCGGCCATCTTCCCCTAACTCGCCCCATTAACTCTTCAGTAGTTATATTATGCAATGCTCCAGCCCGTATATCGCTAATACTTTCCAAAAATCGGTCAATTTTAGGATCATAAGAAATTCCCAACATTGGCACATGCATTACCGCAGCAAAAATCAACGCATGCAATCTAATGCCAATCAACATATCTAAATTACCCACCACTGACAAAAGTTCGCTGGTGGTTAGCTTTTCTTCCAAAAGTACCGCCGGACGATGCATTCGCTCTTTTATCAGCTGCGACACTCTAAAATCTTCCGGCCACTGCATTGGCAACAAGACCACCTTAGCCCCAAACTCATCAACAATTTTATCCAGCACACTAGCAATAATGTTTTTGTAATGAGCCCAATCCTTCCACTCACGTGCCGACAATCCAATTATAGGTTTGGCTTCTCCTAATTGATACTGTCCTAACAACCTGCGCCCAAATTCCCGATCAACCGGTTGCAATGCCAACACCGGATCAGCAGTAACATAAATCGGCGGTTTTTTAACTCCCAATGTCTTTAATTCATCACATGACTCATCATCGCGTACTGTTATAAGATCAACCGTATTACCTATATAGCGCGTAGCCGCCTTGGCCAAATTCCCCTGAACCGGACCAATTCCTTGCGCATACAACATAACTGGTATTCCTAATTTTTTGGCCAACATCATAATACTTAAATAATAATACAGACTGCGATCACTTGTAACATCCTGAAGTAAACTTCCTCCGCCGCTTATCAGTAACTGGCTTTTTGCTATAACACGCATAATTTCAGGATAGTTCAAACGATACACCGCTTCCACCCCATGGCGGCGCTTAGTGTCCGCTGGATTTCCCGAAATAACCGTTACTTTAACCTCAGGGTCGACAGCGGTCAACGCTTCGATCATCGCCGTCAACATCGCCTCATCACCGGCGTTAGCAAACCCGTAATAGCCGGAAATCACGATATTACTCATCAACGACAGATCTCCTTCCCAAAATGAACGACAGATAATGCAACAACTGTACTACGATTACAGCTACAATACCGATGGCCGCCCCCACAACCATACCTTCAACCCCACGCACCAGCGACATAAAGATAGGAGTCCGGATATGAGCAAATGTTTCGACCAGTGAACCTTGACCAACAATAGCAACAATCACTAAAAAATAATGACACAGCTGCGGCCACCGTCGATAAAGCGCCATAACCGCTAACAGAAAAGCCGGATGACCAATCATAAATTCTTTTTCGCGAGGCCTAGCATACATAACGTTTTCCAAAAAAGTCCTGAGTTTTACTTCAATACCCGGCACTGGTACCCCCGCAGTATGACCAGACCGACCAACATACACCCAACCGACTAACGCCAAAACACCAATTCCCAGCAAAGTCTTTAGATATATCGGATAATTAAGGATTTTAAGTAGTTTTTCCCTAACACCCGTTTCATTGTCAATACTTTTAAAAAGGTTGTATCGTGAAAAATATGTCATGGTCATAAGAATCAGCGGCAAAACAAATGTCAGTTTAACCCCCCTAAAAATCTCAATCTCAAGCATAAACCGAATATCACCTAAGATTGCTCCTACATATATGCCACCCACTAACGACAATAATGTAATTAAAACCAAACCACCAACACCATCGACAATAATTCGCGATATTGCAGATCCCTTAAACGGATGGCAATTTTTCCAACGATCCAGCTGCCATGTCATTGCCAATACAGGAAAAACTGTAGCACAAGCCAAAGCTATCGCCTGACGTGCCAAAGTACCTCCGCCGCCAACAATCGGCAATACTAAAACTATGGACAACAGCACTAATAAAGCATACTGATAACGCGATGCTAACGGCCTAATCAACGTTAATAGTAATACCCCTGCAGCAGTTGCACCTACTGCAATTATTGCTAACAGCCAACGACTAGGATAGTACTGCTGAAAAACGCCAGCTCGTCCAATAACAAAACCACGGTCTAGCAACGACTGTTTTACGCCGGCCACATATTTAAGATTAGTCTCAATCAAAGACATGCCCAGTGCAGGTTTATCATATTTTCGTAGCAAATTTACCCGGATATTGCGCTCCTGATCAACGGTAATTGCCCAACGGTGAATAGCTTCATTCATCTTGAGTTTTGGTTGTTCATCTTTAGGAATAACATAAACTCGGGCAACATTATAGCCAGTATCCGCAGCAAGAGGCAACAGTCCATCCTGCTTTAAAAATTGCAACTGTAGCGGATGCTCAATCATATACAATGTCAAATCCATCTGCCGCATTTTCCCGGCTGAAAGCGACACTAAGTTAGGATAGCCCAGAACCGCTTCGCCCACAGGCATAATTCCGGTAACATTATCAAACGGCAAAAGCCTGTTAAATTCACTCTCAATGTCTTGAGGTTGTGCTGTAAGGTAATTACTAGGTCGTGCCACGATATTATATCCATACTTGGTAACATCCTGCATTTCCGCAGTAGATAACCCTAAATTATCTTTGTATAACTTTTCGTAATTAGCCGCCACTGCCAAACAGCGTCCAGCACCATCAAGGGACACTTCTCTAACCCGCTCGCTACCAATACGGCGAATAATATCGTCTTTAACTTCTTCAAACAGCGCTAAGCCTCCAGCCTCTTGGCTGGCAGCAAATATATACACATAAGATGGAACAATTGGATTATATTGATCGTTGTTGGGCAACCCTGCCTTTTCTCCCATCCGATACCGCGCCAGCAAGTTCCCACCAGTTGCAACTGTTATTTTACCATTTTTTTCAAGTTTTTCCAGTGTCTTGTCATACACCGCCAATGAATTAATACCTGCATCCTTGAATTGCTGCATCAAAAGGTGCTCAGAAACCCCCTCGGTCTGAGCTAAGCTGATAATATCTTCATAATCAAGCACAAGCTCAACGGAAGAATTATTCACTTCAACAATATGCCGCTGCCAACCAATAACAAGGGCCGCAAGAAAACCAACAACAATTAACAACAATAACGCACGATTATATTTAAAATCAGTCAAACCTCTCTCCACCTTGCCATAAAATAACACTACCTACCGAGGTCCGGACACCTTATCTTTCCTAATCAATCCATTTATTATACTAAAACTTATAGCCCTAATTAACACGGTTATCAGCATAAACAGTAACTTTGCCATTATCCATGCTAATTGTCCGTACCGTCACCCCAAAGGGAAGTTTTTTTAAATCTGCTAAAACCACTTCTGTGAGTGCAGCTCCACCAAGCTTTCCGACAAGCGTATTATTAATCAAAAATCGATCCGTTACAAATTTAATTTTCTGTCCATCGGCAATAATCCGGCCCTCTAAAGTTACCGCTACACTGGCAATACCGCTCAAGCCAAAATCGCCATTAACTTTAACTTGGTTATCGCTCACCGTCACAACCGCATTTTTGACCCCTTTTACCGCCTGGTTAAGAAACCGGCTAAGTTCCTCCTGAGTCAGTACAGCAGTAAGCTCAGCATCACCTGCCGACTGCACTACCAACTGACGCCGACCGATAAGCGCCTGGGCATCTAGCTTTACATCAGTTAAAACAACGTCAAATTCAGCAAAATTAATTTTATCGACTTTAGCGTTTTCCGTTTTTACAGCTATACGATCAAAGAGTCCAGCGACCATCGCCAATGCCGGCCGTTTTTCTATCGACACCGTCACTCGCTCAGTCGCCAATATTTCAGCCATACCAAGGGTCACACAAGAACTTACCAGCCAAGGCAAACAAAGTTCCTCAATGATAACTACGGCCAAAACTAAGCCAAAAATCCATTTTAACCGTTTACTCACTTAAGAACGCCTCCCTACTTTTCGGCACTCTTTTCCTGCTTTAAATAGGCTTCAATAAATTCGCCAAGGTCTCCATCCATAACCGCCTGAACATTGCCAGTTTCAGCTCCTGTACGATGATCTTTAACTAAATTATATGGATGAAAAACATAAGACCTAATTTGACTGCCCCACTCAATAGCCTGATAATCACCACTTAATTCACCTTTTATATCCGCTTGCTTCTGCCGCTCTA
The DNA here is from genome assembly GCA_017889625.1 of Bacillota bacterium. Classification (GTDB taxonomy): domain Bacteria; phylum Bacillota; class Negativicutes; order Sporomusales; family CTSoil-080; genus CTSoil-081. The sequence continues at coordinate 20,257 of JAGGAD010000055.1, read as the reverse complement.
ATTCGAACAATTTAGCCCGTAGAAGTCGCATACATTGCTCGCGATTTTGAATCTGTGAGCGTTCATTCTGACATTGCACGACAATACCTGTGGGCATATGAGTCATGCGAACCGCAGAATCAGTTTTATTGATGTGCTGGCCTCCAGCACCACTAGCCCGAAACGTATCTACCCGAACATCAGCCATATCTATATTAACTTCAATGTTATCATCAATTTCAGGCATGACATCTACTGCGGCAAAGGACGTATGCCTCCGGCCAGAAGCATCAAACGGCGATATCCGCACTAAGCGGTGCACCCCTTTTTCAGCTTTGAGATAACCATAGGCGTTAATACCGGACACTAAAATAGTTGCACTCTTTACACCAGCCTCATCCCCAGCCAGGAAATCCATCATTTCAACCTTATATTTATTTTTCTCCGCCCACCGGACATACATTCTAAGTAGCATCTGAACCCAATCTTGAGCTTCCGTGCCACCGGCCCCGGCATGTAAAGTAACGATAGCATTATTGACATCATATTCACCAGACAACATCAACGTCATTTCCAGCAAATCCAATTCCTTAGACAAGGACACTATTGCTTCTTCCACTTCTGGATAAACCCTTTCATCTTGTTCATCCATACCCAGTTGCCACAAAACCATCACGTCACTATGCCTACCAGATAAATCAAAATACTGTCCAACACTGTCTTTTAGCCTAGTCATTTGTTGCATCGTTTTTTGGGCACTATCGGGATCATTCCAAAAATCAGGTGCCGCCATTTTATGTTCTAATTCAGCGATTTCTAGCTCTTTAGCCGTTACGTCAAAGAGAAGCCCTTACTTCATCTAATCTAACTGCCAAATCCTCCACTGGTCGCCGTAAATCCTCCAATAACAACTTGCTTCCCCCTAAATTTTATTTGTAATTTTACAATATAATGCGAAATAACGAAAATTTATTTTCCTGCACCGCAACACTTTTTATACTTTTTGCCTGAACCACATGGGCATAAATCATTACGCCCGACAGTATCCGAATTTACAATAGGCGCTTTGCCGGTCTCCTCTTCACCGTGATTAGCATGGGCATTCTGCAAGTGATCTTCCGGCTGAGTAATAATATTCACCCGATAAATATAATGGACGATCTCTTCTTGGATAATGTCAATCATCTGTTGAAACATATCAAACGCTTCAATTTTATACTCTATAAGCGGATTTTTTTGTCCATAAGCACGAAGCCCGATTCCTTCCCGCAACATATCCATTGCATCTAAGTGTTCCATCCACTTACCGTCCACAACCTTAAGCATAACTACTTTTTCAAGTTCCCGCATATTATCGGAGCCAAAAACCGACTCCCGAATATCATACCCCTTAGTAGCAGCTGTTAATAATGCTTCACTAAGCTCAGTCCGACTTAAAGTGCTCAGAACTTCCTGTTTTAGCTCACCCTGTGGCGCAAAAAAGCCTTCAGCATAATCAATGAGTCCCTGATAATCCCACTCTTCAGGATATACCTTTTCGTTAGCATACAACTCCATTCCCTGACCTATAATTTTTTCAATCATAGAGAAAATATTTTCCCGCATTGATCCACCCATAAGTATTTTGCGCCGCTGACTATAAATAACTTCCCGTTGCTGATTCATGACATCGTCATATTCCAAAACATGTTTACGGATATCAAAATTGCGGGCTTCAACCTTTTTCTGAGCTTGTTCAATTGAGCGGGTAATCAGACTATGCTCAATAGGCTCATTCTCTTCCATTCCCAATTTTTCCATGACGCTGGCAATATTATCCGATCCGAAAAGCCGCATCAAATCATCCTCAAGTGACAAATAAAAGCGAGTAGACCCAGGATCGCCCTGTCGACCTGACCGACCTCGCAGTTGATTATCAATCCGGCGGCTCTCATGGCGCTCTGTACCAATAATATGCAAACCACCAATCGAATCTACGCCTTCACCCAAAACAATATCAGTACCACGGCCAGCCATATTAGTAGCAATCGTAACCGCATCTCGTTGACCAGCTAACGCTACAATCTGCGCCTCTTTTTCATGATATTTAGCGTTAAGTACATTATGCGTCACGCCTTGTTTCTTCAATAAATCGCTAAGTTCTTCTGACTGAACAATAGACGTAGTACCTACCAATATCGGCTGTCCCTTGGCATTTCGCTCAACAATGTCTTGAATAACGGCTTTATACTTAGCTTTTTTGTTCTTATAAATAACGTCAGGCAAATCTGCCCGGACAACTGACATATGCGTAGGAATAACAATTACATCCAAACCATAAATTTTGCGGAATTCTTCCTCTTCTGTCTTTGCTGTACCGGTCATACCACCTAATTTACTATACATCCGAAAATAATTTTGGAAGGTTATAGATGCCAACGTTTGACTTTCCCGCTCAATCTTCACACCTTCTTTAGCTTCAATCGCTTGGTGCAAACCATCCGAATAACGTCGTCCAAACATCAACCGACCTGTAAACTCATCAACAATAATAACTTCGCCATCTTTTACCACATAATCGCGATCCCGTTTCATAAGCGCACAAGCCTTTAACGCCTGATTAAAGTGATGAGACAACTCCATATTTTCACTCTCATAAAGATTCTTAACATTGAGCATCCGTTCTGCCTTAGCAATGCCACTTTCGGTAGGTGCTACCGTATGAGCCTTTTCATCTACAGTATAATCTTCAGTTTCATTAAGTTTTGGCACAACTTTTGACAGCACTGTATAAAGCTCTGTAGATTTTTCCCCGGGCCCAGAAATAATAAGTGGTGTACGAGCCTCATCAACTAAAATACTATCCACTTCATCCACGATAGCGTAATTAAGTGGCCTCTGAACCATTTGGTCAGGATGAATTACCATGTTATCGCGAAGGTAATCAAAACCAAACTCATTATTAGTACCGTAAGTAACATCCGTATTGTAAGCCATTTTTCGTTCTGAAAAATCCAGACCGTGCACAATCAAACCCACGCTTAGGCCAAGGAATCTATATACTTTACCCATCCATTCACTGTCACGCTTAGCCAAATAATCATTTACCGTGACTACATGAACTCCCTTTCCGGTCAAGGCATTAAGATAAACTGGCAAAGTCGCCACAAGAGTCTTTCCTTCACCTGTACGCATCTCAGCAATATTTCCACCATGTAATGTCAAACCGCCTAAAAGCTGTTCGTCGAAATGTCGCATACCTAGCACCCGCCTAGAGGCCTCCCGCACAACAGCAAACGCTTCCGGCAAAATGTCTTCTAAAGTCTCGCCCGCTTCCAGGCGCTCCTTAAATTCAGTTGTTTTGGTAGCAAGCGAATTATCACTAAGCCTTTCAATATCGGGTTCAAACGCATTAATAGCTTCTACGTATTTCATCAAGCGCTTGATTTCCCGCTCATTATCATCACCAAATAATTTCTTCAGAAATTTTAACAACCAGTATCATCTCCTTTATGCCTATCTTAAAATTTTAGCAGAATGCTACCAATAAGTCAAAAAATGGGACAGATCTGTTCGATTAATCAATCGGTATCGTTTTTTCTTCCCTAACGTCGTTATAACAACCATTCTCTTTACACAACACTTTGCACTATTTACCCATCAGTTTGAATATACGGCCCTTAATATGGAAATAATTAGAGACTGAACATGCATTAATATTCTGATAGGGAGGCACTTTATGAACCCATCATTACTCGAAATTGCTGGTCATATTGCGGATATGAAAGATGTTGATTACAAAAACACCCTGGCAGTAGCTGTTATCCTAGAGTTATTAATGGAAAAAGGCTTAATATCAAAAGAGGAGTTTACTGCCAAAGCCATCGTTCTTGATGAACTGAGTCTGACTGAAGAGCTGTTAAGCTAATATATTAGCCTATATAATAAAATGCAGAGGCATACACATGATAAGAACCGGGGAGTAATCCCCGGTTCCCTATTTTTTTTAGAATTCAGGTTCAATTAACCCATAATTACCATCTTTACGCCGATAGAGGACATTTACATCCTCAGTTTCCGCATTGGTAAAAACAAAAAAGTCATGATTTATTAAATTCATCTGCATAATAGCTTCTTCAGTAGTCATCGGCTTTACAGCAAAACGTTTTGTCTTGACGATCTTAAACTCATCTACCTCCAAATCATGTCCACTGCTAGCAACCTCACCTTTAAGCACACCACTGTTACGTAATTTTCGAGTCAATTTTGTTTTATATTTTTCGATTTGCTTCTCAAGCTTATCAATAACAAGATCGATAGATGCATACATATCGGTAGTTGACTCTTCACCTCGTAGTAGCATACCGTTAACCGGCACCGTAACTTCTACAATATGGCGACCTTTTTCCACAGTCAATATTACAATAATGTCATTCAAGGTTTCAAAGTGCTTGGTGATTTTGCCAATACGTTTTTCAACATAATCTTTTAATGCCGGCGTAACTTCGATGTTTTTACCTCGTACAGTCATAGCCATAATCCCAGCTCCTTTCAGAAATCTTATTTAGTATTATTCCCTTAAAAGGTAAAAATTCCTGTTAAAAATTTGATGTTTTTAAAATAATCCTTATTTGACAATACCTCAAAATATTATCTGGCTTATAAATTCGAAACCCGGCTAGTAGCTACTAGCCGGGTAATTAATTACAATTTGGTTACATTAGAAGCTTGAGGTCCGCGAGCTCCTTCGACTATTTCAAACTGTACCTCTTGTCCCTCAACCAAGGTTTTAAATCCTTGATCTTGGATTGCGGAAAAATGAACAAAAACGTCCCCGCCATCTTCCCTCTCAAGGAAGCCATAACCCTTTTCCGCACTAAACCACTTTACTTTGCCGATCATCTACAAAATTCCTCCTAACAGTGTACTGCAAGTCACAGTGTGATGCAAAACCTACTATAGCATAACTGGATAATGGTGTCAATGCTGCCACCTCTTGTCACCAAACCTACAAAATCTTAGATAAGAAATTTTTCGTCCTTTCCTCCCGGGCATTTGTAAAGAAATCTGTTGGAGTACCTTCTTCAATAATACGGCCTTCATCCATAAAAATAACCCGATCACCAACCTCTCTAGCAAAACCCATTTCATGAGTTACAACGACCATCGTCATCCCCTCATTAGCCAGCGTCTTCATGACATCTAGAACTTCATTAATCATCTCCGGATCAAGCGCTGACGTAGGCTCATCAAACAACATTACTTTGGGCCGCATTGCCAGTGCCCGAGCAATCGCAACCCGTTGTTGCTGACCGCCTGACAATTGTTCAGGATATGCGTTATCCTTATCCGACAACCCGACCTTTTTTAGCAAATCATGGGCAATCTTTTCTGCTTCAATGCGAGTTATTTTCCGCACCTTCATCGGAGACAACATTATGTTAGCCAACACTGTCATATGTGGAAACAAGTTAAAACGTTGAAACACCATTCCGACTTCGGTACGAATCTTATTTATATTGGCCTCCCCGGTAAGAGGAATACCGTCAACAATTATTTCGCCTTGACTATATTGTTCTAAGTAATTGATGCATCTGAGCAATGTGCTTTTTCCAGAACCGCTTGGCCCTATGATTACAACAACTTCCTTTTCTTTAATCTCAGTATCAATCCCTTTTAAGACATGCAATTTTCCAAAGTATTTATGTACTTGTTTAATGCTTATCATCAATCTTATACCTCCTTTCGAGATAATCCACTAACCGAGAAATGGTAAGCGTCATAACTAGATAAATTACCGCTACCGTCATCCATATCTCAAACGCCCCATACGTGCGAGCGATAATAAGTTGGCCACGCCTAGTAAGCTCTTCGAACCCGATAACCGACACAAGCGACGAATCCTTCAACATAGCAATAAATTCATTCCCAAGTGGTGGGATAATCCTTTTAAAGGCTTGGGGTAAAATCACATAATACATAGTCTGCCCCCAGCTCATCCCCAACGACCTGCCTGCCTCCATTTGCCCCTTGTCGATAGACTGAATACCAGCACGAAAAATCTCAGCAATATAGGCGCCGCTATTAATACTACAAGCAGTAATTGCAGCCACAAAAGGATTAATCCGCGTACCGACAATCATCGGAAGTGCAAAATAAATAAGAAAAATTTGCACCAATAACGGAGTACCCCGAATAAAGTCGACATACACTGTCGAAATAAACCGTACAAACCAAAGCTTTGAGATTCGCCCCATGCCAGCAAACATCCCAATTAACAATCCAAACCCAACACTCAACGCGGTTATTTGGATAGTAACAACCGCGCCGGCTAATAATAGCGGAAATGACTGTGCAATAAGACCAAAATTAAATTCCATAATCTCTCCTTACCTGTTTATTCCTAAAAGAAGCCGTTCAAAAAGCTTTTCGCAAATATGCAAAAAGACTTTCTCAACGGCCCTAGTGTCATAATATGATTATAGACATACGCAGAGAAAGCTGTCAATAAAATTTATGTCAAATTAAGGGGGATATCACCATCAATCGTCCAAACGTCTCACTAATAATTTACGGGTTTCTGCATATACCCCCTCTCGCTACCAACAGACTTTATAATACTCACAGCAAAGCATATATATAGTCCTTACTTTTTTCATCCGCTATATCCCAAAGACACGAATATGGTATCAGACTCTAAATTTTAAAAATTCGGTTGCCTCGAAGTTTGTTAAATACTTGTGGATAATGTGGATAATTATGTGGATAACCCCCAAAAACCGGGGGTTTTTTTGGGGATAAACTGGGGAATAATACTAATTGAAATACTCGTAGATTTATTAAAAATCGTTCTTCTTCGCAGCAAAACAATCGCGACAATAAATCGGACGATCATTGCGCGGTCGGAACGGCACCTGCGTTGTTACTCCACACTCAGCACAAACGGCTTCATGCATTTCGCGTTGCGGACGGGCTTCACCGCCATCACGGCTACGTCTCCTCGCATCACGGCAATCACGGCAACGCGCCGGTTCATTTTCAAACCCTTTTTCAGCATAAAACTCCTGTTCACCAGCTGAAAACACAAAGTCAGCTCCACAATCTTTGCACTTTAACGTTTTGTCCTCGAAAGCCATTAACGATATCCCCTCACCTTTACCATGATACTAAAAAACCATCGCTTAGCCGACCTGGTCTTTGCCCCCACACTCGCCTGCTGGAAGTTTTGCTACTAAGAACTCAATCTCCTCACTACTACCCCTCTCGACCTACATCTACACTAGGTCGGCAGGACTTACATCTAAGCCGCACCATGCTCAAAGTCACCTTGGACTTCTTATGTGGATCGTTTCGCCTGCGACTGGCCTCGACTTTCAACCACAGACCTAAGCAAAAGGTTCTTTACCCCACATTATAAGTTTCAATCGCTAAAAATGCAAGTAAAAAAATAAGGCTAAATAAATTAGCCCTTTTGATCCATTTGATTACCACGCACTCCTTGTATCAGTCCGTCATAAGCCACCGCTATCTTTTGCTGTTTTTCTATCTGATTGCGCAACTTTTCCATGTGTAATCTCAACATGTCGTTATACTTCCCAACTTGCCTAATAAATTGTTGCCCTTCCACAGAGTTCCTATACTCACCATCTTCAACCCGCTCAATTTCTTCCTGTAGCCGCTCACGTTGTTCCAATAAATTTAATATCATGCCAACATTATCCTGGGCTAAGAACTTACCAATTTCCTTAGTCAAAAACAGATAATCCTGCCAATGCCCGCAAACCTGCTGACACCTATCGCTCATTTTCCTACAGCCTCCGCAACCCGTACTTGCTTCATTGCCTGAAACCACGCATCTCTAAGCTCAGCAAGCATATCCCGAGCTTCACTAAGTTGCCCATTATCCTTTTGAATATTAGCTTGAACTAATCTAAACTTTATATATTCATAGAGCGAATACATGTCTTTTGCTATGTCATAATTCATATCAAGCGTAACTATAAACTCCTGAACTATTTCTTGAGCTCGCAAATTTGCAGTGTGAGCTTTTTCCATGTCGCCTGCTTCCATAGCCTTAAAACTCTCATTAGCAAACCGGATGGCACCATTATATAGCATCAGGGTCAATTCTTCCTTAGAAGCAGTCATTATTTGCTGAGTCTTATATGCATTCGCCGTTGTAGCAGCATTCATATAATGTCCCCCTTAATATAATCCATCCAGGTTATTTACCACTCATCTGCTGGGAAATCCACGAACTTTGCGAATTCATCTTATTAATTGCCTTTTCCATTGCGCTGAATTCTTGGTAGTAACGATTTTCCGCCGTTTTTAAATTAAGTTCATTCTCCTTTATATCTGAAGTGTAACTATTAATCTGGCGTCCGATTGAACTAGTATTATCATTCGCAGCCGACCTGCCAGCAACAGTAGTAATCTGTTTCCGTACAGTATCAACTACACTATCCAATTTAAAGGCAATACCGTTTTTAGCGCCACCATTTGAGCCAAATACCTTCAACACCGCATCAGGATCAGCCGTAATCGCTGCCCGTAATTTCGAGTCATCAAGATAAACGTGCCCTTCCTCAGTATAAGCCCCAGATGTTATCCCAAGAGAAGCTGCACTATTATAAGTACCACTTACTCCATCTACAGGCGTCGACAGCGCACTGCGCATACCATAAACAAAATTTTGTAGTGTCGGATCCTTAGCCAACATTCCACTTTTGGCTTTCTTTTCCCAAGCGGTAATTTCAGTTTCCTTCATGTCTTTCTTTTGATCATCCGTTAGCGGCATATAATCCCGATACCGAGGTTCAGCTAATTTGTCATTTACAGAGTCTAACATCTTGTTATAAGCATCAACAAAGCCCTTAATGCTAGCAACCGTCTTATCCACATCAGTAGCAACATTAAGTTTAGTTTCACCCAACGCCGAAAGATTATATGACACACCAGAAATAGTAAAACTATTGGATTCCTCAGTCATCCCTACCCCGTCTAAACTAAACTTAGCATCTACCCCATTCTTCGGTTCACTGCTTATAGCTAATTTATTAGTTATAAAATCCAAGCCATTAATATCACTTCCCGAAAAATCAATGCCGCTGTTTGCCCCTGTATTCGCAGTATTAATAAAGAATCGGTCGAGCGTCGCATCATAATTCGCTGTAACATTAATTTTAGCAGAATTAATCTGATTAACCACATCATAAATACTCTTATTAGGATCTATTGTAAGCTTAGCTGATGCGGTACCATTGGCAATCGATAGCGTAATTGGTTCTGTTGGTGCATTACCGCCGTAAAATTGTTTGGCAATAGTATCTTTACTAGCACCATTAGTTATATTTCCGACACTACCCAATTGGACACCGGTAGCAAGCTGTTCTACTGATAAGGTATGACTTATATTATTAGCCTCAGCATTAGCCGTTGCGGTCGCCACTTCCGCCTTAGTTGACGATACCGTTCTTATTGATAATGCTCCCGACATTTTATACCCAACCAATGTATTTCTGAAATCATTAATATTCTTATTTGTATCCGTGTAGTCCGATTTCTTCCATTCTAACAATGTCCGGTTTTGATACAACTTATTAAATTGCGCACGCTTGGCTTGCATTAGTTGCTTAACCATAGAGTCGACATCCATACCTGACCCGGACAGACCAAATATTCTTTGTCCAGCCATACAACACCTCCTGGCAACCGTTTATTCATAGTCAATACGGTTACACCTTTTTATCCAAAAATGCTCCTACTGCTTCGCTGATTTTAGCAATAGTATCTAAAAATTCATGTGGAGGGAACTCCTTCAGTACACTCTGACTACGCGAATCTACTAACTGTACCATTAGTCTTTGAGTCTTTTCGTGAAGTTTAAAGTGTAAATCCGCATTTAAATCCTGCATAAACTTATTCATATCCTGAGTCATTTTATCAAGTTCTTGTTCCGTGATTTCGCGCTTATTATTATTTATTTCCCGGCTAGCATCCTCTTGTGAACCTACACCGCGAACACCACTTCCCTGCTTTAAACTATTGTCACCCATGCCAGGGGTCCCCACTGAATCAAAAACTCCAGCTATTTTAACGTCCATATATAGCCACCTCACAAACATACTTTATATAACTTATATCGTATGGTTTGTAAAAAATCTTTAGAAAAAATAGCATATTTATCATGTTTAATTTTCTACATATATCTACAAATTACTTAAATAACATCCAGCCGAAATTATCCCACACCATATACCGTAACGGAATTTTATTTTTAATCAAACGATCAAAAACGTTTTCTACACATCATTACCTAATGAAAAGTAATCAAATTTTATCGTCAGTGAGAAATTCTCAACCAATTTTCGCATGTCATTAACAAAATAAATTCGATAAATATGGGTCCGATAGATTCGTATATCCAAGGTCAATAAAATAAGTCCGCTTAGTAAATAATTTTTTAAAACCACCAAAGTTTGTGATTGAGAAGAAGCATTCACAACATTTTCCACTCTTTTACTCGATGCTTTAAATTCTTCAGCATAGTTTCACCTTAAGATAAAACAGGCCCCCTCACTTAACGCGAGAGGGCCTGACAGAACCATATTAGCGGAGCAATTGCAGAACGCCTTGTGGTTGTTGGTTAGCTTGTGCCAACATTGAAGTCGCAGCCTGGCTAATGATGTTGCTCTTAGTGAAGCTCATCATTTCTTTAGCCATATCTACGTCGCGAACACGCGATTCAGCAGCAGTCAAGTTTTCAGAAGAAGCGCCGAGGTTGTTAATGGTGTGCTCCAAACGATTTTGATAAGCACCCAAAGACGAACGCTGAGTTGAAACCTTGGTCATAGCTGCATCAATTTGAGCAATGGTAGCTTCAGCACCATACTGAGTGTCAACACGCAAGCTTTCGCCTTGTTTATTTCTTACACCAATAGCAGCAGCGCGCATGTCGCCAATACCTACAGTAATTTCCTGAGCAGTATTAGCACCAATTTGGAAGTGCAAAGCATTGTCAGTTTCGCTAGCAGCTTCTGCTTTAGTAAAGCTCAAGGTCAGGGTATCACCAACATTCCATTTATCACCCTTGATCGTACCAATAGTGTCCGCTCCAAGTTTAACAGTACCAGCAGCTGCATCAACGGTTACGTCTTTAACGTCACCCAGAGCAGATTTCACTTCAAATTGCAGCGCACCTTTATCATCTTTACCAGTAGCACGGATACGTACGGTGTCAGTATCTGCAATGTTCTTTATAGCGTTAGCACCTTCGGGGGTAGCTTGAAAATCAATATTCTGATTGGATTGAACTGAAACCATTTTTCCTTCAACCGAAGTGCTAACGCCGCTCAGGCTACCATCAATCAGGTTCTTAGTATTGAACTGAGTAGTAGCACCGATACGGTCAACTTCGTTGGTCAACTGATCCATTTCTTTTTGCAGTTGGCCACGGTCTTCGTTGGTATTGGTATCACTTGCAGACTGAACGCCTATTTCACGCATACGTTGGAGAATGCTGTGAGTTTCATTCAAAGCACCTTCAGCGGTTTGGATAAGTGATATACCATCTTGGGAGTTACGAACTGCTTGGTCAAGACCACGAATCTGACCACGCATTTTTTCTGAAATTGCCAAGCCTGCAGCGTCATCGCCAGCGCGATTAATTCTAAGACCTGAAGACAATTTTTCGAGAGATTTGTTAGTCTGCGTGTTATTAGCAGCCAAACGGTTGTAAGTGTTAAGAGCCGCAACGTTGTGATTAATAATCATTATTTTATTCCTCCTTGAATTTAGGTGGGGGCATCCTTGCCCCTCTTATTATGTCTAAGGCCTTATCGCTGTCGGCCGCCAGTAATAAAGCCATACTAGACATCTTCAAACATTATATCGAGCATTCCGGGCAATAATTAAGCTTCAAATTAGGCCATAATTATAAGTTGTCTTCAATATTCTTCTGTTTTCTCATAAAAGCTCAATATTATTGCTATAATTAACTTTATAAATTATCTGTCCAAAAAACAAAAACCTTGCTGCCGCAAGGTTTATCCGTTCTTTTTAGAAGGTATCTTCACAATATCTTTAAGTACATTGAGACACCCAACATCAAGCGGCACCGTTGCTTCTTTATTTTCAGCAACTACAGCCTGATAAATTTCGCCACGGTAAATCCGGATCTCCCTCGGAGCATCAATTCCTAAACGAACTCCATCGCCCTTAACGTCTACGACAGTAATTACAATATTATCACCAATTATAATCTGTTCTCCAACCTTTCGAGTAAGAGCAAGCATTACTTGTCCCCCCCGTCTGCGCTGTGAGACAACCCCTGAGGAAAAATCCGATGACGAGTAGAATAGGTAACCTTCTCCAGTACCACCTGTCTGGCTGTTTTAGTTTCCATATTAACAATAACTGGTGCCAAGAGATTTGCGGTCATTTCCTCCACTTTATCCTTAATCGTTACGATATTGTATATTTTCACTTGGGACGAATCAACCAACTCAAGTTCTTGTTGATACTCTTCATTTAGCTCAAACTCATAGTCTGAAAAAAAGGTAAACGGCTCAACTACAAAAAAAGTAAGATCCGGATCCGACGCTGATTGCAAAAACGCAAATGGACTGTTTTCCCCCTGCGGTACCAAAGCAAACAACACTTCGTCATTAAAACCAAGCAATCCCATGGGAAACTTGATAATTAAATCTTTCGGAACATCAAGTTTCCCCAGTCGAGTTGACTTGATCACCATTAGTTTCACCTCTATTTAGGTTTAGAAATTTCCTGCAATCATACACGAATATTAACTAAATTGCCCCCCTCAGGATCCCAGTTGATAATAGGTCGTTCGATACACTTTACCGCGACTTCCTTTGGATGATAGCCATAGGCTTCAGCCGCAATTTCTTCAATAGCATTAGCTTTATTCCAAATTCTAGCCAAACGATCCCCGTTCTCGCTAGTTTCAGCAAGACTCTCTAAAAATTCAGTTTGATTTTCAGCAACTGTTTGCCAAAGACGTGCCGTTGGCGTCAATATCCCATAGGATGCACGACATGGTGTTTGATCAATAGTTAATCTTCCATGAATCACTTATCCACGCCTCCCCTTATTTAAGAAAATCAACTAAGGACGGCGGCATAATTTTGGAACCTATTGCTAGAGCGGCATTATAAACATTCTCATTATTCTTGAAGTCAATCGTAGCCTTGGCAATATTAACATCATCGTTGGAGGATGCATTTTCTGTAATAGTGCCATTAGTAGCACGCATCATCCCTTCCGCCATCTGATAGCTGGCCACGCGTGCGCCAATCTTTGACTGTGCTAAAAGCAACCGATCATGAGCTGCATCAATTTGAGCTAAACCTACATTGGATAATTTCACAAGATCGGCCTTGCCACTTGCCAAATCATTTTTCATATTGAGCATATCAGTAAAGTAACTGGCGGTAGCATAGGTTTGCCCAGTAACGCTATCCGTAACCATAGTCATCGGTCCAAAAACTTCCTCGCCAGTAACGTTAACGCTATCTCGTTTAGGCTCATGACCACCAGCCTGAATTGACATTGAAACCTTATTCAGATCGCCACGATAAACTACATACTCCTTGGGAACCCCATCCACATTAATTGTCATCCGTTTAAACGGCCCATCTTGTACCTTATCCTGCTGACCAGCAAAAATATACCGATCCCCGATTTGAGTGTTACCATCATGTACAGCTTGATTAATCAGGCCATCCACCTGGGCCCCCAACGCTTCTTGTCCAATTTCCGGGTTTGCACTTATCGCCTGAATGACAAGTTCCTTAGCCCGCTGAGTGAGATCGCTCAAATCTGATAACGCGCTGTCAGTCTGATTCATCCAAGCCAAAGCATCTCTCATATTTTGTTGATACTGATCATTCATTACTAAATCGACATTAAACCGCATACCACGGTACGCCCGAATAGGATCGTCCGAGGGACGATGAACTAGTTTCCCATCAGATAGCTGTTCTTGAATATTATTCATCCGATTTTGGGACTTATCCATGCTGTTTAAAAAATTATATACTACCATATTATTTGAAATTCGCACTTATACCATCCCCTATCGTCCAACTAATCCAGTACCGTTAATCAATTTATCCAACATTTCATCCATACTGGTCACAACCCTAGCGGCGGCATTATAGCCTTTCTGGAAGCGGATCATATCCGTCATTTCTTCATCAATATTAACACCACTAACTGACTGCCGCCAGCCATTAATTTGATTTACCAACGCTTGCTGATTATCCGCCAGACGTTTACGAGACTGCGCTTTAATTCCAAGGTCCGCAATCATTGACGAGTAATAATCATCCAATGCCGCCCCTTTAAGCACTGATGAATTTGCATCCGTTGGCTCTTTCAATGCATTAGCCAAAAGAGTGGCATTATCCCCGCTCGCATTGCCCTGCGGAACACTGAAACTATAACTATCACCTACTGAAGCTCCCGGCGATGCAATACTAAAAGTCAAACCATACGGCAAAGTATACGAACCAGCACCGTCAATTGTAGCCAGATTAGTTTCCAGCACATTGTTTTTTTCATCCCGAATCGTATATTGAAGGCCACCGGCCGTCATACTCAATTGAAAATTCATATACTTATCGGCATTTCCTGCCGACGGTATATACGTACCACTTACTGTTCCTTTTCCACCGTTAGCGTTAGACTGGATTACCGACTTTATTTCGGATGTTTTAGCCGCAATTTTAGCTAATCCATTCGCATCATAAAGTTCATCATTAATCTTTAAAGCCTTCATCCATTCGCCATTTTTCATTTGAGAAGCCGCTTTATAATCAACATTTGCAGTTCCAAAAAAATTGTGACCAGTAGAATTATCACTACCATAACCAGCACGATGAACACCATTGAACTCCTGTAACAAAAACCGGCTTACTGTTGCCAGCTTATCCATATAACCTTTAGCTAATGTCGTATTGGCTTCCTGCATAGCATGCAGTTCGCCAGAATTAACTTCAACTTTTTGAAGAGGAACACTTCCCTCTACCACAACGTCTCTAACTTCATAATTATAATCTGGATCCGGTGAAGCCGCTACGCCTAGTTTCGTAACGCGACTAGCATCAACAAGCGTCACATTACCAAGTTGAACAATATAACCATGATTATTATTTTCATAAACCCGGACATTACCAATACGCGATAATTTATCAACTATCAAATCTCGTTTATCTCGCAAGTCATTAGCATGATCCCTGTCATTAACTTCAATATTACTAATTTGACGATTTAAAGAAAATATTTGCGACGACATATCATTGATATCCGCAACTTTAACTACCAAGTTTTCATTGGTGTCTTTTACTAAATTTTCTAATTGCTGGCCGGCATGTTTGATAGCACCTACCAATTCAGCCCCCCGCTCTCGGACCGCAGTACGAGAACTGTTATTAGAACTATACGTAGACAAAGTTTGCCACGAGTTCCAAAAATTATTTAATACTGTCTGAACGCCAAAATCTGGAGCTTCTTCCTTAAAAACTCCTTCTACCTTTCCCCAGGTATTATCTGAAGTCAAACCATATCCAAGTGCCGAAGACTCTTTCCACATCTGCTGATCAAGGAAAGTGTTTCTGGCACGGGTAACGGTGTCCACTGAAACCCCTGTTCCTACCTGCATGGAACCAATACCGCCATAAATGGTATCAGGACGAGTGGTCGCCGTATTCACCCTTTGGCGAGAAAAGCCCTCGGTATTAGCGTTGGAAATATTATGACCTGTGGTATCAAGTGCCATCTGTTGAGCATACAGGCCCCGCGTAGCTGTATTTAATCCTGAAAAAGTAGACCTCACACTAACCCTCTCCCTACCAAAGCACTTTCACTTCGGATACTACTTCTGCTTTTACAACTAAATCCTTTGATCAATTAATTTACGCACCTCTGTTCCATTTTGGTTTTGTCCTTGTGGAGCATACGTGCTAAGCGCCGTACTCTGAGCTAAAACATTGATATTAAAATTAATAAACCCCAACGCTTGCTCGATTAATTCGGTATTTAATCGATTTAACGGAACCAATTCCGTCATAATCCGATCAAAATCACCAGCCAACTTTGCCAATTGTTCAGCCTGACCATTCTCAGCAAGATCTTCCAGTTTAGAAAGGGTCAACACTTCAAGTTCGAGGCCATTTTCTTGAGCAATCTCTACCATAATTTTTTCCCGCGCCACTTCCAACTTACCTACCTTAATAATTAACAACTCTTCCTGTTGCGTTATCGACTCAAGTTTCTGGGTCTTTACCTCAACCAAAGCTTCCCGCTTAGCCTTGCTTAACGCCAGAATAGCGGTATATAATTCAATAGTAGCATCCAATAGCTCTGTGAGCTTTCCCCAGTTATCTCTCATCATACTCCTCCATTTATGTATCAATTAGGCGTAATACCATTAATAATCTTTGTAGCAACTTCTTGCGCCGAAACATTGTAGTCGCCTCGTGAAATACGCTCACTAATGTCCTTAACTTTGTTTTGACGAACTTCCGGAATATTTTTATAGGTCCGATATATTTGTCCGAACTCCTGCCCCTGGGAAGACAAGATTACTTCATCAGGTTTCATCCCAACACTAGCCTTTTTTACCTGAGAAATCTTCCCCGCTTTATTTTGTTCAGCATAGGTCTTGATAACACCCTGAACTGATTTTCCTGAAATAATCACCGTCGACACCTCGCTAACATAAAACCTCTTATTAGTGTATCGTAAATAAAGGCGGGGACTTTAATCCCCGCCAATGGCTATTTTAATAGATTAACTACTGATTCCGTCAATTTAAGTCGATTATCTAGCAATAGCACCTTATCTTAATCTACTTATTATCCAACAAATCCTTTATGTGAAGCCGCGGCCTCACTTTACCATCGTCCTTAGGTTTAGGCTTAGTATCAACCTGGCGACGCCATTCTTCATGTTTAATCTGTTGCGTAATATTGTTACTACAATTTTCGCATATTCTTCCCTCACTTATGAGACTCCCACACGTTTCACAAGGATACTCAATAACTGCGTTACTACTAATCCTCCCACGCTTAAGCATACGCAAAATAATTTTGTATTTTACACCTGTACCTTGATGAATATCTTCTAACGAAGCCCGATCTTTTTCCCGTAAAAACCCTGCTACCTTATCCTCAGCTTCCTCTTCTTCCCGCAAGCAATTCAAACACAACCCCTGCGGGTTTTCAACATATACAGCACCACATTGATTGCAATTAGCAAGCTTCATTGCTCGGCCCCCTTCCTGTAAAAATTATACCACACTCTTACTATACCTCGAGAACACTTAATCATATTTTTTCGAATCCAGGACATTTTTTTACAAAATCCAGCAGGATAATTATTGCGAATAGCAAAATTAATGTAGATACAATACCAGGACGAAAGGCAGTTTTGTTGTGTATATGTTAACTCTGATACCACCGGCAAAAGCGGATTTCAATGACTGTTTAGCCTTTAGCGAAATACTCAGCATGGTTATGCCCCTTGTCGAACTTAAAAATTCCAAGCTCTATCTCCACTGTCATCAAGTCGCCAACTACGCTGTAAGTATTGCCGCTAAAATGCGCTTACCACGGGAAGAAATCGAACGTATCCGCGGAGCAGCCCTTTTGCATGATATTGGCCACCTTACCGTCCCCAACGCAATTCTCTCAAAGATACCTTATCTCTCTAGCCGGGAAATGAGCACCTATAAAAACCACTGCAATGCCGGTAGCTCTATGTTAGAAAATATCCCCTCATGTCAAGATATAATTCCTTATATTCGTTATCATCACGAACGTTGGGATGGCAAAGGTTATCCCAAACGCCTAAAAGGAGTAAATATTCCCCTCGGAGCCCGTATTATTGCTGTGGCTAACTACTATGACCGCTTTATTAACCCTTGCACAGAGCATTGGGTCAAAACCAAAAATGAAGCAGTAAAGGAACTATGTGATCACGCTGGCACCGCATTTGACCCGGACGTTATTAAAGCCTTTATCGAAGCTCTTGGCTAGAACCGTCGTCTGCTCCACCAGCTAACCCCAGGCCAAATACTGCCTTTGCTCCACTTGCTTTTAAAGTTTTTGCGCATTCATTAAGTGTAATACCGGTTGTAACAATATCATCAACAAGTAATATGGTTTTACCTTTAACCGATTCAGGGCGCGTTACTATAAACGCGCCCTTTACATTTTTACGCCGCTCTTTGGCTTCCAACGTCCACTGCGGTACTGTAATTGCAACCCTTGCTAATGCATCAGCCCACGGTATTCCTTCCTTCTCAGCCCACTTTCCAAAAATAAGTGTGGTCTGATTAAAGCCCCGCTCCTTTAATCTCCTGGCATGAAGCGGTACCGGCACAACAACATCAATAACGGGCAACCGAGCAATATCCAGTTTATCAGTTAATAGCCTTCTTAAATGTGTAGCATATTTTACTTTTTTTTTGAATTTGATACCTTGCAATAACATTCTAGCTCCACCGGTATAATCTAACAGCACACGGCAGCCATCTAAAGCACTTAGCCGACGGATAGTCACATTGATTTCTCGTTGATGAACAATACCTGCCAAACATTTAGTACAAATAAGCCCATTATCTTCTACCAAGGCATCACATACCGGACAACAAGGCGGAAAAATTAAATCTAACAGCGCCAGCCACCAGTTAGACATTTAGAACTCATCTCCTCTAAGCCGTTCCGCCAGTAAAGTGTAGCGTCTTCTGGTACGGTCATTGGCTAACGCCGTATTAAGGGCCGCTTTATCCCCCACTAAAAAGACCTTTTCTTTAGCCCTGGTAACCGCCGTATACAATAGATTACGTTGTAACATAACATAATGGCCACGTACCAGGGGCATAATTACCACCCGATACTCACTTCCTTGACTTTTGTGAACACTCATACAAAAGGCTAATGATATTTCATCCAATTCATTTCGCTCATATACTATATCATTTTCGGGATACCTAACCACCACCTGTGCCGGCTCGGCGCTGATAATATAACCAATGTCTCCGTTAAATACCCCTTTATTATAGTTATTGCGTAATTGCATAACCTTATCCCCCTGCCTGAGCACTTGATTTACGCCTTTCGCTTCTGAAGCTCCTTGAATCGGAGGGTTAAGCGCGGCCTGTAAAATTTTATTTAAGCTCTCCACGCCACAAAGTTGACGATGCATCGGAGATAGCACCTGGACCTCATGACGAATATCAAATCCTGCTACTGGCAGTTCTTCCTTACACAATCTTATGATCTCATCCTCAACTGCCTTAGCATCACACAGTTCACGAAACTGAAAATCAGGGGTGTCTTTATATTTTGGCATTCTTCCGCGATTAATACGGTGAGCATTAACTACAATCATACTTTTACCAGCCTGACGAAACACCTCAGTCAGACGAATGACCGGAATAGTTGCCGAACGAATAATATCTTTCAGTACTGCCCCAGGCCCCACTGCCGGTAATTGATCAACATCTCCTACCAAGATAACCCTGCAGCCATCAGGCACCGCCCGCAGAAGCGAGTACATTAGCATAATATCCATCATTGAGGCCTCATCAATGATAATTACATCAGCCTCAAGCGGATGTTCTTCATTTCGCATAAATAAAGGCGCTCCTTCATTCCCGCCAGTAGATTCCAACATTCGGTGAATCGTTACTGCCTCACAACCGGAAGCTTCGCCTAATCTTTTAGCTGCCCGTCCGGTAGGCGCCCCCAGAAGGATCTTAAACTTTTCTTCAGAAAGAAGTGCCAACATACCTTTAACCGTAACTGTTTTACCCGTTCCCGGACCTCCTGTAAGCACCAGTACTCCTTCAAGTAACGCACCAGCCATGGCTTCACGCTGAGCTTCGGCCAACACAACTTCAGCCGACTGCTCCCATTTATCCACCAAGGCACGCGGGTCAGACGAACTAGTTGGTCTAGCATGAAGCTTTAAAAAAGCAAGCCGCTGCGCAACCATTTTTTCAGCATGATAAAGATAACTAGGATAAATCATGGTCATTCCCTGAAACTCTTCGGTATTCAAAGCATTATTTTTAATCATTAAACTCAGGCACATTGCTACTTCCGCTCTTTCAGCCTCTAACAATTTTGTTGCTTCCGTTATCAAAACGTTCTCCGGCAAGCAGCAGTGGCCCCCTTGAGCAGTTTGCAACAAGGCAAACCGAACCCCTTCACTAATTCTATCGGGATGGTTCAACTCCCATCCTAAAGTCCTGGCAATATGATCAGCA
>JAGGAD010000054.1 GCA_017889625.1 Bacillota bacterium | reverse complement strand
TAATGTAACAAAACCTCATTTTGTTACATTATATCTTCTCCAAAGTTAATTAATTCAATTCGGAGTGGCTAGAAAAATTATTTTCGTGGCAGTAGTAAGTAACGGGAATTTCTATTTGTCCGTCAGAGATTGGACCCCTATTATGATTGCATGTTTTCTTCAATGAAGCAAGCTCTGAACCGTATTGATTTTTCCGGACACGAGGACGGGCTATCAATTGGCCAAGCTGGATATAGATTAATTTGTAGGTGAAATTTATTAACTAATGACCAAAAAAATGTTACAATAAACTAAATATTCAAAACAAACCAACAAAACAAGACTGTCATACCAATCTATTAAATGCTTATTTTCCGGGTGCTTTTCCGAAGAAAAATGCCCAAAGCATTACTCTAGCTAGCATTTACGGCTATTTCTTATTTTTATATTACATTAGGAAATAAGAGGGGTAAAAGAATGGAAAAGGGAACTAATTTAGTAGAAACTAGTATAGTCTCGGTTAAGGAACGGAACGGTGAAAAGCAGCAAGCGGAACAAGAAGTTAACCGTAATTTTATAATCGCGATTATCCTTGCGGCGCTTTCGGTAATGATTTACTTCTTAGCAATGTACCAAAAGTTCTAACCAACAATAAATAGAACGAACTAAAAATAGACATTAGCGCAAAATTATGCGCTAATGTCTATTTGCCTATAGGTTATAAAAATGAATAAAAAAGGTCTGAAGTTAGAATTTAAAGCCGAGGCCGGCCCCGACGCCATTGAAAGCTTTGCTATAGTCGGCGGCGTTATATTTGTAGTCACGATAAGCTACTTCAAGATAGAGTGCGTCGCTCAAATTGAAAGTAGTTCCGACCTTCAAATCTTTTAGCGTTGGTCCTTTTAAATACATGACATAAGCGGTCTGCTCATCACTGATTGGTTGGTTATAGATAAAGCCTCCATAATAATGTTTTAATCTAAGAGTGTTATCTGCTGCAGTGGTTACATTATGACCATCGACACCACCGGCAGTCAAAGCAAATTGATCAGTAAACGCATATTGAATGCCAATCTCAGCGGCAGTTATTCCAGTATCGCCGCTTTTGTATAATAAATTAAAATTGACCCCCCACCGGTCACTCAAGCTTCCAGTTAGCGATGCATCAAATATTTTGTCAGAATAATAGATAAGGCTGCCGTTGCCATGGATTGCCATTGGGACTGGTGGCGCTTCCTCTGGTGTAGGGGCTGTTCCTTTAGCAAAAGGTGCGGCAAAAACAGATGATGCCAATGTACAAAATAATAGGGTGGAAAGCAGGGCTTTTTTCAATTATAATTCCTCCATGTCGGTCTTAGTTAGTATGATGGCCAGTTACTGATAAGCTTGATAATTAAAATGTAAAAATAAGATTCCAATTTGAAAGCTATTTTAGGATTTGGGATCAACATCGTAATTCGGAGGAACCGGCAATTTCTTGCTAAATGAAGTTAAACAGCTCCTTTCAACTAAACGCTAAAGTTGCTGAGTTGATTATACGATAGTTATACTAAGGCTGTCTTTAGGATTTTATTGGGTAATGAATAGCCACGTATTCTGGGATGCTGGTAGGGCAATAGCCATTATCCCAGACGGTGTTAACCAAAAACAGTGTAAATTTTGCGTAGTTGTAAAGCGTAAATAATTGCTCAATAGAAGGTATTTTAAGCGGCAAACCGAATATATAGTTAAATTCATGATTAGAGGTAAAAAATGGTAATTAAATGGAATTGGACCTATGTACATCTAACAGTAATTTTTGCGGCAATTGCTTTAATATTTTGGTTAGCGACGAAACTCGCCATTGTGCTATTCATCGCGTTTTTGTTAACCTTATTACTCAAACCGCTCGAGAATAGGTTGACCCGACGGATGGGATCCGGGTTGGCCTCATTGATAACAATTACCTTATTCTTATGTATATTTGTCCTGGCTGCGGGGTGGGTAGTTCGCGCGATATTGCCAAGCTTTGCTCAATTTGCGACGAAGTTACCCCATTATCTTAACCCGGCTGAAATTAATGCATTGATGGAAAAGTTTAACGTCCCGCCCGAGCTTGCGGAATACGTCAACAATGGTGTAAATGAAATATCAGGGTTTGCCATGGAAGGTCTGAAAAACGCAATTATGCCGCTATTTCATGCCATGTCTGGGGTTGTCGAGCTTATCGGCGTTCCCTTTATTGTATTTTACTTCTTAAAAGATGGTGAAAAGCTTCGGGCCGGACTCTTTAACTTTGCCCCGCCTCAGGATCAAATCAGGCTGAATAAAGTAGCGGCAGAAGTAGCCAGGGTTTTAAGTGGGTACATACGCGGACAGTTAACCGTGTGCTTGGTTTCGGGAGTGACAGCTTTCATCTTTTTCGTTGCGATGGGGTTGCCTTTCCCCATCGTCTTTGCTTCGCTCGGTGCCTTCGCTGAATTCATTCCCGTTGTTGGTCCGGTTGTCGTTGGCTGTTTGGCTACCAGTCTCGGATTAGTGCATTCTACGGCCATAGCGATAAAGATTATAATCTTTTATGTAGTTATGCTAAAACTTAATCATAATATTGTCTCGCCAAAATTGATCGGAAAAGCGGTGCACCTTCACCCGGTTATTATTATGATTGGCCTACTCTTTTTTGGCCACATCTTCGGGGTTTTGGGGATGGTAATGGCAGTTCCGACCTTGGCCGTAATTCGCGTAGTTGCATTGGCGCTTATCGGCTTCCGGGACAAACATACCGAAAAAGGCATTCGAATATAGACGGTATCTAGCTAGCCAATGGCACTTTGTAAATAAGTACCAAAGACTGTAGCCATACTTTTAGATCAAAACTAAAGAATTATTTGCTGGAGCAAAAGAAACGGGGGTGAGGTAAATAAAGAATGTTGAAATGTCGGTTAATGGTGATATCCTAACGATTACGGTAGACCTAGCGAAGAATTTTGGTAAGTCCAGTAGCGGCAAATCAACCATTGTCGCCAGTACCGAAGGCAATCAATCACTGCCGGGGAGGGAAGAAGTTAAAATAGGGCTAAACGTATATACTAAGTAAAAGCAAAAGGCCGAGCCTATTGAACACAGGACCGCGGCCAGTCACATGGATTACATAGATATTGAATATTGGAGGAATGTATTATGAAAAATGTCGCCAAGAAAATGATGATTTATTCACTGGCGGGTATTATGCAAATCGGCTTTGGTACAGCGGTATTAGAAGCCGCACCATATGATGGTGGCTCGCAACAGATTATTCAAGTAAAAGATGGAGATCAGTCTAATAATGACCAGCGTCGCAAGCATGATGACAAGCAGCGCGAAGAAAATGAACGTCATGAAAGAGAAATGCGTCGGCACCCTGGTGAAAGCGACCAAGAGTGGCACGATCGTCAAGACAGAGAAAATAAGCGGCACAATGATGCCCTGAGAGACATTGCTAATATTTTAATCGGTATTGCAATCGGATCCTCCGAAAACTAACGATTACTGAATAGGGGGTAACCGTAAAGCCAGGAACTGCTCCTGGCTTTTTTATTGCGTAAAATTGTTACACAAAGGTTGCGGTGTAATACGCTCAGCCACTCAAATTGGCTACTGACCAGCGCTCGCTAACAATTTTAAATCCTTATCGAGATTCTTAATGATATTATCCAAATGAAACCGCCGGAGATTGTCCTGACGATTTTTAGCCTGCTTACTTATAAGTCGATCAGATTTAATGAATTCATAAATTTGCTCCGCGATCATTTGGTGATTCTTATTAGTAAATAATACTCCGGCATCGCCCACCGTTTCGGGAACGGCCGAAGCAGAATAAGCTAAAATAGGCTTATTAAACAGCATAGCCTCTACCAGCGGAACGCAGAAGCCTTCATGCTCACTCATACACAAAAAAACATCCGCTAACCGATAAAATGTACATAAATCATGAAAATTAACTTGGCCAACCAACTCCACATTTGTGCCTAGGCTAGTAAGAACCTCCCGTAATTTCTTGATATAAGATCCCTTTTGGCTGCCAACTAATAACAAACGAATCTTGCTGTTAATATTCTTCTGATAATAGTCAATCGTTTTTATTAGATCAAGTTGTCCTTTATGCGGGACAACCCGGCCGACGAAAAGAATATTAAGATACCCATCGTTATATTGCTCAAATAACTCATGGTTGATTGATTCGTTTAAATATTTATCATAATCTAAAATTATCGGTAACACACTTTTTTGAGAAGTATTACACTCTTGGAGCGAATAATTAGAAGCGCCCCATACCAGATTGGTCTTTTCTAAAAGACGGTCTAAGTCTAACCGCCCTTTGAGACAGTGCAAAAAGGATCCCCAAGCATTACCAAAGTAATATTTAGCTGGCGTTATATTGTGATAATATAACGCAATATTTCCGGGGTACTTCATAATTTTATTGGTAAAAGATGTTCCGGTAGAATAGTGATAAATCAGCTGCGTATCAGGTGTATTAACAAAATTGCTAAACGGTTGAACAATGTCATTGAAAGCATGTACTTTTCCCGCGTATATTTCAGATTTATAGCCCAATTTTTTGAACAGCTTATCCATAGCAATAATTTGGTTACTTGCCGCATCACAAGGTGAAATAGCATGAGCAACTTGTACGAGCTTCAATTCTATAC
The DNA here is from genome assembly GCA_017889625.1 of Bacillota bacterium. Taxonomy (GTDB): domain Bacteria; phylum Bacillota; class Negativicutes; order Sporomusales; family CTSoil-080; genus CTSoil-081. The sequence continues at coordinate 22,461 of JAGGAD010000054.1, read as the reverse complement.
CCCCCTTTTTGTCTCTGTATTACTATAATTACTATAAATGTAAAAAATCACCTGCAAAACCCGAAGAAATTACAGAAAATTTGCAAAAAAGCACCTTTCTACGGCGAGGCGGGAGTGGAATTTTACCCATAAAAAGGGAGCAAGGCTTTAATAACATAGCCTTGCTCTAGAGGAGAGGAGCATAGAATTGAAATATCCAATCCCTGTTAGTATGCTCAATAAATACTAAGTATATTCCGTAATACTAATAAATTATCAGCAAATTATCGTGGACGGCACCAACCCCACATTCTTGGGCGGCAGCCATAGCGCGGACGGCAGCCAATAAATCTTGGACGGCAGCCATAAGCCGGACGGCAATAGCCGTAAGCTGGATAGTAACCCTGGACTGGATAATAGCCCTGACGCGGATAACAATAACCCATGCCAAAGCCTGGGGTGGGATAACCAAACTCTGCACCGATGAAAAATTGGCGTTCATCATCAGTAGTTGAATCGTCATCGTCGTAGTCTCTGAAATTATCATCATCCCAATCGATTAATTCGGGGTCATCCCAATCGTTGCGATAGTTTTTAGGCATCCTAAACATCTCCTTATACTGAGATACCTGCTATATATTATGTCATTGAATTATAATTTGTTCCTATGTAAAATTGCGGTCAGAGAAGCAAAAATAGAATAATAAAAACCCCGCCTTCTATAAAAAGTACTACAACTTTTACTAGATAAGCGGGGCTATCCTTCTATATGTTGATTTATGTAAAAAAATAAAATAAAAGAACCACCCATAGTGGTTGCTATAACGCTTCTAAAGTTTTTCTGATTCGTGATATAATGCTGGTTTGCGTTTCAATCGGCATTTGGCCCCAATCCTCTGGGCAAAAAGTAACTTCTGGATTAAGGGTAACCAATGTATTAATAATTTCCTGGTGGCTCTTATTCGTACGTGAAATAGTCCGATCGAGCTCATCCATAACCAAATTCATTATCTGACTGTTTAATCGTGTTGTCAAAATAACACCATCCTTTGCTTATATTTTAACATTGAGAGTAAAACATGTCATTAAAAATTGATTATAAAAAAATATATTCTTAGAAAACAGGATTGAAATTTAAGCAAACTTAATTGGATATTAACAGTTAGGTAACAAGGTATATGCTATACTAGGGGCGAGTAAAACCCAACATATGGATATTAAATTGGGAGGTAGGTTATGGAGGGAAAGACTGTAGGGGGCTCAAAAATTGAAATGTCGGCGATTATGCAGCCTAATCAAGCAAACCCGGCGGGTAATGTTCATGGTGGAGAAATTATGAAAATGATGGACAATGCGGCTTTTGTTTGCGCTCAACGCCATGCCCTTACCAATGTTGTAACCGCTCGGGTTGATGAGCTAACCTTTCATTTGCCGATATATGTGGGAAATTTAGTAATTTGCCAAGCTAAGCTTACCTTCGTGGGTCGCAGCTCAATGGAAGTGGCGGTTAACGTGTTTGTCGAAGATCTTTATAGCAGTGACCCCAATCAAAAAGCGCTAAGCGGATATTTCACCATGATTGCGCTTAATGCCGGGAAAAAACCAATTTGCGTACCACCATTGGAAATCACGGCTGAAGAAGAACAAGCGGACTACGAACGAGGCCGTGAACGCTATAATAATTATAAATGTTTACGAAAAGCTTAGTCCTATTTATAGAGGGTTAAATATTAAAAAAACTATTTACAGAACTAGCGTTCGATGATAGAATATAACCAAACATTAGTTCTATGGAGGCGCTTATGGCTGAAAAAATTGGTGAAGCAATGGACAAAGTGAAAGCTCTTGAAAATACATTAAAACAAATTGAAAAAGATTATGGTAAAGGCTCAATCATGAAACTCGGCGAAGCAGTTGCTAATATGCAGATTGATGTAATTCCAACCGGTGCCTTGTCGCTGGATGTGGCGCTGGGGGTTGGCGGCATTCCCCGGGGCCGGGTAATAGAGATATACGGCCCCGAATCGTCCGGTAAAACCACGGTTGCCTTGCATATAATCGCCGAAGCGCAAAAAACTGGCGGCGTGGCCGCATTTATTGATGCGGAACATGCCCTTGATCCGGTTTATGCTAAAGCCCTGGGGGTTAATATTGATGAACTACTTGTCTCGCAACCCGATAATGGTGAGCAGGCCCTGGAGATTGCCGAAGCCTTAGTTCGCAGCAATGCCGTAGATGTCATTGTTGTCGACTCGGTTGCGGCGCTGGTGCCCAAAGCTGAACTTGAAGGTGATATGGGGGATTCTCATGTCGGGCTGCAGGCGAGATTAATGTCCCAGGCGATGCGGAAACTGACGGCAATAATCAGCAAATCCAAAACTACCGCAATTTTTATTAATCAATTGCGGGAAAAAGTTGGCGTTATGTTTGGTAATCCGGAAACCACAACCGGGGGACGGGCGTTAAAATTTTATTCCTCCTTGCGGCTGGAAGTTCGTAAAGGCGAAACCTTAAAACAGGGAAATGATGTTATTGGCTCACGCACCAAAGTTAAAGTCGTAAAAAATAAAGTGGCACCGCCCTTCAAATTGGCGGAGTTCGATATTATGTATGGCCAGGGAATCTCGCGTGAAGGAATCGTGGTGGACTTAGGCACGGAACTAGAAATTATCAATAAAAGCGGCGCGTGGTATTCGTACGGACCAACCAGATTGGGGCAGGGGCGGGAGAGCGCTAAAGATGTGCTGAAACAACAGCCCGAGCTTGCCCAAGAAATTGAAACAAAAATCCGTGCACAACTGCTTGGCGTAAAAACTGCCGCCTCAACCAGCGGTGAAGCTATAATAGATATTAATGAAGAAACGGAAGTGCCTGCATAGGCAAAGAAGCATAGACCACCTTTTTCCAACATACTTTACTATATAAAACAGTGGGTGGAGTGGGGCGCTTGAGTGATGCGGCGTTGTTTCAACTAGAGTCGGATGAAGTTGTCATAGTCGAGTTTTTATGTGCGTATGTCTTGGCCCAGCAGGCAAACGATCAACTGACGATACTAGAACAACTGGCGGTTAGTGCTTTCTTGGGGCTGCTTGGTCAAGTGTTGGTTGTTGTCGCCAGCCAGCGAGCACTCATTGATGCGCGGCAGCAGATGAGTTTAGAAGAGCAAGTGAAAGCCCTGAAAAAAGAAATTGCTGAGATAAAAAAAGCCCTTGAGAAGAAATAATGTTATACAAAATATAAAAAGGCTAACGCTAATTATGCCAAACCAGCGTTAGCCTTTTTATATTCGATATTACCGGTTACTCAACCGATAGCCCCATTGCTTGATCCAAATTAGCCTTGGCCGTGTTATAGTCATACAAAGCCTGAGTATAATTCTTTTTCGCTTTATCAAGCGACAGAACCGCATCAAGAATATCAAGATTCGTACCGGTTCCGGCCTCATACCGGGCTTTTTCAATCATTAGATTTTCCTCAGCCTGGTTAACCGTTACATAGCTGGTATCAATCCGTCGCTCAGCCTCGCGCATACTTAAATAATACTGACGGACATCAAGCAAGATAGCATCGCGTTTTTGACTGGCTTGGTCATGTACTTTAACCAAGCTGTGTTTGGCTTGCTGCACTTTAGAATTAGTTAACCCAGAGTCGAACAAGCTCACCGAGGCAGTAACCTTGGCGAGCCAATTGCCGTTTTTACCGCCAGGAAAACTATCATCACTCCAACCTTGCGTCAAGGTCATGTCCACTGTTGGACGATAATTACTATTGGCGATGCTAACATCATCTTCGGCACTGGCAACTTTAGCTTTATATTGAGCAAGCTCAAGTCGATGGCTGATAGCATAATTAAGGCAATCTTCAAGCGTGAGAGTGTTCTTTTCATATTTAAAGTCATCTTTTAGCTGGACTTCGGTACCATGATCAAGCCCGATTGCGTTATTAAGGGTTGCGATTGCATTATAGTAATTATTTTGGGCTTTAATTAAACTGTCTTGAGCATCAGCTAAATCAACCTTGCTCGACAATACGTCAGTTTTAGCGACCATGCCAAGATCATATTTTGCTTGGACCAAATTTAGATGTTCAGTATAATTATTGACAGTTTCTTGACAAGTTGCAACTTCGTTACGGTATTCCAGTACATTAAAGTAATAAGTTACAACATTAAGCTTTAACTGTTGTTTAGCGACCGCGAGATCAAGCTCAGCCACCGTAAGATCAAGCTTAGCTTGATTGATCAGACTTTCTAACTTACCGCCGGAATAAAGCGGCAAAGTCAGAGATACTAGGTTATCAAAATCGGTAGTCCACGTATAGTTGGGAACATAAATAGTTGGCGGAGTGTCATAACGTTCAGCGGTATGCGTATAACTGAGCGCAACCCCTTTATTTGCTTTAGCTTGATCAATAGCCCACAAATACTTTTCCCGATCTGATTTTGCAATTTTAATATCGTAATTATTTTTTAAAGCTAAGTTAATACTATCATCTAAGGACAATTCAACCGGACTGGCAAAAACTGATTGGCTCAAATAAGTCAGGAAAAGTACGGGCATTAAAGCCATAAACCAACGGCGGTTTACCTTCAAGACATAACCTCCTTAATAATAAAGCCGATACTACTTAAGCTTATCATACAAAAAAACTATAACAATAGCTTATCAGATTTATTACAGTTTTGTCACGAAAACTATCTGGAAATAAAAAAAAAGCTACCTAAGTGGTAGCTGGTCTATTGTAAGATAAAAGAATTTGGTCCAGTTCGCTGAGAAACAAGGGGATTATTGGATTGGTGCTTTTCTTGTTCCAACAGACAACAACATTAACGATTGCCGCTTTATCAGCCAGAGGAACGAACCGCAAATTAGAATTGCCATAAGCCTCCATATGCTGGGAAATTATTGAAATACCAACCCCAGATTCCACTAATAAAATAAGTGCTTCTAAAGATGCTGGTTCGCTTACAATCGTTGGCGAGAAACCACTATCGACACAAAGCTGGACCGTATTTTGAAAGCCACTGGGGCATTCTTCGCGCGAAAGAATTAAGAAAGACTCTTGGGCTAAAGAAGTAAGATTAATACTGGAGTTAGAAGCTAACGGGTGGTCATGCGGCATCATAACTACTAATGGATCAGTATAGATTTGTTTTGTCATAAGCTCAGGTAAGTTCTGAACCTCCAACTCCAGCGTAAACCCGATATCAATATCGCCGTGGAGCAAAGCCAAATTAAGGGCCTTTATATTAAGCCATTCGATAACTAGATTAATGTTAGTGTAATTCTTGCGAAAAGTCTTGGCTAACTGGGGGAAAAAGTATCTTTCGACACCGTGACAGCCAATTTTAAGACTGCCAATCAGACCTAAATTGGCTTTATGAATTTGTTCGGTTAACTCGTCAATCCTGCTGACCAGGGTAGTTGCTTCCTTTAACAGTAAACTACCGGCCGGTGTCAGCTGAACAGTTCGATTATTGCGAAAAAAAAGCGCAACGCCAAATTCCTTTTCAAGTTCCGATATTTGGCGACTCAGCGAGGATTGAGCAAGGTAAAGGTACTTGGCAGCTTCGGTAAAATTAAGATGATGGGCTACCGCAATAAAAGAACGCAATTGCCTAGTATCCATAGCTCCTCCTCATGGCAGTAATATTAATGAAAAAGTATAATACCCAAAGGTATTATACACAAAGTAGCTAGGCTGAAGCAAATAAAATTAGCGGCGATAATTGGCTGGGACATAAAGTAGCGGGTGGATCAATTTTGCTAAAAACCGGATAATAAAATTCAATTAATGCAATATAACGATTGTATAACTAAAACTTTCGGTTGTACAATGACTACATTTCCAGTGTATTATATGATACATACATGAATAAATAAAGCATACCGTAAAAAAGTGAAAAAAAGAACGCAACTTTTTGTGGTATGCTAATAAAAACCGTTTAATTATCGGAAAAATATAAATAATAAAACTAAAATAATAAATTCAACAAATTTACAAATTTACAAATTGAGAGGAGAACTAATATGAACAATGAAATGGTGTATCCACGGTTTCGCTGGTTTATTCTACTCGTACTTTGGTTTATTACCGTAACATCAGGTATTATGCTTATTTCTTTTGCGCCGCTTATCGGGGTCATTGCTGGTCAGTTAGGCCTAAGCCTCGGCGAAGCAACCGGAGCCTTTATGGGAGCCTTTACCCTGTTCGTTACTATTGGCGCAGTTGCCGGTGGGGTATTAGTCGACCGGGCTGGGGTAGTACCGGTGTTTATCGCCTCAAGCGTATTACTGCTGGGGGGCGACATCCTTATTCCGCTTTTTTCGGATAACTTTGGCGTACTTGTCGCCTTAAGGGTTATTGAAGGGCTGGGAGCCGGCGCGATAATGGGAGTCGGTTCAGCTGTTGCCGCAGTATGGTTTCCGGCAAAAGAGCGCAGCATTGTGCTGGGTATTCAGGGCCTTTCCATATCACTGGGCATAGCTATCGGGTTCGGTACCGCTCCGGCGCTTTTTGAAGCAACCGGAAGTTGGACAACCGCAATGGCTGGATTAGGGGTTGCGCCGGCTATTGGCATTATCCTTGCGCTTATTGCCGCTTTTGGGCCCAAAGCCCCTGCGGTAGAGAACATCACTGATTGTGACACCTCAGATAGCAATAATAATTTCAAACTGGCCCTAAAACAGCCGGTTACCTACATTGGAGTATTATGTATATTCTTTTTATCGTGGATCATGCAGGCGTTTAACGACTTAACGCCCGCGTTCTTGGCCATTCAGCCGCCGATTGGCGTTGGCTATGGTCCGGTAGAAGCCGGTAAATATATGATGATTGTGCAAATCGCCTTTATGGTTGGCTCGCTGGTTGGCAGCTTTGTTATGGAAAAAGTCTTTAAACGGACCGTAAAACCAGTGGTAATGCTCGGCTTCATCGGGGCCGGTATCTTCTGCTTCTCAATAAAATTTGCCGCTATTCATGGCAATCCGTCAGTACTGATGCCGATACTATTCCTGGCCGGCTTTTTTCAAGGCTGGGTCAACCCCAATGTCCAAGCCTTTGCCGCCATGCATTACCCCGCAAACATTGTTGGCAAATTAGGTGGTCTGTGGATGGGACTTGGTATTTTCGGCGGAACCGCAGGCGTAGTTGCCGGCTCAATTGCTCTTCATACCACCGGATTATATCAAGTATCAATCGTCATTGTCGGCCTTATTGCCATCGTTGGCTTAGGGTGCGCGCTGTTCCTAAATCCGCCCCGGATATATTGCCTGCAAAAAAAAATAGAGTAATAAATTTCTAAAATAACCATGGTCATTACCAAGTAAAAACCTCCTCGCCGGATTGAGGCGAGGAGGTTTTTACTTGGTAATTAAGCTGGAAAATGTAAATAGCTGTCGATACAACCTAAAATTACTGGAAGGGATATAATCAATCAGTAGCGAAAAAAAAGAGCAGGATATTTTGGGCGGTGAAGGTATGAAAAACAGATTTACCATTGGCGAGACCTCAAAATTATTAAATGTGCCAATAAAAACATTGCGCTACTATGACGAAATAGGCTTGCTCAAACCAATAGAAGTCGATAAATTTTCTAAATACAGATACTATTCAACTGAACAATTTGAACAGCTCGACATGATAAACTACCTAAAATCCTTAGGGATATCGTTAAAAGATATAAAAACCCATATTGAAACCAGAGACCTTAAGCATTTTTTACAACTACTAAAACAAGAGCGGGAAGTAACCCTCAATAAAATAGCCGAATTAATGGTGGTTAGCCATCGATTTGCAAATCGGGTTAAAGAAATTGAAGAAGCACTAACCGTTCAGAGTATTGGCAAAGTAATTATAAAACATAATTCGGTACGAACAATACTTAGTCTTAGCGAAAAGATTGGTTCAGTAGCTGAGCTGGAATTATCAGTTAGAAAATTGGAGACCATGACCAGGATTCCCCTGTTTATCGGCAAAGTTGGCTTTACCATATCGGTAGAAAACCTAAAAAACCGAAAGTTTAATGAATACAACTCGGTTTATTTCCTAATGGAGGAAAACGTTGATAATATTGAAGCTACTCAGCAGCTTACGGCCGGGGAATATGCCTGCATTTACTATCGCGGCAGTCATGGCGAATCAAGAGAATACTTGGAAATCTTAATGGACTATATTAGTGAAAACCAGTATAGTGTTATCGGCGATGCTTTGGAGCGGACAATTATTGACGAATTTATCTCTAATGACAAAAATAGTCATTTGACTGAGATCCAAATACCAATAAAAAAAATAGATTAGTTGACTCTCCAGCAACCGGATAGTTTATAATAAATGTTAATTGTATATTTATTAAGCCGCTAGTGCCTAAGCGATTCGGTGATATATAATTAGCCGTTTTAACTTAGGTAAAATTATGGGCCATTCAAGGGGGCTTTATGGAAAGGATACTAGCAATTAATCCTGGAGCTACATCAACCCAAGTGGCAGTATTTGAAGGCACAACGTTCCTGCTGAAAAAAACAGTGGAACATCAAGGACCAGAATTGCAAGAATTTACAAGAGTGTTCGATCAGTACAAATACCGTCTGGATCTGGTCTTGACAGTATTAGCTGAAGCTGGTATCGAACTTGGTACACTAAAAGCGGTTGTTACCCAAGGCGGGATTTTAAAGCCCCTGCCTGGTGGTACATATATAGTTAATGATGCGATGATAGATGAACTTAGGACCGCCGAACGCGGCGAACATGCTTTCAATCTTGGTGCAGCCATAGCCGGTGCTATCACTAAACAATTAGGCATTCCGGCGTATATTGTCGATCCAATGGTTCTAGACGAATTGGAGCCGGTTGCACGAATATCGGGAGCGCCGGACCTAGTACGAACTAGTACTACTTGCCACGCTCTTAGCATGAGAGCCGTTGCCCGTAAAGTAGCCGGTGAAATGGGCAAAAAATATACAGATGTTAGATTTGTCGTAGCTCACCTAGGGACAGGGATTAGTCTTTCGGCACAACGGGATGGAAGATTAGTAGAAATCGTTGATTGCATGGACGAAGGCCCCTTTGCGCCTAATCGTTGTGGTGGGCTGCCTGCCAGTCAACTCGTGAAGCTTTGTTTTTCCGGTAAGTATACTTATGAAGAACTGAGAACCCGCTTATTTGATGCCGGTGGTTTTTATGCTTACTTGGGAACAAAAGATATTCGCGAAGCTGAAAAAATGGCGGCGAGAGGCAATCAAAAAGCGGAACTATTGCTGCAAGCCTTGATATATCAAGTAGCCCAGGCAATTGGCTCTTTAGCAGTAGTACTGGATGGCAATGTTGACCGGATAATCATTACCGGCGGAATTGCTTACTCCCAACGGGTAGTGAATGAAATTACTGCTAAGATAAAATTTATCGCGCCGATCGTGGTTGTTCCAGGGGAAGAAGAACTAGCAGCGTTAGCCTCTGGGGCCCTCAGGGTACTTCGCGGTGAAGAAAAAGCAAAAACATATCAAAATTAGATGGGGGTATTTTTGTGCTACAGAGTTTTAATGAAATTGTCAGTAAAGCAAAATCCTTAGGAAAAATAACAATCAGCGTGGCCGTAGCGCAGGATCTAGAAGTGTTGGAAGCCCTTAAAGCAGCCGAAGACGCTGGACTTGCAAAATGTATTTTAGTTGGCGACGCCGAACAAATTAAACCGCTTGTGGCTAAAGTTGGCTTATCCGCTGACACCAAAATCATTCATGAGCCAGACATTGATAAAGCTGCGCTTGAAGCAGTTAAGAAAGTAAGCAGCGGTGAAGCTCAGATATATATGAAAGGCTTGCTCAACAGCAGTAACTTTTTGCGCGCTGCACTAAATGCCGAATTCGGTTTGCGCTCAGGCAGAATACTGTCGCATTTTGTGGCCCTTCAAATTCCGGGAGTAGATAAGTTAGTTTTTAAAACTGACGGCGGCATGAATATTGCGCCGAACCTGCAAGAAAAGAAAGGCATTCTCCTGAATGCCATTGAAGCCCTGAAAAATATGGGAATAGAAAATCCTAATATCGCAGCATTAGCCGCTAACGAACAAGTTAATCCGAAAATGCAGGCAACTGTAGATGCCAAAGGCTTAGTAGACATGGCGGCGGCGGGTGAACTTCCCGGCTGTGTTATCGAAGGCCCAATTGCGATGGACGTTGCGGCCAGCGCCGAAGCGGCAAAACATAAAGGCATCCCAAGTAAAATTGCGGGCAATGTTGACATTTACCTGGTACCGACCATTGAAGCGGGAAATATCTTTGGTAAAATAATGGTTCATTTTGTTAAAGCCAAAAACGCCGGGATTATCCTGGGTGCGACCAATCCGATTGTTATGGTATCAAGATCTGATACCCCAGAAGCTAAGTTTAATTCGATTGCGTTGGCTTGTATTGCGCTTAAACGATAGAATTAGCTGCTAAAAATAAAATTATTGTAAAAACGGAGGAAGACAATTGAAACTAGGAGATTTAATATGGGCGCTGGTAATTTGCGGAATTTCTGCGTTACTTATTATTCCGGTAACCCATGAAGTATTTATTTCGCTAACCCTCACTCATCCATACATCATGGCCTTCATCAAATTTGCGGTATTAGCAACAGCGGGTGAATTGCTTGCGGTCAGGATTGTTGGCGGTGTTTGGAAAAAGACCACCGGGATGATTTACAAGGCAATTGTTTGGGGCGTCATTGGTATGCTCATTGCATTGATGTTTGTAGTCTTTTCAGCTGGTGTAGCTGGGGCAGCAAAAGCTGGCATATTATACATTGGTGAAGGCGTTGTATGTCTGTTTTTGAGCGCTTTCTTTACCAGCGGCATCATGAATTTGACCTTCGGACCAATGTTTTCATTGGCTCACAGAATATGTGACACCTTTATTGACATGTGGGCCGAAGATGGTACCGCACCTTCCTTTTCACGAGTGTTAACCAGTATTGACTGGTTAGCTTTTGTCAGATTTATTGTCTTAAAAATGCAACCGTTTTTCTGGGTTCCGGCTCATACCGTTGTATTTATGCTGCCGCCTGAATATCGAGTATTAGCAGCAGCATACCTATCAATAGCGCTTGGCGCCATTCTTTCTTATGGAAGAAGAAGGCAAGCAGCATAGCTTTAAAACTGTTCAACATCGAAAGCCGTAACCGACCTTTTCAAGTTGGTTACGGCTTTTTGGCATTACGAATAAAGGTCTGTAATCGAAAATTAACTGGTTGTTTCTTTTTCTTCTTATGGTCAGTAGGCTGTTGAGGTTGCTGATCGCCAGCTGGTGGCTGAAAATCTACCGCCACAATTGGTGGTTGCGCACATTGTACAGCGCTGTTGGCGCTTACAGTTGCGGCAAAGCCAAGTACAAATAATGCAGATAAAACAACAGATAACATTTTTTTCATATATAAGCCCTCCCTTTTATGTATGTCCCTAGTATACTTGAGAAATGTTACGAAGCTGTGACAAAATATTAATAGTATCAACGCTAAAATATTAAGGCGTTGTATCAAACACAAAGACAAATGTCCGCGAAGATGCTATAATATATTGGTATTATAGCACATTATTACTAGATTAGACAGGAAGTAATTAGTAAATATAGTAGTTAAATCATAAATAGTAACGCCAATAGCCAACGATGGGGGACCGCTATGTTAAAAAAACTGCTTACAACCAAATATATAATTGCCGATGGGGCAATCGGGACTTACTATGCACAAATGATGAACAATCATACGATATTTGCCGAATTAGCTAATATCACGCATCCGGAAATTGTTGAAAAAATTCATGCCGAATATATCGAGGCCGGGGCAAAGTTAATCAGAACCAATACCTTTTCCGCCAATTCAATTATACTTAAAATCTTGCAGCCGCAGCTTCAAACAATTTTGGAAAAGGGTTATGAAATTGCCCAAAAAGCGGCTCAGGGGAAAAACATATTTATTGCTGCTAATATTGGACCGATTCCCGAAGTGACCGCCGATGGCAAAGTACTAACTAAAACCAGGATATTTGATGAATATAAATTTATTGTCGACACGTTTCTCCAAGCCGGGGCGGAGATATTTATCTTTGAGACCTTTAGCAGAATGGATTACTTAGCGGAAATTGCCAGGTACATAAAAAGTAAAAATCCAAAGGCCTTTATCCTTACCCAATTTGTTATGACCGCTGAAGGATTTACCAGGAAAGGGATAAGTCTGGAACGGGTTCAAACCGAAATAAAAGCGGTCAAGGATATTGATGCCTATGGCTTTAATTGCGGGGTAGGGCCAACCCATTTGACTAAACTCATTCGCAGACTGGATATTTCGTCGGATATTGTATCGATCTTTCCGAACGCCGGGTATCCGGAAATTATTAATGAACGGATGGTCTATGACGATAACCCAGCCTATTTTGCCGAGATTATGAGCGGTATGCCTAATTTAGGAGTGAAAATTATTGGCGGCTGCTGCGGGACTACCCCCCGTCATATCAGACAACTCGCAGAAAAACTAGCGGGCCAGCTGGTACAAGAAGTGTCGGCCCCGATCAGCCAGCCCCGGAAAGCAACCGCTATCAAACATACGCCTAATAACTTCCGGGCCAAGCTAGAGAACGGGAAATTTGTAACAGCGGTAGAATTGGATCCTCCCTTCGATATCAGCATTAATAAAATTTTGCACAACGCCTGGGTCTGCAAAGAACATGGCGTTGACCTTATAACCATTGCCGATTCGCCGCTGGCTAAGGCCAGAGTCGACTCGGTTATGATTGCCGCAAAAATAAAGCGCGAAATAGGCATTGACGCCATGCCGCATATTTGTTGCCGGGACAAAAATATAAATGCCCTAAAATCCATTGTGATGGCCGGACACATTGAGGAAATCCGCAACATTCTGGCGGTAACCGGAGATGCCATTCCCAAGAGCAGCGATATAAAAAGTGTATTTAACCTCAATTCCGTTAAACTAATAGAATTTATCAACGAAATAAATAAAGAAATATTCGTTGACGATCCGATGTACATAGGCGGGGCCCTAAACCTCAATGTCTTAAACAAAGACGTAGAACTATCACGGATGCTGGCTAAGGCCGCTAAAGGAGCTGGCTTCTTCCTTACGCAGCCTATCTTTGACGATGCCACAATCGCATATCTGCCCAAAACAAGAACAAAGCCCAGCGCTAAGATATTAGGCGGCGTAATGCCGCTGGTAAGCTATAAAAATGCCCAATTTATTAATAATGAAGTGCCGGGCATCAATGTGCCTGAGGCCTATATCAAGCGGTTTGACCCCAATATGACCCGCGAAGCGGCGGAAATAGAGGGAATCAACCTAGCTGTGGAAATTGCTAAAAAAATAAGATCTCAAGTCGATGGTTTCTATTTTATCACTCCGTTTAATCGGATTGAAATGATAATAAAAATAATAGAAAAGATAGGAGAAATGAATGGAGAAAACGTCTAATCATGTACAACATGTACAACGTGGCCTTAAAAATCGCCATATTCAAATGATTGCGTTAGGCGGAGCGATTGGAACCGGTTTGTTTTATGGTTCGGCTAGTGTTGTAAAAATAGCCGGGCCGGCAATTAGCTTGTCTTACTTAATTGGCGGTATTGTCATCTTTTTCATAATGCGGGCTTTAGGTGAAATGTCAGTTGATAATCCAGTGTCTGGCTCGTTCAGCCACTATGCCTATCAATATTGGGGTGAACTACCGGGGTTTGTCGCCGGATGGAACTATTGGTTTAACTACATTGTCGTTGGTATGGCTGAATTATCCGTTGTTGGTACCTATATAAATTACTGGCTGCCGGATATTCCTACCTGGGTTTCAGCGTTAGTTTGTTTAGTGTTGATTACAGTGATTAACCTTATTAATGTAAAAGCATATGGCGAATTTGAATTCTGGTTTGCAATTATAAAAGTATTAGCGATTGTTGGAATGATTGCTTTTGGTATTTTAATCATTGTCTTTGGTGTTGGCCATGGTGGACAGCCAGTTGGTATCAGTAACCTATGGACCCATGGAGGCTTTTTCCCCAATGGCATCAGCGGCGTTACTTTCTCGATGGTGATGGCCATGTTTGCCTTTGGCGGGGTTGAACTAGTCGGGATTACCGCCGGCGAAGCCGATAATCCGAAAAAATCAATTCCTCATGCGATTAATCAAGTAGTATGGCGGATATTAATCTTCTATGTGGGCGCACTTGCCGTTATGCTAGCGATATTCCCGTGGGATCAAATGGAAACCACCGGCAGCCCATTTGTTCAGATATTTTCCTATGTTGGCATTCCGGCTGCAGCCCACTTGTTGAACTTGGTAGTTCTTACCGCGGCCATTTCAGCCTATAATAGTGCGCTATACAGTAATGGCCGAATGCTATATGGGCTGGCGGTACAAGGCAATGCCCCCAAGATATTTGGCAGATTAAGCTCCTCGGGCGTACCGGTTGCGGCAATATTAGTTTCATCAACAATAACCTTATTTGCCGTATTAATCAGCTACCTAGATCCAGCCAAAGTATTTTTATACTTTATGGCCCTGGCAACAATTGCGATAATCATTAACTGGGCAATCATTTTAGTTGTCCAGCTGAAATTTAGAGCCGAAAAAATACGGCAAAATAAAACCGTTGATTTTAAATTGCCGTTCTACCCGCTAAGTTCCTACGTTTGCTTGGCCTTTTTAGTAGCCATGGTTATAATAATGGCGTTTATGCCAGATATGCGCTACTCGTTATATGTTGCGCCGATATGGCTAATAGTCTTGTATATCTGCTTTAAACTTAAGGCAAGAGCATAATCCGTAACTAACTATACTAACTACTAGAGTAGACTTCATAGTATTCTATGAATGTTCTACTCAATTTTTTTCTGAAAATAAATACTATATACGGTTAATTGACATATTTAGAAAAATAGATATAATAAAGACATGGAACCAATACTAATATTCAAAGTTTTGTCAAATCAAACTCGTCGCCAAATTTTAGAATGGTTGAAAAACCCGGATGAAAATTTTGGTTTGCAAACATGCTTACCTCTTGATGCTGATTTTACGGGAGGAATTTGCGTAGGAAGCATTCAATCCAAAGCGGGCTTGACGCAATCTGTTGTTTCGAGCTATCTATTAATGATGCAAAAAGCCGGCCTTTTAGAATCTAGGCGCTTTGGGCAGTGGACTTATTATCGGCGGAATGAGAAAATCATTCAAGAGTTTGCCGAGTACGTTAGAAATCAATTGTAGCACTCACCAAATTCACAAATCGAATATTTTTTTATAAATAAATATCTATATTTATAGATATTTAAATCTGACGATATTATACATAAATGTTGGTTCGAAACACATAATTGGCTGATACAATCGATAGTTTCAAATAGACTATCGTTCAAAATAATTAACTCAGGAGGTTTTTTATGTCTTATTTATTAAAGCCCTTGCAAACCGGTTCATTAACCTTAGCTAACCGTCTGATTATGCCGCCTATGGCTACGGCCAAATCTGAAGCGGATGGCAGTATAAACAAGGCGGTGCTTGACTATTATCAAGAAAAATCTAATGGCGGCGGCTTCTCGCTCATTATAATTGAACACAGTTTCATTAGTCAGCAAGGCAAAGCCAGCAATAACCAGCTTTCGGTTGCAGACGATTCAGTGCTAGCGGGATTACGAAGTTTAGCCGACGTGATTCATCGCAATGGTTCAAAGACCATGATGCAAATTAATCACGCCGGAAGTGCGACCACGCAAGAAATCACCGGGATGGCTCCGATCGCGCCATCAACGGTGCCTCATCCGAGGAATGGAAATACCCCGAAGGAGCTAACCAAACAAGAAATTATCGAAATCATCCATGCTTTTCAGACCGCTGCCAGCCGCGTAAAAACAGCTGGTTTTGACGGAATTGAAATTGATTCCGCTCACGGCTACCTTCTCAATCAATTCTTTTCACCCTTAACGAATAAACGGACTGATGAGTATGGTGGAACTATTCATAATCGTATCCGTCTCCACCTACAGATTATTGAAGCAGTCCGAGCTGCCGTAGGCGACAATTTTCCCATTCTCCTAAGGTTAGGGGCCTGCGATTTCCAAGAAGGCGGAATCACGCTTGAAGATAGTCAAATAGCCGCCAAAGAGTTCGAAAAAGCTGGGATCAGCATTCTCGACATTTCAGGTAGCCTTTTGGGCTATAACTCTCCGGAATCAGCCGACCAAGGCTATTTTTCTCCTCTTACCGAAGCTATCAAACAAGCGGTATCCATTCCAATAATTTTAACTGGCGGAATAACTGAGCCTCAGGCGGCTGAAGAATTGCTGGCATCAGGAAAGGCCGATCTAATAGGTGTTGGTCGCGCAGTTCTCAAAAACTCGCTATGGGCCAAACACGCAATTGAATCATTAGAAACAGCTACTTACTGTCGATGATCGCGACTATGGGGTGTGTTTTCACCAAGTGGCGGCTAACCCTATTTGGGGTCGGACTAGGCTAAACCATATCGCCGCTAACCAATTGCACCAAAAATATAGCCTTAAGTACTCAGCAAAGAATATTTTACCACGGCAAGCCATTCCCAGGAGGAAATATCTAGCTTGTTCCAGAAGTTAAGGAAAGACCATGGAAACTATACAATTTCCATACTCTATCTATCCGGTGGTATTCTAGCGTTATTCATCAGACACAAAGTGGCAAAACCAAGTTAAATTTTGGGGGAGGTAACGGAATAATATGCCTGAATTTAAGAATATTTTAGTGCCCATTGATGGCTCGGCGAACTCCAAGCGAGCGATAGCCCATGCCGGCTACTTAGCTGAAAAGTGCGGTGCCAAGCTTAGCGTACTCCATGTCATTAACACTTTTGCCCAAGTATCAGCGTTTAGTGACGCTAACACCGGACTCTATATTCCGGACCGAGTTGTTGAAGACATTCAAGAAGCAGGTCAGGCCGTTATTGACCAAGCATTATCCCTATTGCCCCAGGACGTAGAGGCGCAGAATTTTATCGAAATCGGGTCGCCAACCGAAGTAATTGTCAACTATTGCAAAAAAGATCATTATGACGTGATTGTAATGGGAAGCCGAGGTTTGGGAATCATAAAAGAATTAATTATGGGAAGTGTGAGCAGTGCCGTAGTGTACTACGCCCCCTGCCCGGTATTAATCGTAAAATAACTATGATATGAGGAGTTTTTAAATTGAGTACCGAAGTTTCATACAACGAATACGCCGTCAAGGCGATGGAACAATTAGCAAAAGGTGCATTTTTGACCACTGCCCATGATGGCAAGAAAAATACCATGACCATTGGTTGGGGAACCCTTGGCTTCTCCTGGGGTAAACCAGTATTTATGATAATGGTAAGACAATCCCGGTTTAGCTACCAACTAATCGAAAACAGCAATGAATTTACTGTCAGCATTCCGTTCAAAGATATGAAACAAGCCCTGGCATTATGCGGCAGTAAATCCGGGCGCAACCTGGACAAATTTAAAGCTGCTGGACTAACCGCTAATCCCGGCAAAAAAATTGCCACTCCGGTAATTGCTGATTGCGGGCTGCATTATGAATGCAAAGTAGTTTATAAGCAGACGATGACGTCAGCCCAACTTGCTCCAGCCCACCAAACCGCCTGGTATGCCGATGGCGATTATCATACCCTATACTTTGGTGAAATTCAGGCTACCTATATCGACTAAGGCGTAGAACCAGAAAAAAACTAAAGCAAAAGCCAGGAACTGCAAATGTGCTGCTCCTGGCTTTTGCTTCTTATATTCACACTGTTAGGGGATAGTAACGATAGAGAATTAGAATTTAAAGCTAACGCCGCCAACTAAGCCTTTTACGGTAGCATCATTCTTGCTGCCGTCGTTGAAGGTTAAATCCTTAAACTTAGTGTCACGATAACCGATATTCAGATTAGTACATTCCGCTAATTCATAGCTAAGACCAGCTTCATAGCCACTCAATTTATTGCCAACGGTTAAAACTCCGTAAGCCTTGGTATTAAACCCAAGCGGAAGACTGCCAGCAACGCCGACAATTGCTCCGGTATGTTTGCTGCTGCCAACAACTTGAGCCTGGGATACCCCGCCAAAGATTGAAACATTGCCGATTAAATCAAACAGGTTATTTACCAGGACTAATTCCTGGGCTTTAATTTCACTGCTCGAATTAAGCGGTGATTTGGTTTTAAAAGTATCGGTTGAATAATGACCAGCAAAACCAAGGCCAACTCCAGCTGTTACCCCATAACCAAAGTTTGATTTTCCATCAACTTCGGTATTACTGGAAGAAACATTCGGTGCACCAACATTAAGATCAATGGCAAACTCTGCTAAAGAGCAATCAGGCAGTGGACTAGCAGCACAAATAGCTGAAGTTACAAAAAGCAACATAAATACTAAAACCAGTGTTTTCTTCATTAAAGACACCCCTCCACATAATTTAATGCCTATACATCGGTTTTGATTATTTGAAAATGATTTGAAAATATCCTGAGAAAAATAACCAATAAAATAACTTAAAATTTAAAAAAATATAAACTATATTATTATTTATACTATTGACTTGCTGTAGGTATTGGAATAAAATAGTGTCGAAAAATGTATAATAATGGCAAGTAATTGAACACCAAAATTATTAAAAAAATCTGTTATTTTTCCTGGAGCCATATGTAAAATTTGGAGGACTAAACACTATATGAACAGTAGTAATTTCTCGGCAATTGAAATCGGTTATGGTTGTGCGAAGGGGGAGGACTCCTTTGCTGCCGGTGAACATGCGGTTAAACAGGCAATGGCCACAATTCATATGCATGCGATATCGGTAGTGCTGGTCTTTGCTTCAGTAAGCTATGACTTAAATGAAGTATTAGCTGGGATTAATAGTATTGTGGGGGACGTACTGGTGGTTGGAGCGACAACTGCCGGGGAAATATGTAACAAACTGTATAGTGAAACGGTCACGGTTACGGTTATGGCTTCGCCGTATTTAAAAGTACATTGTGGAGTGGGGACCGGGGTAGCGCAAGATTGGGAGAAAGCAGTAGACGAAGCCATAAGTTCTCCGGCGGTGCAACCATTTTTCCGTAATTCAGAATATAAGTGGGAAATGCGGCGTCAAGGGCGAGCGGCATTTGCAATGATTTTTTCTCCTGGGAGTGATAAACTAAGCGGCGGTAAGAGCTATGAGATATTAGAAGCCATTAAACAAAAGAGTTATGGCGAATTTCCGATAGTTGGTGGAGATGCGGCAGATGACTGGCGGAAAGAAGAAAAATATGTTTTGTATGGGCGACAGGCCTATGCGAATAGTATGCTTATTGCCATATTTGAGACTGAATTGCAATTTGGTATTAGCCTGATGCATGGCTTTCGGCCTACTGATAAAACCGCGATAGTGACAGCGGTGGAAGAAAACGAAGTTTTAGCGTTGGACAACCAGGTAGCCGTTGAGGTTTATAGCAAATTGACCGGCTTGCCTGAGGAAAAATTAGTGAATCGTCAATTAGCTTATATAAACGGAGTCTCGATAGGGGTGGCGGATACCGCCGGACAATATCTTATCAATACCGCCGCTTGTATTACTGAGCGGGGCGGCGTCCGTTTCAATCAGCCGATATCAGTAGGAGCTGTTATCACTAAAATGGAAGCGGACCCGGCGCGAATGGCTCTTGCCGGACCAAGTGCCCTTCAACTGGCAAAAATTCGCGGCGGTATAACCAATCCCGCCGTTGGGTTAGTTTATTATTGTGCATTACGACCAAAAATTATGGGAGATAAGTCCAGAAGCGAAATCGCGGGAATGAGAGAAGTATTGGCGGGAAAACCGCTGATGGGTTTTTGTTGCTTTGCGGAGCAGGGGGTGAGTGATAATGGCGACAGCCAGTATAATCACTCCTCGGTAGCCTGCTTAGTTATTGGTAATAACCTTTCGCATACCGGCCGAGTTGCGGTTGAAAATAGACAATTAATGGATGCGTTAGAAGCGCAGAAAACCGAACTGATTCGAACCAATAATGCATTGATGAATGAAATCTTTGAACGGATGAAAATTGAGGAAGCCCTCCGAGCCAGTGAAACAAAACTAAAAGACTTTGCCCAGGCCGTACCAGATATTAGTATGATTATTGATGAAGATGGTCGCTATATTGAGGTATTTAGCAATAAACAAGACCTAAACTGGCCGGAAATAAAAATAATTGGCACCTCCATTGATCAGGTATTTCCGGCAAAAGACGCGGCGGTAATGCTGGAGCAATTGAAACAGACAATCATATCCGGTAAGCAGCAGTGTCTAATTCATGAGTTTGATTTTATGGGAAAGCATATAGTTATTGAAGGACGGATGGCACCCATGGCCTATGTGGTTAATGAAAAAAGAACCGTGGCGCTCATCGTCGTGGATATAACCGAACGACAAAAAGCCGAAAGAATGTTACAAGCTACCTATGAATTGCGGCGTAAAAGTGAATTCCTTAATGACATCCTGGCTGGCAGTATTACGGTTGACGACAAAGCTTTGCGAATTTCTCAATCAATGGGAATTGACTTGGCATCGCCGCTATTTTGTTGTTTGCTGGCGATTAATAATCAGACCGAGACCATGGTTAATGAAAGTAAAGATGCAGAATATATTGAATTAAAAAGTAATATTATTAACTTATTGAATAATGGTAACAATGAATATCTAGTATGGGATTGTCGTGATGGGATTGGAGTTTTATGTCCGGAACTAGCGGCGGAGAATAGTTTAGAATTAGCCCGGGAGCTAAAAGAAAAAATTCATCGCTGTGAGCCGAAAATGAAGGTAATCGTCGGAGTGAGCAATAGCATTAGAGGACCGGAAAGTTTGCGGGTCTGCTACCGTCAGGCGTGGAGTGCGGTTGTGGCCACTCGATGTCAGGATGATAATGAAGGCGGGATCGCTCATTTTAGAAGCTTGGGAATCTTTCAATTATTAGCAAACATTGGCGGTGAAAGACAAGCCGCTGAATTTGTTCAGGAAAAAATAGGTAAACTAATTGACTATGATCAAGCCCGGGGAACCGATTTTTTGGCAACCCTGGAAGAAGTTTTGCGGAGTGCCAACCTCAAAGAAGCTGCCGAAAAGTTATATATTCATCATAAAACCGTTGTTTTTCGAAAACAACGGATTGAAAAAATACTAGGTGTAAGCATAGACCAATTTGAAGTTAGATTGTCGTTAGCAACCGCAGTAAAATTACATAAACTACAGCATATTATTAATGAATGACCCTAACCTGTTGCTAGTTATCTTCGAAGGATAACAAACGCCGGGTTTTCCTTTAAATATTTTGGCAGTCCTAGATAATAGAAGTTTGTAGCATTTATGAGTATAATTGTATACAAGGACATTACATAAGGAGCTGTATAAAAATGCGGGAACAATCATTGTCAATCGTTGAAATAGGCGGGGGCTATTGTGCGAGTCCGATCCACAAAGTCCGGGAAATTGTTAAAAATTATGATGCGAATAAATTTTCTGCGATATTTGATAAATCCCTTGACGATAAAAAACTTCAGAAGACCAGTGTGACAGCGATGCCGGGGAAGCCCCAGCCGCATTCACAAATTGTTAGTGGTCAGGACGGTGACTTCTTAGTAGTAGACCTGTCGGCGATACTGGCAAAAAAGAAATAAAGATAGCAATATCTTTGTTATATTTATACGCTACGGATAAATAAATAATAGATAAGTCGTAGAATTGATTATTAATTGAAAAAGGGGCGCATCCAAGATGATACAAAAAAGAAAAAAATGGCTGAATTTTTCCGATGAATTTAAAAGAGATATGGAAGACATTTACAAAGATATCAATGTCTGCCCAGAATGTTCTGGCGATGGATATAGAACGGTTGTGGTATCGACTGATGAAGGTGGCACTAGCCGGTATGAGCTAAAGAGAAAATGTTGCGCGCGTTGCTTTGGTGACGGACTGTATATAGCGGCGATGTAAGCGAAAATCTGTGTGGGAAATATAAAGGAAAAAGATTTTTTCCTTCAGCAGGGACAAGCGAGATTGCGCCGAAATAGGAAACAAGTAGGTATAGATAAAATGGGCTTGTTACACAATAGCAGCATGGTGCTGGCTAGCGTTACTGGCAGAAAACCATAGACGAGAAGGAGGCTTAGAAGGCATAGTCCCAAAACTACTACTTCTAAGGAGGCGGCGTTTACGGACAATGATTCTAGTACCAAACCCGTACCAATAAAAACCAATAAACCGGTTGGAATTGGGGAAGAAGAACGGGAAGGGGTCTTTGTTAACGGCTTTATTTGCCAAAACTGTGGTTTGCATTTTAACTTGTTTTCCTGGAAAGCTACTCGACATCGGGCCAATAATACATACTGCCCGGAATGCGGCAAAAAAGGTCCCTATATTCATTACCGTAAAGTTTTAAGTACCGACAGTGAGCGGAATGATAACTCAAAAGACGAAATATTTAGACATGTTCCCTGGTG
>JAGGAD010000005.1 GCA_017889625.1 Bacillota bacterium | reverse complement strand
TAGTTAAGCCCGTATACGCCGAAAGTACTTGGTTGGAAACGGCCTGGGAGGATAGGTAGCCGCCAGTTAAGGAACCACTCATTTTATGAGTGGTTTTTTGTGTTGTATAAATAAAAGATCTGATAAGAGGTTTTATTTACAATAGGAAATGATTCACGGGGCAATCCCGTGAATCATTTCCTATTGTAATCATGTTGTTGGTGTGCCTGCAACTGTTGCTGCTTCATTTACAGATATGATATTCCAATCCCCCTGGATGTTTTGGGTTAATTGAATTAAATAGCGTTGACCGGTATCTTGTTTTATTGCTTCAATTGTTGCTGTGCCGTTAGCTAGGTTTAAGAGAGTAAAGGAATCCTGGAAACTGTTGAAACCATAATTGTCGGCAACCAGTCTGAAGGCTTCAATTGGGCCGGAGGATTGGTTATAGTTGTTGTATTGGTTATAGCCCCACTGATGTTGGTTTCCCCAATTATGCCCAAATTGATATTGGTTTCCCCAGCGATCTCGTTCGCGTTCCCGGTGAACGGTGTTGAAATTAGTATTTTGGTTATCGGTAACTGTTTTATGAGTTTGGACTGCGTGAGGAGGCGGAACTGGTTTTTCGACATCGGCAGCTTTAACAATGGGGATACCTGGCAGGGCTGCGCCGGTAAGAAAGGCTGCACCAGCCATGGCTGCTGCATAACGTCGATATTTACGACGAAGAAACTTACGATTATTTGCATTTCGTTCCATTCATTTTCCCTCCTTTTCTGCGATTAGTTTGCCTTGATTTTTGTAGCATAATGCTTGGTAATTTACAATAATAAGTCTTGATATTACCTGTAGGAATAAGAAAAATGTAAAATAATATGGTATAGTTATAGTTTTACATTAATTTGACTGGGAACAAAATAAAAGGCTGCCTCTATTGGCAACCTTTTATTTAAAAATTATAACTATTGGCATTAACAAAATTATTTGCTGAAGTATCTATCAAGCAGACCTTGGAATGCTCGGCCATGGCGAGCTTCATCCTTACACATTTCATGAACTGTATCATGAATGGCATCAAGGTTTAATTCTTTTGCGCGTTTAGCAATTTGCAATTTACCTTCGGTAGCGCCGTATTCGGCTTCAACTCTTAATTCAAGGTTCTTTTTGGTGGAAGTTTCTACTACTTCTCCAAGAAGTTCAGCAAATTTAGCGGCATGTTCAGCTTCTTCGAAGGCGATTCGTTTATAAGCTTCAGCTACTTCAGGATAGCCCTCACGATCAGCTTGGCGGCTCATAGCTAGATACATACCAACTTCCGTACATTCGCCGGTAAAATTCATTCTTAGGCCTTCAAGAATCTCGGTGTCAACACCAACCGCAATACCAACGCGATGCTCGTCAGCCCAAACAAGTTTACCAGCAACTTTTTCAATAAACTTTGTTGCCGGAGCTTTACATTGTGGACAGAAGTCAGGGGCCGCATCTCCTTCATGAATATAACCACAGATTGAACATACAAATTTTTTCATATTAATAATCTCTCCCTTATTCAAAATAATTATTTATTAATAATGTCTATTAAGATAATAACAAAATACAAGTATTAAGTCAAGCAATTTATGTAAAAATTTTTATACGGTGATAAACAAAATAAGTTAGAAAGATATAATCTTTGTTGGTAGTTGTGGTATACAGGTTGAATTGTTTGCAAAAGTATGGTAAAGTTAGTGCAAATAAATATTTGCTATTGGGAGCTGGAGAGGCCGGCTGAGAAATAGACCCTGCTAAGTCTATGACCATTGACCTGATCTGGATAATGCCAGCGTAGGAAAAGCCGGGATTCTATATTCTCAAGTGCGTCCTTCGGGAGGTGCTTTTTTTGTTATTAAAATAGGGAGGTTAGATAATGGAAATGTTAGAGCAGGCTGCCGGGGTTTTGACGGCGGTGCGAAAGAAAAAACCGTTAGTGCATCATATTACTAATTATGTTACAGTAAACGATTGCGCCAATATTGCATTAGCGCTTGGCGCATCGCCGGTGATGGCTGATGATATTGGTGAGGTTGAAGAAATGGTGTCATTAGCAGCGGCATTGGTAATTAATATGGGGACGATGAACACAAGGACAATTAAATCAATGCTGGCTGCCGGAAAAAGAGCCAAGGAGCGCAATGTGCCGATCGTTTTCGATCCGGTGGGGGTTGGTGCTACAACTATGCGGACCTTAACGGCAGCGAAAATTATTAATGAGGTTAAGCCGGACGTAATACGGGGCAATATGGCGGAAATAAAGCTGTTGGCTGGTCTGAAGACTGCAATTCGCGGGGTGGATTCAGTTGATGGTGACGAAGATGGTAAAGCGGTTGCGATTACGCTGGCGAATAAGTTGAGGTGTGTAGTGGCAATAACTGGTAAGAGGGATGTTATTGCCGGAGGGGAAAAAGTGTATGTGATTGACAATGGCCATAGTTTATTGGCGAGTGTTACTGGTACAGGCTGTATGGCGACAACTTTAGTTGGTGGTTGTTGCGGTGTGGTTAGTGATCTGCTTGTTGGGGCGGTGGCTGGTATTATGATTATGGGATTAGCTGGGGAAATAGCCAATAAATCGCTGGAAGCCGATGACGGGTTAGGGATGTTTAGGGTACGGCTGTTTGATGCGGTTTCAAAAATGACTAGTGAAATAGTTTTGCAGGGAGGACGAGTTAGTGAAGGCTAAGGCTGTTGATTATTCGTTGTATCTTGTGACTGACCGCCGGTTGTTAGGGAACAAGGAGCTGGTAGCTACAGTGGAAGACGCGATAAAAGGTGGGGTAACTGTTGTTCAACTAAGGGAAAAGGATGTTTCGACGCAGCAGTTTTATAGTATAGCTTTAGCTGTAAAAAAGGCAGTGTTGCAATATAAGGTACCGTTCATTATCAATGATCGAATTGATGTAGCTTTGGCGGTGGAAGCCGACGGCATTCATATTGGGCAAAGTGATATGCCGCTAGTGACAGCGCGAAAGCTAGTGGGACCGACCATGGTTATCGGGGTGTCGGTTGCAACGCTGGCGGAAGCGGTAGCGGCTGAGAATGAGGGGGCTGATTATCTTGGAGTAGGAGCTGTTTTTCCAACCGGCACTAAAGCTGATGCGAGAAGTGTTAGTCTTGAGTTGCTCAGTGAGATTAAAGCAAGGGTGAACATTCCGGTGGTGGCAATTGGCGGCATCAATATCCAGAATGCCAGTCAAGTGGTGACAACCGGAGTCGATGGTTTGGCCGTGGTTTCGGCAATTATTGCACAGAAACAGCCGGGCTTGGCCGCTAAAAATTTTCGCCAGATTATTGATAAGACTCCCCGCGAATAGGCAGGGAGTCTTATTTTGACCGTTTGTTGGAATGTGTTGGCAATGAGGTAATAATAGGGTATTATAATGGCAGGAGGGAAGGCTATGGGGTTAGTGCTGGCTGTTGTTGCGGTTGTAGTACTGGTTATACTAGTTGTACCTGTACAGTTGCTGGTGCGGATAACTGGTGATTGCCAGCCGGAATGGGCAGTGGAAATAAATTGTCTTGCCGGATTGGTACGGTTAGTCCGCCAACCTGATGCAATCTTTTTTGCTGTTGGTGGTTGGAAACGAGATATTTATCCCAAAACAGTTCAGGGTGAGGCTAAGCTTACGGCTCCGGCCAGAGTTCGCACTATTTTAGACAAAGTTAGAACAACGGTTAAATTTGAGGAGCGGCGTCCTATCTTACATCTGATGGAAGGCATTTTAACCGTCATTAAGATAAGGGTTAAAGGCGAGGTCAGGTATGGTTTGGAGGACCCGGCTATAGCGGCCTGGGTTTATGGCCTGATTTGTGTGTTTCAAGCGGTAAAGCCGCTCAAAGAGCTTAAGATAACGCCAGATTTTGAGGCTTACGGCTGGTGGGGCTGCGTTGAAGTTGTGTCTTCGGTACGGCTAATGGATATAATTAAGCCAATAAGTGGTTATTGCAAGTTTAGATTGGTAAAAATAGTATTCGACAGAGGTTAGGAGGAACGGCTAAATGAGTGGAGAAAGTGTAACGCAGTCAATTGAGGTGTTATTTGAAAACCTAGAGAATTTAGTAAGCAGTAAGACTGTTTTTGGTGAGCCAATTACGATTGGCGAAGTGGTTCTTGTCCCAATTGTTGACATAGCCTTTGGGGCAGGCGCGGGTGGCGGTATAGGCGAAAAAACGGGTGAACGTAGTCAAGGGTCTGGCGGTGGGGCCGCGGGAGCAAAAATGAGTGCGTCGGCTGTTTTAGTGGTACGGGGGTCAGAGGTTCAGGTTTTAAAGCTGAAGAATGTTGCTGCAGCTGACCGGCTATTGGAAATGGTGCCTGACTTTTTGCATTCACTAAAAAAGAAAGATAAGTCTAAAGTTGAAAATAATGGCGAAATGCCAGAAAAAATAACGAGCTGAACCATTGCGGTTCAGCTCGTTATTTTTTACAGGCGGTTGCTGCAATTCAATACATTTTTGATTTTATGTTGAACCATGGATTTAATCGCGTCACGCGCTGGGCTGAGATATTGGCGAGGGTCAAAGTCGCCAGGATTTTTGGCCATGTGCTCACGTATTGAGGCCGTCATGGCCAAACGAAGATCAGTATCAATGTTGATTTTGCAGACACCCATTGTTCCTGCTTTGTGGAGCATTGCTTCAGGTACCCCCTGGGCATCATTGAGGCTGCCGCCATACTCATTGCATTTGGCGACAAACTCTGGCAGTACGGTGGAAGCTCCATGGAGGACGATTGGGAAGCCAGGTAACAGTTTGGATATTTTTTCCAATCGAGCAAAGTCAAGCTGGGGTTCGCCTTTAAATTTGTAAGCCCCGTGGCTGGTGCCGATAGCAATGGCCAGCGAGTCAACGCCGGTGCATTTAACGAATTCGACGGCTTGATCGGGGTCAGTATAGGTGGCATCTTTGGCATTAACTTTGACGGCATCTTCAACGCCTGCTAAGCGGCCAAGCTCGCCTTCAACAACTACGCCATGGGCATGAGCATATTCTACAACCTTTTTAGTTAAGGCGATATTATCTTCAAATGAATGTTTAGAACCGTCGATCATAACGGAAGTAAAGCCGCCATCAACGCAAGCTTTACATATTTCAAAGTCAGCGCCATGATCAAGATGGAGACAAATGTCCAACCCGGAATCTTCAACAGCGGCTTCGACAAGTTTCATAAGGTAGATATGTTTGGCATATTTACGGGCTCCTGCTGATACTTGCAGGATAAGGGGCGACTGCTCTTCTTTGGCAGCATCAACTATTCCTTGGATTATTTCCATGTTGTTGACATTAAAAGCGCCAACGGCATAGTTACCGTAAGCTTTTTTAAACATTTCCGTTGTTGAGATTAATGGCATAAAAATTCCTCCCAAGTATATTTAGCGGTTATATTATACCACAGTGTTGTTAAAAAAGGATAATAATACTAATTAATCTTGAAAAATGTTACTTCTTGAGGGAGGATGAAAGGTATAGTATAGCATATTGATGTTGATTAAACTTGAAAAAGGTTATTTATGCAGCTGTTTGAACGGGAGAGTATAGCGTGATAATAATACTTGAACTAACAAAGAACCTGCTTATTGGTTTTGCAGGTTGTTAATCAGGAACTCGATATCTTCTGGTAGCGGACTAGTGATATCTAAGGGTTCGCCACTGATCGGGTGGATAAATTGGAGTCTGGTGGCATGGAGGGCCTGACGGCTGATTAGTTCCCGGGACCCGCCATAAAGATCATCACCTACTATGGGGTGGCCGATATAGGATAAATGTACCCGTATTTGATGGGTACGCCCTGTTTCCAGACGTAGTTCAACTAGACTGTGCTGGGGAAAGACGGCTAAAGTTTTATAGTGTGTAATTGCATTTTGTCCGTCAGGCTGGACAGAGCGTTCAATTATACTACCGGCCAGCCGTCCTATCGGGGCGTCAATAATTCCTTCTGGTGGCGACGGAATGCCAGTAACTACTGCCAGATAAGAGCGGCGCAGATTTTTATCGCTGCTGACGGAGAAGAGATGTTGACAGTAGGGATTTTTCGCTACTAATAATAGGCCAGAAGTGTTGCGGTCCAACCGATGCACGGGATGGAAGCTTGGGGCTACGGTTTCGCTCTTTAGGTGATGGATAACAGCATTGGCTAAGGTAAGTTCGCTGTGGTTGCCACTGGCGGGATGGACTAAAAGCCCCGCAGGCTTGTCTATTACTAAAAGTGAGGAGTCTTCATAACAAATAGTTAATGGCAGAGCATGGGGTTCAATGGTGCAATCAGAGGGCCAATTTATACTCACGGTGTCGCCGGGGTGAATTAGCGTATTCCAAGGTACCGGATGATTATTAACAAGAATAGCATCACTAGCTTTTTTTAGTTTGCGGCGCAGGGTTAAGGATATTTTTAAGTGGCGGAGAACCTCTGGCAGTAGTTGTGGCTGGCTGTGTGCCGGAAGAGAAAATGAAAGCATTAGTTGTGTCCTTTACCGAAAATTTTTATTAGCATCAATAAATATTCTTGGTTAAAAAAAAAAATCCTGTATTATGGATGATTTACACAACAGCTAAAAAGTTGAAGGGGTAAAACAGAAAAAAATTACTGCCTTGGCAGGCAGCGGCATTTTTTCATTATATTATAGTGTTTGTTGGATCATCGAAATTAATTCGGCGATATGTTCTCTTTCCATAGTCATAGATTCTTTGAGATAATCACTCATCGGATTTCCGCGCCAACCGTATATATCACAGAATCGGCGGTGATGGCGGATTAGTGCGGTTACAAGGAGCAAAAGAAGCGACGGGTGGCCTAAATGCGGAGTATCAATGTCATCCATTGGATTGTCGTCACGTAGCGGCATGCCATACTTATTAATAACAGCAGCCATGGCTTCATCGTGCATAATTAACATGTGAAGAACATCCAAGTATCCGTTCCAATGCTCAATAAACATTGTTTCTAACTTATCCCGTATTGTGCCGATAGCTTGCTCGGCTGCGTCTAATGATGTTCGCATAAGCTCCAGTTGCTCAATGGCTTCCTGATGCAGTCTACGCATGTGTTCAACATCGAGAGTGATATGTCTTAGGTCACGAAAACTTTTCACGGCAACCCCCTCCCATAAGGGTATTTTATATATTCTATGCCGCCGCGAAATTAGATGTTAAGTCAGCGCTATGTGCCAATCATTTAAATGGGGCAATAAAACGAATCATCTTAATAGGAATGTGCATCGACAAACACCTGTGACGTACATTGACGTTTACTATAATAAAGTCGCAGCCAACATAGCAGAGAGTACCGCAAAAGCTTTCCCGATGGCATAAACGTGAAACACAAGAACTAAAAATTATGGTCCAAAGCCCCAATAAATTCCTTTATATTGGTCGCGTCTAGCATAAATAATAAGGCCGGATTTAATAATGATAAGCCGCCGCTGGTCAAAGCTTGTGAGAGGAATATCGGTAGTAACCGGGGCCGTGGCGGCTGTTTCTTGCTGATTCCTGGTTATTGCTTTTTTGATATCGGCAATTTCCCTGACCATGGTATTAAGTGCTTGGTCGGCGGCTGAAACTTCGATCTTTCCATCTCGTACCCAATTTAGAATAGCCAGCTGGCGAGCTTCTAGATTTTTAAGTTCCGAAAATAGCAATTTACTTTCTGCTGCCTGGGTATCCAGGGGTGGGGCTATAGGGTCAATTTTAACTTGAGGGGTGATAAGGCTTAGGAGTTTATTCCAAACAATATTATCGAGTAGTTCTACGGGAAGTTCATGACTGGGACAATTATTGTAGCGCTTATAGCTGCAACGATAATAGCGATAATGCGTACCATGAGCAGCATAGTCAGCTCCTATTAAATTATGGCCGCAGTAGCCGCATTTAATAATTTTGGCGAGCAAATACTCATTGTGGGTGTTGCGTTTAGATAATTTACTGTTTTCCTCAAGCACTCGCTGCGCCGTGTTCCAGGTTTCTTTGTCAATAATTGCCGGTACGGTGATGGGAACGCATTCTTCAAGGGGGCGGATAATGCGCTTCTTTTTTCGCTGTTGTACTAACTTGTCGTAGAATTTGAACGCCCACTTGGTACCAGCGTACATTTCGTTTTTTAATATTCTCCATACTGCAGCAGAATAAAACTTTTTGCCGTTTTTGGTTCGATAACCATGTATATTTAGCTCGGTGGCAATAGTTCGGACTCCATAATGTTTTTTTACGCACAATTCATAAATTTTACGGATAATAGCGGCTTCATTTTCGTTAATAATATACATCTGTGTTTCATGGTCAAAATTATAGCCTAGAGCCTTGTCATTATAGGTTAGTTTACCTTGTAAAGCTTTGGCCCGTTTGCCGCGCATAGTCCGTTCACGGGTTTTAGCCTTTTCAAAAGCGCTTACTGCACCGCGGATGGAGAAAAAGAGTCGCCCTTCTGGCGAAGCATCATAATCTGCGGTAGTAAAAAAAAGTTTTGTCCCAGTCTTTTCAATCTCATCAGCCAACAACAATTGGTTGGTAAGGTTGCGGCTTAGCCGGTCAGGATCGAGCGTTATTACACTAGAAAGTTGGTGCTGGTTAAGCTTTTCTCGGAGTTTATCAAGCGCCGGGCGCTCAAGATATTCGCCGCTATACCCATCGTCTACATATTCTTCCACTGTAACCATACCGGCTTTATGGGCATAATCACGACAGGCTGTGAGCTGATAATCAATAGAGTAGCCTCTTTCAGCCTGTTCTGTTGTGCTGACACGGCAATAGATTGCATGCATGGCGACCCCTCCCCGAAGGATATAATTCAGACATTAATTTTTCCGATTGCTAGATAAAGCCTTGTTTATTTGGCTTTATCAAATATATGTAGGAAGTAGTACTAATCATTACAAGCGTATTAACTATAATGACTAAAAAAATAGCGATAAATAAATTGTTGGTTGCATAAATATATGTATGGAGGAATATTTTTAAATTTATATTGGGAATAGTTTCTAATAACACAAAATATTATATATACTTACACGAATTGACATAATTTGTGATATGCAAACGATATAATAAGCAAGAATATAGTTTAAAACAAAATTAAAAATAAGATAGGAGGGACCGACTGTGAAAAAAGCTTTGGCATGGGGGCTTTTACTGGTTTTTGCTACTATTTTTTCGGCAACATCGGTTTATGCTAGAGAATATCCACCGGCGGGACCGCCGCCGGGGTACCAGGAAGAGGATAGTCTGGATCAACAACACCAATACCCATTTAGATGGCATCAAAAACGGGCACGTTTTTTGCGCAGCTCCAGGATGGAGCGAATTAATCAACCTGAATGGCATGATAAGTTTCCGGGTATGCATATTTACCGTTGGCATGGTGAACCTGGGGGCAATGGCGGGCCGGAAGGCCCTGGTGACGATGGATTTATGTATAGAGACCATTGGATAACCGATGCGGTTTTCTTTTATGATGATGAGGATGAATTAGTGAGTGTAGGGTTTATGTGTGATGGGGTATTTGTTAGAATTAGTGCCGATCATGACGAGGAAATAAGCCGGGATGCTTTTTTTGCGTGGTGGTGGAGATATTCTTAAATTAATCAAATGGTATCTTTATTGGTATTAACGAAAAACCTGATGACCTGATTTACGGTCATCAGGTTTTTCGTTGTTGTAGATAAATGATGTTATTATTTATGCTACAATATTGCAAATTCTAGCATCAACACTAAAAATAACTTCGCAGCCTAAGAGGCACAAAATGCGATCTTTCATACTTTCGCGATGAAAGTCATACATTTTGTAAGGTAGGGCTTCTTCGCAGCAGGGGTCTGGAACCATGTAATCTTCATAGCCGCGGTCCATTTTTTCTCCTTGATACCAATGCGGATATTTGCAATCCATAGGCCTAATATCCTCCTTTATCTTTTTGACGAATGTCAAAGTTCTTAGTATCTCACCTGATATATAATATGAAATTTTATAACATAATGTTACTTTTGGTTAACACTGTTGGCTGATGAAACAATGTATTTTTAATAGTCCTTGTGGTAAAGTGTAACAAAAGGTGAGAACTTCTGATTCTATAAATATAATATGTTGAAACAGTCCCTAGGGTGCACTAGTCGATGAACTAGAAAAAACGAGTAAAATGTCGAGCAGGAAAAATAGTTGTTTCCCCGAATAAGAATATATAAAAAAAGCTTATTTGTTGTTGAAAATGCGGAGGTAGTAATGGAATTTAGTAGTTATAGCAATGTAATTATTGTAGGCTTTTTGGTTTGGGTAGCAATGGCCCCAAAGAAAAGGACAGCTAATTTTGGTGAATGGTTTCTTGCTTATATGGCAGCGCTATTATTCAGCTTGATTGGCAGTTCGGAAATTATGATGTCCAAACCTAACGCCTTTTTCTTCACTATAGGTGGTACATTGGCTTTTTTCTATGTAGTTGCCCGATCGATGATTACGGTAAAAATAAAAAGATAAATACGTAATTGATTAGTTAGAGCTATCCCGGCTGAGCCGGGATTATTTTATTGTCATAAAGAAGGAATCGACAAATACTATGAATAATTATAATATAGATATTGTGAAATTTTATTTGTACCAGTTGAGGAGGATATGAATGACGCTAATGGTAAAGAAGTTTGGCGGCAGTTCGGTCGCCACTCCGGAAAAGATTATGGCTGTTGCCCAGCGGGTAATAAACGATAAGCGGTCGGAGGACAAAGTTGTTGTTGTAGTATCAGCGATGGGTGATACTACAGATCATCTGGTTGAGATGGCGAAATTAATGACCAATGTTACAACTGGCCGGGAGATGGATATGTTGTTATCTACTGGCGAGCAGGTTTCGATAGCTCTTTTAGCCATGGCGTTTACCAAGCTTGGATATCCTGCTATATCCATGACGGGGTTTCAAGCAGGAGTATCCACTAATACCGCTTTTAATAAAGCGAATATTACTCATATTGAACCATCAAGAGTATTGTCGGAGCTGGATAAGGGGAAAATCGTGGTTGTGGCCGGTTTTCAAGGAATGACAGAAGATGGTGATATTACTACTCTGGGACGCGGTGGCTCAGATACTACTGCGGTAGCATTGGCTGGTGCGATGAAGGCGGATGTATGTGAAATTTATACTGACGTGGATGGAGTATATTCAGCTGATCCACGAGCGGTAAGTACTGCTAAGAGAATGAAGGAAATTACTTATAACGAGATGTTGGAAATGGCAAGGTTAGGGGCTGTAGTTATGCAGCCGCGGTCAGTTGAAATGGGTAAACGTTATGGTGTGCCGATTCATGTCAGATCTACTTTTAGTCAACAACCGGGTACTATTATCAGGGAGGTATATACTGTGGAAGAAAAAGAGTTTGTTATTAGAGGCGTAACTCATGATACTAATGTAGCCAAAATAGCGATACTGGGTGTGCCTGACAGCCCAGGCATTGCCTACAAAATCTTTGCGGCATTAGCTAAAGCAAATATTGATGTGGATATGATTGTACAAAGTATTCGTAATGTTGATAAAAGTATCATTGATATGGTGTTTACTATTTCCAAGGCAGATGTTGTTGAAGCTCGCGCTATTGCCGAAAAAGTGGGAAAAGAGCTAAATATTCTTGGTGTAGTCATTGAGGAAAATGTTGCCAAGGTTTCAGTAGTCGGGGCCGGGATGTTCGGGAGCCCTGGTATAGCGGCAACCATGTTTGGTGCGCTGTCTGATGCCGGCATTAATATTGAAGTTATCAGCACGTCGGAAATTAGTATTTCTTGCCTTATTCAGGCAAATCAGGCGGAGGATGCGGTTAAAGTAATTCATAGTCGTTTTTTTAGTGACGAAGCTTAAAATTTAGTAGCAATGATATAATATTAGAATCCGGCTTAGCCGGATTCTTTTTTTGTTTTATTATTCCTGATTGTCTAAAACAAAAATAATAAAACAATATTTTCATGCAGTAATTATCACAAAATATAAAGGGGTTATGTAAACTATATTGAAATACTATAACGAGAACTCATTTAGGTTAGATGAAAATTAAAGCAGTAGTTATACTGTTGGTGAGTTCTTAGTTAGCAACTATAAATATTGGCGAGCATGGTGAGGAAACGTGGATACTCATAGCGCTCAACGGATTTTATAGTTGTGGGAAAAGAACAAATAACCACAAAAATCTGAGGAGGACAAAGCATGAACAAGAAATTGCTTGTTGCCGCGATTTTGGCTGCGCTGACCGTTTCCACCACGACTACTTTTGCTTCTCCGACGTTTACTGGTGAGGCTCGAATTTTAACGCAGAAGGATGAAGGGGCCCATACAACCACTGATACTCGTTTTCGTTTGAATGCTGATTCTGAAATTGGTGACGGTTTCTACGCTCATGCACGAATTCAAGGACTTGATGAGCAAAGTGGCGTTTCACAATTTGCTACAGGCGCTTCTCAAGGTGTTACGGCGACTATGGATCAACTTTACCTGGGAACCAAAATGGGGGCGGTTGATGTTAAGGCTGGTCGCCAGGGGTTATTTGTAGGCAATGGAATACTTGCAGATGTTAATGTACAGGGTATGTCATTAGCGACGGATAGTCAAAATATTGGGTTTGAGGCATTTCTTGGCCGTTCTGGAACTGACGATGTTACTGCGGCTAACTTAAAAACCAAGGGTGATGTGGTAGATTTTAGTGTTGGCTATTTGCAAAAAGATGACGTCAAATATTTGGCCTTAAATGCTGATCGGCGATTAAATAACAACATGGTACTTTCTGGTAATTATGTAAAAAACAACACTGATAATGCCAATGGTTTCTTGGTTAAAGCGACTGTCGGCGAAGCCGCCCATAAAGGGGAGTTCAATTACGCTCTTTCTTACCGTAACATTGAGGATAAAGCTGTTGATGGTGGCTGGAGTACTGATAGTGCTTACAATGATTCTAAGGGGTTCAGGGTTGAAGCTAATTACAAATTTGCCGATAATGTAAATATTAATGTCTTTAAAGACTTTACTGATAAAAATAGTGATGCTACTGCGCTGAATCGAGCAAAGGCCGAACTTACGGTTATATTCTAAATAAAAAAGGCGGCTGAGTTTGGCCGCCTTTTTTATTTGCCCAGTTATTTCAAGGTATGTAATGATTAGTTTAAGCCATGCTATAAACGGGTTCAAAAAATTTATTAACGGGAGGTTTGCATTATGTCGAGGAGTCGTAAAACTGTGAATCCCGCTGCCCAGCAGGCTCTTGATCGGTTGAAGATCGAGACTGCGTCTGAACTCGGCCTTGCGAATTACCAAAACACTTACAAAGGTGCTTTGACTTCCGCCGATAATGGACGGGTAGGCGGTCAGATGGTTCGGAAGATGATTCAGGCTCAGGAACAGAATTTTGCTGGTACTGCTGCATCAACGGCTCCGACGGGAAAAACTCTTACTGCGGCGTACGATGCAAATAATAAAGCTTAGCAGGCCAAATGGCCTGCTTTTCCTTATATTATTCTAAAAATATAGTTAAACATTCAACAAAAAGCCTTGGTTTAGATAAAAAAAATTTAAAGGAAAAGATTGGTTGGATAAAGAAATACTATGTAAACATAAAAAGGAAGTGTAAAAAGGTGCCGACAGTATTAATAAAAAGATTAGGTGAGCATGTAGGTGAAGAAGTATTTATTCAAGGCTGGCTATACAACTTACGATCTTCTGGAAAAATTTCTTTTTTGATTGTACGGGACGGAACGGGTCTGGTGCAAGGTGTTTTGGTAAAAAAAGAAGTAAGTGATGAATTGGTAAGTTTAGTCGGGTCGTTAACTCAGGAAAGTTCAATAATTATGCGTGGTATTGTTCGTGAGGAAGCACGGTCGGTGGGAGGGTATGAAATCCAGGTAACAGGTGTAGAACTGGTTAATATTGCCGAAGAGTATCCGATAACACACAAGGAACATGGTGTAGAATTTTTGGCGGATCGGCGTCATTTGTGGCTGCGTACGCCGCGGCAGAATGCGGTTATGCGGATACGATCAGAAATTGAACATGCTATTCGGGAATTTTTTTATCAGCGAGATTTTGTTTTAGCTGATGCTCCGATTATTACTCCGGCGGCATGCGAAGGAACTACGACTCTGTTTGAACTTGATTATCATGGCGATAAGGCGTTTTTATCCCAAAGTGGACAACTTTATAGTGAAGCAGCTGCAATGGCCTTAGGGCGAATTTATTGTTTTGGGCCGACTTTCCGAGCTGAAAAGTCAAAAACGCGGCGTCATCTTATGGAGTTTTGGATGGTTGAAGCGGAAATGGCATACTTTGATATTAATGATAATATTAAAGTGCAGGAAGAAATGGTTTATTATGTTATTCAGCGGGTGCTTGAAAGGTGTAAACAGGAACTTAAAACTTTAGAACGAGATCTAACAAAATTAGAAAAAATTACCTTGCCATTTCCGCGGATCAGCTACACTGAAGCCGTTGAAATTCTTAACAAGGCAGGCGAAGAATTTACTTGGGGCGATGACTTTGGCGCACCGCACGAAACGATCATATCTAATTATTTTGACGCTCCTGTTTTTGTTCATCGCTATCCGACGGCTATTAAGGCGTTTTATATGAAGCCTGATCCAGAAAATAAGGATGTAGTTTTGGGGGCTGATTTATTAGCGCCGGAAGGATATGGTGAAATTATTGGCGGTGGACAGCGGATTGATGATCTCAAGTTATTAGAGCAACGGATTGCTGAACATAATCTGCCGCCAGAAGCGTTTGATTGGTATTTGGATTTACGTCGTTACGGATCAGTACCACATTCCGGTTTTGGTATGGGCATAGAACGGGCTGTTGCATGGATATGTGGTCTTGATCATATTCGCGAGACGATACCATTTCCGAGAATGCTACATAAAATGTATCCCTGATTGATCCTATAATTTATCAATATCCTGTTTGAAAATAAAAAAAATGTAAGAACAAGCAGGAAAAAAGGAATTAATGAAAAATATTTAATATTTATTCATTAATTTTTGATAAATAATTGTTTGGATAAGAGGGGGAAGAGTGATGGCTATTCGAGTTTCCGGATCGCATATGCATGATAAAGTTATAAATGATAAAATTTTTAAAGCGAGTGCCGCTGCTAAAGCAGCTATTAAAAAAGTGGGCGCGGAGCAGGTAATTGATGCGTCAATTGGTGTTCTTTTGGATGAGAAAGAGAATTTGGTTACACTATCCACAGTGGAAAAAATTTATCGTAATCTGCCAATGACAGAAATATCTGATTATGCACCAATTGCCGGTTTGCCTGAATATACGAAAGCGGTTGTTGACGTAGCGCTGGGGGATTGTAAACCTGATGCTTATTTTTCGGCTTTAGCCACGGCTGGCGGTACCGGAGCGATTCATCATGCCATCTGGAACTATACTGACTTGGGTGATAGTATCCTTACTCCTGACTGGTATTGGGGTCCTTATCAAATTATGGCAGAAGCCTTTGTCCGCAAGCTTGAAACGTTTACCATGCTTGACGAACATAAACGGTTTAACATTAAAGGCTTTGCAGCGAAATTAGCTGAATTGCAGGCTAAACAAACTAATGTGTTTGTTATTCTTAATACTCCGGCGCATAATCCGGTAGGGTATAGCCTTGATGACGACGAATGGGACGGCGTACTTGATATTGTTAAGACTGCGGCGAAAAACAAGGATAAAAACTTTGTAATATTTGTCGATATGGCCTACATTGCGTATGTTGGCGACCAGCATGAATGTCGGACTTTTATGAAGAAATTTTCCGGTTTGCCGGAAAATGTGCTGATTATTATTGGGTTTAGCATGTCCAAGGGATACACGATTTATGGTCAGCGTACTGGGGCTATGATTGGGATATCTTCCAGCCGCGAAGTTATTAAAGAATTCGAGTCGGTTAATAATTATCTTTGCCGGGCTACGTGGTCAAGCATTAACCGAAGTGCGATGGATCTATTAACGATTATTTATAAAGATAAAGCATTAACCGAGCAGATTGAACAAGAACGTGATGGTTATTACAAAATGCTTCGCGCGCGATCTGATGCCTTTATTGTTGATGCCAAAGAAGCGAACCTAGAGATGATGCCCTATAATGCGGGATTTTTTATGTCAGTCTTGGCTAAAGATCCGGATTATGCTTGTGAAAAATTATGTGACGATAATGTTTTTGCGGTGCCGATGATCGGGGGGATAAGGATCGCTATCTGTGGGGTGCCGCTCAAGAAGGTTAAGGGTATGGCTACCAAAATGGCGAAAGTGGTTAGTTTAGTACGATAAAATAAACCCAGGTTCACTTCATTTAAGGGTGAAGTAATCTGGGTTTATTTTTTCCTTTAATACCCATTAAGGTGTTATGCGCTTGCTGGCAATACTATGATAAAGGAGGGATATAACATATGGGGCAATATAATGAAAACTGGGTGGATGGCACAACGTTAAAATTTCCGCGCGCTGGATTTTGGGGGGTTCACCTTATCGGTGCGGTTGTGATTTTTCTTTTGGGAATGCGGTTTTCAGTTCGGCGGGCTCCTTTTCCGATTATTGCTTATAAGATATTAAAAATGTTGGCGCACCGTTAAATTAGATTACAAAAAAGACTTGACGGTGAAGGTCAAGTCTTTTTTGGTGAAAGATGACGGCTTTATAAAAATGGCGTTATATACAAAGACTAGCATTTTTTTACTAAAATCGTTATAATTATACTTTGGGAAACAAAATAATAATCTGTAATAATGGGGGCTAATGAATGTTTCGTTTAAAGCCGCGGGAGGACAAGTTTTTCAAATTGTTTTCTGAAAGTACCAGGATACTTCGCCAAGGGGCTCAAGTACTTCATGAATCGATGAAGGGTGAGGATGACTTAGAGCAAAAAATGAAAATTATTTCGGATATAGAGCATCAGGCTGATGAAACTAATGATGAAATAGTTGATTTGCTTAACCGGACATTTATTACGCCTTTGGACCGGGAAGACATTAATCTTTTGGCAACCATGATTGATGATGTAGTAGACTTTTTGCAAGGAATAATTGAAAGAATCGTGCTTTACAAGGCTGGTGCGCCGTCGCCTGGAGCTACTGAGTTGGCTCGGCTTCTAGAGGACTGTACCGAGGAAGTGGTAAAATGC
This sequence comes from Bacillota bacterium, assembly GCA_017889625.1. Classification (GTDB taxonomy): domain Bacteria; phylum Bacillota; class Negativicutes; order Sporomusales; family CTSoil-080; genus CTSoil-081. Next base: position 49,388 of record JAGGAD010000005.1, on the reverse strand, counting down.
TTTGATCTGCTGCCGAACATTAGGGGGAATCGGGATAAAATTCTTGATCATATCCGTAAAATTTCGGTTCTGGAAAGTGAAGGTGATCGCATTTACCGTCAGGAAATTGCTAATCTATTCAATACCTGCCCTGATCCGGTTAAGATAATTAAGTGGAAAGAGATATTAGAACATTTGGAGGACGCTCTGGATCATTGCGAAAAAATAGCGGACTTAGTTCGGGGCGTGGTTATGAAATATGCCTGATATATTAATATTAGTTGTCTTTGTTTTATGTTTGGCGTTTGATTATATCAATGGCTTTCATGATACTGCTAACGCTATTGCGACGTCGGTATCGACGCGTGCTTTAACACCGAGAATGGCCGTATGGCTTTCTGCCGGACTTAATTTTATCGGAGCGATGTATAGTACAGGAGTAGCAAAAACTATTGGCGCTGACCTTGTAAAATCAGCCCAAATGATTAATGAACATATAATTATTGCGGCGATGATTGGCGCGATTTGTTGGAATCTTATTACTTGGTGGCTTGGAATTCCCAGCAGTTCATCACATGCTTTAGTTGGTGGGGTTATTGGTTCGGTGCTAGTTTCGACCGGTTCTGATGCACTTAAAATTGATGGGATTATAAGAATTGTTATGGCGCTGATTTGTTCGCCGGTAATTGCGATTATCACTGGTGTTATCATAATGACGGGGATTTATTGGCTGGTGGGGCGAGTCGCTCCATCAAAGCTAAATAATAAGTTTCGTCGCCTGCAAATTGTTTCTGCAGCCATGATGTCTTTTGCTCATGGCTCCAACGATGCTCAGAAAGCAATGGGTATTATTACCCTTACGTTGGTTAGTACGGGATACTTGCAGACTTTTGAAGTACCGATATGGGTTAAAATAACAGCAGCGACAGCCATGGGCGCAGGAACAGCGGCCGGGGGATGGCGAATCATCCGGACGATGGGGGCTAAAATCTTTAAATTAGAACCGGTGAGTGGATTTGCAGCTGATTTAAATTCATCGTGTGTTATCTTTGGGGCAACACTGCTACATTTACCAGTTAGTACTACCCATGTTGTGTCAGGTTCAATAATGGGCGTGGGAACTGCCAAACGGATTAATGCTGTGCGGTGGGGTGTTGCTCAGCAAATGCTAGTCGCTTGGGTGCTGACGATTCCTTGTACGGCTATAGTAAGTGCCATAGTATATAAGCTAACTTCATTGTTAATTAAATAGAATAGGGTTAGTGAACTAAAAATAGGAGTTTTCCATGGCAAATTGGTATGGATATATATTGATGATTGCGGCCGCGTTTTTTTTTGCTGCATCTTCGATTGTTTGCAAATATACTTATGCTACCGGGTTAAACCCGGTGACAGTTCTTATTCTGCAATACATATTAGCGTTGGGCATTTCCTGGGGTTGGGTTTTGGTCAGTGGAAATAGACTGTTGATACCGAAAAAACTTATTATTACGATGTTACTTCAAGGGCTGATAGGATCATTTTTAACATCAGTACTGTTTTTTTCAGCTCTTGCTAAATTAGATGCGGCGCTAGCAACGCTGCTTCTTTTTACTTATCCGGCTATTGTGCTTATTTACAATGCAGTATTCACTGGATATTCAGTTACTAGGTATGAAAAAATAGCGCTGGTTATGGCAATTGTGGGGTTGGCGTTTTGTGTCAATTTGCCGGAAATTAGTATTGACACAGTGGGGGCCAGTGCAATTGGGCTTGTTCTTGCGTCTGCTGTTACTAACGCATTTTTGGTTGTGAATGGCGAAAAACTTTTATCTAAGGTGGCTCTGCCGGTTGTAACAGCCTGGTCGCAGACTATTTCTTTTGTGGCGATTTTAGTGGTATATCAGCCGCTGTGGATGGCAGAAATAGCGCTAACGTGGTACCAGATTGAGTTATTGGTGACTGGTGGTCTGGTATTACTATTGCCGATAATGCTTTATTACGCAGGAATAAAACGAATTGGTTCTGGTATTTCATCAATAATTAGCACGGCGGAAATTCCTTTAACAATTATCATGGCGTGGATATTACTGGGGGAAACATTAAATTTGTTGCAGGCATTAGGTGGTATCCTCATAATGCTTAGTGTTGTTGTTTTGTATTATTGTGGAACAGAATAATTGTTGCTGCAATATATTAGAATTGTGGCTGTTTAACTCGATTATGTAAGATGGATGTTGGTAAAACTAAAATACGCTGATCCATAAAGGACTAGGGAGGTTTTTTATGGTTGATAAGGTTAAGTTCTTAGATCTAACAACGACTGAAGGTATGCGGGTATATTTGCGGAGCCTTACATTTGTTATGGTGGCTGCTGTGCGTGAACTTTATCCGTTAGGTGAAGTGACGATTGAACACTCACTAAACAAGGGAATATATTGCGAAGTATATTTGGGTCGTAATTTGACGCCGGAAGATGTAAAGCATATCGAAGATCGTATGCACCGTATTGTAGCGCAAGATCGTTTATTTATAAAAAAAATGGTAAGCAAATATGAAGCGATAGCTTTATTTGAAGCCGCAGGCCAACCGGAAAAGGTTCGATTGCTTAGGCAGCTTGAGCGTGAGATGTTAAGTATCTATTATTGTGGCGATGCTTATGACTATTTTTATGGCACAATGGTTCCGAGTACTGGATATTTAAAGCTGTTTAAACTTAGATATTACCAATCGGGACTAATTCTGTGTTTGCCGGAAAAGGAAAAACCGGATGTTTTGCCGGAATTTGTCGAGCAACCTAAACTTGCGCGGATTTTTAAAGAAGCTGAGGAATGGGGCCGGATACTAAGGTGTAGCTATGTTAGTGCGCTCAATCAAGCGGTTGAAGAAAATAGTATAGAGGAAATTGTTCGGGTAGCTGAAGCCTTACATGAAAAGAAATTGGCGCAAATTGCCGACTATATTGCGGAACATCGAAATGAAGTGAGAATTATATTGGTGGCTGGGCCGTCTTCGTCGGGCAAAACAACATTTGCTCAGCGACTAAATGTACAGCTTCGGGTCAATGGGGTTAGACCGGCTTCCATTTCTCTTGATGATTACTTTCTTGATCGGGTGCTTACGCCGCGGGACGAGCAAGGCAACTACGATTTTGAATCTATCGAAGCGTTGGATTTGGAACTTTTTAACGAACATCTAGTGCGGTTGTTAAAAGGTGAAAATGTAAAAATGCCAAGTTATAATTTTCTGCTTGGTCAACGCGAATACCGTGGCCATACTCTACACCTAGAACCGGATCAGCCAGTGATTATTGAAGGGATTCATGGACTTAATGAGCGCTTAACGCTTTCCGTGCCGCATGACCAGAAAATCAAAATTTATATTAGTGCGATAACCCAGTTATCTATTGATAATCATAATCGGATTCCCACCACTGATACAAGGCTAATTCGTCGGATTGTGAGGGATAGCCAATTTCGTGCCCATGATGCATTGCAAACCCTAGAACTCTGGCCGTCGGTGCGGCGTGGTGAAGAACGGAATATTTTTCCGTTTCAGGAAGAAGCCGATATTATGTTTAATTCGGCGCTGATTTATGAATTAGGTGTACTTAAACCATATGCAGAAGCATTATTGGCTAAAGTAGGACCCGATAAGCCTGAATATGCCGAAGCTCAGCGGCTATTAAACTTTTTAGCATTTTTTCGCGCAATCGATAGTGAAAATGTCCCTTCTAACTCTATATTACGCGAGTTTTTGGGAAAATCATGTTTTTATAAAGAATAGAGCAACTACCCCTACCGACTTAATGTTGGCTAGGGGTAGTTGTTTACTCGGGTTTATTCAAAGCATGACGGGCTAAAATAGTAGCGGCAGGACCCTCGCCGGTAAGATTAGTGACATTAGCGTCGTAACCAAGACGAGCCAGCAGTGAATATACTTGGGGATTTTCTACTGGCGTGGGACTAGTTGAGGCTCGGCCATAGTTATTTACGGCGATAGTACCTTCATCTGCTGAGATAATTCTTCCTGGTCCGCCAACACAGCCGCCTTTACAGGCCATGCCTTCAATAAAATTGGCGGTGATTTCGCCATGCTTTAGTTTTTCCAGAGCTTTCTGGCAATCGGGGATACCGTCTAACTGTAATGCCGAAAAAATTTCGGCACGGCGCGGTACAAGAGTTTTTAACGTAGCTTCGACCGCGGCGCTTACCCCGCCGGTACGGCCGTATACCCGGCCGCCCCAGGAGGCTTGTGGGTTTTCTTCATCTTTCTCAAGAGTAGGGTCGATTTCGGCTGCTTCAAAAATAGTTGACAGTTCTTGGAAAGTAAGTACGAAATCTATAGCACCTTTTAGCTCGGGTAATAAAGCCTCGGCTTTTTTGGCGATACATGGTCCAATAAATACTACCTTGGCCGTGGGTTCAAACGTTTTGATAATTCGTGCCGAGGCAACCATCGGTGAAACAGAGGGGGAAATATGATTAAATAGTTCAGGATATTTATTTTCGATTAATTTAATCCACACGGGACAGCAACAACTGGTAATTAGGAAATCGTTCTCATTCTTAACAAAATTGTCAAATTCAAAGGCCTCCTTTATTGTAACAATATCAGCGTACAACGCCGTTTCGACCATCTCTTTAAAGCCAAGCTTGACAAGGGCTGAGCGTAATTTGCCTGGCGTAACATCTTTGCCAAATTGCCCGGCAAAGGCTGGAGCTACCGAAGCATATACTGGACTGGCTTGTTGACGTAAAAGCTTAATTAAGGGAACAAAATTAGCCTTTTCCGTAAGCGCGCCAAAGGAACAAGCTGCGACACAATGACCTTCGCCTAAGCACTTAGACTGGTCGATTCTTACCTGGCCTAGTTCATTGTGGCTGATTGCTTGTACTGGACAGACTGCTTCGCAGGTACGGCTGCCTTCGCTGCACTTTGAACAGGCGTCGGGATTGGCTACGATGACTGGGTCAGTGGCCATTCCCATAAGGGCTTCCTGCTCATCTTCGCTAATGACGGTGTCATCATCATGTGGATTTAATCCCATGGCAATACGGATTTGGTTTGCCACATTGCGGCGCGTGGTATGATCAGCAAATTCTTCATGGACAAGTTGGCATATTTCTTCGCGGCGCTCAAAAAGTTGTCCCTCCCAAGCGGCCTTTGCTACTTGATAGAGAATGCGTGGTTTAATATTAAAATGTTTCGGTTCCTTGCTCACATAAACACCTCTTTGTAATATCTATTTTGTATGTATTCGTATATTATTTTGTCCATCTTTATAAGTTTCCTTTATTAATTGAAAAAAATCCGGAGTTTGGATAACTATCCCAACTCCGGTAATTGATTCTAAATTATTGGGGCGGTACAGACTTGGTTTCGGCCTTGGTTTTTAGCTTGATATAGGGCGCAATCAGCCATAGCGATAAAATTAACGTTGTCAGGCACTTGGGCGTTTGTGGCTGGATCATAAGTTGCGACACCGATACTGGCGGTAATACGTGCAGTAAAAGTGCCAATATTATCGGGAAAGGCGCTAATTTCTATAGTTTGACGAATTTTTTCGGAAATACAAATGGCATCAGCCTTGGTACATTCCGGCAAAATGATCGAAAATTCTTCGCCGCCATAGCGGGCTGGCAAATCAATCCCGCGTACGGCTTGTTGAATAATTTTTCCCAATCGATTGAGCAGTTCATCGCCAATCGGGTGACCGTAAGTGTCGTTGTAAACTTTGAATTTATCCAAATCAAGCATAATAAGACTGAGCGGACGTTTAAGGGCTGCTGCCCGTCTGAGCTCGGTTTTAAGAAACATATCAAAATTTCTTCGGTTGGCGAGACCGGTTAAACTGTCGGAGAGAGCCATTGCTTTGACTTGATTATCAAGATTAGCCTTTTCCAGACCTAAGGCTATTTGTTGTGCCATAAGCGCAGCAAACGAATGCCGCTCCAACTGTTCAAAACTAGCAAAACGGCGCCAGCCAAGAATTATTAGTCCTAAAGGACGATGATCAACAGGTAACGGTAAAACCATAATCATGCCGGGAGTGCTACCAATGCATTTTGGATAAATATCTTTAAGCGGCGGGTAAACATCTACGGAAGTGACTGTTGGCACTAAGCGTTTTACTAAACCGGCTAACTCAGGATAAGCTGTTAACTCAAAACTTTCGGGGGCTGAGCTTAAACCTACAGAAACTTTATAATTTAGAAAATAATTGATCTCGTCGGTAGCTAAAAAACCTATTCCAATATCAGCACCTAACGCTGTAACCGCGTGATGGGTACTTTTCTCTAAAATCGTATCAATATCACTGGTCGCGGCGGAAAATTGAGCTATTTGGTACAGAAATTGTTCTTCGCTAAGCCGCATCTTGGTTTGCTCGAATAACTTAGCGCTGGTTATCGCGGCACTGGCGTGATGAGCTAACGCTTTTAGCAGCAAAGCATCCCGCTCATTGAAAGCGCCTTTTTGACTCGAATAAGCTTCGATAATCCCGAAGACCTCGTGGTCTTTAACCAAAGGGGCACAAATCATCGAACGGATATTAGAAAAAACCAGTACTGGCTTGAACATATCAGGGTGGAGTGAAGTATCATCAATTTGATGAATGGTCTTGTCAAGACAAGCTTGCCCGGCAAGACTATTTTGCAGCGGAATTTGGTCGGGTGGAGTATTGATACCATAGGCAAATGCCACCTGCAGTACAGAATGATCATTGTTAAATAAAGCAATAATGCTTTGCCTGGCATTCATTGTATCGGCGATCATATCGGCGATGGCTTCGATAGTTTCATCGACATTAAGCTGGGAAGAGATAATCATGCCAACTTTGGCGAGCGTATCTTCAAATAAATCACGTTGTTGCTCGAAATCATTAGACAGTTGGATGTTTTTATTCGTAAGCTCAGCGGTCTCTTTTCTTAATTTGACAATTTCATTTTTAGAGTGACCGATAACTAAAATATAGACATACTTTAGCATAAAAAAATCAGCCAGTAATTTAAAAAAGTGACCAGCAAAATTTATACTGTAGGGAGTATGGAGGCCTAAAGAAAAACATAAGTCCGTCAACAGCGAAAACAACAAAGTAGCTGGCAAGAGATTGCTCGTATTAGTATCAGAATGATCGCGCAGAATAAATAAGGCCATAAAATCAATCAGACAAGCGGCATACTGTAAATATATGGCTAAAGGATGATTAAAAGTTGAAATAATTATATTTGGCCACAAATTATAATTCATGACAATATTAGTCACAAGTCCGATTAAGGCGATAAGCGTGCAGTAAAATAAGGCTTGTTTAGATAAGAGCGCATTATTCGTATTAGTATTCACTGTTGGCAACGTTATAGCAAAAAGCAGGCCAGAGGACCAAATAAGACGGGAAAATATCCAGGTCGTTATCCAGACGTGTTCGCCTGCTGAATTTAAGCTGAGTAATCCGGTATAAAATAACATGTGTACTAATTCGAGGATCGTTGCGCTAAGGATAATAAGGCTAATAGCAGTGATCCGGGAATGATTCTGGGAGTTGGCTCCGTACCAGCCGATGAAAAAGGTTACAAAACCTAAAATAATACTGCCAATTTCAAACAAACCGTGAAAAATTACTAAATAAGGCGTGCTAAGCTCAACTGAAGTTAGACCGGTAAAAATAATAAACGTAAATAAGCCAAGCGTTGATAAGATAAGTAGTTTTTGAGCACTAGAACGATAATAAAGTTTTAACTTCATAAGTTTCACCTCCTTGTGAAACAAGTAAAGTTCTTCTGTAATGTATCTTATGCTAGATGGAGTAAAACATTTACTAAAGTAATTGACAGGAGGCTGTTCAATAGTGGAAAAAGTATGTCCGATCTGTAATTGTATGCGAGATTATTATGTGGAGTGCCCGCAGTGTGGCAGTTTACTTACAGATGGCGGAGTTTTAGAAAATTATTTTGGCCCGTATAGCCCGTACATGGATAATGACCTTTTTCATGAAAAAACGACCTGTTGTGTGCATCTGTTTTTTTGTCCTAATTGCAGTTATGACATGCGGGTAGCCTGGGATTTAGTTGCGGTTTAAAAATATAATCCTGCGGCATAATAGACTAAGAATATATAACAAAGGGGATAAATTATGGCGAAAGATAATCCGCGTGTAAAATGCACAGTAGACAAATGTACCCATTGGATGTCAGGCAATCAATGTATGGCTGAAGAAATTAGCGTGTACAACAATGAACAAGCCGGAACAACAAAAGCAGTGTCCGATACTCAGTGTAAATCGTTTCATCTAGGTGACGACGTTGGTGATTATGTAGGCGCATTGCATAATGCCAACATCGGTGGAACGATTAAAGCGCCATTTATGGATGGGACCCAGATTACACCACAAGTAGAATGTTATGTTGCAAACTGTACATTTTGGCAGCAGGGAAACCATTGCCAAGCCTCTGCCATTGAGGTTAATGGACTTAATGTATCAAAAGCTAGTGATACAGATTGTCAAACCTTTAAAGTAAGATAAAACGAGGGACTATTATAGCCCCTCGTTTTATCAATGTAATATAGACTTAATTAAATTAACTTCGCTTAACCTTTTTCTGGAAAAATATTTGTCTAGTGATTATGATTACAGCCGCAATTGCAATCATGGTCATGGGCGTTTTCCTTGGCACCATCAAAGACATGCTTAATTTGGCTTTTAATGGTATCAATATATGCTCGGCGTAGTTGGGACTGTTCGATTTTTTCGGCCTCGGTCAGCATATTATCCCGACTCTTGCGGGCCAGTTCATTGATTCGAGAAATTTGTTCAGGAGTCATTATTATCACCTCATTAATGCTATGTAGAAATACTACCAAAATACTATTAAAGTTGCAAGGGGCGCTTTATTTGATGATAAATGGGGATTAATAGAATTATTAGTCATAAAAAGACAAAAAAATGCCACAGTGGGCAGGACTTTTTCGAATAATTACGAATTAATAACTGGTTTACCATTGAAGGGGCACTGGTAACCTGTCTCAACGATGCAGACAGGCGGCAGTAGGGGCTTATTTTTATGCAGTTTTCATTAATGGAGCCGTAAAAAATTTAAAAGGTGTGGATTTAGAAATGGAAAGACGAATTGTCAAAGTTGAAGAACGATTGCCAATCGCGCAGACGTTGCCGCTTAGCATTCAGCACTTATTTGCGATGTTTGGTTCTACGGTGCTGGTACCTTTTTTGTTTAAGGTAAATCCCGCAACCTCATTGTTTATGAATGGTATTGGTACCCTTATTTATCTGTTTTTTGCAAAAGGAAAGATTCCTGCTTATTTAGGATCTAGTTTTGCATTTCTTGCGCCAGTGTTTGCAGTAATGGCGGTGCCTGAACTCGGCGGTTACGCCGCGGCTCAGGGTGGATTTATAATATTTGGTTTATTTTTTGTAATTGTTTCATTCATAGTTCGGATTGTGGGAGTTCGGTGGATTGATGTGATTTTCCCACCCGCGGCGATGGGGGCTATAGTAGCGGTTATTGGTCTTGAACTTGTGCCGACAGCAACAAATATGGCTGGATTGACGGGAACTACGTTTACGGATGCGTCGGCAATTACCGCTGGACAAGCCGTTATAGTTTCAATGTTTACCCTGTTAGTGACCATTTTGGGGTCAGTACTTTTTCGCGGGTTTCTTTCAATTATTCCGATCCTTATTGGTGTTGTTGCCGGTTATTTGTTATCCCTTTATATGGGGATTGTTGATCTAGGCAGTGTTGTACGCGCAGGTTGGTTTGAAATGCCGGAAATATACAGCCCCGTATTTAATCTCCAGGCAATATTGATGATTATGCCAGCTGCGTTAGTAGTACTGGCGGAACATATTGGTCACCTAGTAGTGACAGGAAATATTGTCGGTAAAGATCTGCTTAAAGAACCTGGTCTTGACCAGTCGCTGTTAGGGGATGGGATATCAAACATTTTATCGGGGTTTGTTGGGGCTACTCCTAATACTACCTATGGTGAAAATATTGGCGTTATGGCGATTACAAAAGTGTTTAGTGTATGGGTAATTGGCGGAGCCGCGATTATAGCGGTTGTAGTATCATTCATCGGTAAATTTGCCGCACTTATTCGTAGTATTCCGGTTCCGGTTATGGGCGGCGTGTCCATTTTGTTGTTTGGTGTAATTGCCGTAGCTGGGATTAGAATGCTGATTGAAAAACGGGTAGATTATACTAAAGCCAAGAATTTGGTATTGACTTCGTTAGTTTTGGTGAGTGGTATTAGTGGTGCGGCAATAAAGGTAGGAACGATTGAATTAAAAGGAATGGCACTGGGAACGGTTATAGCTATTATCTTTAGTCTGGTATTTGAGTGTTTTGATGTTCTGGGGTGGACGAGCCGGGATACAAGTGCGCCTGGAATCCATGTTGCAGAAGAAGGAACCAAGTAAACATTTTTATAGGATGAATTAATGCCCGCCAAAGCGGGCATTTTGTTTTATAGATGTAGTTCGTTCACGGACTATGAAGTGTTTTGTATTTATATTCAGGATTATGTTGGATTATCTGTAAAAATATTCGTATTTACTATTGGCTTTTCGGGTAAATGCGATATAATATTATTCAACATAGCGAAAGTGGTAGCTGATGTTGCAATAAAATAATTAAAACAATAAGCGGAGCGTGGTGTGCATGAAAATCGTCATTTCAATAATTGGACAAGACCGGGTTGGCATTGTTGCTCGTATAAGTACAATATTGGCTGAGCATAAGATTAATATCCTTGATATTAATCAAAATATCATGAACGGTTTTTTTAACATGGTAATGATTGCTGATATGAAGAGTGCCTCAATACAACTCAAAGAATTTCAACAGTTATTAAAAGATGAAGGTCAAAATCTCGGCGTAGATGTTAAAGCTCAGCATGAAGATATTTTTAATATCATGCACCGTATTTAGGCTAGATGTAAAAACTTTTGCAAAAGGGGTTTTTTAATGTTATCAATTCAGGATATTCTTGAAACCAACAGAATGATTGAAGAAAACAAACTGGACGTGCGAACTATTACGATGGGGATTAGTTTACGAGATTGTGCTAATCCGGATGTTAAAACCTTCTGTAATAATATTTATGATAAAATAACCCGTACTGCCGAACATCTGGTTGCGACAGGTGAAGACATTGAAGCTGAGTACGGCATACCGATTATCAATAAACGAATATCAGTAACGCCCATCGCCATTGCGGCGGAAAGCTGCCATACAGATAACTATTTGGCTGTAGCTGAAGCCATGGATGCTGCTGCAAAGGCTGTAGGGGTTAATTTTATTGGCGGTTTTTCTGCCTTGGTGGAAAAGGGCTTTACTAAGGGGGACCGCATACTAATTTCATCCATTCCTGAAGCGTTGGCCAAAACCGAGCGGGTTTGCTCATCAGTAAATTTGGCATCAACTAAATCCGGCATAAATATGGATTGTGTACGGGAAATGGGCGAAATTATTAAAAAGGCAGCTGAACTTACCGCTGAGCATGATGCGTTGGGGTGTGCTAAACTAGTCGTGTTTGCCAATGTTCCTGAAGATAATCCGTTTATGGCGGGAGCCTTCCATGGTGTTGGTGAAGCTGAAAATACCATTAACGTTGGTGTAAGCGGCCCTGGCGTGGTCAAGCGCGCCCTGGAAGATGTCAAGGGAGAAAATTTTGGCGCGGTAGCTGAAACTATTAAGCGGACAGCGTTTAAAATTACCAGAGTAGGACAATTGGTAGCGCAAGAAGCTTCGCGGCGATTAGGCGTGCCCTTTGGCATTATTGATTTATCGTTAGCGCCGACTCCGGCGGTAGGAGACAGCGTGGCCCATATTCTTGAAGAAATGGGGATTGAAAGCTGCGGTGCACCAGGAACTACAGCCGCTTTAGCCCTGCTAAATGATGCTGTAAAAAAAGGCGGCTTGATGGCGTCGTCTTTTGTTGGCGGGTTGAGTGGAGCCTTTATTCCAGTTAGTGAAGATGCCGGGATGATTGCCGCAGTCGAGTGTGGCAGCCTGACTTTGGAAAAATTAGAAGCAATGACCTGTGTTTGTTCGGTTGGCTTAGATATGATTGCGGTACCTGGCGACACTTCAGCGGCGACTATTTCCGCTATAATTGCTGACGAAGCGGCTATTGGTATGATTAACAACAAAACAACGGCAGTGAGAATTATTCCGGTACCGGGGAAAAAGGTTGGCGATCAAGTTAACTTTGGCGGTTTGTTGGGACATAGTCCGATTCTAAAGGTTAATAAATTTAAGTCCGATGATTTTATTGCCCGGGGCGGACGTATTCCGGCACCGATACGTAGTTTGACCAATTAGTTTGCTTTACAGTAAATGGTTTATATCTTATAATCTAATAGAAATGGTTTACCGTTTTCTACCAGAAAACGGTTTTTTTCTGGTAGAAAACGGATTAATCTGATTAAAGGCTTGCTTATTAGCAATTTTACGTGTGATATATGGGAGGTGGAGTTTTGAGTATTCGGAAGGTTCGGGTGGACGACGCTGTTGGTATGGTAGTAGCTCATGATATGACCCAAATAATACCTGGTGAATATAAAGGACCGGTATTCAGAAAAGGCCATATTATTCGCAGTGATGATATCCAGCATTTGAAAGACATGGGGAAGGAACATATTTTTCTAATTGATTTACATGAAGGACAGCTTCATGAAGATGAAGCTGTCCGCCGGATGGCTGAAGCTGTGGCTGGTGAGAATGTTTTTTTAACAGCGGCGCAAGAAGGACGGGTTAACATAAAGGCCGCGGTTGATGGTCTTTTAAAAATAAATCGCGAAGCTGTGGAGGCGGTTAATTTGGTCGAACATGCAGTTTTGTCGACCTTGCACAGTAACCGGGTAGTAAGGGCTGGAGAATTGGTAGCCGGGGTTAAAATTGTGCCGCTAGTGGTGGAGGAGGCTACGGTCAGTGCTGTTGAAGCCTTGGGGCGGAATAGTCAGGGCCTTATAAGTGTTAAGCCGCTGGAGAATAAGGCTGTTGGCGTAGTTATAACCGGGAACGAAGTGTTTTATGGGCGGATTGAGGATAAATATGCTCCGGTAATTGCCGCTAAAATGAACCTTTATGGGGCTCAAGTAATGGACACGGTATTTCAGCCTGATGATCGCGAAAAAATTGTTGCGGCGATAATGGAATTTAAACGTAGAGGCGCAGATATTGTTATTGCCACCGGGGGCATGTCGGTAGACCCTGATGATGTTACTGCCGCCGCCATCCGTTCGACCGGGGCTAAAGTTGTGACTTATGGTTCGCCAGTGCTTCCTGGTGCAATGTTTATGCTGGCTTACCTAGGTGACATGGCTGTCATTGGGATGCCGGCATGTGGAATGTATTCGAAAATAACGGTGTTGGATATGGTTTTGCCACGTATACTAATTGGAGAAAAACTGACTAAAACTGACATTGCGAAACTGGGGTACGGCGGTCTTTGTATGGCGTGTGAAACTTGCCGGTATCCACAATGCTCCTTTGGAAAATAAGCAAAATGGAGGCATGGAGTGCGGAACACCAATGCTCGGAAACAAAAAATATTACAAATATTAGCAGAAACTTATCATGGCACTACTACGGCCTTGACATATTCATCGCCGTTTGAACTATTAGTTGCGGTAGTTTTATCCGCACAGTGTACTGATGTAAGAGTGAATATGATTACCGGCAGACTGTTTCCTAAATATAATACCCCGGGCGAGATGTTGGCTTTAGGTGAAGAACGGTTGGCCGAACTTATTCGAGACTGTGGCCTGTATCGTGCAAAAGCCAGTAATCTGATTAAGACCTGCGCCATTCTTTGTGAGGAATATGGCGGCAGCGTACCGGATAGTTTTGCGCAATTGATAAAATTGCCGGGGGTTGGACGAAAAACAGCAAATGTATTATTAAGCCAACTTTTTAATGTTCCGGCTATTGCTGTAGATACTCATGTTTTTCGGGTAGCCAAGCGGTTAGGCCTAGCTAATGGTTTGACTCCGGAAAAAGTAGAATTTGAGTTGATGCAGGCAATTCCGCAACAAGACTGGTCGGCGGCTCACCATTGGTTAATTTGGCATGGTCGTAAAGTTTGTAAGGCCAAGAGTCCTGGCTGCTTAGCGTGTCCGTTGAGCGGGGTTTGCCCAAGGGTGGGAATATAGTTGAATATTGGTGGTTCTTTCTATTATTGAGTTTAGTGTTGACATTGTCTGAATGCAGCTTTATAGTAAAAATAGTTAAACGAATGTATAAATATAAACGTAACAACATAAATATACACGGCGGAGGGATGACGATGATTTATCGCAAGGCAATTTTTAAAGATGTTGAGGCGATACATAAGCTGGTCAACGCTCATGCTGAAGATGGAGCAATGCTGGCGCGTTCACGTAATGTGCTTTATGAAACGCTGAGGGATATGGTTTTGGCGGAAGAAGACGGAGTTATTATCGGTGTAGGAGCGCTACATTTGATATGGGATGAACTCGCTGAGATTCGGGCGTTAGCGGTAGCGCCGGAAAAAAAAAGGCAGGGTATTGGCAGCCGCATTGTTGAGAAGTTGACTAAGGAAGCTGAGCTATTAGGGGTAAAAACGTTATTTACGTTGACTTACCGGGATGATTTTTTTAAAAAACATGGTTTTGCGATAATTCCCAAGGAAAAGCTGCCGCACAAGGTTTGGAAGGAATGTATAAATTGTCCTAAATTCCCTAATTGCGACGAAATTGCCATGACTAAAACCTTGTAAAATATTTATGAAAAAAATTTAATTCATGTTAAACAGCCTTGTTTTGGGAAAAAAGGCTGTTTTTTATTTTATTTGATCGAATATGCGTGATAAATACGTTTTTTTTGCAGTTTAATAGGAATATATAAGAATGATGTCGAATATAAAGGAAAATAAATTATAGAAGATACAAGAAATTATAGAGGAGACAAGAAATGCTGCGTTTAGTGCTACAACATGTAAAAGAAGGTATGATAACTTCTCGCAATATTTATAGTGCTAACGGCAGTCTCTTATTAGCTAAAAATGTTGTGTTGGATCGAAAATTGATTCGCCGGCTTAGCAATATGGGGATTGATGCAATTTATATAAAAAATTCTCTGTGTGATATTGAGGTCGAGGATCAAGTATTACAGGAGAAAACGCGAGTTGAGGCAGTACGGATTACATTAAATACGTTTGAAGAGTTGCGCGTAAAGAAGATTTTAAATGTGGATGCGTTGCAGGATGTAATAAAAAAAATGGTTGAAGACATTGTGAATAACCCAACAATGTTAATTCATCTTACGGACATTCGCACGCACGATGAGTATACGTTTGGTCATTCGATCAATGTGTGTCTTATCGCAACTATGATTGGAATTAAGTTGGGCTTTCCCGAGCGAGAAATAAAAGAACTAGCCTTAGGGGCGCTTTTACATGATGTGGGTAAAATGCTAATACCGACTGAATTATTATGTAAAAGTGGTAAACTTACCGATGATGAATGGGAAGTCATCCAAACTCATTCCGAACAAGGGTTTGAGATTTTGCGTAAGAATCTATATATTCCGTTGGTTTCAGCCCATGTTGCTTATCAGCATCATGAAAACTTTGATGGTTTAGGCTATCCGCGGGGAATTTTTGGTGATAAAGTTCATCGCTATGCTAAAATAACGGCCATCGCGGATATTTATGATGCGCTTACTTCGGAGCGGCCATATCGGGCAGCGATGCTGCCGCATGAAGCTAATGAAATACTACTGGGGTTAAGAGGTAAAAAGCTTGATCCCGAGTACTTGGACGTATTCTTGGAGTATGCCGCCCTATATCCGGTTGGTACAATGGTGTTGTTGGACAATGGCGAAATCGGCGCTGTTGTAAAAGTATATCCTAAGCTGCAGTCACGCCCGGTAATTAAGATTTTTATTGATGCTCAAGGAAACCGGATACTAGCTGATAATAAGCTGGTTGATTTAACGCAAGAGTTAACCACATTTATTGTGAAAGTTTATTTGCCGGAAGAAGTAGCTAATTTAAGTCACCTAGTTAAAAACTAGGTGTTTATTATATCACGATAGCAGCGTAAGAAAAATCCAGTCATTTAATAGTATTTATAAAATAGTTTGTTTTAGATAAATCCGGCAAAACAACGCATTATCGTGCGTAAAGCAGGATTTTTTGGGGTGAGAAAGGAATAGATTGCTATAGCTTAGTTGTAGCTGTGACACGGCGGAGTTTTAGCTAAAAGATGCTGTCGAGTGATTTGGCCGTTATATGATATAATTGTAAATTATAAAACGATAAGTATTTAGGGAGTGGTATTGTACTTGGATACTGATCCAGTTGGCCTTGAGTGTATTATTGTACTTCTTATGATTATTATTAATGGGTTATTAGTAATGGCGGAAATTGCGGTAGTCTCATCGCGCCGTACCCGGCTGGAAACTTATCTGGCCGAAGGCAAGCGAGGGGCTAAGGCGGCCATGGCGCTGTTAAATGATGCAGGTCGTTTGCAGGCGATGGTCCAGTTCGCAACTACTTCAATTGGGGTTTTAGCAGGAGTGTTTGGTGGAGCTACTTTAGCAATGTTTTTAGCAAGCTATTTAAGCGGTGCCGCTATCTTTCCGGTGTATAGCAAGCCGATTGGTTTAGTGGTTACGGTTCTGATTATTACTTTTATGTTGTTAATTATCGGTGAAATGATCCCGAAAAAAGTGGCTTTAAATAGTCCGGAGTCGATTGCTTGTTTTGTGGCGGGGCCGATATGGTTTTTGGTTAGGCTGACTTGGCCTATAGTTAAAGTCTTTAGTTTTTTTACCCGGAAAACCCTTACCTTTTTTGGCATGTCGCAACGCCCTGAAGAACCGGTTACGGAAGAAGAAATAAAGGGGCTTATTGCGGAAGGAACGCGTAACGGGACGTTTGAAGAGACTGAAAAAGAAATGGTAGATAATGTATTTCAACTGGGCGATATGAAAATTAGCGGTCTTTTGACGCCGCGAACCCAGGTTGAATGGCTGGATATTGAAGACAGCGAAGAAAATAATCTGCGGATAGTATTGGACAGCGGCGATTCGTGGTTCATTGTGGCTCGAGAAAGCTTAGATGAAGTACTAGGAATTGCTACTGCTAAAGATTTGCTGGCTGGAAAATTAGCAACTAATAGGCTTGAAGTTGAAAAAGCAGTTAAAGCGCCATTATATGTGCCCAAAAGTGTTAAGGTTATTCGAATGCTGGAAATGTTTAAGCAGTCGGGAAATCATATCGCCTTTGCTATTGATGAATACGGCGGGTTCTTAGGAATTGTAACTTTGGATGATATCATGGAAGAAATTGTTGGCGATATGGTACAACAGGATGCAGTTGATGAACCGGAAATTTTTTCCAGAGATGATGGTTCATGGCTGATTGATGGTATGCTCAGTATTGAAGAATTTAAAGAATTCGCTGAGGCAAGTGAATTGCCTGGCGAAGAACGGGATCATTTCCAAACCCTTGGTGGATTTGTTGTTTCGTATTTGGGCTATATTCCGGAGTTAGGGGAAAGCTTTGAGTGGAATGAATTCCGGTTTGAGGTTGTTGATATGGACCGGGTTCGGGTTGATAAAGTGTTGGTGACAAAAGTTGCAAGCGCGGAAAATGGTGAGATTATATTGGAGTAAAAACTGTAAGGTCATAGTGCCTTGCTTTTTTTTAGGGGGACGCTATGCATAATCTGTATTGCACACCGCTTGGCGAGTCGAGCCGGGCTGAGTTTGTACGTCGTATTGTGGAAGACGGCCAGGAGATAGTTTATCTTTTGCCAAGCATTTACCTATTAACCGAGGTACGGCAGACAATGCGGCAAACGATGCAAGGTTACCATCAACCCCAAATGATGCTGTTTGATGATTTGGTAGTGGAAATTGTCCAGTTGGCCGGCGGGCGGCAACAGGTTATGAGCAGCATAAAGCGTGAATTAATAATGGAAAAGGTTTTGGCGGATTTAACGGCCGACGGTAGACTGCCATATTTCGGGACAATAGCCGCTTTTCCTAGCTATGTTGGCGCAGTCAATGCTCTAGTGACGGAGATAAAACGAACCGGGACCTTGCCGGAAGAACTAGCCTCAGCTGCCGACGCGGCAGCTGAGGCTAGGGGGAATCATCCGCGAGACCGCGAAGTTGTTGCTATTTATGACCTTTATCAAGACCGGCTGAAACAATATAATTTAGCTGATATGGAAGAAATGTACTTTTGGGCGATTGTCGCCTTGGCGGAAAATCGGGTAACATTACCGTACCGCCGGCTCTATATCAGTGAGTTTGACATATTTACGCCGCTTCAACTGGAGGTAGTACGTCAACTGCGGCCAATGCTGGAGATAAATATCGGTTTAATGTATGAAAAAAACCGGCCAAATGTATTTCAAGCCGTTGAGCCAACCTATGCGGCGTTAGTTGGCGCCGGTTTTAATGTTAATTTTCTTGCTAAAAGCCGGGAGAAGACTGCTGGCGATTTAGCGCATATTAGAAATAATTTGTATGCTACCAGACCGGTAAAAGTAGCGGGGGGTGGACAAGCCCAAGTTGTGTCTACGCCTAATCCGGCTAAAGAAATGGCAGTTACGGCCGGAAAAATTAAAAAATTGATACTTGAACAAAGTTTTTTGCCGGAAGACATTGTTGTGGTAGTACGGGACAAAGATAAATATGCCGACTTCAGCCAGATATGTACGGAATATAAATTGCCGCTTAATTTGGCCCGTACGGAATGTGTGGGCGAGCAGCCTTTATTTACCCTGCTCACCGCGGTGCTTGAAGCTAAAAGTGATGGCGGATCACGTGATACAGTTATGAATGTACTAAAATCACCGTTTGTAGAAATTGCGTTTGGGCTTGATGCGGACAGTGTAGAACAGGCAGCTCTGAAGTGCGTAATTAATGGTTGGGCGGATTGGCTGCATTTAAAATTTGCGGATTACCGGCTGCAGGCTGGTCTGAACACGTTTTATGAGATAATGAGCCGCTTGCCGGAAAGCGACTGCTGTGAAGCATGGACTAAGAGCCTTAACGAACTATTGTTGAAACTAAAGATCCCGCTTATATTAGGTGAACGCTATCAGCAAGGCCTTTTAAGTTTGACGGACCTAAAGACTGGGCTGGTGACTTTTGCGGCGTTAAAGGATTTGGTGGAGAAACTTGCCGATGATTTTAAAGTTGTCGGTCAACAAGAGCGCGATCTTTCTGTAACCGCGTTTTTGCGCTATTTCCGTCAGGCGGGAGCTCAAAGAAAGCTCAACCTTAGTAAGGATAATGGTGGGATAAAGGTGGTTACTCCGGCGGAAGCCCGCGGGGCTGTGTTTGGGGCGGCTTTTGTTCTGGGGCTGGCGGATGGGGAATTTCCCCGCCGCGAGCGGGACAGTTGGCTGTTTAATGAACGCGACCGGGCTTTATTCAACGAATTGGGCGTAGAATTAATGACCTCACCGTTTCGGCGGGCTGAGGAAAATTTATATTTTGCGGTGGCGGTGAGCTTGGCCGATAAGCACTTGGTTTTAAGTTGCCGGGAGGATGCGGAAATACTTCCTTCGCCTTATGTAGATGAAATACGTCGGCTGTTTGTCAAGGATACTGTGTCGGAAGAACGGTATACAGTAAGTGATATTTTTGCTGGTGACTATCAACAGATATATGGCGTAAAAGAACTGATCGGGCGAACCCTTATTGCTGGTTATAGCTATGGCGGGATTAACGCTGAGAAGCAGGCGGTTTTAAACTACGTTTTGGCAAAATTTGTTGATAGTGATTTTGAACGCCGCGTTGAGGCTGAGGCTGAGCGGATAGTCGGAAAATTAAGCCGCTATAATGGTTTGGTTGGCGGCTTAGAATCAATTGTCAAGCCTGATAAGTATTACAGTATAACCGCGCTGGAGGCGTATGCCGCCTGCCCGTTTAGGTATTTAGCCAGTCAGGTTTTAAAATTGGGCGAATGGGAAGTACAGGATGAAGAGACTGGAGCCGATGTGATTGGTACGCTGTATCACTCTGTGCTGGCCTTGTTTATGCGAGAGCATCTCGGCGAGCGGCTGTGGCCCGAACACCTTGATGATTATTATGCGGAAATTAAAGCTGCGCTGGATAATAGTGCTAAGCGGCTAATGTCGCAAGGAAAAATTATTTCTGGCAAATGGTGGAGCTATAGGCGGATTCATCTGTTGCGTGCACTTCGGCGGTGGCTTGATTTTGAAGTAGCAGAGCAGGGCAGCGAAGGCTTGGCGTTTACTCCGGCCTGGCTTGAATGGGGCTTTGGTTTGCCGGTGACTGATGATATGGACGGCGCGTCTACCCGCTCTCCTTTGAAGATAGGGCAAGCGGGAACAGCTATTGAACTAGTCGGCAAGGTAGATCGCGTTGATCGATCTGGCGATACTTTAGCGATAATTGATTACAAACGAAAAACCTGTCCGCAGTTTTCGGACCTAGACAATGGCCTTGATTTGCAGGCCGCTCTTTATATTATGGCTGTTGAGCAACTGTTGTGTCCGCTGGAGGGGCAGGTAGCCGGCGGTGGTTATTATTCGATTGAGGGCCGGAAAAAAGATGGTGGCATGTGGCGTAACGAGTTAGTTAGTGATATTGCGCACCGGATAAAAAAGAAGAATGGTAACCTTGATGCTGAGGGTTGGCGGCAATTACAAGAAAAAATCAGTCAACGGGTTATTGAAATAGCAGCATCAATCAAAGCTGGGCGGTTTATGGCCAAGCCGGCGGACAATTGTTCCGGGTTTTGTGTTGCCCGGCAAATCTGCCGATTTCGGCAAAGTCAGCCTGCGGCTGGAGGTGAAGAGATTGGCTAACTTTACCCCAGCCCAACATGAAGCAATTTATAATTTATCAACTAATTTAATTGTCTCGGCGGGAGCCGGGGCGGGTAAAACCAGGGTATTGGTCGAGCGCTATATATATATACTGCAAAAACGTGAAGCCGCTTGCGACGAAATCTTGGCAATCACTTTTACCAATAAAGCGGCGAAAGAAATGAAAGAACGGATTCGGGGGTTAGCTGCTGTTTTAGCGGAAAATCCCGAAGCAGATGAAGCGGAACAACTATATTGGGGCGAAATAAAAAATAGTTTGGAGTATGCCCTTATTGGGACTTTTCACAGCTTTTGTGCCAGGGTGCTCAGAGAAAATCCGGTAGAAGCGGCGCTTGATCCTAATTTTGCCGTGCTAGATGAATTTGAAGCCGCTACGGTTATGGATAAAGTATTGACCGGGGTGTTGGAGACCGCGTTGACTGTTCAGGCTCCATGGCTGGAACGCCTGTTTCGCATTTATGATAAACCACTTCTGGTTGAAAATGTAATAAAACTATATGATAGTTTATTAGCTGAGGGATTATTGACAAGTCAGCTTGAAGAATGCTTGAACCAGCCTTATTTAACAGCTGTTGCAAAAAGTGATACTATAAAAGATAAACTTAGGCAGTTGTGTGGTGAGCTTTTCGCATTTAAGGCAAATCTAAAGCCGGGTAGCGCCCATTATACTTTGGTAGAATGGATTGAAAACAACTGGCCTGAAGTTGATAAAGCGATTGAAAATACTGATAGGCAGATACTGGATCATTATCTGGGCGGGCTTAGTGCTCGGTCTAAGGATAAGGAAATTGTAAATGAAATCAAGGAAACTTTGAAGACACTTAATCTAATTGAGGCTGACCAGCAGGCGCTGGGAATTGTTCCGGATTTATGTAAATTATTACTTAGTTTAAAAGTGGCTTTGGACAAGTATAAAGTCGAACATCGGGTATTGACCTTTAATGATATGGAAGTGCGCACCGTAACCTTACTAAAAAACAATCCGGCTGTTTGCGGTAAATATCATAAGCGGATTCGCCGGATTATGGTAGATGAGTTCCAGGATACCAACGACCTGCAGCGCCAGATTATCTATCTCCTAGCAGGGGGCGACGCTGAACAACTTTTAGGTAATAAACTATTTGTTGTTGGTGATGCTAAGCAGTCGATTTATCGATTTAGGGGAGCGGATGTTGCCGTTTTTGACCGGGTGCGGCGGGACATCATTGCCAGCGGCGGTAAACCGATAGAACTGGATATTAATTTTCGGTCTATGGATGGCTTACTCGCCATATTTAATGAATGTTTTGCCGCGATTATGGGAACAGCGGCGGATCAGGTGAAATTCTGCCAACTTGCCGGACACCGGCAAGCTGTAGGAGAGGATGAGCCCCGGGCCGAGTTTTTAGCTATTCCTAAAGCTAATTTGCTTCCCGGTCAACTTCCCCGGGAGGCGGAGGCGTCAGCTATCGCCAGGCGTATCCGGGCGATGGTAGATAACCGGGAACGTTTGGTAAACCATGATGTTGAGCGCCGAAATGTGTGCTATGGCGATATTGCAATATTATTTCGCGTGGCAAGTGATATTGATGTTTATGCCGCGGCGCTGAAGCAGGCCGGGGTGCCGTATTATATTGTCGGCGGACGGGGGTTTTTTCGCTGTCAGGAAGTATTGGATGTTCTTAACCTATTGCGGGTAGTGGAAAACCGTTATCAGGAAACTGCACTGGCCGGGGTGCTGAGATCACCAATGTTTTTATTGGCTGACGATACGCTTGTATTATTAAAAAATCATGGCAAAGATCTGTGGCAAGGTCTGGAAAACTACGCCAGCCTTGACCAGTTAGCGGCTGAAGACCGGTTTATGGTTGAACGGGCTTGGCAAGTGTTAACTTATTTGCGCGGTTTCAGGGGCATTATTCGGCCAACTGAACTATTGCGGCGGGCTTTGGCTAAGACTGGGTATCTTAGTTTTGTTCTTACGCAATTTATGGGAGAACAAAAATATGCCAACTTAGTGAAGTTGATGTCAATGGCGGCTAATCTGGAAACTAAAGGGCTGACTAGTCTGGGCGATTTTATTCGCCAGTTGTCGTTATTGGTGGAAGATGATGCTAAAGAAGGCGAGGCTCAGATTGAAAGTGAGAGCGGTGATACGGTTCGGCTTATGACCATTCATAAAGCAAAAGGTCTGGAGTTTCCGGTGGTGTTTATTCCGGATCTTAACCGTAAATTTAATAGTGATAGTGCGCCAATGGTAGTGGGCGCAGGTAAAATTGGCATTAAGGTCCCCGATAAAAATGGACTGTTGACTTTTACTTCGGTTTATCAGACTATTGCCGCTGACGCTAAACGGCTGGAGTACTTAGAATTAAAACGGGTAATGTATGTCGCCTTTACCAGGGCCAAGGATTATCTGGTATTATCGGCGGTCGCGGAAAAGGCGGTCCGAACAAAAGATTATACTGAACTTAGTAATTGGCTGGATTGGTTGGGCAAGGTATATGCCTTCGATGATTTTAATGAACTGCCGGAGCGGTTGGCGGTGGATGAAGCCACTATTATTGTAAAAAATACTGAGGAATTTCAGGCTGGTTATGATAGTCTGCCTGCGGCCCATATAAGAGAAGCAGCTGCGGCGGTAAGCCTTGAGTTTATAAAACAACTTGAATATCAAATGGGGGCAATAGAGCTTGGTGATAGTGATAAGCTGATTTTATCTCCCAGTGATATTATTCAATATAGAAAGTGCCAGCGGTCTTTTTATTATAAAAAGATTGTAAAGATACCAGATTTAGAGATAAATACGTCAGAGTCAACCGGAGATTATGAAGAACTGCCGGGGAATTTGATCGGGTCGGCATTTCATAGGGTACTAGAGCTGTTAGAACCTGATGATGAATGGCAGCAATGGGTAAATCAGGCGGTAGAAGAATTAGTTCCTAGTCATAGGGAACAGGCATTAAAACGCCAAGTTGTTCCGTTAGTGGAGCGGTATTTAACAAGTCAATTGGGCAAGCGCCTTTTAGAATTTAAGATTTTGAAAGAATGGCCGTTTTTCTTTAGTCTGCCTAACCCAGATTATGAAGGCGAAGATTATCTGTTTCGCGGTGTTGTCGACTGTTTAGTATTTTATCCTGATGGGACGCTAGGGATTGTTGACTATAAAACAGATAATATTACGGTTGAACAAACTCCGGCTCGAGCCAAGGAGCATAGTTTGCAACTTGTATTATATGCAGTGGCGGCAGAATTGGTTCTGGGACGGACGGTAAAAGACGTCAAAGTCTATTTTGCGCGGCTGGGGATAACGGTAGATATTTTGCTAACGGCGGAGCTTAGACAGGCGGTTATGGCTGAGACTGTTGCTGTCTGCCGTCACGGACAACAGGCTAGGCAGGAAAATGATTTTGCCTGTAATCGAGAGTGGTGTGGGTATTGTGAGTTCGGGTATTTTTGCCCCAAGGTGTAGTTGGATTAATGTTGATATTATTAGGGCGAAAACGGGAATAATTAGCAGATGTACTAATAACTGTAAAAAATTAACAGAGAAACATTTGTTGATTGCAGGTAAAGTTACATTAAAGTCCGAATAAGTATAAATAAGATAAAGAAACATAGAAAATTTCAGTTAGAGAAGGTGGGGATAATTTGGTTATAGAAGTGCGGCTTTATGCTTCACTAAGGTGCTATAGACCTTCTGGTTCGGATAGTGGGTTGGTGACAGTAGATGTGCCCGATAGCATTACTTTAGGCGAACTTTTAGATGAATTAGAAATAGATAGTAGTAAAATAAATGTAAGTACAATAAATGGGACTGATGGTGATAGCAGTAACGTTTTATATGATGGTGACCGTGTGGAATTATTTCCGCCAGATTTCAATACGCAATCATAATTTTGCCTGAAGTAAGTCTTAAAATTTTTTAAAATGCATTGACGTAGTTTAAAAATTCTGTTATTGTTATTAACAATAAGATTTAAATGCAATGAACGTGGAGAAGTAAGCTGGAGGCATTTTTTAGAGAGCCTGGGGGTGGTGAGACCGGGTAAATGCGCTGACTGAAATACACCCGTGAGCAGCATGTTGAAAGCTTTGGCAAGTAGACAGTGCCGGAACGCCTCCGTTAACATGGGCTAGGGTATCGGATATTTACTCCCGTACCTGATTAAGAGTTGGCTTGCTGCAAGCAAGCAGGGTGGTACCGCGGGTATAGTATCCCGCCCCTGATATATATCAGGGGCGGGATTTTTATATTTTCCGGATGATAATATAAAAATTGCCGGAAATCAAAAGATATAACAAATATTAAGGAGGAAGCGAAAATGATTATTGTCATGAATTTTGCGGCCACGCCCGAAGAAGTGGCCGGGGTCGTTGCTAAGGTAACGGAAAGTGGGTTAAAAGCCCATGTGTCGGAGGGTAAAGAATGTACCATTATTGGGGTTATTGGTGAGAAAAGCCTAATTGCCCGTTTTGATGGCGAAGCTTTGCCGGGGGTTGAAAAGGTCTTGGCAGTTACGGA
The DNA here is from genome assembly GCA_017889625.1 of Bacillota bacterium. Classification (GTDB taxonomy): domain Bacteria; phylum Bacillota; class Negativicutes; order Sporomusales; family CTSoil-080; genus CTSoil-081. Next base: position 24,066 of record JAGGAD010000005.1, on the reverse strand, counting down.
AAGCTATAAATTAGCCAGTCGTAAATTTAAAGTTACCGATACGATAATTGACGTAAGCGGGGTTAAAATCGGTGGTGAAAATATTGTAGTTATGGCTGGTCCGTGCGCTGTAGAAAGTCGCGAACAGCTAATTGAGTCAGCGTATGCAGTAAAAAAGGGCGGGGCCAAATTCTTGCGGGGCGGAGCCTATAAGCCTAGAACTTCTCCTTATGCTTTTCAAGGGTTAGAAGAGAAAGGCCTGAAAATGCTGGCTGAAGCTGGTGAGATAACTGGGCTAAAGATTGTTACCGAAGTAGTCGATGCTGTGTCTCTACCATTGGTTAATGAATACGTTGATATGTTCCAGATTGGTGCGCGCAACATGCAGAACTTTCAACTTTTAAAAGCAGTTGGACGATTAACGAAACCAGTATTGTTGAAACGGGGGTTATCAGCGACTTTGGATGAATGGTTGAATGCAGCCGAGTACATTTTGAGTGAGGGAAATCAGAATGTCATAATGTGTGAACGCGGTATTCGTACCTTTGAGACATACACTCGCAATACGTTAGACTTAAGTGCGGTTGCGGCCCTTAAAAATATGACGCATTTGCCGGTGGTGGTAGATCCAAGCCATGGCACCGGACGGTGGAAACTGGTTAGTCCGATGGCGCGGGCGGCAGTAGCTGCCGGAGCCGATGGTCTTATGATTGAAGTGCATCCTAATCCGGCAGATGCTTTATCCGATGGTCCGCAGTCGCTTAATCCGGAGAATTTTGAAGTTATGATGCAGGAGGTAGCGGCAATAGCAGAAGCTATTGGCCGAAAACTAAAATGACCTTAAGCAAAATTGCGATTATTGGTGTGGGGCTGATTGGCGGGTCTCTGGGGCTGGCTTTTAAAGCAAGTGACAATAGTCCGGTTGAGATTACCGGAATTGATACGAACCAGGCTAGTTTAGCACAAGCGCTTGAACGGGGAGCGATTGATAAGGCTGATACGGATTTGACAGCAGTTGCCGATGCTGATGTGGTGTTTCTTTGCACCCCGGTACTCCAAATTTCCCGGCTGGCGCAGCTGGTTATTCCCCATCTCAAACAAGGTGCTATTCTAACCGATACAGGCAGCAGCAAACTATTGATAAAAGAAAATATTCGGCAACAGTTACCGCAGAAAATTTACTATGTAGGCGGTCATCCCATGGCAGGACGTGAAAAAAGCGGCATAGCTGCCGCCGATAAGGACTTATTTAAGAATAAATGGTATATATTAACTAATGTGTTAGATGCGCCAGCGGCGGCTGTGGCTACAATATCAGAATTAGTACAACGGCTTGGCGCAAAGGTTACAGTTATGGACGAAGAACACCATGATCTTTGCGCAGCTATCATTAGCCATGTACCGCATGTGGCCGCAGCGGCGTTAGCGAATTTGCTTAATTTCTATCCTGGTTATGCGGAAGAAATGCTTAGTTTGGCTGGCGGCGGGTTTTGTGATACTACGCGAATCGCTTCTTCTGATGCAGATATGTGGGCGGATATTTGTATTGCCAATGCTGAAGCAATTGCCAGTGGTTTAGAAAACTTTCAGATGTTGGTCGATGGGGTGATTTCAGCAACCCGTGAAGGGGACCGAGCCGCGTTGTATGCTTACTTTAAAGAAGCAAAGCTATGCCGGGATACGGTACTAATGCGTAACTCTTGTCCATGAGGCGTTAATGGCCTGGGCCATTAATTGTTTCCCGGGAATATCTGGATGAAGCCCATCGACGGCCATAGAATCTGGCAACTCGCCGTTGGCGCCAGTTAAATAAGGGGCAATGTCAATATAATAGCGCTGTTGGCGAATAAAAGAGTTTACCTTTGCAAATTCTAGTTGCCAATCAGGTACGGTGCTTTCATCGAAGACTTTTTTAACTGCTGCTGGGTTGACTGGCGGCAGGGTCAAAAATATTGGTCTGATACCCCGGGCCAGACATTTATCGCGGATTGTGGAAAGATCCGCAATTACCGAACTGGCTGGAGTCCCTCCCCTCAGACTGTTAGAACCTCCGAGAATAATGAGATACTGGGGGCAGAACGGCAATACGTCTTGGTCAAATCGGTCCAGCATTGTTGCGGTGGTATCGCCGCTTCGGCCTAAATTAAAGGCAGGAAAGTTGAGATACGTCTGGTAGTTATATTCAGGATTGGCCGGAGAATAAGAAACCGCTCCGCCGCCATGGGTTATACTGTCGCCAAAAGTTGCGGCATATAGCTTTTTGGGGGGGAGAATGACATACTGACCAGTGTCGGAGTATACTCCAACCGGGTTTCCAGAGTCATCAAGGCCGCGAACTCGCCAATAATAAACGCCAGGGGTGATTCGTGGCTCTTCATCATAGCAATCAAAACCGGTTACCGTAGAACTCCAGATGCGATGCTCAGATGGGATTATGTCATTTGGGTTCTCTGGCGGCTGGTCTAAGATTTCCACCTCGTAGCTTGTGGCCCCGGTTAGTGGAATCCAAGAGTATACCGGATATAATGGCGGAGGATTATCTTCAAAATCAACATTAATTCTCGGTTTTAAATGCTCACTCGACGTATGGCTTATATATATTTCCTTGGCATCTGAGAAAACACCAATGGGATTACCGTCATAATCCATAGCCCGTACGCGCCAAAACAGTGAGTTGCCAGCATAGTGTGATAAATCGGGGTTATAGCCATTAGTAAATACTTCCCGTGAGGCGTACAGTCGGTAATCGGATGGCAAAACATCATTGGGATTTTCCGGTGGGGCAGCAAGAAGCTCAAATTCATAGAAAACTGCTCCTGGAACTGAAGTCCAGGTCAGTATAGGCCTGTCAGAGGCTGGTGAAGCCTGGGTGTAATCTAAAATTGATTCTGGTTTTATCAGGGAATTATCTCCGGCGATTTCGGATAGTCGAAGCAAGTTCGAATAGGTGCCAAGCGGCTTAAAAAAAAGCCCGTGGGCCGAAACCCGCCAGTAAGTATTCGCTGGAAGATCTTGGCTCACAGTTAGGTGGTTATTCCAGGTGCGGTACACCATTACTCGTTCCCCGGATGGGTTATGCTGGTCGGTTGGAGACTGGAATACTTCGACGTCGTAATAGCTGAGATAAGGAAGACGAGCCCATGATAATACATATTCATTATTAATGATGGCCGCTTCTAAGCGTGGTCGATAGCTTCGGAAACCGAGAATATCGGTGGATTCTATTGTGTATATAATACCTAAGGCGATAAAGATCAACAAAAGGGTGCGTTTCATTGAGTCCTCACTAATGTTATTTTTTTGTTAAAATATCACTATTATATATTAACATATATCTTGCGAGTAAAGCTATATGTTAATATAGTCGAAGGAAAAATGAAAGCTCCGGGCACGAGATTAATCTTACCGGGAGCTTTCATTTTGCAGTTCTCGGGTCTAACATTCTTCAGATATGATTTTAGAGGTAAGTGCTGATTTTACATTTACACCAGCAATACGGCCTAGTTTTCCGGTGAACGCACCGACTTCATCAGTGGTTCCCTCGATAATAAGCGCAATGACCCCGACTTGGGATTCCTTACGTGGAATACCCATACGGCCAATAATAAGATGGCTGAAGTCGCTGATAACAGCGTTAACTTTATCGCCGACCATTTTTGGTTCATCAATGACAATGCCGATGACACCGATTCGTTTTGCCATACCTTTTATTCCTCCCACATATAAAATACCTCCTCTTGCACACAGCAATAGAAGGTACAAATCGCATATACGAAATTTCGAATATCCTCTGCATTGGCTAAACGTCATAGCTTCAGATTGTCAGCTAAATTGATTTCGATGAGCAGGTTAATTGCTATTTCTGGATACTATTTTTTATAGTATACACTTTTTTTGAAAAATTTGAAAGAAAATGTTCGAAAAAATTATATTATATTAGCTTAAATAATTGGTAGATAAGTTGAAGATTTTTTGCTTGATGATTCAAAATAAATAAATATAAAAGATAGATAATCCTAGGGGTATGTATAGTACGACCATGAAGTGCCAACATTACTAAGGTTAAGCCAAAGTAAGCGGAGGCGGTTTTGTGGCACTAAAAGTGGGAATTCCACGGGGGTTATTATATTATTACTATGGTGATTTATGGCGAAATTTTTTTCAACTGCTGGGGATAGAGGTAGTAGTCTCAGGAACTACAACAAAACAGATGCTGGATCAAGGCAGCAAAATAGATGAAGTGTGTCTGCCAGTAAAGGTATACCTAGGGCATGTATGTGCGCTACGTGGTAAAGTGGATTGGTTGTTTATTCCGCGGGTGATTAGTGTCGCGCCTAAGCAGTACAGTTGTCCGAAGATGATGGGGTTACCGGATGTGGTTCGGGCTAATTTTCCTGATTTGCCGCCGATGTTATCTGTTGATGTAAATTTACGCAAGAGTAGGTTTGTTTTATACCGGGCGGTAGTGGACCTGGGGAAGCGGCTTGGCAAGTCGCCTTGGAGTAGCTTAAAGACTTGGGTTAGAGCATCAAGACAGATTGATGCGGTTGCGGTAAAACAAGATGAATCAGTTTCAGGAATAAGAATAGGGTTGGTTGGCCATCCCTATATTTTGAAAGATAGTCAGATTAGTATGGATATTACCGGGAAATTAGTGAGGCTTGGCGTGCGGGTAATTGATGTGGGAGATGTACCGCGGGAAGAGGCTAACTCGGCGGCGGAGCGGCTGACCAAACCAATCTTTTGGAATTATTGTCAAAGGCTTGTCGGAGCAGCGCTTGCGCTTATTTATTCCCCGCGACGGTTGGATGGTTTAGTTTATGTTACTTCGTTTTCTTGCGGGCCGGATTCCTTGCTGGGTGAAATGCTTGGTTGGCATGCACGAAAATGTAATATTCCGTTGCTTACGCTGGCGTTGGACGAACATACCGGCGAAGCCGGACTGGTTACAAGACTGGAGGCGTTTGTGGACATGTTGGACCGGAGAAATAAGTTATGTTGGTAACTTTTCCGCATATGGGCACGTTAGATATTATATTAAAGGCTTTATTTCGGGGGGCTGGATTACTGGTTTTGCCGCCTCCTTTAGTGACGCGGCAAACATTGGAACTTGGCGCAAAGTATTCACCGGAGACGGCGTGCCTGCCGTTCAAAATTGCTTTAGGAAATTATATTCAGGGGCTTTCATTAGGTGCTGATACAATTATTACTTGTGGCGGAGAGGGGCCGTGCCGGCTGGGCTATTATGCTGAAGTTCAAAAAAATATTTTAACTGGACTTGGTTATAAATTTGATATGATTGCGATTGAACCGAATATTAAAAGTGTTTGGCATGTAGTAAATGAATTAGTTGGGATAAAAAAATGGCGCCAATTGTACCAGGCTATTCAGTTGGCTGGAGCTAAATTGGCAGCTACAGATAGCATTGAACGGCAAAGCTGGTTTTATCGTCCCCGCGAAGTAGCGGTGGGGCAGGTTGATCAACTACGCAACAACGTGCTGCAAACGGTAGATGCGGCAATAGATAAGGCGGGAGTAGCTAGCGCCTTATCTAAGTTTGCCGGTAACCTGGCTAAACTTGTGATAAAGCCAGATTTTCAGCCCCTGCGCATTGGTTTGGTCGGGGAGATATATGTGATGCTGGATCACTTTGCTAATCAGGACCTTGTTAAGAAACTAGGACAGTTAGGCGCGGAGGTTTATGGCACAATTTTGCTTGGTGACTATGTGCATACCCATATTAGTAAAAATCGCGTTGCCCGCCATTCGTATCAGACTGTTTTGAAGCTAGCGGCACCGTATCTTGGTCATTATATTGGTGGGCATGGAATAGATAGCATTGGTAACACCATAAAACTGGGGCAGGAAGGGTTTGATGGCATAATTCAAGTTTTTCCGATTACCTGTATGCCAGAGGTAATCGCTAAGAACATTCTGCCTGAAGTCAGCGATGCTATCGATATTCCGGTATTGTCGCTGGGGTTTGACGAACATACTGGTACTGCTGGGATGGTGACGAGATTGGAAGCCTTTGTTGATCTGTTGACATATCGGCGGAGAAAGCAAGCCTAAGGCAGGGGAGGAAAATGGGGTAAGAGTGAAGAAGAAAAGATTATAAATGCTGAAAAAACTAAGACTTGGCTGTTGACCGAGTCTTAGTTTTTGATATAAAAGATATAAGTTAGGTTAAGAGGAGTTTTGCTATGCGACGCTTTTTACCGCAGACTTTGCGAAGTAAGATGATTTTATTTACATTAATTATTGTAAGTATTCCTATTTTATGTACCGGATATATCATTAAAATGAAGACACAGGAAGCCCTATTAGCAGAGAAACAAAGAAAATTATTCGGGATCGCGGTAATATTGGATAGTTATCTTGGTGATGGTTATACCGCAATATTAGCTAAAAATAATGCGGTAGATGCTGATCGGGCTACCAAAATAAAAGTATTAAATGAGGCTTTGAAAGATTATACCGATAGCGTGGCAAGTGCTTATCCTAATGTCGGAGCCGGTTACTATAGTAAGGAACTCGACGCAATTATTACTTATGGGCCAAGTGCTTATTATGAAGATAAGGTCGGGATTTCGATTGAAGCAACGCATCCAGGCCGTAAGGTTATGGATAATGGTGAAAGATTGGTTGAGTCTGCTTCACTGGTACGTGGCAATATTATGAATGCCATGATTCCGATTAGTCGAGATGGTGATGTTATTGGCTATATCTGGGCGAACGAGCTGACGGACGATATTCATTTGCAGATGGCAACAATTGATTACAATATATTCATGGCGGTCGGTATCGATATGGTACTAAGTGTTTTGCTAATTCTGTGGATGATCTATAAGTTTATCAATGATGTTGAAATAATAAAAAATGGCTTAGAGGACTTGCGGTTTGATTTGCGCAAGAAGATTATTCCCCTGCAGGGAGAAATGGGGCAGATTGGCGAAGCTATTAATCATATGGCGCAGTCGTTAATTGATGCCTGGACGTTAAATGAAAATATTATGCATAGTATTGCCGATGGAGTTATTACAGTGGATACCAAGGCAATCATTACCAGTGTGAATGAAGCGGCGGAACGGTTGACTGGATTTAAGGCTGAGGAAATTATTGACAAGCTATATAGGGAAATATTCTGCGAGGGCAAAGATTTTAACAGTATGTTGCTAGATACTTTAGCGAACGGAACTAATTATATTGGGTTGGAGACCGATTATCCGGTCAAGGATAAGCACATCCATATTAGTATTAGTACCAGCCGGTTAAAAGACAGTTCCGATAAGATTATTGGTGCGGTGGTGGTTTTTCAGGATTTGACTGAGCGACAGCATATGCAGGCGCAAATTATGAAAGCAGAGCGCCTGGCGGCGTTGGGCGAGTTAATGGCCGGAGTTGCCCATGAGATACGTAATCCTTTGACAGCGATTAAGGGTTTTGTCCAATATCTAACGGGGACGGATAATGAGGCGGAACGTAAAGAGTATATGCCAATAATTATTAAGGAAGTCGACCGGGTTAACCGGGTTATTGAAACCTTGTTATATTTTGCGCGTCCCAACAAAACTGATTATACATTAGTAAATATTAATAAATTAGTTGAAGAAACCTTGGTGTTGGTTAAGAACATTAATACCAGTCAAAAAGTACAGTTTGACTTTAAATTAGATGCTCAGGTCAGTGTTATTGAAGGTGATGCTGAACAACTGAAACAAGTTCTGTTAAATCTGTTGATTAACGCTGTTCAAGCTATTGACGAACATGGTGAGATCGGTATTGAGACGTGGCAGAAAGAAGAGAACTTTGTTTGTCTAAGGATTACTGATACTGGCAACGGTATTAAGCCGGAAGAACTGGAAAAAGTTTTTGATCCATTTTTTACAACCAAAACTGCGGGGACTGGCTTGGGCTTAGCAGTGGTACAACGAATTGTTAACGCTCATTATGGGCGGGTAGATATAAGTAGTGAGATTGGAGTTGGTACAGCGGTTACGGTAGAAATTCCGGTTATACATGGTGGGGGGAGCGAAAATGAATAGCGATTACACAATATTGGTGGTTGATGATGAAGAAAGTCTTTGCAAGTTATTATCGGCGGTATTTAAGCGGGAAGGTTTTCAGGTCATGGTTGCCGAAAGCGGCGAAGCTGCGCTTGAAAAGTTCAAAGCCAATCAGGTTGATGTAATTCTGATGGATATCCGTATGTCCAATATGGATGGCTTAAGCGCATTAAAAGAATTGCGAAAAATAAGCCGTGATATTACCGTAATTTTAATGACCGCCTTCGCTGCGGTTGAAACCGCGGTAGAGGCAGTCAAACTGGGTGCTTTTGATTATATTATTAAGCCGTTTGATATCGAAGAGGTTAAGTTAATTGTTGACCGAGCGATTCAATTAAAAAGGATGACCAAAAAAATAAGTGTTTTAAATCAGCAATTACTTGAGAATTACCGGTTGGATAAGATATTGACAAACAGTCCGAAGATGCTGGAGTTGTGTAAAACTATCGGTAAAATAGCCGATAGTAACGCCAGTGTCCTGATTACGGGGGAGAGTGGCACCGGAAAAGAATTGATTGCTAACATAATCCATTATAATAGTAAACGGAAAGGCGGCCCGTTTATAAAGATTAATTGTGGAGCACTGTCCGAAAGTCTGTTAGAAAGCGAGTTGTTTGGACACGAAAAAGGGGCGTTTACCGGGGCGATAGTTAGGCGGTCTGGCCGGTTTGAACAAGCCAATCAGGGCACCTTGTTTTTAGATGAAATCGGAGAAATTTCACCAAATTTGCAGGTTAAACTATTAAGAGTACTGCAGGAACGAGAATTTGAGCGGGTTGGCGGAAACGAAACAATCAAAACTGATATCCGGGTGATAGCGGCGACGAATCGCAGCTTGGAAGAGATGGTAAGTGCCGGTGAGTTTCGCCAGGATTTATATTATCGATTGAATGTGGTGTGCTTGCTGGCGCCGCCCTTACGGGAGCGTCGTGAAGATATTGAACTTTTAGCTGACTATTTTTTGCGCAAGTTTGCCGATGAAAATTACAAAGATATTATGGGGTTTGATCCAGAGGTCTTAAAGCTGCTGGAACAGTATGACTGGCCGGGGAATGTGCGTGAATTATCCAACGTTGTCGAACGAGCAGTTATCATGGGAACCGGCAGTATTGTTTTTACCGAAGACTTACCGGATAATGTAAAAAAAGTTAAGAGTTTGACGGATGTAGCGAGTATAGACAATAAGACGGAAGGGCAAACATTAAAAGAAAAGATAAAGAAAGTGGAGTGCTCATTAATTAAGGAAGCGCTTGAGCGTAATCAAGGAAATAGAATGAAAACAGCTCAGGAGTTAGGGATGAGTAGACGTTCAATCTTATACAAGATTCAGGAGTATGAGCTTGAATAGGTGTGAAAAAAAATTCCTTAGTGCGCAAAAAGATGCGCTAATTTTGTCGATTAAATAAATTGTAAGTTTATAGTTTTCTTAATATATAGAGTTTTCAAGTTAGTGATAGCAAGGGCTATAAGATTTTATCAAATTTTGATAAAATCTTATTTTTTTTTGGTATGCATCTTGCATTAATTGTTACTGAGTTCACTAACTAGGAGGGACGGTATAGTACAAACATAAAATTGGTTGTTTTGTAATGGGTAAGGCCATGTACCAAGAAAGTGGCAATTAAATCTAGGCACAGCATTTTATTAAAGGAGAGATAGTAATGGTTGGAATGATATCAAAGTTTTTTACTAACATCGTCAATAAGTATTTGCCTGATCCGTTGGTGTTTGCAATAATACTTACAATACTTATGTTTCTCTTGGGTATTACCATAACGCCGCATTCGGCCATGGATATGGTAAATATGTGGGGGAATGGCTTTTGGAATCTGTTGGCATTCGCCATGCAGATGGCATTGGTTTTGGTTACCGGTCATGCCTTGGCTAGCTCCAGTCCGGTAAAAAGATCAATGACAATGCTGGCTTCAGTAGCGAAAACTCCGGCCCAGGGCGTAATGCTGGTAGGTTTTAGCTCAGCTGTGGCTTGCGCGATTAATTGGGGCTTTGGTTTGGTGGTAGGAGCAATGTTTGCGCGAGAAGTTGCTCGCCGGATTCCGAAAGCAGATTACCGGCTGTTGATTGCCACTGCGTATATGGGCTTTATGACTTGGCATGGCGGGTTGTCAGCTTCAATTCCGCTTGTTGCGGCAACCCCGGGAAATCCCATGGAAAAAATGTGTGGACTAGTACCAATATCCAGTACGATTTTTAGTGCTTATAATATTTTTATTACCGTAGCATTAATTATTTTAATTCCGTTTTTAGCCCGGATGATGATGCCGAAAGAAGATCAAATTGTTGCTGTAGATCCAGCATTGTTAGAAGATGAGGCCGCTATGACCAAAGTGTTAAGTGACGACGCTACTTTGGCAGAACGGTTGGAAGAAAGCCGAATTTTATCCTTGGTTGTCGGTGCCTTTGGTATAGTTTATCTGGTTGCGTATTTTGCCCAAAAAGGTTTTGATCTTAATGTCAATACTGTAAATCTACTTTTTCTGACGGCCGGTATTTTACTTCATAAAACTCCGATGGCCTATGTTCGAGCAATTACCGCCGCGGCGCGCGGTACCGCTGGAATACTGATTCAGTTTCCGTTCTATGCCGGTATTCAGATGATGATGGAACATTCCGGTCTTGGTGGAATTATTACCAATTGGTTTATTAATATTGCTAACGCTCAAACTTTCCCGGTACTTGTATTCTTCAGTTCGGCAATTGTCAATTTCGCAGTACCGTCAGGCGGTGGACATTGGGTTGTACAAGGGCCGTTCGTTATTCCGGCAGCGCAAGCTCTGGGGGCAGATGTAGGTAAAGCCGCGATGGCTATTGCTTATGGGGAAGAATGGATGAATATGGCCCAGCCGTTCTGGGCGCTGCCTGCACTGGCGATTGCTGGTCTTGGCGTAAGAGATATTATGGGCTATTGTGTAACAGCGCTTTTATTTTCCACGTTGATATTTGTAATAGGGTTGGTTTTCCTATAAACAACTATTAACTTAGAAACTAGTCATACCAGTTAGCTAAATTGGCTGAAACTTGCGTTAGGCAATTGCTAAAATTTAAATGTAGATAATAAGAAACTGTGGAAAACTTAGCTATAAGTTTTTCTACAGTTTCTTCTAGTTATATTGATGAGATAGTAGGAGTTTTTGCTGATTTGTGGAAGTATATAAACCATAAGGAGGGATTGAGATGGTGCAAGAGTTTGAGGTATGTACTTGTGAAGAAGGCATGGTCAATATTTCTGAGAAAATAGCGGACGCACTGAAGAAAATTGGTATACGGGAAGGAATATGTCTGATTTTTGTACCGCATACCACAGCCGGAATAACAATTAATGAAGCTACGGATTGCGATGTGAGCAAAGATATTTTAGCAGGCTTGGACGCGCTTACGCCTCATTTAGGGTATAAGCATGCTGAAGGTAATTCTCTAGCGCATATCAAGGCCTCTCTTATCGGATCGTCGGTCACTATTCCGGTTACCGATGGTAAACTTTATCTTGGCCCATGGCAGGGGGTATTTCTCTGCGAGTTTGATGGACCGAGAGTACGGAAAATTCGAGTTAATTGTGTTGGTGCCTAAAGGCAAAAAATACTGAGTATTTTATCAAGCCGTGCAGGGTAGCTTACTATCCTGCCGGTTTTGATGTATAGCCCGGATTTATTTAGACATGATATTTTACAGTATGGGGTGAGCATTAATGCATATTGTTCTAGTTGAACCGGAAATACCGGGTAATACAGGGAATATTTCTCGGCTTTGTGCGGCTACAAAGTGTGATTTACATTTAGTTAGGCCGCTGGGATTTTCTACTGATGACCGTTATCTTAAACGGGCTGGACTGGATTATTGGCATTTAGTCAAGGTTCATTATCACGACAGCTTTGCTGAGGTTGAGCAGGCTTTAGTCGGGCATAATTTTTATTTTAATACTACAAAAGCCGCTAAATTCTACAATGAGGTTAGCTATGACCCAGAAGCGGTACTTGTGTTTGGCAAAGAGACGGCTGGATTGCCGGAGAGTCTTTTAGCGAAAAACCGTGAGCGGTGTGTGCGTATCCCGATGCAAAGTGAGGCCCGTTCACTCAACTTATCTAATGCTGTAGCGATAGTCGCTTATGAAGCCTTGCGGCAGCAGGGATATAGCGGTCTTTGTTAGAAACAGGCTAAAAGGGGTGAAGGTTTGAACTACGCACAATTTGGTCCGGCCGGTAATCCGGATGCATTCTATAATGCTGGTGGCAAAGCTTCGGTGGAAATGCCGGGGTGGTTAAACCGAATGGAGTTGGGAGCCTATGAATATCAGTGCAGTCGTGGTGTCACAATTAAGGAAGACACGGCGAGGCTGATAGGTGAAGCAGCCCAAAAAAATGGTGTACAACTAAGTATTCATGCGCCGTATTATATCAGTTTAGCTACTGAAGATGAGAAGATCGCTTTAAATACTAAAGGTCATATCTTAAAATCATTGCGGGTCGCACAGTGGATGGGTGCTGACCGAGTAGTCTTTCACATTGGCGGGCCGGGTAAACAGGAACGTTCGGCGGCGTTAAAAAAATCCAGTTATTTGTTTGGAAAAATTATTGAAGAAGCTGAGCGGCAGGGACTATTGAATGATGTTGTTTTAGCACCGGAGACAATGGGAAAGAAAAATCAATTAGGTAACTTGGTCGAAGTGGTAGAGTTTTGCAAAATGCATCCTGCGCTTATTCCGACGTTGGATTTTGGTCATTTGCACGCAGTTACCGGGGGAAAGTATCTGGAACGCAAAGAATACGAAGAAGTATTTGATTTTTTGACTGCGGAATTGGACGAAAAATTAGCGTCAAATGTACATATTCACTTTAGCCGGATTGAATTTACCCAAGCCGGGGAAAAACGGCATTGGACATTTGAGGATTCGTATGGGCCGCCGTTTGAGCCGTTGATGGAGGTTATTGCGGCACGACACTATACGCCGCGGATTATTTGTGAATCTGCAGGTACTCAGGCTAAAGATGCAAAACTTATGCAAGATTACTATCTGGGGATTATGAGTGGAATAACGGTCAATTAATCCGGGTAATGTATGAAAAAAATTGCTAACGCATAATATAGAGATTATAAATGGGGGAAAAACACGAAGGTTATGATAAAGCCCATGAGTTGGCAAATGAACTTAAAGAAAAATAATTGGCGATTCAGTCGCTGAAGGAATGGATATTTTTGCAAAACGTTAAAAATGTAACGAACGATGATTTGCTGGAAAAATTACAAATAGCTATTGATCCCAAACGGTTGTTTGTTAATGAACCCATGGCGAAACATACCACCTTCAAGATTGGTGGTCCGGCGGATTTTCTCGTTTTTCCGGCATCGGTTGATGAGGTTGCTGCCGTGTTTAAGATAGCTAAAGAATACGGTGTACCGGTTATGGCGCTTGGGAATGGCTCTAATATCTTGGTGCGGGATAAAGGAATTCGGGCGATAGTTGTAAAGTTTAGTGAAGCTCTTGGTGAGATTAGGCAGGATGGTCAGACTATTATTGCTGGCGCTGGAGCAACGTTAACTGATGTGTCGCGATTTGCTGCGAAGTGCGGTTTTACCGGAATGGAGTTTGCAATTGGCATTCCCGGAAGTATCGGCGGTGCGGTGTTTATGAATGCAGGGGCTTATGACGGTGAAATGAGTCGGGTCGTTTCGGCGGTTACCGCGGTTCGCCAGGATGGCAGGATTGAACGATTTGAAGGCGAAGCAATTCAATTTGGTTATCGAAACAGCGTTTTTCAACAAAACAGCAGTATTGTCTGTGAGGTTGAAATGTCGCTGATTTCGGGAAATGCTGAAGCTGTTAAAGCTAAGATGAGTGAATACACAGTCAGCCGGGAAGCAAAACAGCCTTTGGAAATGCCGAGTGCTGGCAGTACGTTTAAGCGTCCGCCGGGATATTACGCCGGTACACTCATTGAGCAGAGTGGCCTAAAGGGTTATTCGGTTGGCGGAGCTCAGGTATCGGAAAAACATGCGGGATTTGTTATTAACGCTGGAAACGCTACCGCGGCTGATGTTTTGGCGCTAATTAGCGAAATTCAACGACGGGTTTTTGAAAAATTTGGGGTTGAGCTACACCCTGAAGTGAGGATTATTGGTGAAGAGTAACGTGATTTATCTACTCACGTTACTTTTTTCTGACACTGCCTGCGAAAACTGTAAACCTTTTCAGCAGGAATAAGGTCTATAATTGTGGAATATTTGACAAAAAGCTAAAATAATGTATGATTGATTAGAAACCGGCTTTGGCAGGGGCTGTAGTCAAGATGACAATCTGTGATTTTATTTATGGCGAATAAAGAACATACCAAGTATATTATTCGGACAATATAATGAACGGAGGAATGTTATGCGGCTGACTTTCTGGGGCGCGGCGATGATGGTTACGGGGTCTTCTTACCTTTTGGAAACAAATGGCTATAAACTTTTAGTAGATTGTGGCATGTTTCAGGGCTCAAAGGCTACGGAGGCATTAAATCGCAAGGCACTTGAATATGATTCAACCGCGATTGACTGCGTATTGCTGACGCATGCTCATATTGACCATAGCGGCTTATTACCTAAGTTGTGTAAATCAGGCTTTAAGGGGAAGGTTTATGCGACTGATGCTACTGTAGCCTTGTGCCGGATTATGTTAGCGGATAGTGCTCATATTCAGGAATTTGAAGCTGAAATTGCCAATCGCAAAGGGCGGCGGGCTGGGGGTAAGGTGGTTGAGCCGCTTTACACGGTAGCGGACGCAGCCAATTGTCTTAATCAGTTTAAATCGGTGCCTTATGGTGAAAAAATAAGACTTACTCCCAATATTGTGGTTAAGTTCAGTGATGCTGGGCATATTCTTGGTTCATCAATTATTGAAATTTGGGTTACTGAACATGGAAAAACTAGTAAGTTAGTATTTTCTGGTGACCTTGGACAACCTGATCAACCGATTATTAATGATCCTACTTATATCCAAGAAGCTGATTATATTGTGATGGAATCGACCTATGGAAATCGTAACCATGGCTATTTTGATGGACCGGATAAGTTGGCCGAGGTCATCAATGATACGGTTGAGCGCGGTGGTAATGTTGTAATACCAGCTTTCGCTGTAGGTCGGACTCAGACGATTGTATATTACTTACATCAGCTTTTAAAGACTGGAAAAATTCCGGATATACCTGTGTTTATCGATAGTCCGCTAGCAATTTCAGCGACCGATATTTTTATGGCCCATCCGGGTGATTTTGATGTTGAAGCCTTTGAAATGATGTGTAAAGACAAGGATAACCCGCTTAAATTGCCACAACTTATTTTTACCAAAACGGCAGATGAATCCAAAACCATTAATTCTTTAATTAAGCCAGCGATTATTATCTCAGCCAGCGGGATGGCTGATGCCGGACGGATATTGCATCATCTGAAGCATAATCTGTGGCGTCCAGAATCCAGTGTATTGTTGGTAGGCTATCAATCAGTGGGAAGTCTTGGCCGGAGGCTTACCGAAGGCGTTAAACGTGTAAAGATAATGGGCGAAGATATCAGTGTTAAAGCTAAAATTTATAATTTAGATGGTTTCTCAGCACATGCCGACCGGGACCAACTAATAAATTGGCTGGCACATGTTCAAACTCCCCCAGCTAATATTTTTCTGGTTCATGGTGAACCAGAAAAAACGGCAAGCCTGAGTGCCGTAATTGAAGAACGATTCGGATTCTCGACTTATGTGCCGGAGTTTGGTGAAACTGCAATTTTAGAAGGAACACAATATACCCTGGAAGAACCAAAGATCAAGATGTCGGAAGTTTCAACGATATTGTCGACCAAGTATCTTGATCAACTGGATAACGATTATTTAGACCTGCGTAAACGGATCGAACAAGCTTTGGCTCATGGTGGTCAGGGGTCTAAAGTAATTGGCATTGTTGAAAATGTCTTAAAGTTTATGAAAAATACGCTAAATACTATCGATAAAGGTTAAACTATCCAGTATAATGTTATCTGGCGTGTTATTAAACATGATGGGCAATAATTAGTGCATCATGGTTCGTCTTAGGAGGAGAAAAAAATATAATGCAACAAAGAAATGATCTAAGAAATATTGCAATAATAGCCCATGTCGATCATGGTAAAACTACGTTGGTTGACGCTATGCTTAAACAAAGCGGCGTTTTTCGCACGAATGAACAGGTTGCAGAACGCGTAATGGACTCCAATGATCTGGAACGGGAACGTGGTATTACTATTCTTTCGAAAAATACTGCGGTTATGCATGAAGGAATTAAAATCAATATCGTTGATACGCCGGGACATGCTGATTTTGGCGGTGAAGTCGAACGGGTATTGAATATGGTTGACGGTGTGCTTTTATTAGTTGATGCTTTTGAGGGACCGATGCCGCAGACCAAGTATGTATTGAGAAAAGCGCTGGAACAAAATTTACAGCCGATTGTGGTTATTAATAAAATTGATCGTCCTGATGAACGGGTAGAAGAAGTTGTTGATGAAGTTCTTGAATTGTTTATTGAGCTTGAAGCCAATGATCAGCAACTAGATTTTCCTACTGTTTATGCAACCGCTAGGGACGGCATTGCTAAATTGTCAATGGATGATGATAGCAAAGACTTAACTCCGTTGTTTGACCTCTTGATAAAGACTATCCCAGCTCCAAAAGGTGATATCGACGGGTCGTTGCAAATAATGGTTACTACTCTTGACTCGGATGAATATGTTGGGCGTATTGCTATTGGCCGGGTTATTCGTGGGAGGGTTTCTGCCGGACAGCAAGTGGCGTTACTTAATGGCGAAACTGAAACCAAAGGTAAAATTGGTAAGTTGTTCGTTTATGAGGGACTCAAACGAGCTGAAGTAAAAGATGCGGCGCTGGGCGATATTGTTGCAATTACTGGCTTGGATTCAGTTAATATCGGAGATACGATAGCTGATGCTGAAAGCCCGGAAGCGCTTCCTACCATTAAAATTGACGAACCAACGTTAGCGATGGTATTTAGTGTCAACACAAGTCCATTTGCTGGTAAAGAAGGCCAGTATATAACTTCACGCCATTTACGGGATCGGCTGTTTAAAGAAGTTGAAACCAATGTAAGTTTAAAGGTTACAGAAACCGGAAGCGCCGACTCCTTTGAAGTTTCGGGCCGTGGTGAATTACATCTATCTATTCTTATTGAAACTATGCGCCGCGAAGGCTTTGAATTCCAGGTTGGTAAACCTAGGGTTATTTATAAAGAAATCAACGGTAAGCGTTGTGAGCCACTCGAAGCTTTGACCATTGATGTACCACAGGAATTTATGGGTGCTGTAATGGAAGGCTTGGGAACAAGAAAGGCTGAGCTAGTTAATATGATTGAACTAGCTGGTTACCTTCGGATGGAGTTTGTTATTCCGGCTCGCGGCCTTATTGGGTTCCGGTCTGAGTTCCTTACCAGCACCAAAGGTAATGGGATAATGAATCATGTTTTCCATGGACATGCACCGTACAAGGGTGAAATTTCCGGACGCAGCCGTGGGGCTCTTGTTGCTTTTGAAGCTGGTGAAACCACCGGGTACGGTATTTATAGTGTACAGGACCGGGGGATAATGTTTGTTGTTCCTGGCCAGGCGGTTTATGAAGGCATGATTGTTGGTGAAAATGCTCGCGAAATGGATATGGAAGTAAATCCATGTAAAAAGAAACATGTAACAAACATGCGGTCAAGTGCGGCTGATGAAGCTTTACGGTTGGCTTCACCACGTATACTTAGCTTGGAACAAGCTCTTGAATATATTAATGATGATGAACTAGTTGAAGTTACTCCTAAAAGCATCCGGTTACGGAAAACAATTCTTGATCGGAGCGCTAGAGCTAGGGAAAAGAAACGGACTCAAGTTGTCGAATAAGCTAATTTAGCCGAAAAAACTAGGACGTAAGTCCTGATTATGCTTACTTTGAGAAAAAAATCAGAAAAACTAGCAGGAATAATAAATCGGTTGTCGAAAAACTACCTAAAAATTGGATGAAAATGTGTTTTGTCGAGGAGGTGGTTATTTTGGCAGTGGGACTTATTAATAAGTTGACAAATTTCATCATGGCGGAAGAAGAATATGATATGGAAGATGAACCATTGAAAGCAAGTGACCGTCGGGCACAGCTAAAGGTTCATGAGGGAACAACGCCAACGCTCAAAGTGTATGTTACCTATCCTAAGGTTTTTGATGATGTCAGGGTATGCGCGGACTACTTAAATAGTAACATGTCGGTAATTGTTAATTTTGAGAGTACAGATAGTTGTACTAAACAGCGGATTTGTGATTTTCTCGAAGGGGTAACCTTTGTAACTGGCGGCTCAAACCAAAAAGTATCAGATGGTGTTACTTTATTCGCTTCTGCTAGGGTAGATATAACACAAGAGCGGCAAGGTTTTTCCTTACCACCCTATATAAAACGTATAAAGGACCTGTAAAAAAATGAGTCAAAGCAAAGTGCGCTTTGACTCATTTTTTTTACAGTGATACCTATTATAAATAAGCAAACCTCAGCAGGTAAAATATGTTTATATAGAGAATTAATGGTATGAAATGAATCGGAGCAAGGAGGATGAAATGATGGAGTTAACGCATTTTAATCAGTCTGGTCGGGCACATATGGTTGATGTTTCTCAAAAAGATGATAGTTCACGGCGTGCGGTTGCAATTGGCCGGATTAGTATGTTGCCTGAGACGCTTGCTTTGGTTAAGGCTGGGCAAATTGGCAAAGGTGATGTCCTTGGCGTTGCACAGGTGGCGGGGATTATGGGAGCTAAGAGTACTTGCCAGCTTATACCGATGTGTCATCCGCTGCTCCTAACCGGCATTAATATTGAGTTTAGTTTAGATGAAGAAGCAAGTTATATTGACATTACCGCATCGGTCAAGACAACGGGTAAAACCGGTGTGGAAATGGAGGCGCTAACTGCTGTATCGATTGCTGCTTTAACTATTTATGATATGTGTAAGGCCGTTGACAAAGGAATGGTTGTCGAGTATGTTGCACTTGCCGAAAAATCAGGCGGCAAAAGCGGAACATATCGACGTACTAGCATGGAAAATAAGGGGGACGAGCATAATGAACGGTAAAATCATTGCAGTATGTACAAGTAAGAATAAAGGTGAACGGAAAAAAAATGTCGGTGCGTCTAAACTACTGGCAGGGCAAGGACTGGAAGGCGACGCTCATGCTGGCTTTATGCATCGTCAGGTTAGCCTTTTGGCAATGGAAAGTATTGAGAAGATGCGTAAGGCTGGGCTGGATGTTGGTCCCGGAGATTTTGCCGAAAATTTGACTACGGAAAATATTAATTTGGTTGACTTACCTATCGGGACTAAACTTAAAATTGGTGAGACCGTGTTAGAAGTAAGTCAGATTGGCAAGGAGTGTCATAACCGCTGTGCGATATATTATCAGGCTGGGGACTGTGTTATGCCGCGTGAGGGAATATTTGCGATTGTCTTGACAGGCGGGATGGTAACGAGCGGTGATACAATCGAGGTGCTTGAAAATGTATAGTATCGGAATTATTACTGCTAGCGACAAAGGGGCGAGGGGAGAACGGGAAGATATTAGCGGTAAAGCTATTGCTGATATGCTGGTGAAAATCGGAGCAGTAAAACAGTATGTGGTAGTACCTGATGATCAAAAGCTTCTAGCTGATACTATGATAACGATGATAGATAAACAAGAGATAGACTTAGTGCTTACTACCGGCGGTACCGGGCTTGGACCGAGGGATGTTACGCCTGAGGCCACGTTATCAATAGTTGAAAAAATTGTTCCCGGCATTCCCGAAGCTATGCGGGCTAAATCGTTGGAGAAAACCTCACGGGCGATGCTCAGTCGAGCGGTAGCCGGAATTAGGGGGCGGTCACTTATTATCAACTTACCGGGAAGTCCGAAAGGCGTGCGCGAGTGTCTGGAGGTCGTTCTTCCGGGAATTGAGCATGGGTTGGCGATACTAAAAGGTGAAACGGGCGAATGTGGTCAGGCGTAACTTTATAATAAATAAATTACAATGAAGGACTAATTCAAACTAGTTCGCAGTTAAATAATAACACTCGTATTTGGTTAGTATAAATCTGGGAGTTATTGGTTTATTTTATTGAATTTTCAGCTATGGTCATGTCTTTTGTTTGTATATGTGTATACATTAATCAACATACTTTACTTTTTTACAACAATTTGGTAATGTAACAATAGTTTTGTTTGTAGCTCATGCTAGGAGGGGGTAAAAAGTGTATAAATTGAATAAAATTCGCACTGTGCTGGTGGCAAATCGTGGCGAAATTGCGACAAGGGTATTTCGGGCCTGCTTTGAGCTGGGCATAAGGACTGTAGCTATTTATTCTAATGAAGATATTTTATCGTTGCATCGCTACAAAGCTGATGAAGCGTATCTTGTTGGTGAAGGCAAATCTCCTATCGCGGCATATCTTGATATTGAATCAATTATAAAAATTGCCAAAGAGCATGATGTCGATGCTATTCACCCTGGCTACGGATTTTTGTCCGAAAATATTGATTTGGCCAAACGTTGTGCAGAAGAAGGTATTACTTTTATTGGTCCGCGTATTGAACATTTGGAAATGTTCGGGGACAAAATTAATGCCCGAAAGCAAGCTGAGATAGCAGATATTCCAATGATTCCAGGGTCAGACGGTCCGGTAAAAAATTTAGAAGAAGTAAGAAATTTTGCTGACGAACATGGTTTCCCTATTATCATTAAGGCCTCTCTTGGTGGCGGTGGACGTGGGATGCGCATTGTTCGTAACGCCGAGTCGCTAGAGGATTCGTTTAATCGTGCCAGATCGGAAGCAAAAACTTCGTTTGGCAGCGATGAAGTTTATGTAGAAAAACTGTTAGAAAATATAAAACATATTGAAGTTCAGATTCTAGGTGACGAACAAGGTAACGTTGTACATTTATTTGAACGGGATTGTTCAGTGCAAAGGCGTCATCAAAAAGTAGTTGAAGTTGCGCCTAGTATTGATTTGCCGAAAGAGTTTCGACTTGAAATTTGTAATGCGGCTGTCAAGCTAATGAAAAATGTTGGCTATGTCAATGCTGGTACGGTGGAATTCTTGGTTACACCGGAGCATAAGTTCTATTTTATTGAAGTTAATCCTCGGGTTCAAGTGGAGCACACTATTACTGAAATGATAACAGGGATTGATATTGTGCAGTCTCAGTTATTAATTGCTGATGGGTACAGCCTTTTTAGCGAAGAAATAGGTATGCCTCCGCAAGAAAAATTGTATTGTAACGGTCACGCCATTCAGTGCCGGGTTACTACGGAAGATGCGGCTAATCACTTTATGCCGGATACGGGTAAAATTACGGTGTATCGCAGTGGCGGTGGCAATGGGGTGCGGCTTGATGCCGGGAATGCGTATACCGGATCAATTATTACACCGTACTATGATTCGTTGTTAGTTAAGGTATCTACTTGGGGGTTGACCCACAAAAGCGCTATTACTAAGATGCGGCGGTGCTTGGCGGAATTTCGGATACGTGGGTTGAAGACCAATATTCCGTTTTTATATAATGTGGTCAATCACGAAAAGTTTATTAATGGCAATTATGATACAATGTTTATTGATGCATCTCCTGAGCTGTTTGTGCTTCGCGATCGTAAAGACCGTGGCAGTAAATTGTTAAATTATTTGGGTGACATTTCGGTTAACGGTTATGCTGGTATTAATAATAAAATAAAGCCTCTGTATAAAGCTCCGCGTGTGCCGAATACTGTGGCTGAAATTCAGCCGGGAACAAAACAGATTTTGGATGAATGCGGCCCGGATGGGTTAGTAAAATGGATAAAAGAACAAAACAAAGTCCTGTTAACAGACACTAGCATGAGGGATGCGCATCAATCACTATTAGCTACAAGAATTCGTACTGCTGATATGCTTAAAGTTGCCGGGGCTACAGCAAGAATTATGCCGACGGCGTTTTCCTTAGAAATGTGGGGCGGAGCGACTTTTGATGTAGCGTATCGCTTCTTGAAGGAAGACCCATGGGAACGGCTGGCACTTTTGCGTAAAGAAATACCTAATATTTTGTTCCAAATGCTGCTCCGAGGGGCGAATGCCGTAGGGTATACAAATTATCCGGACAATGTAATTCGTGAATTTGTTGTTAAATCAGCTCAGTCCGGGATTGATGTCTTCCGTATTTTTGATAGTCTAAACTGGTTACAAGGTATGCAGGTAGCTATTGACGCGGTTCGCGAAAATAATAAGGTAGCAGAGGTCTCAATATGCTATTCTGGGGATATACTTGATGCCAGCCGCTCAAAGTATGATCTTAATTACTACATAAACATGGCTAAAGAACTTGAATCTGCTGGAGCAAATATCCTAGGTATTAAGGACATGGCAGGTCTGTTAAAGCCGGAAGCGGCTTATCGTTTGATTTCTTCACTTAAACAGTCTGTAGATATTCCTATTCATTTGCACAGTCATGATACCAGCGGCAATGGCATTTATACTTATGTTCGGGCGATCGAAGCAGGGGTAGATATTCTGGATGTTGCTTCATCAGCTTTGGCAGGTGGAACTTCTGAACCAAGTGTCGGATCGCTGTACTATGCACTTGATGGTACCAAGTATCAGCCTGAGATCAATATTAAAGAAATCCATAAACTTTCTCATTACTGGGAAGATATTCGAAGTTTCTATAGTAATTTCGAAACAGGGGTAAATTTCCCCAATCCAGAAGTTTATCTTCATGAAATGCCGGGTGGTCAATACAGCAATTTACACCAACAGGCTAAAGCTGTTGGATTGGAAAATAGATGGGAAGAAATAAAGGTAATGTATCGCCGGGTTAACGATCTTTTTGGCGATATTATTAAGGTTACGCCATCTTCTAAGATCGTTGGTGACATGGCACTCTACATGGTGCAGAATAACCTTAACGAGGACGATATTTATGAACAGGGTGAGTTTTTGGACTTCCCTAATTCGGTGGTAGAGTTTTTTGAGGGTCAGATCGGTCAGCCGTATAAAGGATTTCCTAAAGAATTGCAACGGATAATCTTAAAGGGCAAGGAACCCCTCAATGTGCGGCCAGGGGAACTTTTACCGCCAGCTAATTTCGATGAAATTACGCGGATGTTAAAAGATAAACTTTCTCGTTCAGTCAGCGACAAAGATGCAGTGGCTTATGCCCTATATCCTAAGGTCTTTTTGGACTGGGTTGAATTTATTAAAACGTATGGTGATGTGTCGGTTTTGGATACGCCAACTTTCTTCTATGGAATGAAAATTGGTGAACAAATCCAGGTTGATATTGAAGAAGGCAAGAAGCTGGTTATTAAATTAGAAGCAATCAGCGAGCCTAATCCTGATGGTACCAGAACAGTATCCTTTGAATTGAATGGTCAGTCGCGTGATGTTCTTGTTCGGGATAAAAACGCTAAAACTACCGTTATTCTAAGAGTTAAGGCGGATAAAAACAAACCAGGCCAAATCGGCGCAAACATGTCTGGTATGGTGGTTAAAGTGCTGGTAGAAAAGGGAGCTAAGGTAAAAAAGGGTGATCATCTGTTGGTAACTGAGGCAATGAAGATGGAAACTACGGTTCAGGCTCCGTTTGATGGCTATGTTAAAGAAGTGTATGTGGTAGCTAAAGATAGTATTTCTACGGGAGATCTTTTGATTGAGATTGAGAAATAATTAATTTATTTAACAATAAGGTCCATGACTTCTTATTTTAGAAAGTCATGGACCTTATATACTTCAATTGAGAATTATGGTTTAGTTAAAACGAAACGGCTTAGCTGATTTATAATCAAAATAAATTTGCTAAAACGATTGACATAATAAAAATAGCGTGATAATATACAAAAGCTGTCGAAAACGGTGACGCGATTAAAACAGCGAAATTCCAATAAAAAGCATATTGACAAAGCCGAACGGTAATGTTAATATATAAAAGTCGCCTCAAGCGGGGCGCGAACGGCAAAAACGCCAA
>JAGGAD010000053.1 GCA_017889625.1 Bacillota bacterium | reverse complement strand
GGCAGCATATATTCTACCGGGTCTTCAATGGTGATAATGTTTTTTTCAGTGGAATTCAACTCCACCAGCGTCGAATACAGCGTAGTTGTTTTGCCGCTGCCGGTAGGGCCGGTCACCAGTATCATACCATAGGACTGGCTGTACATTTTTTTGTAGCGCTCCTGGTTAAACCCGGAAAAGCCCAGACTGGTAATATCGAGCACCACGGCCGTCCGGTCCAAAATCCGGAGAACCACTTTTTCGCCGAGCACCGTGGGCAGAGTAGAAACCCGCAGGTCAATATCCCGGCCTTTTTCCTGAACCTTGATCCGTCCATCTTGCGGCAGCCGCTTTTCAGCAATATCCATATCGGACATAATCTTTATCCGACTGATAATAGCATTATGGGTCGCCTTCGGAAAGGTAATGATTTCGCGTAAAACCCCATCGATCCGAAACCGCACCCGAACCTGACGCTCCAACGGTTCGATATGAATATCACTAGCCCGTTCCCGCACGGCCTGGCTAACCAAACCGTTAACAATGCTGACAATCGGGGCATCATCAGTGGTTTGAATTTCAGCCGCTACTGCCAGCTCTTCTTCCTGTAATTTACTGACCGCCCGCTCAACAATGTCACGTACGCCATACGCGGTGGCAATGCCCCGCTCAATTTCGCTTTCCGCCGCAAGGACCGGTGAAATCTCAAAGCCAGTGACCATGCGTACATCATCAATAGCAAAAAAATTAGTGGGATCCGCCATCGCTAAAATAAGCTTAGAGCCGGATCGTTTGAGCGGCAGTACCTTATGCCGTTCCGCCAGTTGAGCCGGTATTAAAAGTGCCGCCGCCCGTTCAAACGGATACACGACCAGATTAACCCGTTCAAACCCCAATTGCCGTTCCAGGGCCAATAGAATATTCTCTTCGCTGGCAAAACCTAAATTCACAAGCATTTTTCCCAGCCGTTCGCCACTTTTACTCTGCATTTCCAGCGCTTTTTGCAATTGTTCTTCGGTTATGAGTCCAGCATTACGCAAAATATCACCAAGTCTAAGACGAGGTTGGGTAGTCGTAGCCTCCACCCCCTTTCTAGCGTTATTTATTGATCTTAGCAGTAATTACTACGACAATTTCAGTTTCGTCACTACTATCATCGACATTTTTAAAGATTGAACCGATTAACGGCAAATCCCCCAGGATCGGCACTTTAGTCGCGGTATGCGATACGGTAGAACTAATCAAACCACCAATGGCCAAGGTTTCTCCGTCAGCCATGACCAGGTCAGTTTCAGCGGTTCGGGTAGCAATTTTATAGTTAGTGCCGCCCAGCGCCGCCGACGGGGTCGATACTTCGGCCAGGAGATGAGCTCTAAGCCGCCCATCCGGACTAATAACCGGTGTATATACCAGCTTAATACCAGTGTCTATATAAGTGACGGTGGTCGAGGTTACGCCGCTAGTGGTTGTCTGCGACTGTACTGGAACTTTATCACCGATAAGTATTTTTGCTTCTTTGCCGGAAATAGTACTTATTTTAGGCTTAGCCAGTACTTTGGCGTTACCTTTAGATATAAGTGCATTCAGCTGGGCTTGATAGCGAAACTGATAAGGATTGCCATCCGGGGCACGGCCAAAACTAATGGCCCCATAATTAGTAAGGTCAGTAGTCGAAGTACTGCCTGACTGTACCGGGCCTGGGGCAAAGGTCCAGTCAAAGCCCAGTTCTTTGCTGGCCGATTTACTAATCTCCAGGATTTGAGCCTCGATAGTCACTTGCTGCGCTGGCACATCCAGACTCTCGATGGCGGCCCTCACTGTTTCAGCCTCTACCGGCGAACCAAAAAAGACGAGGGAATTAGACGCATCATCAACTTTTAGCCGGTCGTCAGCAACCGCGCCTGCCAACGATTTTTTTAACTCAGCCGCCACGGCATGCTTTAACGGAAATACAGTGACAGAGCCAAACCCGGCTAGAAGAGTTTTAGGTTCAGCTACAACAATCGTGCCATTGGGCATTTTCTGGTAGGTATAGCCCCGGGTCTTAACCACTAAATCCAAAGCCTCATCCAGGGGCATGTCTTTTATATTAAGCGACATTTTACCCTTAACCGTCTCATCGACAATAATGTTTACGCCATCCACAACTGCCATTGCCTCTAGAATATCCCGTACCTCGGAATTCTGGATATTTAGTGTGATAAGGGACTCTGACGCCCAACCTACCCCACTGGTAATAGCAAGTACAATTGTTAATATAACAATAACTGCGTATTTACTATATTTTGGCACTTTCATCCCTACCTTTTCATCCATAGCGTTATTGAACCCTCAGGCCCGGTTAAAACAGCGCAGTCTTTTTCAACATCAACAAGGGTGTATTCACCAATCTTGCCCCCGATACAAACAAGCCGGCTCTGTGACTCCAACGTCAAGATAGCTGCCTTACCCGAATCACTACTAGCCGTACCTTGAAGTTCAGGCTTTATTGCTGGTTTAGCAGGCGTCATCGTGGTGGTCATAGCAGCAACCGGCTTGACCTCAGGCTTTTCGGCTACCTCGCTTTTTATATTTTGAGAAAAGGCCGGCGGGGCATAAAACGGGTCCCGGCTAGTCGCAGGCAGATCGGCAATAACCGAACTCTTTTCAACAGCTTTTGGTTTAGCCGGCGAAGCTTGTCCGTCAGAACTGACGGACGCTTTCAAAACCACGGGAGTTCCGTTCGCGGTATCAGGAGTCCCGGTAAAACAATAGCATCCCACGATAATAGCCAGTACGATCAACAAGCCCCAGGTTCTTTTAGTTACTCCCAACTTTTTTAGGTCAATTTTCATCATTTTCTCCTTAGCGCTCACCGCAACTACATTCCCCATAGGCCATAGTTTGATGTAGTGGTTGTAGTCTCAGTCACCGTCTGACCATAACTATCAGCAGTATAAAATAGCGCCGCCGCGCCCCAAATCTTAAGTCCGGTACCCTTTTCAACAGCCGTCGGATTTAATTCCCACCCCGCAGGGATTATATTGTATTTAGAAGCGTTATAGGTATCATTAAACGCCAGAACCAGTACATCATTTACCCGGATTAAGTGCACCCGGTTCCCTTTGTTATCAGCAACCATCTCAATAGTAATCTTATTCTTGCTCCCATCTACCATAACAAAGGGTACAGAGTAAGAAGCACTCGCCACAGTTGTTGATCCATTCACGCTATCAAGCCGATACTTTAAGTCCGCCATTGATATTTTGGCGATAGAGATCCCGGTATCGACCACCGTCTGGGCAATTTTCACCGAAGTCGGCGCCGCCTGAGCCGTCCATATTACAGTGCCATCAGCAACGGTAGCCCCGGCGACAGGGTTACTGCTTAAAGCCGACGGCTTGGACGATCCGCTTACTCCATTTGTAGTTGCAACCCACACCATTCGGTCCTCCAGCGCATCAGCCAGATATACTCCTACCGCAACTTTAGCCCCCAGCGGATAGTACGTATTTTTATACCAATAGTTACCTTCCGCCAAATCCCCTAAAGAGTAAGCAATTCTCAGGTCCGGCGGACGACTGCGATAGGAGTTAGTCAATTCAGGTTCAAAAATACCAGCCGCTGTGTAACCAAATAACGTTGGCACTTGGGTTATATTAGGCGCACTAGAAGCAGCCGTAGTAACCACTGGTTTTAAAGCTGGTAAATCCGAATCGCCACTAATGGTATAACTCTGGTCTTTATTGACATAGCACCGCTGTAGTAGTTCATCATTATCTCGAAAAGCATAGACATCACTATATGAACCACTATTGTCCCAAACCTCATTTTGCGCCCCGTCATTGCCATCCGACCAAACCTTTTTCACCAAAAATGCGCCATACGGCCAGCTTTTATCAAAATTTGCGGAAGAGGCTCCCCAGTTGGTGATTCCGGGATCATACTGAACCACATAGGCGGTAGGATCTCCGGCGTCACCGGCCGACCAGGTTTTAGTGGACGAATTATACTTCTTCGTCGCCAAATAATAGATACCATAACCTGTGCCGCTCGTACTCGTAATTTTAGCGAGCGTAACATAGTAATTTACTCTGAACAAAGTCTGCAGCGTAGCTTTAGCCGAATAGTTGGCTAACCCCAGCGTATCATTAAATAACACCATACTATAGATGCCTGACAACTGGCTGGCGGACAAACTATAGCCCGGAGATTTCGCCGGACTGGTGGTGTCGGTAAGATCGGTTGGCAGCGTCCAAGATAGCGACGTAGTTGTCTTGCCTGACGAACTGATGTAAGTATTGCCCGAGGCGATTAGAGAGGCCGTCGAAACGGTGGCATATGTATCAGCGGTAGTCGTGGTCGTTGTCGTTGTAAGGTCTACGCCAGAGTTATAAGCCATTCGTGATGCCCCGTTGGCCGTCCCCACCGCCACCAGTTTGTAAACGCCCGAAGCCGTTTTGGTGACAGTAACCTTCGCCATTCCCATTGACCCTGGCAATGTAAGGGATATGGTACTTCCAGCCCAATCGTCTAACGCCGAATTTTGCCCAGCGGTCCAGCCATTGGTACTTTTAAGCGATTCCTGGCCAGCTACATACACAGCTTTTACCGCCGCTTCAGCACTGTATTGGGCTTGCAGACCGTGAACATACTCTTGGGTTATCTTGATATTACGGTTAGTGACATAGGCAAACGTTGACGCCCCTGCCGCCAAAACCAACATGGCAATGATCGCCATGATTGTTGTACTGCCACGTTCACTTCGCATTATTTCCCCCTTGGCTGAATATCCAATCGCCCGCACTATGGCGCAGTAAGTCCATTAATCGGATATATCGTTGTTTGAGCTACAGCTGGAGTTGTGTCAGTCGAATTACGCCTAATTTTATAGACAATATTGACCTGATTAACAGTGGTCCCTGAAGTTGTGGCATTGATAGCAAAATCACCCGAACCGACATAGCCACGATCGGCATTCCCAAGCGGGCTGGCAACCGAGGTTGTTCCCGAGGTATTGATCCTTGTCAGCACATAATTACTACCGTTTTCAACCAATTTATAATTTATTGTTACAGACGTACCTGTTGAATCTGTTTTTACCAACTCCACTTCGGTATTGCTAAGCGTTTTAAAAGCTGTCGCATACCGAATATCTTCGGCAATCATGTTAACAGCCCACCGCGCCTCCTGCTGCCGGTCGATAAGGTCAATGCCCCGCACACCATGCCCCAGGAGATTTGTCAGCATCCCGGCCACTCCACTCATAATTAAAACCATGAGCGCGATCCCCACAACAAGTTCCACCAAGGAAAAACCAGCCTGATTATCACGCATATTTGCTCCTTTCAACCAGGCCGGCTACTCCCGTTCAATCAACGTTTCCAGACTAACCGACTTATCTCTACTATTTTCTGTCCAATTTACAGTAACGGTGACATCAATCAACCGACTGTTGACCGCCGTTAATAGTGTACCCGCATTAATTGTTGTTGCTGGCAAGGCGGCAAGCTTAGCCGGACACACCACCGTAGTCGTTCTGGTGAATCCAGATCGCGGCGGCAAGGAGTTACCGGTATCGGTCGGTACGGTTGGTGGGGTGCTGGTCGACGAATTCCCCCGCCAGGCTGAAGCCGATTTTAAATATTCCAGCCGTTCCTGGGCCCAATTATAAGCTACCGTTTGATTATCCGCCAGAATACTTGCTTTACCGCTCTGAAAATATAAACCGCCAATCGCCAACAGCGCCACCGTCAAAATAAACATGCCTAACACCACATCGGTCAAAACAAATCCATTTTTATTGATTATTGCTTTGTTCGCCATTTTTAGCTCCAAATCTATAGCGGACTGGTCCCGTCCGTGTTTGTCCACACCCGCCCCACTCTAGAATCAACATTAACATAGATAACCGCACCAGTCACCGAATGGGTCAACATAATCTGATACGAAATGTTTTCTAGCGTTGTACCCGTCTTGATGCGATCGACGTCATAGGCATAATAAGTAATGCTTGCACTTGTAGCACTGCTTGGCACAATAATTTTTGCTTTAACGTGGTAACTGTCAAAACTAAGTTTTTTTAACGCGGTGGTGCTGCTGCTATCAAGCACCTGATAATAATTTGTTTTTTCACTAGTACTCTGAAGGGTATAGTCCGACGCCCATAATAATAGTTTATAGCGATAGCTTGGTGATAACGTCACCCTAGCGTCCTCGGCAACATCGTTGGCTGATAATTGCTGCATCCACCGGATATCAGCTGCCAATTCCCAGGCCGCACGCGCAAGTTCCCTGTTGGCTATTGCTACTCTCAATTCATTTACTCCTATTGCCGCTAACACGGCAATTATGGCAACAGTGACAACTGTTTCAATCAGCGTAAACCCCTGTTGGTTCTTCCGGTGACGGCAGATCATGTCACTTCCTCCATTGTCCGAACTACTGCAGAATATATTCAATAGTTAAACGAATTATCCTTCAGTTAATTTGTCGAATTTTATACTAAATAGTTCATGTTTTGGTAAATTTTTAGTTAATAGTAATATATTGTCTCGTCATTCTTCTATTCCATTGGATTATTTACATATTTTACACTTTCAGGTTTCAATTGTCAGCTATCTTTTTTGCATAAAAATAGAGACCGTCTACGTATGCACCACTGCTTTTAGACGGTCTCTATTTATCATTTTATTAGCTAAACCTATTTTACCGCTATCCCCATTGCCATAGCTAATGAAGCCTTGCTAGTATTGTAGTCATACAGAGCTTGAATATAGTTGGTCTTTGCCTGGTTTAGCGCCAGCACGGCATCCAATACGTCCAAGTTGGTTCCTACACCCGATCCGTACCGGACTTCGGCAATTTTAAGATTTTCTTGAGCTTGATTTACAGCAACTTGCGTGGTTTCAATACGTTTTTCCGCTTCCCGCAAGCTGAGATAATACTGGCGAACTTCCAGCATAATGCTATCTCGTTTTTGGCTAGCATTCACTTCGGCCGTCTTTACGCCATAATCGGCTTGTTTAATTTTAGAATCGGTAAGCCCGGCGTCCAATATACTCCAAGTGGCGGTAAGACCAACCGCCCAATTATTATTATCCAAGCCAGCAAATTCAGAATCGTGCCAGTCTTCAGTAGCAAACAGATTGACAGTCGGGCGATGACCGCTTTGTGCTACTTTAACCCCAGCTTTCGCACTATCAATTTTAGCCTGGTACTGTGCCATTTCCGGGCGATTTGCTAAAGCATATTTAGTGCAATCCGCCAAACTCATGGTGTAGCTGTCATATTTAAGATCTTCTTTTATGTTTACCTCGGTATCAAGGGACAAGCCAATTGCATTATTCAGAGTAGCAACTGCCAAATCATAATTATTCTGGGCTTTTATCAGACTGGCTTGAGCATTCGCCAGCGAAACCTGGCTAGATAATACGTCGGTTTTGGCCACAATACCAGCAGAGTATTGGAGTTCAACATTTTTCAAGTGACTGGTATAGTTATCCACGGATTCCCGGCTGACTGCCAAATTGTTGCGGTATTGCAATACATTAAAATAATCGTTGGTCACGGTTTGTTTTAGTTGTTGCTTAGTCGCTTCGATACTTAGATCCGAAACTTTAAGACTAAGTTTTGCCTCATCGATTTGCCCTTCCACACTGCCGCCAGTATATAAAGGATACTTCAGCGACAACGAGTTGTCATAGTAGTTAATCCCCAGATAGTACGGGTCATAATATAACGATCTATCACTAGCAACTTTATAACTGCTATAAGTGGTATAGCGTTCATCCGTATGGGTGTAACCTAAAGTCAAACCCTTGCCGGCTTTAGCTTGTTCTAGGGCCCAATAGCTTTGTTCCCGGCTTGTCAAGGCTGTTTTTATACTGGGATTATTCTTCAGAGCAAGATCAATGCTATCGTCCAGCGATAAATCAATCGCTGCGGCCAATGCCGGTTGACTGAGCGCAAACATGATAACAACAGGTGCTATCCCTCTGGTTAACCAACGTTTATATTGTTTCAAAACAAATTCCTCCTAAACCGACTTTTTATCACCGAAACTTCGTCTCTTCCTATATTACCGCGGACAGACCAGCTAGTCAATTGTTTGAAACGGTTCGTCCACAAACAATTTTAGAAAAACTTAGCCATAAACATGCCCATCGAAATATCTATCGGCACGTTGTGTAAATACCTTGATAATTATTCATACCGCAATGCGTCAATTGGATCGAGCAAAGCTGCCTTACGGGCCGGATATATTCCAAAAAACAGACCGATAAGCACTGAAACCCCAAAGGCTCCCAATATAGCCAACCAAGATACTACAGTATCCAGACTGGCCACTTTCGATATGGCATAAGCTCCGCCCACGCCTATCAGAATACCTACTAACCCACCGGTTACACTGACAACAATTGCTTCGATAAGAAATTGCAGCAAAATATTTTTATAGGTGGCCCCAAGTGCCTTTCTGATGCCGATCTCACGAGTACGTTCGGTTACTGAGACCAGCATAATGTTCATAATCCCAATACCGCCCACCAGAAGCGAGATAGCGGCAACCCCGCCAAGAAATAAGGTAATGGCACTGGTAGATTCTTTCATGGTTTCCATGATGGCCGAAAGGTTGCGCACCGAAAAATCATTGTCTGCTTTGGCCGCCAAATGGTGGCGAGTTCTTAGTAAGGTCGTAATATCTTCCTGGACCTTTTCGATTACTTGCTCATTTTCTGCTTGAACCATGATGCTATTGACATAGGTCTGCCCAATCAACCGGTCTTGTGCAGTAGCAATTGGCACCAGGATTATATCATCCTGATCTTGTCCCATTGTTGACTGGCCTTTACTAGCCAGTACCCCGATGACTCGAAACGGCGCTTTACCGATTCGAATGGTCTGACCGATCGGGCTGGCATTACTAAATAGATTAGTGGCCACAGTTTGCCCCAGCACAGCCACCCTGGCCCTCGCTTCATCGTCACCACTGGTAAAGAAACTGCCTTCCCCGATTTTGTAATCCCGAATGTTTAATAGCTCCGTGGTTGTCCCTTGCACCGACGTATTCCAGTTCTGTCCACCATAAATAATCTGAAACGTGCCAGTTACCGACGGTACGGCATGAACCACTCCGTTGATTTCTTTCGAAATGGCTTTAGCATCTTGATTGCTCAAGGTGATATTAGATCCGGCCCCGGAGCGAACACCGCCGGTCGATTTGGATGCCCCCGGCATAACGACTAGCAAATTACTACCCAAACTAGAAATAGAGTTTTGTACTTTTTGCTGTACTCCCATACCTAATGAAACCAAGGTAACAACCGCGCCAACTCCAATAATTATCCCCAGCATGGTCAGGGCTGAACGGAGTTTGTTGGCTCTTAATCCTTCAAATGCTATGAGGACGCTTTCCCAGAACACTCCGTCACCCCCTGTTTAACTTCATCTTTAAGGATGAGTCCATCCCGTACCTGGATAACCCGGCTGGCATATTCGGCAATATCCGGTTCATGAGTGACTAGAATAACCATCCGGCCTTGGCGGTTAAGTTGACAAAAAATATCCATAATTTCAATACTCGATTTAGTGTCAAGATTACCCGTAGGCTCATCGGCTATAATTATCGCCGGATCAGTAACCAGAGCCCGGGCAATTGCCACCCGCTGGCGCTGCCCGCCCGACAGTTCATTCGGACGATGTTCCATCCGTTCAGCCAGCCCCACGCTTGCCAGGGCCTCAGCTGCCCGGTTCTGACGTTCATGTTTACTAACCCCGGAATACACTAACGGCAAGGCCACATTCTGCAGAGCCGACATTCTTGGCAATAAATTGAAATTTTGAAATACAAAGCCGATTCTTTTATTCCGCGCCAATGCCAGCTGATCATCATTAAGCTCTGCCACTTCCTGGCCCGCTAACTTATATGAGCCACTGGTCGGCCAATCAAGACAGCCCAGAATATTCATTAGGGTTGACTTTCCCGAGCCTGATGGTCCAATAATGGCTACAAATTCACCGTCGGCAATAGATAACGTCACCCCGGCCAGCGCATGTACGGTAGTATCACCCATATGATAAATTTTTGTTACATTATATAACGCAATTGTCATGGTTTCCCTCCTGACCTTACATCGGGGGCGGCGGACCTTGATCTTGTTTGGTCTTTGTCGTCGTTTGCTTAGCTGGTAATACCACCAGGTCACCTTCATCTAGGCCGCTCGTAATTTCGACTTTTTCATCGTCACGCAACCCCAGTGTAACCAGTCGATTTTCCGCTTTACCATTAACCATCACTTGTACACACTGACCGATTTTTTCACTTCGCAACGCCGCTAACGGCACAACTAACACATTTTTGCTTTCACCGACATTAATAGTGGCTCGCGCCGTCATAGTTGGAAATAACAGGTCTTCTGGAGAATCAACATTAACATATACCGGGTAGTACACTACATTTGATGACGTCGTAGCGTCCCGCGAAATGCTTGCCACTTTACCGGTAAAGGTTTTGTCCGAGTAAGCATCTACCGTAAACGTGGCTTGTTGGCCTACTTTGACTTTACCAATATCGGATTCATCGACAAGAACTTTTACTTGCATCACCGACATATCGGCAATAGTCACAATCGTCTGTGAAGCAGAAATACCTTGTACAACCGTCTCACCCGCCGGAGTCGGTGCACCAATAACAATTCCTTCAACCGGCGAAGTAATCACATAATAATTTAGCTGCGTTCCATAATTATCATAGTTGGATTTAGCCACCAGATAATCGGTACGGTCTGATTCCAGTTGTTGCTCAGATTCACCGCCGATTGCCGCCAACTTTTTGCTTCGCTCATAAATGGCAGCATCTTTATCCATAGTCGCACGGTACTGCGCCAGTTGGGCCCGAACAGCGGTATCATCAAGAACAAATAATACTTGACCTTTCTTCACCCGTTCGTTTTCTTTGACCCGAACCTCGCTAATTAATCCAGTAACTCTTGAACCAACTTCGACTGAGTTTACTGCTTTGACCGTACCAGTAGCCGAAACAGTAGCTAAAACATCCCCCCGCCCGACACTAATCGTGGTCGCTTCGGCTACTGGCGCACTGGCTTTTTTATAATACATCAAACCGCCGCCAGCAATCAGCGCTAAAACTACCAAGCAAACAAGCCAACCTTTGTAATGCTTTATTCCCTTCCAAATTGCCTGCATAGCCTACCCTCGCTTATACCTACAAATTTTCGTATTTAGTTTTATTATGGATGAGCATTGTTACAACTGTGTTACAATTATTTATTAATCTCTTGCTGTATTCGACGGCTATTTAATATTTACCTTGATTTTATCCAATGCTATTTCAGGTTTTATCGCCCAAAATACAAAAGCTTCATGATTATATTGCTAACGCGCGAAAACTAATATTGACGTACCATTCTTATGCCATTATGCTATAGTTGGAATATTTTTATCAGTAAGGAGAAATTAGTTACGTGAGTAAAGTTGTTTTAGTTGTTGATGATGAGCTTAGAATGCGCAAATTGATCTCTGACTTTCTGGTTCGTGAAAATTACACTATAGTGGAAGCAGACAATGGCGCCACTGCCCTTGATATATTTTCCAGTCAAAAAATTGACCTGGTGATTCTAGATGTTATGATGCCAAAATACGACGGCTGGACGGTCTGCCGGGAAATTCGCCGAACCTCGACCATTCCCATAATTATGCTAACAGCCAAAAGCGAGGAAATTGACCAACTGTTTGGCTTTGATCTTGGGGTGGACGAATATATTACCAAGCCTTTTAGTCCCCGCGTACTTACAGCCAGAGTCAACGCACTTTTTCGCCGCTTAGAAGCCGCCCCGGCGAATGAAACCGAAGCAAATGAATCTTCGCCGACCTCGTTCGCCGGCTTAAGTATTGATCCATCCGCCCACTTCGTAGCAATCAACGGCAATCGCTTGGATCTTACTCCCAAAGAATATGATTTACTTGTTTATCTTGCCGAAAATAAAGGCCGGGCACTAAGTAGAGAACAAATTCTTAATCACATTTGGAGTTATGATTATTTTGGTGATTTAAGAACTGTTGACACCCATATTAACCGCCTCAGAACCAAATTAGGCGAGCATAGTTCCCTTATTCAAACCATCCGAGGCTTTGGCTACAGGTTTGAGGTGGAATCATGACTTCCATTAGAACCAAACTTTTTCGCAGCATCAGTTTTTTAGTAATATTTTTTATTTTCGTTGCCTGGATACTTAGTACTCTGGTCCTGGAAGAATACTATCTTTGGAATAAAAAACACAGTCTCATCGAAAATGGCCAATATATTGAAGAACTCTACACTTCCAACCCCTCGGACCTATCCTTAGAATTAGAGCGAATTGGCAGTAATATTGGCGCTGGTATTATTATTGCTAATCCAAACGGTTATGTAAAAGCCAGTTCCTTCGGTCGGGTCGGTGAACCTAAAGCATTTATTGTCCCCCCGTTAAATAATAAAGAGACAGATAATTCGCCCCAGCAGCATAGACCGGGCCCTCCAAGCCTTATATTAAAAACTAGCGAGACTATCGACAGCGCCTCGGTTATCCTTATTGAACACGATGAAACGCTTAATATCGATTTTCTCAGTTATCGCCGCCAACTTGCTAATGGGGATATTTTGCTCCTCCGCATTACGTTAGCCGCATTATCAGAAAGTGCCTCTTATGCCAGCAAATTCATGGTCTTTTCCGGAATAATCTCAATCCTGTCCGGTTGCATTTGGGCCTTTTTCTTTGCCAAAAAATTTACCGTGCCCTTACTTGAACTCAGCAATGTCGCCCACAGCATTTCCCAGCTGGATTTCACCCCCAAATGCACCATCCGCGCCAACGATGAAATCGGGCTCCTGGGCAAAAGCATTAATAACCTATCATACCAATTAAATAAGGCTATCACTGAGCTTAGTCAAAAAAATCAGCAGTTACTCGAAGATGTTGAAAAAGAGCGTCGCCTGGATAAATTGCGTAAAGACTTTATCTCCAGTGTATCGCATGAGCTGAAGACACCAATTTCACTTATTTTAGGTTATGCCGAAGGACTAAAAGATAATATTGCCAGCAACGAGGAGGACAAGGATTACTATTGTGCGGTAATTATTGATGAAGCCGAAAAACTCGATAAATTAGTCAAAGATTTACTTGATTTATCACAAATTGACTCTGGCTACTTCAGTCTTAACCGGACTGATTTTGATTTGTCATCCTTTTTAGAACAAATTGTATTAAAATACCGTAATGTCATGATGGAAAAAAACATTACGCTGGAGTTGGAAACCGCCAGCGATATATTAGTTAATGGCGACATTCTCCGCATCGAGCAGGTCATCGTCAACTTTTTAAACAATGCCCTTGATCATGTTGATGCCCAAGGTATAGTCAAAATCACTGTTCTAAGAAACCTTGATAAAATCATGGTCTCCGTTTTTAATACCGGCAATCATATTCCCGATGACAGTCTTAACAATCTCTGGCTTAGTTTTTACAAAGTAGACCAAGCCCGAACCAGAGCCTTTGGCGGCTACGGCTTGGGGCTGTCGATTGTGCGTGCAATCCAGGAACTCCATCACAACAGCTATGGGGTCGAAAATGTAGAAAACGGGGTAACCTTTTGGTTCGAACTTGATCCAGTAGATAAGGTATAATAAAGCTGCTTGAATACACTTAGCCTGACCTTTTTAAATTCAAAGATATTTCTAAGTGTATTCTCATACAATAATACTTGGAAAAGTTTACAAACAATTGGTTTTAATACATATTAATGTGTAAAGGGTGATCGCTATTAAACTACTGCTGATAGAAGATGAAACTAAATTAGTAGACGCGCTATCGTATGTCTTAAAAAAGAACGGCTATGTAGTTGATACCGCGTTTGACGGAGAATCCGGTATTGAGATGGCCGCAACCGGCGTATATGATATTATCATTTTGGACCGGATGATCCCGAATCGTGATGGGCTTTCTTTGCTTAAAGAACTTCGCGCCATGGGTATGGAAACTCCGGTTATGTTTTTAACGGCTAAAGACTCACCCAAAGACCGCGTTGAAGGCTTAGATGCCGGAGCCGATGACTATTTGGTTAAACCGTTTTTTACCGATGAATTACTGGCAAGACTTCGCGCTCTCGCCCGACGTAAAGGCAAAGAGCTGACCCATAATACCGTAACGGCAGCCGGTTTGGTTTTTGACCCGGCACGCTGCGAGGTTATTAAAAATAATGAAGTAATTCATCTAACCCTCAAAGAGTCTCTCCTGCTTGAACTATTGCTGCGCAATTGCGGCCAAGTCATAACTAAAGACCGCATCATGGAAAAAGTGTGGGGCTACAATTCTGATACAGAAATTGCCAATGTCGACCTGTATATTCATTATCTACGTAAAAAATTAAATACGGCAAATATTAAAACAGTCCGCGGCGTAGGCTACTACCTCCAGGAGGACCCGGATGTTTCAACGGTTACACCTTAAATTAACCTTACTGAATGCAGCGATTCTTTTAGGGCTGTTCCTATCATTGATTATCGGAATTTATATTTTTGCCCAACTAGAGATGTCGTTTAACGCCGAAAATATTACTTCAACAATCATTACTAAGATCAAAACCGGGCAAGTAGTCGACCAATCAAACACTGATTCACTCCCCCCATGTCCGGCGAAAAACGCCCCTCTCAATGTGTCTATGGTACATGATCTGGTGCCACCACCGCCTGATAATACCATCGCCCCACCCGCCAATTCTGAGATACTTGGACCAGGACTGTTTTATGTCCAGACAACCCCTGACGGCAATATATGCTTTAAGTCATCGCGAATACCAATTTTTCAAGATGATCTTAGTTCAATAACCGAGAAAGCGTTAGCTACTTCTTCGCCTTTCGGCACCCTCGAACACAATTCTTACCGATTTTTCTTTAAAAAAGAAGCCCTTAATCCGCAAGGCGGCACTGTTATTGTTTTCAAAGATTATTCTCCGGAAGCAACCTTATTGCGCATTCTTATCACCGCTCTTACCGCGGTCGGTCTTATTGGCGTACTCTTATCTCTGATAGCCAGTTATATTATGGCCAAACGCGCCGTCTGGCCTATTGAAAAAGCCTGGCAACAGCAACGGGACTTTCTCGCTGATGCCTCGCATGAACTACGTACGCCGCTAGCGGTAATCCAGACCAACCTAGACGTCGTCTTCGACAACCCGGAAGAAACCGTATTGAGCCAGCACAAATGGCTTAATAACATTCGTGAAGAGTCAATCTCGATGGCTCAACTTGTAGATTCCCTCCTGTTCTTAGCGAGAGCTGACTCCCACCAACAGATGCTTGACCGCCACCACATTGCCTTAAATGACATATTAGCTCAGGCGGTGGCTCCCTTCGAACCAGTTGCCAACAAAAAAAGTTTACTGCTTAAAATATCAACCGCCGCTGCAGTTAACCTCATCGGCGACGAAATCCGCCTCAAACAAGTAATTGCCATATTAATTGATAATGCAATCAGACATACTTCTTCCGGCGGCACAATTTCGCTTAACCTAACCAAGACAATTTTTTCAGCCGTTTTAACGGTTGCCGACTCAGGTGAAGGCATGGAGCCGCAACATCTGAACAAAATTTTTGACCGGTTTTACCAGGTCGATGAGTCCCGGGCTAAAGGCGGCAGCGGGCTAGGGCTTGCTATTGCTAAATGGATCATTGAGGACCATGGCGGAACCATCACCGTAGACAGTACTCCTGGATTCGGAACAAAGTTCACCATCCAATTGCCCCTAGAAAAAATCAATGAAAAAGCGTTACTGCGTTAGTCTTTTTTGACTATCTCTGTAACGCTTTTTTTTTGTGAAATTATTGGTTTTTTACTAGCAACCAGCCTGATAAGAGCGCCGTAAACGGTGCTACCAGTACCACGCCGAAGCTGCCTACCAAGGTATGCAGGATCTCAGCGGAAATATAGGTGAGGTTTACCATATTGATAACCGGCGT
>JAGGAD010000052.1 GCA_017889625.1 Bacillota bacterium | reverse complement strand
ACATTATTGCGATATAATAAATTTGTTGGGAATAATAAGGTAGAGTGGTAAAATGGTACTGTGTCAGTTGCTCGGT
Source organism: Bacillota bacterium (assembly GCA_017889625.1). Taxonomy (GTDB): domain Bacteria; phylum Bacillota; class Negativicutes; order Sporomusales; family CTSoil-080; genus CTSoil-081. The sequence continues at coordinate 24,713 of JAGGAD010000052.1, read as the reverse complement.
TGTAAGATATAATAATTTGGCTGGAATTTATTTTGAAGAATAACTTGTTAAGTAAGTTGCTGGCTTTTTTGTACTAGTGTTTTAAGCTTTTTGGAGGACTGATTTACTATACCAAAAAGTATTTCGGGGGGAGTTTATGGATAAAGCTAAAGTACTGGGTGAAAACAAAATACCTTCTTTGTTGTGGAAGTTTGCTGCTCCATCAATTGTTGGTAATGTCGTCAACGTAATGTACAATATCGTCGATAGTATTTTTGTTGGTTATGGTGTTGGCGAAATCGGACTTGCCGCCGTTGCGATTGCATTTCCGGTGATGATGTTCTTAATGGGATTTGGCATGCTGGTAGGGGTTGGTGCGTCAACGTTGGTATCCATCCGCTTAGGGGAACAAAAGAAGAATGAAGCGGATATTATTTTGGGGAATGCGGTGTCTTTGATTCTGGTTTTGGTTATTGTGACGACGAGTGTTGCTTTGTGGTTCCTTGATCCGTTATTGGTAGCCTCGGGAGCGACACCGGATGTATTGCCATATGCTCGTGATTTTGTGAGCATTATTTTGTTGGGCAGTGTTTTTATGCATATGACTGGCAGCTTGAACGGGGTCATTCAAGCCCAAGGCGATCCTAAAACGGCGTCTGCAACGATGGTGCTATCCGGGATTATTAATATCGTGCTAAATCCGCTGTTGATTGTGGGATTAAATATGGGAATCAAGGGTTCGGCAATAGCTACTGTTATTGCTCAGGCTGCTTCGGCAATTTGGGTTTTGGTGTATTTTATCCGGGGCAATGGAACCCTGCGACTGCATGTAAAAAATATGGCAATGCAGTTTAAAATAATCGTTGATATTGTTAAGATTGGGTCATCGCTGTTTTTAATGCAGATTAGTAATAGTGTGGTTATGTTCCTGTTAAACAATGGGTTAACGGTTTACGGAGGATCGTTGGCGGTTGCGTCGTTCGGGGTAATTAACCGGATGACGATGCTGGTGATGATGCCGGTAATGGGGCTTACTCAAGCGGCACAACCAATTATTGGCTATAATTATGGCGCTCAAAAATATGCACGGGTTCTTGAAACGTTAAAGTTGGTACTTAAGATCGCGGTTGGAGTCGGTATAGTTGGCCTGTGTTTGCTGGAGGTGTTTGCTGGCGATGTTATTCGGTTGTTCAACGGTGGCCCGGAAATGGTCGAGATCGGCTCGGTTGGTCTCCGGATATTTTTGATGATGCTGCCATTGATTTGTTTCCAGGTCATTGGCTCCAGCTATTTCCAAGCGGTCGGCAAGGCGGGGTATACAATTATTCTTAATTTGCTCCGCCAGGTGATTCTGTTGATTCCACTAGTGGTAATTATGCCGAGGTTTTTTGGCTTAATGGGAATTTGGGCGGCGGCACCAATTTCGGATTTTCTGGCATCAATTGTAACTGGCGTCTTGCTGGCATGGGAACTTCGAAAGTTGCAACCTGGGGAGCGCCAAACCATTACACAATCTGATCCGATTTAAATTCTGCCGGTAATGGTATGGAGTGAAATTTATTTGTCAGAGGCCCCTTGGCTTAGTTTTAGGCTAAGGGGTATTTTTAGTGCGAAAAGTTATTTTCTGGGCTAAAAAAGGATATTTGGCAGTAAGGTCGAAAAATGTAAATTTGTGGTTAACTGATTTAAACATTAATGGTAGGATTTAAGACAAACTATTGCTGGAGGTAGACAACTTACTATGCACAAATTAAGACACGGTTTTTTTCGGGGAATGTGGAATCTTACCAAGCAGTATTGGCGTTCAGAGGAACGGTGGCGGGCGTTTGGCCTTTTGGCGGCGATTGTTATTTTGACGTTGGGCCATGTGTATATGTTGGTGCAGTTTAATGAATGGTACAATGAGTTTTATAGTGCGATTCAAAACTATGACCAAGATGGTTTTTTTGCGGCGATTAAATATTTTATTATTTTGGCAGCAATTTATATCATTGTTGCTGTGTATGAAATTTATCTGCGACAGATGCTGGAGATAAAGTGGCGAAACTGGCTGACACGTTATTATCTTGGTCATTGGCTGAATAAAAGGGCGTATTATTTTATGCAGGTTTTTCATGAAGGGACGGATAATCCGGACCAGCGGATTAGTGAAGATATTCGGCTATTTGTTTCGATGGCATTAAGTTTGTCAATTGGTCTGTTAAAAGCGGTGGTGACATTAGTTTCGTTTGTTGTAATCTTGTGGAAGCTGTCTGGAGTATTGACGGTGCCGTTTGCGGGAAAAGATTATGTTATTCCTGGATATATGGTGTGGCTGTCTTTGATATATGCTGTGATTGGCACTTGGCTGACCGTGAAGATTGGCCGTCCGCTTGTCAAAATCAATTTTAATCAGCAACGATATGAGGCTGATTTTCGGTTTGGTTTGGTTCGTCTGCGGGAAAACAGCGAAAGTATTGCCTTTTATAATGGGGAAAAACAAGAGGCGGCCGGGCTTACTAAACGGTTTGTTCAGGTTGTAGGGAATTACTGGACGTTAATGCGGCGACAAAAAAAACTAACTTGGTTTACGGCCGGGTATGGACAGTTAGCGGTTATTTTTCCGTTGCTTATGGCTGCGCCACGGTATTTTAGTAAGAATATTTCGTTGGGCGGGTTGCTTCAGACTACGTCGGCCTTTGGCCGGGTTCAGGATGCATTATCTTATTTTGTTGATAATTATTCAACATTGGCAGAATGGTTGGCGGTGGTCAATCGGTTGCTAGGGTTCGTAGAAGATGTCAATAAGGTGCAGAAATTGGCAACACCAAGTGACATAATGATTGATTATACGGCAGATAACGTTGTAGGGTTTAAGGGGTTTGACGTATATTTGCCTAACGGCGAGGTATTGCTGAGCGATTTAGCGATTAATCTTAAGGCTGGGGATTCTTTGCTGATAACCGGACAATCAGGGGCGGGGAAAAGTACTTTGCTTAGAACCTTGGCTGGTATTTGGCCGTTTTGCCGGGGGAAACTAGTGTTGCCTAAGGCGTATGATGCGTTGTTCTTGCCGCAAAAACCATATTTGCCGCTAGGTTCGTTACGTGATTGTTTACTTTATCCAGGCACAGATGGAGTAGTTAGTGATGATGTTTTAAAGAAAGTTTTAGTTAAGTGCCGGTTAGAAGGGCTAATTGATGAATTAGATAAGGTTGATAATTGGCAACAGATTTTGTCGTTGGGGGAACAGCAACGGATTGCGTTTGCCCGGGCACTAATCGGCCAGCCGACCTGGTTGTTCCTTGATGAGGCTACATCCGGGCTGGATGAGGAACTGGAAGCCGTTATGTATGCGCTGGTGCAAAATGAGTTGCCTGAAACGGCAATTATCAGTGTTGGTCATCGCAATACTTTGGTTGATTATCATCAAATGAAGTTGCATTTTATGGAAAAAGGACACTGGCAGCTATTAGCGGAGTAAAAACAGCTAGGAGTAATAATGTATAGCAAAGAATAGGGCTGTTTGGTAAAATAGAGGTAATTGCAAATTAAGAGAGAGGGTTGCCGGTGTTTGATTTTTCTAATATAAAGCTTGAAAAGTTAGTTATTCATAAAGTAGGTAACAAGTTGCGGGAAGAAGGGATCGGATTATCTCCCGCACTGTATGAATTAGATGATGCAAATGTGGAAGAACTTTTGCTAAAGTATTTTCTTTCGCCATTTAAAGAGAAGGTATTGTATAAACTGTTTCATGAAACGGATATTCATTTAAATGAGGTATACAATTATGCCAGCGCGGCTTTTATCCGGCCAGATACTTTTTATGAGCAATCGGTAAAGGTTGTAAAGCATTTGTATGAAAAGGCTACTCATCCCAAAATCCGGGGTGGTGAGTTTTATATGGCGTATTTTTCCGGGTGCACTATCGATGATCAGCTGGTTGATGCTCTGGGGCTATTTAAAACTGAACGTAAGGAAAACTATTTAAAGGTAATCGAGAGCCGTAATGGGGTTGCTGTTGGGGTTGATACCGGTATTAATATAAAAAAGCTGGATAAGGGCTGTATTATTTTTAATAGTGAGTCGATGTCGGGGTATCGGGTGGCAGTAGTTGATAACGCCAGCGATAATGAGGCAGTGTATTGGAAGGATGAATTTTTGCGGTTGGTTAATGTTGAGGATGAGTATTTTCATACGCAGAATCAGCTTAATATGTGTCGCGATTTTGCGGAAAATGTGTATGGACCGTTATATCAGGCTGATAAAAAAGATCAGGTAATGTTTATGAATGAAGCAGTTGCTTATTTCGATACTAATCAGGCGTATAATGTTGATGATTTTACCAGGAATGTAGTGAAAGATCCTGCGCTTATCGAGGAGTTCAAGTCTTATAAAGAGAGCTACGAGAGTAATCAAGGGTTTACGACTATCCAAGAGTTTGATATTTCCGGCCCGGCGGTGAAAACAGTTAAACGCAAACTGAAAAATTTGATAAAGCTGGATACGGGGATTGAGATAAAACTTAAAGCCGGTAGCGGCGATCAAGAGGATGTTATTGAACGCGGCTTTGATGATGGAAAAGGAATGCATTTTTACAAAGTTTATTTCAATCATGAAGAATAGATTATGATAAAAATACAGCCTTACTGTAGGAGGAATGGAAATGGAATTTAATAAAGTTACGGTAATTAAGAAAGCTAATATCTATTTTGATGGTAAAGTAACGAGCCGGACAGTAGTATTTGCCAACGGTGAAAAAAAGACGTTGGGAATTATGTTGCCGGGGGAATATAATTTTGGTACGGAAGCTGAGGAAACTATGGAAATATTAGCCGGAGAAGCTGATGTATTGTTACCGGGACAAGATAAGTGGCAAAAATTCAGCGATGGCGATATTTTTGTGGTGACGGCTAATTCTAAGTTTCAACTAAAAGTAGTTTCGGTGTTGGATTATTGTTGTTCATATAAAGCTTAGTATTCCATAAAAAAACAATCTGCAGGTTTGGCTTTAAAGCTCTGCAGATTGTTTTTTTATGTAGGCATAGTTATTTCTCTTGATCAATCTTAGCTTTTAAGCCTGGTGTAATAATAACTTGACCGTCAGTGGTAACGAAGATTGCTTCGACGCCAGGAAATGTCTGCAATGCTGCCAGAGATTTTTCCAGGCCGAGAATCATAAAACCTGAGCTGGCGATATCACCACCAGAATACACCTCGTCATCGTTATAAACTAAGGTTACACTGGCGAGCTCGGTAGGCTGGTGGCCGGTTCGGGGATTGAGTATGTGGGCATATCTAATATTATCTTTAATAAAGAAGCGCTGATAGTCGCCGGATGTCTGAGAAGTATTCCATGGAGACAATGGAAATTTGGCGATAACGTTTTCGGTGTCGCGGGGGTCTTGTACGCCGATTCGCCATGGAGTGCCGTCCGGCTTGCTGCCAATGACCGATATATCTCCGCCGGCGTTAATTAAGGCGGATTTAACACCGCATGATTTTAAGGCGGCAGCGGCTTTGTACAGGGCGTAGTCTTTGCCTATACCGCCTAAGTCTAGCTTCATACCGGCCTGAGGTAAATAGACAGTGCGGTTGGCTTGGTCGATTTTAATTTTCCGGTAATCAATAAGCGGTAGAACGTTGTCGATTTCTTGCTGGGTTGGTATGTAATCATCCTTATGCCCGATGCCCCAGAGCTCGGTGAGGGGGCCGATAGTGATATCGAAAGCTCCGTCAGTTTTTTGAGAAATACTATTAGCATAATTAATCATCTCAATTAATTCGTCGCTTACGGAAACGGGAGCAATGCCGGCTTGCTGATTGATCTTTGTTACTTGGCTTTCGGCATCAAAGTGGTCACTCAGTTTTTGAATTTGTTTAAATTCTTCAAAGGCTGCATTGACGCCAGCTTCACTATCCGGGCCGTAGGCCGTGATTTCAATAATGGTATCCATAAGGAATTGGGTTTCTTTGTATGGTTTAGGTTCGAAAATAGTTGCTGGAGTACAGCCTATGCTAGACGATGCGGAGGGATATAGTGTGGAAAAGTCATTTTTAGCTGCGGTCCAAGCGCGGCGAAGCTATTATGAGATTAGTAAGGGTGAGGCTATTGAGGATGAACGGATTGTAGAGATTATTCAGGATGCTGTAAAATACGCCCCGTCAGCGTTTAATTCGCAAAGTGCTCGACTGGTTATTTTACTTGGGACAGAGCATGATAAGTTTTGGCAAATTACAAAAGAGACATTGCGTAAACTGGTAGATGGTAAGAATTTTGGGGTTACTGAGAAAAAAATTAATGGATTTAGTGATGGCTATGGAACGGTATTATATTTTGAAGATGTGACGATAACGCAAGAACTGCAAGGCAAATTTCCCCTGTATAAAGATAATTTTCCGATATGGGCACAACAAAGTTCGGGAATATTACAGTATATCATTTGGACTGCATTAGAAGACGCGGGCTGGGGTGCTTCTCTACAACATTATAATCCGTTAGTTGATGAAGAGGTAAAAACAACCTGGAATATACCGGAAAATTATAAGCTGATTGCTCAAATGCCGTTTGGTAGACCCATCGCAATACCTGAAGAAAAAGAGTATATTCCATTAAACGAGCGTATAAAACTTTATAAGTAATATTAGTTATTTATATTGACAATAAATGACGCTAAACTTATAATAATATCAATGGTAATGGTAGTCAATGAAGACTTCCTCAATTTCGAGGAAGTTCTTATGTTTTGACGATTATATCATTTTGCTAGTTGGCATAATGATAGGGCCTTTATAATTTGCCTAAGCTGGAAGTCCAATGATGGTATTTACAGGTTAATAATAAGTGTGTGGCAAAGGCGCCATGAAAGTGCAGTTTTTGTAAACAATTACTGCTTTGTTCATCGTGCTTTTATTTATTTTATACTTATTATGAGGAGGTAAATTGGATAGGATTTGATTCCAAACGAATTAATTGCTTTGGCTATAGTGCTGAGTGCTAAGCTGGTTGAATGTAGAACTGTCGAATTTTCTAATATATGGCAGTATGAAACGGCTTTATTTGGTGCAAATTATGTAGGTATCTAATCATTTTGCTATGAAAGTTCCCGTGACTACTGGTTCTTTTGCATAGGTGTGACCTTGAAAATTTGCGTTTATTTTAGTAACATAACAGGATAATTTTGTGTTTTGTGTAATAAAATTATATTGGTGTGTTATGATAATTGTTTAAGAGGTGAAGGATTGTGTCAAAAGAGTTGTTGTATTACATTCCGGCGGGTCTTCATACTGAGGAACAATTGGTTCATTTGTTGACCAGCCATCCGGAAATTAAGTTCGTGTCGATGGTTGGTATTGATTTGGCTGGTAATGATACCGATGAAAAAATTCCTATTGGGTTATTTCTAAAAGATGTTGAAAAGTTTTTCCGCGGTGGTGCTGTTGAAACTGACGGATCTTCAGTTGTGCTTACTGGGTTGGCTACTTTGAATAATGCCAAAGTTGATATGGTTGTTGACTCTAATGTTAACTGGTTCGTTGATTATAACTATGATAATTATGATGAAGAGACCGACAAGCCAGTTGGGACATTAAGAATCCCTGCTTTCTTGGTACATAATGGTCTTCGTGTTGATTCTCGTGCGATATTGTCGCAAAGTATGGATTATGTCAAGACCGAAATTATTAGTCTATTAAAGAAAAATCCAAAAGTTTCTGGACTGGAACACTTAAATGTTAATGAGATTGAAGACATTGTTTTTACTGTAGGCACTGAGCTGGAATTCTGGGTTAAAACTCCGGATGAAACGGCTGAAGTTGAAGAATTGTCTTCAACCCAGGTAATGCAGGAAAATTACTGGGCTCGCACTAGAGGGCAGGCCCGTACTGCTTTGGAACAGGCTATTGAAGTGTTGGGATGTTATGGCTTGGAGCCTGAAATGGGTCATAAAGAAGTTGGGGGCTTAAAAGCTCGAATCGGCGATAGCGGTAATTTGGCGCATGTTGTTGAACAACTAGAAATTGACTGGCGCTTTACTAACGCTATGCAGGCAGCTGATAATGAACTCCAGGCTCGCATTTTGATTAAGGAAGTATTCCGGGCTAATGGTTTTGAGGTAACGTTTAAAGCGAAACCAATTATTGGGGTTGCAGGCAGCGGCGAACACACTCATTTGGGGGTTGCGGCTAAACTTAAGTCAGGCAAATTAGTCAACCTGTTCGCTCCAACCGATCTTAAAGCTGATTTCTTGAGCGCGGTCGGTTTTGGCGCAATCATGGGTATTCTTAAAAATTATGAAGTTATTAATCCTTTTGTATCCTCCACTAATGACTCGCTTAATCGCTTGAAACCAGGCTTTGAAGCTCCGATTTGTATCGTAACTTCTTTGGGTAATACTCCGGCTGTTGCGTCACGTAATCGGACTGTTCTTGCGGGTCTTGTGCGTGATACGGAAAATCCTCTTGCTACTCGTTTCGAAGTTCGCGCCCCGAATCCGTTCACAAATACATATGTTGCAGTTGCATCTATGTATTTGTCAATGCTTGACGGTATCAAAGCAGCGGTTAATTCCGGTAAAACCACTAAGGAATTGGAAGCAGAATTGTCTAAACCGGCTGGCACCCCTGGGTTCTATTTGGAAACTGAGCGTGCTTACCGTAGTGAACATGATGTGTTTGAAGATTACAGCGATGCAGAACGCAACAAGATGTTTGGTAAACCGCCAGCAACTGTTTGGGAAAATATGCAGGGTATTGCCAATCATGCTGATAAGGTAGCGGTGTTAACTGCTGGCAATGCTTTTAGAAAAGAATTAATTGATGCTTTTGTCGCTGGGGCTCAATTGCGTTGGACGACTGAGTTGGTAAATCGCATTATTCCTGGAAATTGCGATATTATTAGAGAATGCTATAGTTTGCATGATGTAGAAGGAAATGATCTTGACGAAGCTGTATGGAAGCAAGTAAATGATTTACGCGTATATTTAGGAAAAGATTCGTTGGCTACGAAAAGTTTGTTTACTCGCATTCGTGATGCGGTTCAGGCTGGTGATTATAAAACAGCTTCAGCGCTGCAAGTAGAAATGGATGCTAAAGTCGAAGAACTTAAAGATGTATATAATCAATACAAGCGGAATATCATTGAAGTTTGTTAATTGATAAAAAGGCTCTCGCTATTTAGCGAGAGCCTTTTTATTTTATTGGTAAATATTCCTTGATATCTTATGTATATTAAGTTAAAATTAAATATATAAATATTTCGTGAGGTGAAATATGGATTGTATTGATATAAAAATACTGGATATTTTGCAGAATGAGGGCCGGGTTACGATGAAGGAGCTTGGGCAGCGCGTTGGGCTGACTAGCCCTGCTACTATAGAACGGGTTAAAAAATTAGAAGAAAGTGGCATTATTGATGGTTATAAAGCGGTTCTCAATACAAAGCTGGCGGGATTACCACTGCGGGTATTTATTTTGTTAACGCTAGGTGATAATAATGCTGATAGATTTTCTGAGTTGGTTAATCATCACCCTAGCATTATTAATTGCCATCGAGTGGCTGCTAATGTGTCCCATCTTCTTGAGGCAGTGCTACCGGATACTCAGGGGTTGGAAAAATTGTTGGATGAGTTAGCTGTGCTAGGCAAGACTGAGCCGTTGGTAGTTTTATCATCGCCGTTAAAGCGAAAGTCGGTTTCTTTATTGTAAGAAATGCTGGGTAATACTGTGGTTACTATGTTAGAGAAAGCTTTCTTATTAGTCAGAGTACTATAGGGAAAGTTTTTTTCAAATTGGATAATTATATCAGTGGCCTTACCAGAAGAATTTATCCAGCTTAGTAGGAAAGAATAACTTATGAGCATAAATTTAAAAACAATGTTAACTGGATGAATAAAAAAATGGAAATTTTATACAGTGTAATACTTGTTTATGGCAGGAGTTCAGCTGTTAGATAAGGAATATATCAACAAATGATAAAGCTGCCAGGAGGTGTAATTATGGTTAAATTATATAATGATTTGGAAGGCCTTAGGATTGCTGTTGAAATTGAGCGGCGCGGCCATGAATTCTATCGGCAGGCTTATGAGCAGTCTGCGAAAATGGAAAGAAAGATTTATTTTTGTGGCTAATGAACGAAGAAGGTCATCATGAAAAAACATTTCTGAATATATTTAATATAATTGATGATAAAAAAGAAGCTCATGCTGATGCGTACTTGTTTGATACTGAGGTATCCTGGGTTTCTTACAGTTTTAGCGGAGTATCATGTTTTTCCTGAGCCGTCAAAGCGAAAGATAAAGTGGCGGAACTTCAAACAGTTTGGGCTTGCGATATTTTGGCTGTAGCTTTGCAAGCAGAGAAAGATTTAGTATTGTTTTATGATGAACTTGAGCGGCAAGCCAAATTTACTGATTCTAAGGCTGCTTTTGCATTATTAAAAGCGGAAGAGCAACGTCACGTTGTAAGAATCCGCGAAATGATAGATGCCTGGACCTAAAATCAAGGAGGCGTGTGGGCATGGAAGCGAAAATGGTATTGTATTATTTGGAGTCTTGTCAGGAGTGTCGGACTATTCGGGAGATGTTAGGCCAGTTGGGGTTAACCTATGTCTGCGTGAATGTTAGTGCTGACAAAACAAAGCGACCGGAGGTTTATCGAGTTTCAGGGCAAAATGCGGTACCGGTGTTAGTTGATGGCGAAATTGTTATGAATACTCAGGATAATATTTTAGAATATTTGGTAGAACGCTATTCACATAACCCGGTTAGACCAGTAAAGTATTAGTTTAGATGTAGAAATGATTGTGGCGCTATGTGATGCGGCAGGGGGGATTTGTTTGGATACGAACTGGATTATTAATACTATTGGGCAGCTTGCTAACATTGGTGATGGAGAACGGGGTATTACCAGGTTGGCGTTTAGTGATGAAGAGCGTCGGGCTAAGGAGTATGCTGCGGAACTTATGCGCCAGGCTGGTCTTAGTGTACGGTTTGATGCAATTGGCAATGTGATAGGGCGACTGGAAGGCACTGATAGTACGGCTAAGGTGGTGCTAACTGGTTCGCATTTGGATACTCCGCCGGACGGCGGGAAATATGATGGGGTAGTGGGAGTGGTTGGCGGCTTGGCGGCAATAAAGGAGTTGATGGCTCGTGGGCCATTGACATTACCAGTTGAACTTGTGGTGTTCACAGCTGAAGAGTCCAGCCGGTTTGGTTATGCAACAATTGGTAGTAAGGTTATGACGGGGTTAACTAATGCTTCTTCCTGGAATCGAGTGAAGGATCAGACTGGTTTAACCTTAAAACAAATTGTGAAAGATTCAGGCTTAAACTTGGCTGAGATTAAAGGTGCGGTTAGAAATCGTGACGCGATTCAGGCTTTTGTTGAACTTCATATTGAGGGTGGACCGTACTTGGAGCGATATAGGCATAGTATTGGTATTGTAGAAGCAATTGCCGCGCCAACAAGACTCAGGATACTGATTGAGGGGCAGGCTGCGCATTCGGGATCAACACCGATGGATGAACGAAAAGATGCACTGGTAAGTGCGGCGATGATTGTGCTGGCCGTTCAGGATATTGCGATGGAACATGCCCATCAGGGTACTGTAGGCACGGTTGGAATTATGCGGGTTTATCCGAACGCGATGAATGTAGTTCCTGGGCGGGTGGAGATGGGAGTCGATATTCGCGGGGTAGATCATGCTAGCATTATTGATACAATCCAAGATCTTAAAGATGCGATAAGTACAATCGCCGATGGTCAAGATACTCCTATTTCGATTGATGTATTGGCTTCGGAAAAACCGGTGAAGTTAGATGATAGTATTGCTTTGACGGTTGAAGGTGTCTGTAATGATTTAGGCCTTAAATATTCGCGGATGCCTAGTCGGGCTGGTCATGATACAATGAATATGGCTAAAATAGCGCCGGCAGGGCTGATTTTTATTCCTTGTCATAAAGGGATAAGTCACAACATTGAAGAATATGCCGCACCGGAGGATATTGTAAATGGTATTAACGTGCTTACCGAGACACTGTATAAACTGGCTAAGTAATATTTATAGTGGAATTTAGTGAAAAAATAAAAATACGTCGACAAGTATGGATATTCATTATACTGACCGACGTATTTTTATTTTTTATGGATTGAATAAGTGGGAAATATTACTCCTTCTTTTTTATGTTAACTTGAGGTACAATTGCCTATAGTCCTACAGAAAGGGGATAAAAAATGAGGAAAGTAGTATTGATTGCCGTATTAACTATGGCGGTAAGTGTTTTTTGTTCCTTGTCAGCGCGGGTTGATGCTTCCCCATTGACGACAGAACAGGTCTTGAGCCAATTAGCTACAAAATATCCATCTGAAGCAGCGGGAATTGAGAAATGGGTTAAATTGAAGAAAAACTTAGACGGGGGCAACAACAGCGCAGTTATTAGCCAATTGGTTCAAGGTGCTGCTAAAGTTGCGGGCCGTAATGATATTGCTGGTATCGTGGCTAATTATGCAAATGATGGCGATATTGGTAAGACGGTTGAAGCTGCTGCCCGTCAGGAAGTTATGCAACGGATTGGTGATAAAACCAAAAAATACGAACAGACTATAGAGTTGATGAGTAAATTATTTAATAAGGGCAACAGCCTTACACCACAGGCGGTAGTAAATAATAATTCGTTAACTAAAGCGCCACAAAATTGGAGCAAGGTATTGGATCTTACGGCTACCGCTTATGGACCGGGAACCAAGGATAATGGTAAGTGGGATAACCTCACGTATGTAGGAACCACTGTTCGCAAAGGTGTCGTTGCCGTCGATCCTAAAGTAATTCCGATGGGAACTAAGCTTTGGATAGAAGGCTATGGTGAAGCTATTGCTGAGGATCAAGGCAGCGCCATAAAAGGAAATCGGGTTGATTTAGCGTTTAATTCAAGACAAGAAGCTTTAGATTATGGAATTAAAAATGTTAAGGCCTATGTTCTGAAGTAAGCAAAGTATTGCAATGCAGCGGCTAGTGGTTTAACCACTGACCGCTGCAGTTTAAAATATTTGATATTACGTGAAGAACTAAAAAAATAATTGTCGGTTTTTCAGATTAAATTTTCAGTTAATTTGGAAGGAAATGGTAAAATGGCCGCCGAATTATGTTGTCACAGGTCATTGCAAACAGAAATACAGCGGCAGGGAGGACAACTTCGTATGAAATATGAGTTGTTTGACTGGGAGGGAATCATACCCTGGCTGGTTCGTCCAGATGAAACATTTTTAGTCGATCCTGATTATCTCCAAGAATTTTTAGCTGTAATGGAAAGTATGGAAGAACAATAATATTTTCCTATAGTTAATATTGCTATTGCAGGTTATTCATCGTCTGGTTTAGACCATTCCTCGATGATTTTTTTTAAAATATGTGGGGGAATACCGCTTTTTTTAATTTCAGGCAATAGCACGAGATACGGTTTTATATCTGCGGTCAGAAGCAGTTTTGATAATTCCGGAGGCAGGTCGGGAACTTCATCAGGAAGTGCGGCATCAGGAGTATACCAAAAAGATTTATGTACTTTGTAATAAGCGGATAGCTTTTCAAGTGTTTTTTGTTGGGGACTGGTAGTCTTGCCTAGGAGTAGTTCTGATATGGTTGTTTGACTTAGGTCTGAGCGGCGCGCAGCTAGGCTTTCTGAGCCGCTATCATATAATTCGATTAGCTTCTTTAATTTTTGAGATTGAAACACGATATCACCTCCTGTTATGAAAAACAAATCTAACGGAATTTACGTTTGGCTATTCTCCGTAGACATCGGAAAATCCTTTAAACGTTTTACTAAAATGAACAATATTGTAATAAAATGTTTTTGGGACTTTATTAGTGCTTGCGGGGAAGGTTGGAGATTTTGGCAATCAGTTTACTGCTTGATTTGCTTGGCTGGTGCAGTCATTAAGGTGCTGCTTTTAGTAAAATGACTGGAACATTTATACTTGTCATATTCGCTATATTATTCCAAAATCATGCAGAAATGATAAAAAAAGGTTGTTTATTTTTGTTATTTTATAGAAAGAACCCGCAAGTCATTGAACTTGCGGGTTCTTTTGCAGATTTTTTATTGTTTTATGCGGTTGCTAATAATACGGGCGACGTGAACACCACTGGCGCTGGCTTGAGAAAGGCCACGAGTTATTCCGGCTCCGTCGCCGACGGCAAAGAAATTAGGCAATTCTGTTTCTAGTTCTTCGGATAGCTTAAGGCGTGAACTGTAAAACTTAACTTCGACTCCGTACAGCAGTGTGTCATCGTTGGCCATGCCTGGAGCGATGCTATCAAGAGCATAAATCATCTCAATAATATTGTCTAAATGGCGTTTGGGCAATACCAAACTGAGATCACCAGGGGTGGCTTTTAGGGTTGGTTTGGTGAAACTTTGGTTAAGGCGGTGTTCATTGGTGCGGCGTCCCTTGACTAGGTCGCCGAAACGTTGGACAAGGACGCCACCACCAAGCATATTCGAAAATGACGCAATTCGTTTACCATATTGATGAGGTTCGTTGAACGGTTCGGTAAATCGATTGGAAACTAATAGGGCGAAGTTGGTATTTTGGCTATCGAGTGCTTTGTCGCAATAGCTATGACCATTAGCGGTAATGATACCGTCGGTATTTTCGGCGACAACATAACCGTTAGGGTTCATGCAGAACGTGCGGACAAGATCGCCATATTGCTTAGTACGATATACTAGTTTTGCTTCATATACTTCGTCGGTAATATGACGGAAAATTTCAGCGGGAATTTCGACTCTGACCCCAACATCTACCTGGTTATTAAAGAGCGGGAGCCCTAAGGTCTTACATTGGAGGGAAAACCACTCTGAACCGGCTCGGCCTGGGGCGGAAATAAGGTATTTACAGTTTATTTCAAGGTCTTTGTTTGTTAATAGGCTATAGCCTTGATTTTGTTTGGTAATGGTTGCAACTGGGGTATTAAAGAAAAAGGTTATTTTGGTTTTTAGATATTCATAAATGTGTTCGAGTATTTTAAGATTGTTTTCGGTTCCCAGGTGGCGGACTTTGGCCTGGAGAAGATAGAGTCCGTGTTTAATAGCTGTGCGCCCAACGTTAGAGTTTTCTGTAGAAAACTGTTCGGATGGTGCGCCGTATTTGAGATTTATTTTATCAACATAGTCAATGAGATCCAGGACTTTTTCATCAGACAAGTAATCGGTTAGCCAGCCGCCGAATTGAGTGGTAAAGTTATACTTGCCGTCTGAGAATGCTCCTGCTCCACCAAAACCGCGCATAATAGCGCAGGGTTTACAGTTAATGCAGTTTGTAACTTTCTTTTCGGAAATTGGGCAATGTCTGGAATAAATGTCTTTTCCGGCTTCTAGCATAACAATACGGGCGTTCGGCTGTTTAATTACGAGTTCGTAAGCGGCATAGATGCCAGCGGGGCCACCGCCAAGAATTGCAACATCATAAGTTTGGTTCATAGTATTCCACCTCTTTTAATGGGTACATTGGGGAAAAGCGACCTCGGTTATTGTACGTTATTATTAGAGGTTTGTAAAGTTTTAATATTATTATTAGCAAGGTTTATCGGGCGTGTAGTTGTTATTATGTCTAAATATTTTAAATTTTAACTTAACAATAAGATTAGAAGAAGGAAATATGCAGTAATATGTCGAAAAATAGAATGCTAGCAAAATTATATTAAGGAGTGAATCTATTGAAAACAAAATTACTTATGACCTTGCTTGCCGGATTTATTTTAACTTTTTCAAGCCCTGTCTATGCTTACTATGGTGATGAGAGTGCTGATGATGTAATTGAAGATGGAAGTATGATTTTAGAGTTTCGCAATTTTAATCCAAGTCTGACCTTTAAGGCGAAGACATCAAGTGATACGTCAACTACCGATTTCAAAAATTCGCTGGGTCTAGAGGATAAACGTTCAAATGAAATTCGGTTGAATTTAGGACGTACACTTAGATTGTCCTACACTAAATTTAGTTATAGCGGCATCGGAACCCCGTCTGTGACAGTTAATTATGACGGACAATCATTTGATGGAACGGCTACCACTACTACGAATTTAGATATTGATTATGCTCGTCTATCATGGATGATTCCGGTTACAACTTCTGATGAAATGACTACAAAATGGATATTTGATATTAAGGCGTTCAAAGTTGCAACAGAAATTTCTGGTAAAGAACAGACAACAGGAACTGCTTTAGCTGTAAACAAGAAGTTTGTTGGGGGATTGCCAACAGTTGGTTTTTCTACTGCTTTTAGAGTGGCGTCAGATCTTACCGCTTATGCTGAAGTTACGGGGTTGCCACTTGGCAAATATGGACACTTCTATGATATGGAAGGCGGTTTAAAGTATGATGTGGGGAATTTCTCGGTTGGTGCAGGTTATCGTAATTTTGACTTGAATATTAATTATGACAGCAATGCTGTGCAATTAAAATTGGCTGGACCTTATTATAATTTAATGTACAAGTTCTAAAACTATAAAAAATTCCCTGGGCAGTTTGCTCAGGGAATTTTTTTAATATTTATTTATGGCGTCAGCTATACGCTTTATTCCTTCGCGTATTCGTTCTTCTGGCATGCAAGAATAGTTTAAACGTGCCGTGTTTTCAACTTTCTTATCAGGGAAGAAGGAGTCGCCAGGGACAAAAGCTACATCGCGTTCAAGACACATTTCAAAGAGTTTAACGGCTTTTATTCTTTCTGGGAATTCCACCCAAGTAAAGAGGCCGCCTTCCGGTCGGGTGAATTTAACATCAGCTGGGAAAAATTCTTCCATCGCCGCTACCATGGCATCGCGTCGTTTTTTGTATACGCTGATGATTTCTCGGATATGGGCTTCGAAGTCGTAGAGTTCAATATATTTGGATACTTCTTGTTGGCTAATTGATGAGGTATGAAGGTCGGCGGCTTGTTTGATCAAAATGAATTTTTCCAATAAAGCCTCATCGGCGGCTACCCAGCCTAACCTCATCCCTGGACAGAAGGTCTTGGAAAAAGTGCTGGTAAAAATGACCAATCCTTTAGTGTCAAAGGATTTTACTGCCGGTAGAATAGGGCCTTCAAAGCGCAACTCACCATAAGGATTATCTTCAATAATAGGAATTTCATATTGGTTGGCTAGTTTAACAAGCTCTTTCCGGCGCTCAATTGACCAAGTCCTGCCGGTAGGATTTTGAAAGTCAGGAATGACGTAAATGAATTTGGCATGCGGGTTAGCTTTAAGCAGCCGTTCTAATTCAGTCATTATCATGCCTTCATCATCGGTAGGTACGCCAATTGGGTTAGGTCCGTAAATACGAAATGCGGCGATAGCAGCTAAATAAGTAGGGCTTTCACATAAAAATACATCGCCTTCATCTAAGAATAGTTTACCGGTAAATTCCAAAACTTGTTGCGAACCATTGGTAATCAAAATGTTTGTATCGTCTACGGAAGTATTAAATTTAGTATTCATTCTTTGGGCAATCTGCCGCCGTAAGGGGGCGTAGCCTTCAGTTGTTGAATATTGGAGCGCTTGACCGCCAAATTCTTCTAGCACCAGGCGAGAGACGTCTTGGAGCTCTTTTATCGGAAAAAGCTCTGGTGCCGGGAGACCGCCGGCAAAGGAAATAAGTTGTGAACGTTGGGTTAATTTTAAAATTTCCCTAATTTCAGATGCTCGTAATGTTTTGGCACGATTAGAAAAGGTAATAGCCATGATGGACCTCCAATCTAATGTATGAAATTAATAATTACTTTATCTTACCATAAGCTAAAAGTGATGTAAACGCAACAATCGATATTAATGAGCCGGTATATAGCCGCTGGGGTATTCGTTTCTAAGCTTATTCGCAATAGGGGCATCAGAAGCAACTATGTCGTAACCACTTAGCTCGGTAGGATAAACCCAGCGATAAGTAGCGTGTTCGGTAAGCTGGAGTGTACCGCTGGTCCAAGTGCAAAAATACGCCATTACCAGAATTTGGCCAGCAGAATGGGTATATAGGCTTTCGGTAAAAAGACTATCAACGGTTATTCTAATATTAAATTCTTCCCGAAGTTCGCGTATTAGACATTCTTCCGGAGTTTCACCCAGATCAATTTTTCCGCCGGGAAATTCCCACTGGTTAGCTCGTTTATCTTGTGGAGTTTTTTTTGCTATAAGCACTTTGCCGCTCTTGATTAAGAGCGCGGCTGTAACCTTAAGTGTCATAGAAGTTTCGCCCCCATCAATTAATTTGGATAATGTAAATTTTGGCGACTATGACCAACGCCTTTGTTCCCCCAATTAATTAATTTGTTTTCTATTCGCGGTAAGCAATGATAATTCCTCTTTGAAAATTGTTGATATGTAATTGGTTGTAAAATAAAGTTCCAGAGCGAAAAGCTCTAAGTAAGCCAATGTAGTTGATGTATTGCAGACAAGATAAACGGCCATACTACCCATGTACCAAAAATGAGGAGGGATATATCTTGTTTAAGGCAAAAACGAATGAATATTTATCCAATGGTGTTATTGTTACACCATCAAATCCGGAAATTTATGAGCAAGCTACTATTGTGTATAACGGTTTATTGCCTAAAGCTGGAGCAAGAGATCTTTATGCCCATATTGGGTTTGGCTCTAACTGGGAAGGTGCTCAGGACGTTAAGATGATTCGGACAAAAGCGGGATTTGAAGCAACCGTAATTACAGCTAATGCTGACTCTTTGAATGTTGCGTTTAAAGATACGGCAAATAACTGGGACAACAATTGCGGCGCAAATTATGTTTTTAATATCGAGCAATAAAGAAAAGAGGCCTGCATAAAGCGGAGGCTGCTGAAAAAGCAGTAATTTAAGGCTCTGCAAATTTAAAGAGCTGGAATTACTAAAAAAAAGTAATTTCAGCTCTATTTTGATATAATTTAAACAATAGTGTAAGTAGGCGTGATTGATATGATAGCTAAATAGAAAAAAAGATTCGCTAACGGAAATTCCGTTGACATTTTTGAAAATTCAAAATATAATAAAGACGAAACAAAACAGTGAAATATTCCATTAAACCGAAGAATCCATAGCCTTGTTGGGAAAATTCGGAGGTGATAAAAAGGTGGATGAATTTACTGAATGCCGAATTATAAATGAAGAGCAGATTAAAAAAATTGTTGATGCCCTTATTGCTATAATTATTGATGCTGATGAATAAAAGAATCGAGAAATACTTTTAAAGCTTCTTGCTGTTTGGGTGAGAGGCTTTTATATTTTTGGATTATTTCCTGAATATCCTCAGTTAAAGTAATTTCCAAGATGTTATCTGTTTGAGAAGTTTTTTCGATAAGAGAAGAGATCAATTCACCAGTGAGAGCATTTAGTAAGAGCTTTTTTTCCGCGTCGGAAAGATCGCGCGCGTTTATTTCTTCTTTAAGTTTATGAAAAACATAGGTTTCAGCCTGAGGGTGAATAATACCAAAATAAAAAACATCTAGGGGGACATTGAGAGCGGTACAGATTCGTTCTAACGAATCTAACGAGGGATTCGCTTCATTTCGTTCGATTTTATAGATCATGGTTTGATCTAAGTCTACTTTAGAACCTAATTCTTTGGCGGAAAGATTGTTTTTATTTCTAAGATATTTAACTCGTGGACCTATATTCATAAGTCTCCTCCAATGATGAATAACATTCTAGATTAATTATACATTTGTTTTATATAAAAAATAAAGTTAGAAAATAATTCTAAAAATCGCTATTGACTAATAGAATAGTATTCTATAGAATGTAATTACAACAAAACATACATATATTACCAATTTAGTAATTTTATTCTAAAAATATTGTTTTCAAGAATTGTTGTGCAGAGTTTGATATGAGGAGGGGCTGTTAATGGAGTCGTATAATGACTATTACCGGTTAACTGAGGGGTATTTGAGAAATTATTCTAAGCTGAATCTGGCTCTCGAAAATTTACTATTGGCAAAACAATATAAAGAAGCGGAGCTATCTGATATTAAAATTCCGATTGCTAAATATGGAATTGAACCAGGTGGTCCGCGCGAATTAACGATGACGGAAGCCTATAGTGAAAAAATGTTATATTTGCAAAAAGATTTACATCTGTTAAATGGGGATATTCTAGCGCTTGAAATTAAAATGAAGCAAATACAGCTGGCGATAGAGGCATTAAATGAAATTGATCGCAAATTAATCGAATTACGGTATCAAGAGGGAATGCAGTGGAAAGAGATCTGTGAAGAAATTGGGTATAGTGAAGTTCAATCCAAACGGCGCACGTATCAAGCGGTAGGGCAGATTTCGAAGCAATTATTCGGATATCGAATGCTTATGGATGATCGACGCTTTTCATTCATTTGCTGATAAAAACAAATATATCTGCAAAATGTATGACTGATATAAAAAAAGGAGTTTGTTTATTATTGTCGAATATAATATCTAAAAGTTATTGCTAGGCGTTCGTTGTTTTGTTCTCTAATTATGCTGAACGTTGGTTATTCCGTTTTCTTAATATTAAAAAAGAGGTGAGTGCGACTGAGAAAGGGATATATTGTAATAATAATGATGCTGCTGATCGGATTTGGAACGTTGAACGTGTCGGCAGCGGGAGCGGATGGTTCAGTTAATTATGGTGATCGTGGCGATGAGGTAAAGATTGTTCAGCGGCTGTTAGCGGAAACAGGGTTTTATGCTGGGGAGATTGATGGAGTTTTTGGCCAAGGAACCGCGCAGGCGGTTAAGTCTTTCCAAATGTATAATGGGTTGTCCGGAGACGGAGTTGCTGGAAGGGATACCGTGGCTTATTTGCGGCGATCGACCACCAAGCCTGATCGGTATAGCCGGGCTGTCACCGTGTCAGCTTCAGCGTATACCCGCTATGATTCTGGCAACTGTGCCTATACCGCCCGTGGACATGTAGTGCGCAGAGGGCTGGTTGCTGTTGATCCAGATATTATTCCGTTAGGAACCCGGCTATACATAAATGGTTATGGATATGCTATTGCTGATGATGTAGGCGGAGCTATCCAGGGTAATAGTGTTGATTTGGCGTTTGATAACGTTGATGAGGCAATGGGGTTCGGACGGCGAAAAGTGACGGTTTATATATTGGATTAACGGGTTAAAAATTTTTAGTTGTTTAAAAGGTGACTAAAAATGGTTGGGATTTTGGTTTAGCCCGGTAGAGGGCAACCGAAAGCCTAACTATTTTTTTTATGTATTGGTTTTATCCAATAGTTGCAGGAGGTAAATATATGCAAGACTATGTAGAATATTTAAATGAAAAAATTGATGTAATGGTGGAACGGAGTCCGTTTTTAAAATTAATTGGTATAAAAGTGACGGATATTCAGGACGGGGTGGCTGTGGGGACTATACAAGTGTCAGCTGACGAGCATACTAATTTATATCAAATTGCGCATGGCGGGACGCTTGCTTCGCTTGCTGATACAGTGATGGGACTTGCTTGTGCTACAACTGGTAAAAAAGTGGTCACGTTGGATATCAATATGAATTATTTAGGCGCAGCAGTTGTTGGTGATGTAGTTACTGCTACGGCTAAGCTGATTCACGGTGGTAAGAGTACTATGGTAGTAGAGTGTGACCTCACTAAAGAAAACAGGCAGCTTATTGGTAAAGCACGGGCAACATTCTTTGTTACGGGTATGTTGGGGCGGCAATGGTAAGTGAACAGATTATGATTAGTGGGACTAACGCCAACTTGGCGGCTGAAATCCATTATCCAGGCGACAATGATTTGGCGACAACGTTGATTATTTCGCATGGATTTCGTGGATCTAAGGAAGGCGGCGGACGGGCGGTTCAACTGGCGCAGCGAGTTGCTGCCTTGGGCTATACGGTAATCCGGTACGATTTTACGCCGCTGGGGTCTCTTACCAAGCAGGTGGCCGAACTTGCGCAAGTAGTCAACTTTTCTCGAGCCAACTTAAGTCGGCGAATTATTCTTTTAGGGCGCAGTATGGGCGGAAGCGCTTCTTTGGTCTATGCCAGCATTAATGATGGTATCAGTGGGGTGTGCTTGTGGGCTACGCCTTCGGATTTGGAAGAGACATTTAGGTTGTCGTTGGGGGAAGATTATGATCGTCTTTTGCGCAATGATTTTTTAGTTGTAAAAGATGGCGATAGTGAATTGACGTTGGCGAAAGATTTTATCCAGGATTTTGCTAATTATAATCTCGAACAGTGCATGGATAGTTTAAATAATCTGCCGGTTCTTATTATTCACGGTGATGCTGATGAAATTGTACCGTTTCATCAGGCGGAAAAACTTTTCAATTCTGCGGGGCATGATAAAGAATTAGTTGTTATAAATGGGGGAGACCATCAATTGGCTGCGTGTCACCAGGCGGCGGAGGATAGGGTGCTGGGCTGGTTGACTAAATTGTCGTTAGTTGCGGATTGAATTTATAGTTCTAATGGCTGTGCAGGGTTCATTAAATGCGGCGCTTAGTAAAACAATTGGTTTGTGGGAGGCTACTTTTGTCGTTCACATAACAGGTACAATTGTGTTATTAGTGGCGCTTTTTGTTTTAAGGGTTGGTCGTGGTAATTTTGCCAATCTGAGTGACGCTTCATGGTATTCTTGTCTTGGCGGAGTGGTAAGTGTGTTTATTATATACTTAGTAGCGGCTAGCATCCCTGAGGTTGGAGTAGCTAATGCCACGACAGCAATCATTGTGGGCCAGGTTTTGATGGCACTTGTGATTGACCAGGTAGGAGGATTAGGTTTGCAGCGTATCTCGTGGGGTTGGGAACATGTATTAGGGTTGGCGTTTTTGGCGTTTGGGGCAAAATTACTCCTGAAATGACTTTTTTTTCCTTCACAAACCAAGCGTTTTCAAGTATACTCAAAGGTAGTATTTTTTATCTGTGGACATAAAAGGAGGATGAGTAATGGATTTAAGCTTTACTCCCGACCAGTTGGCGTTACAAAAAATTGCGCAAGAGGTAGTAGCAAAGGAAATTACACCCTATGCTCTAGAAATGGATCATAATGGAAAAATAAAGCCGGATTTGCTGGCTAAACTTAATGATGCTGGGTTCTTAAATTTACCAGTACCGGAAGAATATGATGGTCCAGGACTAGATGCCATAACAATTTCATTAATCTATGAAGAACTTGGTAAAGGCTGTGCCGGAGTAGCTACAACCGTTGCCGCAAATTCCTTAGCGTCATATCCGGTAATAGTTGCGGGAAACGACGAACAAAAAAGATATTACTTTGACAAGATAAATAATGGCGCATTGGCTGCTTTTGCTCTAACCGAACCTGGTGCAGGCTCTGATGCCGGAGCTGTAGCCACAACCGCTGTAAAAGACGGCGATGACTATATTCTTAATGGAACAAAGTGCTTCATTACTAATGGCGGAATTGCTGAAATCTATATTATTTTTGCTAATGCTCGTAAATCAGCGGGTATTCGTGGCTTGACTGCGTTTATTGTTGATCGCGATGCACCGGGATTTTCGGTAGGTAAAGAAGAAGAAAAAATGGGTATTCGGGCCTCCAATACTTGTGAGCTTATCTTAGACAATGTTCGGGTTCCGGCGACACATCGTTTAGGGCGCGAAGGTGAAGGCTTTAGAATAGCAATGAGGACATTGGATGCTGCTCGTCCATTTGTAGGAGCTGTTTCGGTAGGTATAGCCCAAGCCGCTTTAGATGCAGCTTCTAAATATGCTAAGGAAAGAATTCAGTTTGGTAAACCAATAGCATCTTTTCAGCTAATACAAGCTGCTATTGCCGATATGGCAATGCAAGTTGAAGCTGCACGCTTGTTGGTGCATAAAGCGTGCTGGCTCAAAGACCAAGGCTTACCATTTAGCAAAGAAGCTGCTATGGCTAAATGTTATGCTTCGGACACAGCAATGAAAGTTACTGTTGATGCTGTACAAGTACTTGGTGGGTATGGGTATATTAAAGAATACCCGACTGAAAAATACATGAGAGATGCAAAAATTATGCAGATATACGAAGGAACCAACCAAATTCAACGGACGGTTATTGCCAATCAAATTTTATATTAAAAATATTAGACTTTTATGGTAAAAAGACATTGAGCGGCAGTCAGGATAACTGTCGCTCAATGTCTTGTGTCTATTGTCAAAATGTTTGTAAAAGTCCAGACCAAATAATATTTATTGGAGAGGATGAATAACCTTGATAACAATTCCAGCAGAAACTAAAGATAAGTTTAGCAAATCAGCTGAATTTATAGTAGAGTTAACAAAGGCTGATCCGAAGATGTTTGGTTGCAGTATGGATTTATACTTATATTTAACTAGATTGGAGCAGTTGTTGTATTTGACTCGAAAAAAATGTCATAATGAGTCTGAAGAATATCAAGAGATCGCAGATTATAATGCTTTTGTTATGTGGAAATCCAGCATAATACTTAGATTAAAGAGTTTTATTGGAGTAGCAGCTTCGACAGAATTCCCTGAATATGTAAAAGAAGGACTGGAAGCGGTTGACGCATGGATAGTTAGTGTAGATTTGGCTTGTAAAGATAAAGGGTAATAGCCGGCAACATATGGCGGCTGGTCAGTAGCAGTTATTTATATACATAATTAATTTACAATAAAATATTGACACTGTAAGACGCGGTAGTATATAATATTATCGTTGGTGTTTTGCCAAAAATGAATACGCGACCGTAGCTCAGTCTGGTTAGAGTACCACGTTGACATCGTGGGGGTCACTGGTTCGAACCCAGTCGGTCGCACCAGAAAAA
>JAGGAD010000051.1 GCA_017889625.1 Bacillota bacterium | reverse complement strand
TGGACCAAACTCGACCTTCAAGGAAGGTATGGTCCTTGCGGTTGAAACTTGGGCAGGCAAGCCGGGCAGTGACTTTGGTGTTCGTCTTGAAGAGGATATAGTTGTAACCAAAGACGGTTATGAGCTTCTCACAAAATGGCCAATTGACAAGATTACAGAGTGCTGGATCTGATACGGAACCTTATAATAAAAAAAATAGTACTTATACGAAAAGCCACCGTTAACGGTGGCTTTTCGTATAAGTACTATCAGGTTTTGGTTTAGATATCTGCCTTCTGGAAATACTAGATTTATTCACATATTGAATAAAAAGGAATTAAAAAAAGCTAAATGTACATACAGAATATATAAATGTTTGTTTTCCGTTGACATTTATAAAGATAGATGATAAATTATGTGAATGTACTACCAATTTAATATTGAACTTCGTATGAAGATAATGGGAGAGAGATTTGATAATCCGCCGAAGATGTTATTCTTTCAGGCAAAAGGACCGTTATTGGACGAAACTCTGGAGAGCCTCAATGAAGAGCACCGAAGGAGCAAGCTGATTATATTTTAAATCAGTGAATCTCTCAGGTAAAAGGACAGAGCTAATTAGCTGTTTTATTTTAAGAGGCCAGATTTTATAATTTGGTCTCTTTATGTATTTTTGAGGCAGTTATTAATTATTTGGGGGGATATGTCAGTCAATTAAATAGAAAATTATATCATAATGACCCAATAATGAATCTGGAAGATTGTGATCGTAGGACACTGATTTAAAAACAGTAACATTGGGAAAGGCGGAATATATACTATATGTCAGAAAATCAGAATTTATCGAGAGGCCTAAAAAATCGCCATGTTCAATTACTCGCGATTGGTGGGGCAATTGGGACTGGCTTATTTCTAGGTTCAGGCAGGTCAATTCATTTGGCAGGTCCATCTATTTTATTTGCGTATATGATAACAGGGGTCGTTTGTTTTTTTATTATGCGTGCCCTTGGGGAATTATTACTTTCAAATTTAAAATATCATTCCTTTGTAGACTTTGTACATGATTATCTAGGAAACGGAGCAGCATTTATTACTGGATGGACCTACTGGTTCTGCTGGATTTCACTTGCGATGGCTGACTTAACTGCTGCGGGACTTTATATACAATACTGGTTCCCCAATATAGCTCAATGGGTTCCAAGCCTTATAGTTCTTGTAGTCTTGCTGACTATGAACCTTACCACCGTAAAGTTATTTGGTGAAATGGAATTTTGGTTTGCCTTGATCAAAGTTGTTGCAATTCTAGCACTAATTATAATTGGTATATTTATGATTTTTAAAGGGTTTTCTACAGATGCTGGTGTATCTAGCTTTACAAATCTTTGGAGTCATGGCGGCTGGTTCCCAAATGGGATAAGCGGTTTTATCCTTTCTTTCCAAATGGTTGTATTTGCTTTTACTGGAATCGAATTAGTTGGTTTAACAGCTGGTGAAACTGAAAATCCAGAACATGTTATTCCAAAGGCTATTAATAATATTCCAATTAGAATCATTATTTTCTATGTTGGAGCACTTTTTGTTATCATGAGTATATACCCATGGACTTCAATTAGTCCTGATAAAAGCCCATTTGTACAGGTTTTTGCTGCAGTGGGAATCGTAGCAGCAGCAAGTATTGTAAATTTCGTTGTACTAACATCAGCTGCATCCGCTTGTAACAGCGGTATCTTCAGTACAAGCCGTATGGTTTATTCTCTTGCCAAGGAGAATAATGCACCTGAGTCAATGAAAAAATTAACTTCCAACCAAGTGCCTTCTAATGCTACAATGTTCTCGGCAACTGTCATCTTGATTTCTGTTATTTTGAACTATATTATGCCCGAAGGGGTATTTGTACTAATTACAAGTATATCGACATTCTGCTTTATCTTTATTTGGGCAATTATGGTTATCTGCCATCTAAGATATCGAGAAACTAATCCTGGGCTTGCTGCTAAGAGCAAATTTAAAATGCCGTTTTACCCAATTGCTAACTATATAATTTTAGCATTTTTGGCTTTTGTTATAGTTGTATTAGCACTTAATAATGAAACTCGTGTAGCCCTATTTGTAACCCCGGTATGGTTTATAATGCTTGGGGTGATTTACAAGCTACTTAAAGCAAAAATCAAAAATGAAGAAGATGGCGAAAGCAATTTAGCATAGGTTAACACTAAAAGAGATTATGTCCCTAAAATAAAAACAAGGCCTCCAGGCAATTGCCTGGAGGCCTTGTTTTTAGGAGCTAGTAAGGGAAAGCATAGAAAAAAATCGCCGTTTTTATGTAAGACGGTCGAAAATCGCAGAAATACGAAAAATGGTTCTGTCACTAGAACCGCCCCGTGACAAATACAGTAGCAGCGGAATCGGATTATTAGCACAGAAAGTAGTTAATAATGCCATTTAAAATGCTGTTAGCTATTAGATTTTGATAGGTATTATCCATAAGACATAATGCTTCCGAAGGATTGGATAGATAACCTAATTCAATTAAGGCTGCGGGCATGTCATTATGGACGAGCACATAAAAATCGGCTGGGCTAACACCATTATCAACTGTGCAGATTATTCCATTTACTAAAGAAGTTTGGATAGCGTAGGCAAGGCCAGAAGAACGTCCTTTGGGGAAGTAACTGGTAGGACCTAGAAGATTGATATTTGGAACATCATCAACATGCAGGCTTACGAAAATATCAGCGTCAGAGGTTTTAGCAACATCTACTCTTGCTTGGAGATCGGCGTCAAGAGTCGAGCCAGCTGGCGCTAGACTAACATCACGTTTTCGCGTCATAATAACTGTAGCCCCTAACCTGGCTAGTTTTTTGCGTAGTTTAAGAGCGACCGACAGATTAATATCAGATTCTCGAAAGCCATAGTTTATGGCTCCCGTATAAATACCTCCATGACCAGGGTCGAGGACAACAATTTTATTTAATAATGGTTTTGATTCTTCAATGCAGCCGCAGTAGCATTCGCTGACGTCTTTTGGCTGACCGTCATCACCATGCAACATTTTTCTTCCCTCCCATATGCACTTTGCTATATATTATGTTAAGGTGCATAAAGACGTTCCGGCAGCTGACTAGTCGTCCGTTGGAAGAAGGTTTGTTTGATCAAAAAAAATAGCGGCTACCACAAAATATGTGGTAGCCGTTTTTGCTTGGTGTAGATTATGACATTGTTTATTTATAATTATTGTCGTGGTTATACCATTAGGCGACTGTCAGTACGATTGCTCCAGTATATGTTGTGCCGGCAACGATTGCTGTGGTAGTGCCATCAACGGTCATGGAGACGCTGTACCCTTTGGGAGCAGTGATCGTTGAGGTTGAGTCAAGCGTAAGCGAAGTGAGATAAGAAGTAGCGGTAACTGTCCATTTGGAGTCGGAGCCTAAAACGACGATGGCGCCGTTGTTGATCGCCGCGCGAGGAGTATTGGTAACTTCGCCCAGTTCCGTGTATTCCGAAGAACTGATGGTGGCAACGCGGTGATGGGCTTCGGTTGAAGAAATCACGCCGGTAAGGTTGGCGTTATCAAGGGTAACTACCATGTTTTGTTCGGTAGTGCTGGAGCTGGTCCAGCCTATCGCGTTATAACAATGTCCCGTCAAGGTGATGTTGCTGAGGTTTAGGGCTGCGGCGTCGGTCGTCGAGGTAAGATCAAATGACGTATCCGCCGTTGGTGTGGTGGTAGTGCCATAATAGGGATCTGTGTACGTAGCGGTGTTGGACAAAGCGGTGCCCACCACTCCGGGGTCGTCGTCGTCCATCACTTGCAAGATAATCCCGTTAGCGGGGGTGATTTTGGCGCCATCGGAACCGTCGATGGTGATGGTGATGGCCTCGGTGGTCTTGGCCAGGAAGGCGGTTTCAGCGGTGGTGATCTTCGTGCCGCCGGCCACATTGACTGTGCCGCTGGAACTATGCCACATCACGCCAAAACGGTCCGAGGTGATATGGGTCGGTTTCTGGGTAATGGCTGCGAGCTCTTCGTCGGTGAGACCTAGGGGGACGCTAGTGTTGAGCGCCGCAACGTTCTCAGCGGAGCTGTCGTCGAAGTATAGATAACCGCCTGTGTTGATTACCGCGTAGCTGCCCACGTTGAATGTACAACCATAGAGATACTCGTAGGGATTACCGATGGCATAGGTGCCGTAGCCCTCATTGCCGGAGGTGGAAATTGTGCTGTTGATCGCGGTGAGGGTTTGGTTGGAGCCGGAATCGACGGAGAGAACGCCCCAGCCATCGGAGGTGATTTTTGAATTGATATAGGCGGCCTTAGTATCAGTGCCGATTAGATTGGTGGAGCGGACGTTTTCAGTACCGTTGATGCCCAGCATCCAGGGGACTGACCTCATCTGGGACTGATCGACAGTTTGTACGTAATCGGAAGGCAGTGTGCCTTGTTTAGTAGCGATGTTGGAATTCTTGACAATCACATTGCTTCCGCCACTGGCAATTACTCCGGTGCGGGTAACGCCATGGGTGTTGATATTGACGCCGTCCAGAACCAGCGTGGTGTCGGTTCCAGTACCAACAACGGCCGTGCCATAGCCTGCCATATCACTGCGGCCATCGCCGTCCAGGGTGATGTTGACGTCATTGACCTCGTAGCTGCCCCCGGCGACGAAGATGCCGTTGAAGTCCATGCCGGTTGAGTTGATTGTGAATCCTTCAAGGGAAGCGGCTGTCGCTGTTCCGCCGACGACGGCTGAAAGGACGGACAGATCTTCATCAATGCCATCCGCATCAAGATATAGGGCTTCGCGAAGCGGGAAGGTCAAATCACTGTACGTTTGTGAATTGGTCTCTGTTACTGTAAGTACGATAGTACCGCTGTAGGTGCCAGCGACGAACACAGTGTCAACGCCGGTTGTTGTCTCTAGTTCTTGCCCTGTTTCAACCCCGTCTACGGTTAAGGTTAGGCTATAGCCTGTGGGAGCCACGAGATTGCCGCCTGACTCGATAATCAGTTCAGAGAGAGAGGTCGTTTCACTGATTGTAACCGTAGTATCGGCAGGAACTGTTAATGAACTCGAAGTTGAATATACCATTCTAAAATCCTCCTTTATATTTATCTACCCATAGCAAAACAAAAGACTCAGTATTAACTAAGCCTTAAAAATAAAAAGACTTAGTAGTTAACTAAGCCTTTAAAACAACAAAATTATTCGTTTTTCAGAAATCTTTTATGATCTCATTTTATCACGGAAATCATTGGCGAAAGTGTCATTATTGTGTCAAGTTGGTGATTATAAGCGTGATGTTGTCGGGAATTCGAACTTG
The DNA here is from genome assembly GCA_017889625.1 of Bacillota bacterium. Classification (GTDB taxonomy): domain Bacteria; phylum Bacillota; class Negativicutes; order Sporomusales; family CTSoil-080; genus CTSoil-081. Next base: position 37,020 of record JAGGAD010000051.1, on the reverse strand, counting down.
AGTATCTTATTTTAAAATCATCATTTTATATTTATCTATCCAAGTACAACAGAAAGACTTAGCGTATAACTAAGCCTAAAAAACAATAAAAACTATTTGTTTTTGCAACTATTTAATGATCTCATTTTATCATGGAATTTATCAGTAAAAGTGGCAGCATTGTGTTATTTAATTAGTGGAGGACGCTCGGACGGTAAAATATTCGGAGTTGTAGTATGATTAGCAAGGAAAACATAGAAAAAATCAAGAAAAACATTCTGCGTCCCATGGAAGACGGTTTGTTTGATCAAAAAAAAACGGCTACCACAGAATATGTGGTAGCCGTTTTTTGCCTGGCGTAGATAGATGTCATCATTTACTCAGCATTATTGTCTTAGTTCTACCTCTAGTTGACAGTCAGTATGATCGCTCCAGTATATGTCGTACCGGGAACGATTGACGTAACAGTGCCGTCGACGGTCATGGAAACGCTGTTCCCATTGGGAACGGTAATCGTTGAGTCCGAGTCAATCGTAAGTGAGGTGAGATAAGAGGTGCTGGTCACTGTCCACTCGGAGCCGGAGTTCAAAACGACGATGGTGCCGTTGTTGATCGCCGCGCGAGGCGTGTTGGTAACCTCACCTATTTCCTGGTATTCCGAAGCACTGATGGTGGCAACGCGGTGATGGGCTTCAGTTGATGAGATCATGCCAGTAAGGCTGGCGTTAGTGAGGGTAACTACCATATTCTGGGTGGAAGTGCTGGAGCTGGTCCAGCCAATCGAGTTATAACAGTTCCCCGTTAGGGTAATGTTGTTGAGGTTTAGTGCTGCGGCGTCGGTTGTTGAAGTAAGATCAAATGACGTATCCGCCGTGGGGGTGTCAGTGGTCCCATAATATGGATCCGTGTAGGTTGCGGTGTTGGACTTATCAGAAGCTATTCCGGGGTCGTCGTCGTCCATCACTTGCAAAATAATGCCGTTTTGGGGATTGATCTGGGCGCCATCGGAACCGTCGATGGTGATGGTGATGGCATTGGAGGTCTTGGCCAGGAAGGCGGTTTCAGCGGTGTTGATCGCCGTGCCGCCGGCCACATTTACTGTGCCGCTGGAACTGTGCCACATCACGCCGAAACGGTCTGAGTTTATAATGGTCGATTTCTGGGTAATGGCTGCGAGTTCTTCGTCGGTGAGACCGAGGGATAAGCTAGTGTTGAGGGCTGCAACGTTATCGGCGGAACTGTCGTCGAAGTAGATATAGCCAGTATTGTTGATGACCGCATAACTGCCTACGTTAAATTTACAGCCATAGAGATACTCGTAAGGTTTGCCGTCGGCATAGGTGCCGTATCCCTCATTGCCGGAGGTGGAAATCTTGCTGTTGATTGCGGTTAGTGTTTGGTTGGAGCCGGAATCGGTGGAAAGAACTCCCCAGCCATCGGAGGTGATGGTAGAATTGATGTAGGTGGCTTTAGTGTTGGTGCCGAGCACATTGGTGGAACGGAGGTTTTCGGTGCCGTCGATGCCAAGCATCCAGGGTACCGACCTCATATAGGCTGGATAGACGGTTTGCACGTAATCAGAAGGCAGTGTGCCTTGTTTAGTAGAGATGGTGGAATTCTTGACAATCAAATTGCTTCCATCACCAGCAATTACCCCAGTGCGGACTACGCCGTGGGTGACGATATTGGCGTTGTCCAGGACCAGTGTGGTGTCGCTTCCAGTACCCATAACAGCAGCGCCATAGCCGACAAAATCACAGCGTCCGTCGCCGTCCAGGTCGATATTGATGTTATTGAGCGTGTAACTTCCCCCGGCGACGTAGATGCCATTGAAGTCCATGCCTGTCGAGATGATTGTTAAGTCTTGAAGAGAAGAGGCAGTACCGTTGATGGCTGAAAGGACGGACAGATCTTCTTCAATGCCGTCCGCATCGAGATAGAGAGCCTGGCGAAACGGGAAAGTCAATTCATAGAACGTGTGCGGGTTAGTCTCCGTCACTGTGAGCACAATGTCGCCACTGTATTCACCGCTGACGAACACTGTATCAGTGCCGTTTGTTGTTTCCAGTTCTTGGCCCGTTTCGACCCCGTCGACTGTTAGGGTCAGGCTATAGCCTGATGGAGCCACTAGATTGCCGCCAGAGTTAATAATCAGTTCAGAGAGAGTGGTTGTTTCACTGATTGTAACTGTGGTATCGGCAGGAACTGTTAATGAATTCGAGCTTGAGTATACCATTTTAAAATCCTCCTTTTAAACTATCTACCCATGGCAAAATAAAAAGACTTAGCATTTAACTAAGCCTTAAAAACAACAAAATGTATTTGGTTTTTGGAAAACTTTTATGATACCATTATATCATGGAAATAATCGTCAATAGTGACATTGTTGTGCCATTTAATTAGCGGAGGACGTTCTATAAGCAAAATAACAGGAAATAGTAATGGATGCATAGAAAAATTAAGTAATATAGAAACACCATCCCAGTGATAAACAAGCATGTCTTTGAACTATAAAAAAACGCCGATTATCTTTACAAAAAAATGCAAAGCCAGCCATCAAATCATAATCGCAACTAAATATAATCGTAGTAATTAATTTAAAAGGGGTAATTATTAATGCATAACAATATACTAGATACTTTATTCAACACTTTTCTTCATAGCATCGCTTGGCATGCCGGTGGTAAATTCGCAAGCATGTTTTTCATTCCAATCATAATTTTATTTATAGGCTATGGCATATACCGCTGGGTAAAAAAGAACAAGAAATAGGAGTGGCTATGCCAAAACAAATCAACAACAGAATTAAACCAGCTAAATACAAACTCACACCCGTTGCCTACATCCTTTTCACAATAATTATTTTAGCGTTTACCTGGTACTTCGGGCTTGGCGTCAAACTCGTGCTATCCATTATGACGCTTTCAGGCATCCTATGGCTACTCGCATTAAACCAAACCATTATTAAACTCATTTTTATGGGCTGTGTAATACTGCTATGTTATGACATAGCAACAACCATCTATTCAATAATAATTTCACTATTCCAATGAAAAGAGGCATATCGATTAACCACCCCATTGTAACCGATAAAAATATTATTGCCTTATCTTTTCCGACGACTGCCCTGGGTGTTCCATTCAAACTACTAGAGTTGTTGACATCATCGGAAAATTGTAGGGGAGTAAAACGCCTAATAAGTTCTTAAGAATATGAATACACAGTTGTATATGGGGTTGGATTTTTGAGGGGAATAATGAATAAAAAATTAAATGTTGGTATCTTTTTGTTTAACGAGATTGAATTACTAGACTTTGCGGGACCATTTGAGGTATTCACAGTGACTGCTGAGCTTAATGATTTTAAATTTTTCAATGTATTTACAATCACCGAAAGTGGAAGAAAAATTCGGACAGTTAATGGTTTACGAGTGGTGCCAGATTTCAATTTCAAAAATCATCCACCAATTGATTTACTCATCGTGCCGGGTGGAGCGGGCACAAAAAGTGAAATGAATAAAGCATCAGTATTGAAATGGTTAAAAGAACAATATGGGACTTCCCAGAAGACCATGTCTGTTTGCTCTGGAACAAGGCTACTCGGAAAGTTAGGTCTTCTTGATAATATGGAGATAATTACCCACCACGAAGTGATCGCAGATATGAAAGAAATTGCACCTACAGCTATTATCAAAGAGAATGTAAGATTTACCGATAACGGAAAAATATTGACATCTGCCGGGATTTCCGCAGGCATTGATCTGTCACTTTATGTAGTAGAAAAATTATATGGCAAAAAAATTGCTAATAAAACCGCAATTTATATGGAATATGATAATAGAAGATAAACAACTAGTTCAGCTGATTAAAAGTGGTTCAAGGCGCATGGTAATTATGACTAACAGCCATTATGAAACGATGTTGGTCAAAATTAATATGCTGAAAAATCTATTGCGCTGTCAAAGAGCGAAGCGGCCAAGCCAATTAAGGCCAACGAAGTCCGATAGCAATTTGTGGTTAACAGAGTGCCGGGAGTAGAAGTATCGATTGTTAGCTGCAGCCGTAGAAATTGATTAGCCGTGGCTATAATTTATGCTTATAAGCAGAGAAAACCATTAAATTGAAGTAAATAAGATTGTACATAATTATTGACTAATCTAGAATATTATCCTATAATATGTAGTATGCTACATATTAGTTTAAAGGGAGAAGGTCTATGAATCATAGCAAGAACATTGATTTGATGTTAAAACTTATCTGTGAGAGTATTGAGAAAACATCGAATCAACAGTTGAAGCGCTTTGATTTAACCTTATCTCAAGGCCGGATTTTAGGTTATTTGCATGAGCGTAAAGGGTTGAAGACCTCGCAGAAAGATATCGAAGAATATTTTGCAGTAACCCATCCTACCGTAATCGGGATTTTGCACCGGTTAGAAAGCAAGGGCTTTATCACAAGCGAATTTGATGCCGAAGATAAGCGGATCAAGAATATCTATCTTACCGAAAAGGAAGCCCCGATATATCTTATTATGAGTGAGTTTCGACAGCAAGTTGAACAAAAAATGCTTCGTAAGCTGACTGATGCTCAGATTAAGGAATTGCAATATTTATTAAATATAATCTATAACAGTATTCAAGCTTAATAATTGGAGCCAGGGGCTCCTGAGTTTTTACCAATATGTGTAGCACGCTACAAAAAAATGGAGTGATGTTTATGGAACAAAAACAAAACATAGAAGTGTTTGAACGCATGCCTGTACCTAAAGCAGTTGCTAAGATTGTGCTTCCGGCCATTGCCAGTATGCTGATGGTGTTCATCTATAATATTGCCGATACATTTTTTATCGGGCAGACCGGTGATGAATTGCAAGTTGCTGCTGTGGCGTTGACAACCCCGGTTTTTTTATTGTTTATGGCAACAGGTACCTTGTTTGGGGTAGGCGGCACTTCCGTAATATCCCGGGCAATAGGTGAGGGCAGGCTGGAATATGCGAAAAAAGCATCTGCTTTTTGCTTCTATGCCGCTATTGCGATAGGCTGTATATTAATGGTGTCGTTCTGGATTTTTATGCCAGCTATTCTTAGCTTTATTGGCACTAGTAAAGATACAATCGGTTTTGCCCATGAGTTTCTAAAATATGTTGCGCTAAGTGCGCCGTTTGTCCTTGTATCTCAGTCCTTCAGCAATATCGTGCGGGCCGAGGGGCGGGCAAAAGAAGCAATGAATGGCATGCTGCTGGGGACAATAGTCAACATTATTCTTAACCCAATATTTATCCTTGGATTTAATTTAGGCGTTGTTGGTTCCGCCATTGCCACGGTAATTGGCAATATAATTGCTGCCGGATATTATGTGTTATATTTATTACAGGGGAAATCAATTTTATCAATTGCCCTAAAAGACTTTCAAGTTAACGATAAAATTATGACCGGCGTATTTGCTATTGGTATACCTGCGTTTATTACCGATATTTTGATGAGCGTGGCCAATGTAATTCTAAACAACTTTCTGGCTGTTTATGGTGATGTTCAAGTAGCCGCGATGGGAGTGGCAATGAAAGCTGGAATGATGGTTGTTTTATTGCAGATTGGTTTAGGTCAGGGAATTCAACCGTTGCTTGGCTTTAATTACGGTGCCGGAAATTATAGGCGACTGCGAGATGTAATCCAGTTTTCTTCCCTGTGTTCAATAATTTTCGGGACAATAATAACCGTCGCGGTTTGGTTAAATATAGATTTTTTTATTCGCGTATTTATTGATAATGAAGATGTAGTTAAATACGGCGTTATTATTCTGAAGGCGATGCTGCTATCTGGTCCGGTTGTGGGTTTATTGTTTATTTTCACCAGTGCTTTACAGGCGATGGGAAAAGCTTTGCCTTCGTTGATATTATCCCTTAGTCGGCAGGGCTTAGTATTTATTCCACTATTGTTTATATTGAATGCCCTAGGCGGCTTTAATGGTATCGTTTATGTTCAGCCATTGGTGGACTTCGTATCTATTCTGCTCTCAGCTGTGCTTTATTTTGCGGTGAGCCGGTCGATGGGAAGTAAGAAGGAACAACCCCAGCAAACTCCAGCAGGCAGTATCGGCGCAATGACTGCTGATGCCGGACAAGAAGCGAAGTAATTAATTAGAAATTGTACCATAGGAAAATAATTACTAAAAAATAATAGAGCCTCTCAGCTTGTACCCAGTGCTGAGAGGCTTTTTTGCGTCGGAGCGGGACGGAGTTCGAGCTTGACCTGTATAAAATAAAATGGTAAATTAACCCTGATAAGTAAAAATATAATACTAAGGCCGGTGGCTATGATGAGAAATAGGCTCAAGGAATTATGCGAAGAATATAACCTTAATTACGAAGAACTAGCCGACAAGGTTCATGTGAAGAAACAAACAATACTCTCTATTGAAAATGGCAAGTACAACCTGTCACTCGGTTTAGCTCACAACATAGCACAAGTTTTTAAGCTGCCAATTGAAGAGATATTTTTATTAGAAACCAATGATGAGCCCGCGAAATTTTCACGGTTCAATAAGTTTAGTCGTATGGGTATAGAATTTTTCGCTATCGGCGTATTATTATTTTTGGCAGAACGTGTTTTTACAGTGGATACGAGTCCTGGCATTGCATTTATTATTCTAGGTCTATGGGAGATATATGAATATATAATTGCGCCCCGAAAGGCAAAAATAATGAAGAACCTAGAATTAAGTAATGATGAAAGAAGCTTATTTATAACAGCTAAATCTCGTAGTAGAGCCTTTATGATTAGTTTGATTTGTCTATTTATAATTGATGTTTCGGGTTTAATAACCAAAATAAATATTCCTACTGCCGAGTTAATGCTAAGTATATTCTTTTTGCTATCAGGTATATGGATTTGTTTAGAGCTTTTTTACCATAAAAAATATTAGCGGCAATTAAGCTATGTTGCATGATGCTTAATAAATGGTAAAAGACCTGCCGTAGGGCAGGTCTTTTACCATTTATTAAGTCTGAGACATTATTTGAATTAATTTATTGATATTGTCTGAATTGAGGCGGGATACATCCTTAGTTGAACCGGATATCTGTTTTATAATTATCCGTTCTAAAAAATTCATTTTATCAAATTTGTACTGACCGCCAAAAAACTCCGCTGCACTGGCAATAGACAACAGTTCCTGGGGAAAGGCGGTGGTGATTTGCGCTTGCGCCTGATTTTCTGCCATGCCGCAGATGAAAAAGGCCAGTTTTTTACTTTTTAGCTTTTCCCGCTTGGCGGTACAGAACTGCCGAATTTCTTTCCGGATTCTTCCGGCATAGACAGAACTGCCGACAATTACCTTATCATAGGGCGAAAGATCAGGTTGACCGGCTAATTTAATGTTGCATACATCAACGTTTTCCGTCAAGCCTTGAGCGATCATTTCGGCACATTTTTGAGTAAAACCGTACTTGGTTGCATAAATAATCAGCGTACTCATTTCTTACCCTCCGGATTAGCGGCAAAAGCATTTTCTATCGCTTTTAAATATGCTTTGCTTGTTACCGTGGCCTCTGACACAACATCAACCGTGGTGTTTTGCTTGGTTAATACTCTCTGGAATAGGGTATCGGACATTCCTTTATTGCTATATTCAACATCTTTTACAATTGCGATATTGGTTATTTTTCCGTTTTTAACTGTTAGGCTAAGTTCATTGGACCATCTCCGGTTATCGTATTTCCCGGTATATGTGCCATCGGGGAAGGCCGAAACATCAATCCCGGAAATTACTACCGTGCTGCCTTCCTTCAGTCCCCGGGTAAGGTAAAATACGCCTCCGGCGGCAATGAGGATGATTACTGACAATATAGCTAAAGTAACTTTAAAAAACCGCTTCATTTAGCGCCTCCTGATATATTATTCGGACTCCGGCTATTTCCAAAACCGTAACATCGATAAAATGGCGGAAAAGCCGATTTACGTCTTCGTTGTTAAGTAGATATATTTCAATATGAACTTTCATAATAAGTCCGAAGACCGCAATTACTATCATTTGTGCTCTTAGCTCAATTTCGCTTTCTGGGAGGGGTGAATTATGGTGAATATCCCGTAAGCATTGACATAGAACGCCTAGGGCGGGCTTTGTCGTGGAAGCGCCTTTGGAAAGCACTGCGGTAAATTTGAGTATATCGGGAGAACTGCTCAGCTCGGCAGTCATATACTCTTGCTGCATGGAACTCGCAGTAAGAATATATTCTGAGGTCATCTTCTTAAGCCGTTCTACGGGACTTTGGGTGGGTGAATTGGCGGAAGTTATGGCAGCTATGATTTTTTGGTAGCCGCTAGTGAGGATGTGGTCTAGTAAAGTCTCCTTGTTTTTAAAATAGTGGTAGATTATAGCTGGTGAATATTCAATACGATCGGCAAGTTTCCTTATAGAGAATTTCTTGATGCCATCTTCACCCATGATTTCAGTGGCGGCATCGAGAATAAGCTTGCGCATTGCTTCTTTATTGCGTTCGCGGCGTTCTTCCCGGGACAAGGTAACAACTCCTTAAAATATATTGTTGTTAAATAACGTTTAAAAATTAAACACTGTAATATTATTGAACGGAGTTTAATAATATTGTAAAATATTAGCCGATATATGTCAATAAAATAACACAATCATCAAAAAATAACTTGTTATAGTAATAATCCTATGGTAGAATTGGGGCCGTATGAAGGTATCAATTTTGAATCTTACATACACGGACTTTTATAAAGCTAATTTAATAAGTTGAACCCGCTTGGATCATAACTCGACCGAGACGGCAATGTAAGCACAATATATTTAGGGCTATATAGTATTTTTGCGCGCGCCTCTTTGTTAGAGGCGCGTTTTTATGTTGCTAAACCAGTTTAATTTTCTGTTATGAACTAAGCGCAGCCAGCGTACTTCACTGCTTATTTCGGGCCAACGGCGCTGGGGAGGATTCTTCAAAAGGAGCGTGATTATGAACAGAAGCCGGTATTAATGTAATTGGTGTGAATGATCAAGACTTTAGTGCTTGTCAGCAATTTGCCCAAAATGCCAAGGTTAAAGCCTTCAATAATATTGAAGAGTTAATCTGTAAGGCTGATGTGATATTTTTAACCGTACCTGATGATAATATAGAACCCTTAGCAACCAAGCTTAGCGGTTATAACCAAGCTTTAACCGGGAAGACCTTTTTTCACTGCAGTGGTGCCAATGGGTTAGAAGTATTAAACAGCTTAGCGCCATTGGCTAATGTTGGCTGTTTTCACCCGCTGCAAAGCTTTGTGCAAGCGAATACTAGTTTGAAAAATATTTACATAACAATTGACGGAAATGAACAAGTGCGGACTTTAGCCCAAGCGATTATAACCAAGCTACAAGCAACCGTATTAGTTGTACCCTCAGATCAAAAAGCTTTATATCATGCGGCAGCCTGTATTGCTTGCAACTATTTAGTAACCTTGAACGCAATTGCAGCTGAAATTTTTGCCCGGTGGTCAATTCCGGGTAAGGCTTTGCTGCCCTTAATTCAAGGCACCCTAGATAACTTAGCCCGGGCGGACCGGCCTATAGACGCGCTAACCGGTCCGATAAGCCGGGCGGATATTGCGACAATTGCCAAACATTTATGGATACTGCCGGATAAATATATTAATAGTTACATTCAGTTAGGGCTGAAAACCTGCGATTTAGCAGTTGAAAGTCAGAAACTATCGCCGGAGCAATACGAACAATTGACAAAACTACTACAAACTAATTTAGGAGAGGGGAATAAAATAAAATGACCAGACAGGTTATTACCGCAAGTACGATAATGGCGAAAAAAGGGGCAGAGCCAGTAACCATGCTGACTGCTTATGACTATAACATGGCCAAGTTGTTTGACCAAGCCGGTATTGACATGCTTTTAGTCGGCGATTCACTCGGTAATGTAGTATTGGGTTATAAAAATACTCTTCCCGTGACGATGGAAGAAATGCTGCACCATACTAAGGCGGTAACGCGCGGGACCGAGTATGCGCTAGTTGTTGCCGACATGCCGTTTATGAGTTATCAGGCTTCTGAGACACAAGCAATAACTAATGCCGGGCGGCTGATAAAAGAAGGGCTGGCCGCGGCGGTTAAAATTGAAGGCGGCAAAGAAATTGCTGAGCTTATAAAAAAAATGACAGCTAACGGAATACCGGTGGTAGGACACATTGGCTTAGCCCCACAATATGTTAATCAGCTAGGCGGCTTCAAAGTCCAAGGAAAGAATTTGGCGGCTGCGCAGAAACTAATCGATGATGCCAAAGCTTTGGAAGAAGCCGGGGTATTTGCGGCAGTTTTAGAATGTATCCCCGCTAAACTGGCAGCAATAATATCCGAAAGCATCAACGTCCCGACAATTGGAATCGGCGCGGGTAATGCTTGTGATGGTCAAGTTTTAGTCTGCAACGATTTTTTAGGGATGAATCCAGGGTTTACACCGAAATTTGTGAAAAAATACCGCAATTTACAACAGGAAATAATCGATGCGGCCCAAGAATATATCAGAGATGTCCAAACAAGAGCCTTTCCTGCGCCAGCGCATACTTTCGCTATTAATGAAGAAGTTTTAGAGAAATTATACTAAAAGTTAGGTGTGGATAGCTATGAATATCTGTACAACAGTTGAAGAAATGCGCCAGCTATTAAAACCAGCCAGGTTAGCCAATAAAAGCATTGGTTTTGTGCCAACCATGGGGGCTTTGCATGCCGGTCATGCATCACTGATAACCGCAGCCAGTAAAGCGAATGATATTACGGTAGTGAGTATTTTTGTTAATCCTACCCAGTTTGCACCTAATGAAGACTTAGATAACTATCCCCGTACTTTTGAACAAGATGTTAAACTAGCAGCCAATTGCGGCGCTGATATAATATTCAAGCCTGATGTTGCGTGTTTATATCCAGCTGGCGACCCAACCTGGGTAGAAGTCACCGGCGATATAACTAAGGTATTATGCGGAAAATCCCGGCCAATTCATTTCCGGGGGGTTACCACAGTTGTAAGTAAACTGTTTAACATTGTGGGGCCGACTAACGCTTATTTCGGGCAAAAAGATGCCCAGCAAGTACAAATAATCAAAAAAATGGTCAGGGACTTAATGTTTGATATTAAAATTAACGCGATGCCAATTGTGCGGGAAGAAGATGGACTTGCCCTAAGCTCACGTAATGCGTATTTATCACCAGCAGAACGTAAAGCCGCCTTGGTATTATCAAAAAGTTTAACCTCAGCGTTAACGGCGTTTAATAACGGGGTTGTAAATACCCAGCAATTATTAAATCAAGTAATTGATAGTATTCAAAGTGAGCCGTTAGCCAAGATTGATTATGTAGAAATATATCAGTTGCCTGATTTGACCGCTTGCCAAGCAGAGCTTGCGAGAAGCAATCTGCTAGCCGTTGGCGTTTATATCGGAAAGACAAGATTAATTGACAATATAATCCTGGAGGAAACTAATGTTGTTGACAATGCTTAAAGGAAAAATTCATTGCGCTACCGTTACTGAGGCTAATCTGCACTATATGGGCAGTATAACTATTGATCAAGCGTTGATGAAAGCCGCAGGAATATTGCCGGGCGAAAAAGTTCAAGTAGTCAATAATAACAATGGCAGTAGACTAGAAACTTATGTTATTGCCGGGGAACCAGACTCCGGCGTGATCTGTCTGAATGGTGCAGCTGCCCGTCTTGTGCAACCGGGTGATATAGTAATCATAATTGCCTACGCTATTATGACCGAACAAGAAGCTGAGCTATTTACGCCTAAAGTTGTTATGGTTAATGAACATAATAAAGCCGTACAAATTCGCGATAAAGAAACTCATGCGGAGATTGCTTAGCAAAAAATAAGCTAGTACCATTTGCCGAGGGGGTAGCCCTAGCAACTGAAAAACTGCCATTTACTTAGTATTTGGCAGTTTTTCTGCTATAATGATGCTTATTAGCGAATTGTTTAATAAAGTTGCTGCTGATTGTATAATCAAAAGTAATACCGCAAGGGCGTAGGAGGATGTACCATGTTCAAAGAGTTGAGACGTAAAGACAGAGAACTGGAGACAATAGAAACTGAGGCTATTTTAACAGCAGGTATTTATGGCGTATTATCGGTAACTGATGAAACCGGTTATGCCTACGGCGTTCCGTTAAACTATATATACACGGGTGACAGTATTTATGTTCATTCCGCACTCGTAGGGCAAAAACTAACCGCGATCCGCAATAATCATAAAGTCTCATTTTGTGTTGTCGGCGAAGCTGTTACGCTGCCCGATGCCTTTAGCACACAATATAAGAGCGCTATCGTTTTTGGCACCGCTGTAGAAGTAAATGCTCAAGAAAAAATTGAAGCCTTAACGGCCCTAATTGGCAAATATGCTCCCGGCGTCGAATTCAAAGAAAAAGGAGAAAATTATGTGGCGAGCGATAACCATAGAACGGTGGTAATGAAAATAACCATAGAGCACATGACCGGCAAAGCTAGAAAGTAAAATGGCCGCGACTATGTAAAAGGGGTGTGGCTATTTCTTACGAGTATCAGAGGAAAATAACCGTTTGAAAGAGCAGATTTGCCAAAGAAAAAGCTATGCGTTAACAAGATGGATTGCGCTGTAATCAAAGAAATAACTGACTTTAAAAGCTTTAAGTAAGTTGGCAGGAGATAGAAAAAATAAAATAAAATAAGACAGAAACCGTGTCATATAAACAGCAATATAGGAAGAGGAAAGGCCAATTACTCCTGGGGGGAATTTATCAGATGTCGGACTATTTTCGTAAAAATAAATTTATTTTGTTTAATTGTTAATTTTGTATAGTCAATGATAAGGACTGTTTGAGATGGGGGAAATCCATGTTAACACATACTGGAACGGTGTCGATTGAAACAGAAAGGTTAATCCTAAGAAAGTTTGAATACGCAGATGATGAAAACATGTTAAAGTATTGGGTTAGTGACCCGTCAATTCAATCAATGTATTCTGAGCCTGTTTATACAACAAAAGAAGAAGTTAAAGAATTGCTTAATAAATACATAAGTGCCTATGAAAAAGATAACTATTATAGATGGGCTATCATATTAAAGGACATAGGTGAATGTATTGGGCAAATTGCATACTTTTTAGTTAATAGCGAGAATCATTTTGCAGAAATTGAATACTGTATAGGAAACCAGTTCCAAAGGAGAGATCTTGCAACTGAAGCCACAAAAGCGGTTATTCAATTTGGCTTTAATAAAGTAAACTTGCATAAAGTACAAATCTGTCATAAGTCAATAAATATTGCATCTCGTAGAGTTATTGAAAAATGTGGGTTTGTATATGAGGGAACCTTACGCGACTTCTTTTATGTTGATGGGGAATATGTGGATAGACTATATTATTCAATTTTGAAAAATGAATTTGTTTAAAGTTAATAGAAATAATGTGCAAAAATTATACAAAATAACGTCATTTTGAGGGTGAGTTTTATTATATTCCTAGTATACACAGGATAGTACCGAAGATAGGTTTATTAAATTAATAATTAATGGTACAATTATCTAGTAGAGATCTATTTGTAGTGAAAGAGCTTTGTACAAGGAGGTGAAATTTCGGGTTGAATTAGTTCCTATGACTGCGCTGTAAGCAAAGAAATACCTGACTTTAAAAGCTGTAACAGTAAGGTGGCAGGAGACATGGAGTTATTGTCGGTGTTTAGTGCCTAATCACTTTAACGTCAAGGGGTTCTTTCGCTGGAAAAAAATATTTGTTATTAGAAAGGAGAAAATATGGCAGAAAAATTTTATGCAAAAGGAAAAGGAAACGAAGGATATATAAAAAACTTAGAAGTACTTTCCTTCTGTGAGATGAATAAAAAATGCGGAATGTTTCAGATGGCTCTTTATAAAACCGAAGAAGAAAAGTATTTTCTCTACGGTGCGTGCTTTGGTGGTGGACAGGTAGGTGTCATGATTAGTGATGTCACAGATCCGAAAAAGCCGGAGTTTGTCAAGCATTTTGAAGTAATTGATAAGAAAGAATACCCGACCACTTCGACGCCGAAGGTTCAGATAGCAGATGGCCTTTTAATTGTTGCCATGAGCGCAGGTAGTGGTCCTGGAGCATTGGTAGATCAGTCTGAACTTATGAATATGAAATGTGAGGCTGGTATTCGCATTTATGATATTAAAACAGATCCAATAAACCCCAAATTCTTGGGGTATTGGGATTGTGGAGTGCCACATTCTATCGGAGTTCATCGTTTTATGTATAATGGTGGACGTTATGTTCACTTATCTGCAGAATGCAGAGGGTTTGAGGGAATGATTTATCGTATTGTTGATATTGACAATCCGAAAAATCCGGTTGAAGTTGGCCGTTGGTGGTCACCACATCAGTATGCAGATGGCTATCCGGGACGAACCTTTGACCCGCATGCCGCACATGTACCGGCATTTATGGATAAAGGCTGGATGCACGGACCTCCGTTTGTAGTAGGCGATAAGGCATATTTAGGATATTGCGGAGATGGATTAGTTGTCTTGGATGTTTCTGATTTTACACGGCCAAAAGCCTTAGGACAACTGCAGCTTATGCCGGCGTTTTCAAGTAAATTAGCAGGTGCAAGGACTCATACCGCGTTGCCATTGCCAGGACGTGATTTAGTAGTTGTAACAAATGAAGGGGAACGTTTTCAGTTCTTCCCACCGGAAAAACTAAGACAAGAAAATCGTGCCCACTCGCTAAATAATATTCATATGGTAGATGTTCGTGATCCATACAACCCGACATTAATAGCAGAATTTCCATATCCCGAAGTACCGGAAGATTTTCCCTATAGAAACTTTAACGAAATGCAGCTAGATGGAGCAACTGGTCCCTTTGGACCACATAATCTGCATGAGCCAATGTCAGGAAAACCGTGGCTAGAACAGCGGGGAGACAGAGTATATTGCTGTTATTTCCATGCAGGACTTCGTGTGTACGATGTTTCAGATCCATATCGTATTAAGGAAATAGCATATTTTATACCTCCAAACCCAAATAAAACATCAGATGAATCGTTTTTCCCAGGATTTCCCGGACCAAGAAATGCTACAACAGAAGATGTAATTGTAGATGATAGAGGAAATATTATTATAGATGCATTAGATGACGGATTCTATATTTTGAGAATGAAAGATCATAAGTAAAAATTTATGAGTTTTTATTCTTTCACCAGAAAGTATAAATCATGAGTGAAATCTAATAGTACTAAAGGGGCTGCCACACTAATTTCTTAGTGCCACAGCCCCTTTTTTTTGCGATGCTTTGCTATTGGGCTTTACCCTGATTCTTCGCCATATTTATAAACAAGGGAATATTGGGATTACAATTATTGGATCGCCATACAGCGATTAATGATGGAATATTATTTATCTCATCGGCAAGCGTAATGAATTTCACGTTATTGCTGGCAAACGCTTCGAAGCAGCGGGGAAGGATAGTAATTCCGATTTGTGATTCCACTAATACTAGAAGTGCTTCCGCAGAACTGGTTTCGGCGACAATGTTTGGCAGAAAGCCGGTATGGTTGCAATCTTTGACGATTAAATCAAAGCCTAAAGGATTAGCTTGAGAATCAAAAAAAACAAAAGGTTCATTGGTTAAATCATGGCGGGTAATGATTTCTTTTTTTGCCAGCGGATGATCCTGGTAGATAACGGCGCATAAATGATCGGTTGATACTACGCAGATGTTTTCCCAGGTTAGTTTGAGGTTGGGGTCGAAGCCATTTGATAATTGAAAAATAATGTCAAAATTTTCTTCTTGTAATGCCTCCTGAAGATTATTTTTGTTGTTTTTATATAACTTTAGCTTGATGCTCGGATAATCTAATAAAAAATTATGGATCCAATACGGTAAAAAATTTTTTTCGGAAATTCCATTGAAGCCAATGGTTAAGGTACCTTGAATAGTTGTAGGGAGTAACTTAATGTTGCTTACAGCCTGATCCAGGTGGGAAAGGATCGGTTTAACCTTGTTATAGAAGGCTTCACCGGAAGCTGTTAACCGAACTGAGCGGGTGTTTCGGTAAAAAAGCGGTGTGCCAAATTCTTTTTCCAGAGCGATAATTTGATGACTTATTAATGTTTGGGCAACCTGATGGTGGTGGGCCGCTTTGGTAAAATTAAGATATTTGGCAACCGAAATAAAATAATTAAGTTGCTTAATATCCATAGAAAAGCCTCCTCACTGGCAATGTTGATATAAAGTGAAATAATTGTCTTAATTATACTTAAAATAGTGAAAAAATGGAAAGAAATTTTAGATAATTTAGATATTAAGAATTTTTAATCATAACTCCTAGCCGGTTTATATATTTCAGTAGTGGCCGGAATGTCATTATAATAACTATCAGAGTATTATAAATACTTAAATTTAGCAAAGCAGTTGTTTGGAAGGAGTAAATAAGAATGAATAATTTAGATGGCGAATTTTATGAAGCAGTACATTATGGAAGCGCCGAGAAGATTAAAAAGCTGTCTTGTGATGTTGTGGTAATCGGTGCTGGCGGTTCTGGCACGGTGGCGGCGGTGAGAGCGGCTGAATGCGGCGCTGAGAAAGTCATTGTTATTGATAAAACTGGGAGGGCTGGCGGCAATGCCTGGATGGCGGTGGGAATGTTCGCCACCAACTCGCAAAAACATAAACGGGCAGGGTATAAGGATACAACCGATGAGCTTTTCTTGGATGCAATGAAGGCAACCCGTTGGGCTACCGATCCTAAAATCGTTCGCGCCTATATTGAAAATTCGGGCAAGCTTGCGGACTGGCTCGAGAATAAAGGGATGGATTTTGAATTGATTGCGTTTGATCCTCATAAATCGTTGATTGGGATCAAGGAGCGGCGCAGCCATCATAAAGTTGAGGATCCATCCCATGGACCGGGGTTCATGGGCAGTACGGTTGTGGAAACCATGCTGGGGGAATTTCCTAAGTACAATATTGAATTATTAACTAAAACCAAGGTTACGAAGCTGCTTACGGACAGTGATGGCAAGATTACCGGCGTAATGGCAACCGCGCAGGATGAGAAAATAGAAGTAACGGCTAAAAGTGTTATTCTCGCTGCTGGCGGGTTTGGGGCTAACAAAGAAATGCTGAAAGAACATTTCCCTAATTTATTTGGCGTAGATGGTAACGTAACCCGGTTGTCGCTGGGGCATTCTACCGGAGACGGAATCGTTATGGCAAATGAAGTAGGCGCTGTAACCGGTGAAAATATGGGCGTATTGCTTTTTGGTCCGGGGCATCATCCGTGGTCTTATCGGGTCCATAATGTTTTGCAGCGGCCTTATTGTATGTGGGTGAATAAAAACGGCGAGCGCTTTGCATCGGAAACGGCGGGGTTTGATGCCGCTAATGCAATGTATCGCCAGCCGGAAACTATTCTGTATGGGATTATCGATGAGGCGACTAAGGAGTTTATTATCAATGCCGATGATAGTTCGGGAGATAAGCAGATGAGCAGTGACCGCGAATATATGGAACAATTAGCGGTGGATTTGAAAAAGGAGAATGACCGGGGCAAGGTTGTCAAAATAGCAGATACGTTAGAAGAACTTGCGGCGTTTATCGGCGCTGAACCGGCGACGTTAAAAGCTACCGTGGATCGGTATAACTTGTTTTGCTCGGAAGGCGTGGATAAAGATTTTATGAAAGAAAAGCAGTATCTTCGCCCGATTACAAAAGCACCGTATTATGCAATCCTTGGCGTAAGGTGTTATGACACTACCCATGGTGGGATAAAAATTAATGAGCGGCTGGAAGTGATTGATAAGCAGGGAAAAGTAATTAATGGCTTGTATGCAACCGGTGATAATGCCAGCGGCTGGGTAACGCAGGATTATGGGCCGATTGCGGCATCTTTGACGTGGTGTTTTAACTCTGGCTATATGGCGGGAGAACAAGCCGCCAAGCATGCTTTAAGCTTAGGTTAGGCATACATGAAGGTCGGTAAGGAACATTATCCTTTATCTATAGGCAGAAAACCATTGAAAAAAATGACTTTCTGCCTTTTTTCGTGCCAATAGATTTTTCACATAATAATATTAAGAATATTTTGATATAAGTCCTAGTGAGTTTATATATTTCCGGAAAAAAAATAATGTCGGTATAATGACTCTAGCAGAGTATTGTTAATAAATGACTGTAAAGGTGAAAAAACTCAAAGGGGTTGTACTAAGTTGTCAGGAGGTGAGGAATAAACACAGAATTTGGCGTAGTCCAAACAAGTACGAAAAGCAAAGGTCCATAAATTATCAGATTTCGCAAAATCATCAGAAGAATGGCGAGTGATACTAGATTTTTCCCTATGGATCTTTGCGTGGTGAGTCTAAATTAAGACAACGGATATTGGGAGGTATGAATATGGAAAAGAAAAAAGGTTTGTTTTTAACAATCGCAGTGCTGTTACTCAGTTTAGTAAATATCGATGTTGGGTTGGTTAATGTGGTTGTTGGTGAACTTGGTAAGGTATTTCCCGATGTTGATCCTTCGTGGTTTTCTTTCATCATGACGTTGCCACCAGTAATTATGATTCCGTGTAGCTTATTGGCGGGAAGACTTTGTTATTACTATAGTAAAAATAGTATTTTAATTTGCGGACTGATAATTTATATTATTGGCGGGGTTGGCGGTGCGTTTATCAACAACTCTATTTATCAAGTTTTATTTATGAGAACTATCTTTGGCATCGGCGCGGGTATTGTAGTGCCGCTAGGGACGGCCATTATCGCTGATCTTTATGATGAACTGGATCGGGCGAAGATGATGGGATGGTCGAACTCCTTTGGGGCCGTTGTGGTAATTGTCATGTCGATGCTGGCGGCTTTTCTGTGTGTAATCAATTGGAAATATACGTTTTTGGCGTATCTATTGTTCGTCGCTATCTTAATTATTGAAATCATGGCTCTGCCGTATATGCCGCCGGAACGTACATATAAGACAAAAACGCAAACAGGCTCGCTGCTTAGCATTGCTCGTGATGCTGCACCTGGTTTGGTTCTGGCGCTAATTGTTTTAGCCTCAATGTTTATGGGAATCATTCTGATGTTGAAATTGCCAATCTTTATTATTCAGCAAGGTATTGGCGATGCCGTTACTACAGCTACAACAATTAATGCTTATTCGATATCAGCCTTTGCGATGGGAGTCACCTTTAAATATGTTTATAAAGTATTGCGCAATTACACCTTGCCGCTATGTTTTGTATTCATGGCGCTAGGCTACATTTTGATGATGAATGCGCACAGTATTTATGGGACATGTTTTGCGATGTTTGTTAACGGTATTGGTGGCGGGATGTTTATGCCGTATATTTTTACTAAGGCGACGGTGGTTAGTTCGCAGGCAAATCGCGGACTGGTTATCGCGATTGTGTTTGACGCTCTGTTTTTGGGACAATTTCTTGGCTCGTTCATTGAACCGAGTCTGAAAGCCATGTTTGGCGATGCGTCGATTCAATTTTTGTATACGTTAGGCGCTGCTGGTTTTGGTGTTTACGTTGTTATCGGCCTGATTTGGGCAGCGCTGGCCTCGAAGAAGTCTCAGGATGACACCACGGCCGCTGTTCAGTAAGTCTGCTTTTTCTCATGAGGATGATTGGGTGACTGAAAACCGGAGGAGTGGTTATATGAGAAGATGTTTAATTGTTATACTGGCGTTTCTTTTTGTATTCGGATGCGCCGGGACAACGTTTGCGGCTAATGTGTTTGATGATGTTCCGGCGAACCACTGGGCTTATGGCGCGGTGACTAAACTGGTTCATGACGGTGTCCTTAGGGGTTATAGCAATCCCAATTTTAGCGGAAATACAATCATTACCCGTTATGAAATGGCCATAATGGTGGCAAATGCTATGGCGAGAGCTGATAAAGCCTCAGTCGAAGATCAGATGATTCTCCAGAAACTTAAGAATGAATTTGGTGAAGAGCTAAACGGCCTTGGCGTACATGTTTTTTCACTTGAGAAAAAGGCAGATAAAATTAGAATGAGTGTCTTGGGATTTTCAAAAGTGGATTGGCATGACATCAAAAATACCGTATCAGCTGATAAATTTCAGGAAACTGGAAATAGGTTTGAATCGGGGGTCAAAATTGTTGTAGATACTTATTACAAAGTTAATGATGACTGGACGGCTATGGTGGAGAGCGAATATAACCGGGACTGGAGAACTGGGCTATATGCATCAACTAAATGGAATCAGTGTAAGGAATTGAAGGCCTTTGGTAAAATCGGCACAACTAAAGCTATGGTGGGACGATTTATTGATCATCCTGGTGAAGGCGTAGTGTTTGGTGACTATATCACAGGGATGCAGTTCGGCTTTGGTGACGGCGGCCTTAACGGTCCCGGCGGACCAGCCCCGCTAATGCTTATGCTCTTAGCCCGAAAACTAATGTTAGGGTGTCTTACACAAAAGTATTTGCCGGTGACGGTAGTGTAACAGGTCGTAATTATTTTGAATATGGCTTTGATACCATGTTGAAGAACCAAATCTTGTTGACCGCCGCTTATGCGAAGTCAACGTATGAAACTGATAATATAGGCTGGGTGTTAGGGGTTCATTACAAATTTGCCGACATTATGAAGGTCGGTGACTATGACTGCTGGGTGAACATTACCAGAAACGACGCCAATGCGTCTATTGCCAGTAGTTTTGATGCAAATGATGGTTACCATGGGGCCAGGGGATATGAAATTGGGTACGAGTTTATTCCGGCCAAAAGAATACTGTTTACTTTAAGGTATATTGATATGAAGGCCACTCGTGCGGATGACCCGTGGACAGATAAATGGTATCGTGCCCAGTTCATGATATTTATGTAGAAAAACTTCTTAGAGATTAGTTATAAAAATCACAACATAGCTAAGGAGAGAAAAATATGAAAACAAGATTAGGGATAATATTGTCGCTGGTAGTAACATTTTGCTTTACCGGTATGGGGTGGGCCGCTGCGCCTGTAGATGTTCCCACAGATCATTGGGCCTACCAGGCTGTGAAAAAACTGGCCGCTGACGGTATTATCGACGGATACGACAATGGGCGGTTCAACGGCGACAAAACGCTTACCCGCTATGAGTTTGCCGTTATAGTTGCTAAAGCGATCGGACGGGAAGATAAAGCAAATGCCGAGGGAAAAGCGCTTATTGAAAAATTGGAGAAGGAATATAAAACGGAAATAGGAGGACTGGGAATCCGGGTTAGGGCGTTGGAGGACAAAGCCAGTGCCATTCAGATTTCCGGCGCTGTTCGGGTTCGCGATGATCAGCAGGCTGATGCAAAAACCTTTGATGATCGACATGTGAACCTTGATCTTAAAATTACCTATAATATAAATGACGATTGGAGTGTAAAAACAGAGAGTGAATTGCAACGACAGTTTGATTTACCGGGTGCTTATCTAAGTTCCGGCAGAAATGCTAATAACATCACAACGGCCAGCCCTACCGCTAAATACGACGGATTTAGCCACGGGATGACGGAACAGCTATATGTAACAGGTCCGGTGATTGGGGCTATTTTAAAAGTAGGTAAACAAGACTATAACCAGGTGTACGGATTGGCGTGTGATACCAGAATTATGGGAGTGGCGGCAACCTATGGCAGTGTCGTAAAAACAACGATTATTTCCGGTAATACGGATGATGATTATCGGCTTAACGGGTTGGACGTTGCCTGGGCTGTTAATAAGGGCACGAATATAAATGCTGGACATCAAAAAATTGATGAGTGTGGATCACCGATAATTCACTATAGCAGTGTGGGCTTTGACACCAAAGTAGCGAAAGATTTGATTGTTATTGCTGCTGCTGCTAAGTCCGACGTTGATTCCGACAATAATAAAGCCTATTTGGCAAAACTACAGTACAAGGTTGCCGATGCCAGTGTGGTTGGCTCCAGTGACTTTTTTGCCGCTTATAAGAAGATTCCCTCGGATGCGGTTTATTCTTCCGCCGATTATGACCGTGAGGATCGTATTCTTGATATCAATTTTAAAGGATCACGGGTCGGATTTGACTATGTTCCGATGAAAAATACCAAAATTACCGCGTGGTATATGACGGGTAAAAACATTAGTGATAATACCGACCGGAAAGTATATCGTGGTCAGATGGAATTCTATTTCTAGAGCCCGAAGCGAAAAAGGAAAACCTCCGGCAGGGAGGCTTTCCTTTTTCGCTTCTCAATATGTATTTCTCAAATATCCAGGGAAGTTATATTGGGGCTAGTCTCTGTAAGACGTGCCGATAATAAAAGTCCTAACCGGGGTCACAAGCTCTAGTTAGGCAATAATTTACTTGGATAAAAACTGTGTAAGACAATGATTAAACTTTTCAAGCTCATCGTAGAACAAGCCATGACCGCTATTCTTGAACGGGACAAAGACAGAGCCGGTAACATAGTTATGCATTTGTTCAGCGTTAGAAAAGGATACTATTTGGTCGTGTACGCCGGCAAAGATTGCTGTTGGGACGTAAATTCTTTTAGCATCTGGCCGTAAATCTTCATCGCGAAGCGAGATGGCGGTCATGGCAGTCGCATGCCCGGATGCTTCCAGGGCAAGTCCATTAAACCAATTTCTAAATTCACTGCTTACGTTGCTTGCAAAAAATTTACTGCCGAAATCACTTATCATTTTTGGACGATCGGCATAGCTTTGATGGATAAGGGTGTTAACCTCTGAGACTGGTAGGCCATATTTGTAGTCAGGCCCTTGCGTAAATTTGGGAACAGCAGCGGAAATAAGGGCGAGTTTAGAAATTCCGTAGCTTTCATAGCGGGCCATATATCTTGTGGCAATAGCTCCTCCCATAGAAAATCCTACAAGGGCGATGTTATCAAGCCCAAGGGCTTCAATAACGCAATATACATCGTCGGCTAAGGTGTCGTAAGAATAGCCGTTCCATGGTTTGTCGGATTTGCCAAAACCCCGAAGATCCAGCGCAATGCATCTATAGCCGCATTGGGGAAGCTGGTTGAATTGATACTCAAACATCTTGTGGTTTACTGGCCAGCCGTGGATGAATAATATTGGTTTGCCACTGGAATTTATATCTTCAACAAAGACCTTAATCCCTTTTCCTACCGGAATATATGGCATTTAATGTCACCCCTTGTTATTCGCTTATTACATATACTACATGGTATGATTTTGGACAGAGTTAGGTGAGTATTTTGTTCCTATTTTATCCTGGTTTTACTATCATCCAGGGCTGGTCTTGGCGTTGGCGAGCAAATTACTAAACGGGCGCACAAAACAAAACGACAATTAATATACTTATAATATGAATTTTATTGATGTTTACGAAAATGATTATGGCAATGTAATCGTTCTGCCAATGGATTCAATGCTAAGGGTAGTGTTAGAGGAAAAACAATTAACAGGATATCGTTGGCAGGTGAAAGACAAAAGTAGCAGTCTTGAAATGGTTTCACATAAATTTTATGCGAAGAATGACCAGGTCAAGAGGGCTGCAGGAGTAGCAATTTTCTACTTTAAACCGATAAATCCGGGGCGCTGTACGCTTGTTCTAAAGCTGAGGCGGTCGTGGGAGGGAGATAAGACAATTGTTAGGCGGTTTCGAATAGCTGTAGTAATAATAAGCGATTGATGCGCAAAGACAAATGAGAAGACGATACATTTCCCGGGAATGTATCGTCTTTTTTAAATGTCAGTAGGGGATAATTGCCGGGAAATAAATGATTGATTAGCTGCAAAATGATGATATGAAGCTGACACTTTTCATGCGATTTAATGTGTTAGCGTTAACTTGATATGAACCATATAAGCGAGTTCAATTGCGAAGTTTACAATAATATAATATCTAATTAACAATTGTTGGGGGTTTTATCATTATAATTGGTTAGGGATAGAACGAGTATAATGCCAAAATAGGAGGAAATCATGAAAAATTATTAGTAGCAAGTTTTATGATTGCTATGTTATGTATTCATAGCATAGCCTTGGCTGCAGGGCCTTTTTCCAGTATTCCGGCAGATAACTGGACTTATTCAGCAGTAAATAAGGTAGGTGCTTGGAGCTGAAATCACTGGTTAATCTACAACTGCTGATGGCTGTTTAAGGTTCTTGCTTTTAGCAAGGAGTAACCGTATAAGGCAAGGAAAAGCACCATAAATAAGGCTGATATACGATACATGGTTGCATAAGTGGTATTGGTGGCGATGAAGCCTAATAATATAGTCCCGAGAGCAAAGCCTAAATCGACAAAGGATAAGAAGGTTCCATTGGCAGCTCCTAGACGAGCGAGGGGAGAGCGGTTGATCGCCCAGGCTAATAGTGAGGGCTGAACAGCACCAAAGCCTAGACCGTAGAATATGGCGGCGATAATCAAGTCGTAAATTGAATGGGTGTATGATAAGAAAAGAAGGCCGATAATCATAAAGATTGCACCCGGTAATATTACGACGGCATGGCCCCTTTTATCGAATAGTTTTCCGGCATATGGTCGGCTTATGACGACCATTATGACGAAGCAAAGAAAGAATACCCAGATATTATCCATTTGAATTTCCATACCGAAGATGGCAATGAAACTCATTATGCCGCTGTAAATAATCGAGTGAATAAAACAGAGAAATGAAGGGAACACGGCCTTTCTTTCAAAGAGGCTTGATGCAAGCGAACTCCAGGACAGTTTAGTGGCTGTTTTATTGGTAGAAATGGTTGTGACCAAGGTTTTAAGAGAAAATACACTACCAATTAAGATTAGGGTTGTGGAAACAAATAAGGTAGTTTCAAAATTATAATTTTTTATGAGCCAAATTCCGATAGCGGCAGAAATAGAGGTTGCTAGGATAATGGATAAACTATAATAGCCAGTGCCTTCGCCGCGGCGAAGGGAAGGTACATTATCAGAGATGACAGTAGCAAGCATAGTTGAGGCTATGCCCCAGCCAATCCCATGAAAAAGCCGTAAAGCCAGAATCATGCCGGTGGTGGCAACGAAAAAAAAGGAGATGTTTAAAAAAAACAAAAAACAGAAACCAATTATAAGCAGGGGCCGCCTGCCTACGACATCCGCTGCATTTCCAGAAAAGGAACGGGTTATTAGGGCCGAAATAGCAATTAAGCTAAAGGAAAGACTGGCACTTAAGGCTGATCCACCAAGTTGGTAAATATAAATAGGGAAGGTTGGAACCAACATTTGAAATCCTAAGTATATCGAAAAATTACCGAGAATGAGGAACGTATAATTCAAAGACCATAATCGAGGTAACTTTTTAGCTTGTAGTGATGAATTCAAGATTTATCCTTCCTTCTTATCTTGCGAGAGATGTTCTTTATTTAGGTTCTCAAATAATCTTTCCAAAACACGATCAAAGACCTCAAGCTCCTCGGCGGAAATACCCTTAAGGACTTGTTCTTGGAGATCATCGATTACTTTGAGCCAGATGGGAACAGTTCTTTTGGCTTTAGTGGTTAGGATTACTTTAATTTTACGTTTGTCGT
The DNA here is from genome assembly GCA_017889625.1 of Bacillota bacterium. Classification (GTDB taxonomy): domain Bacteria; phylum Bacillota; class Negativicutes; order Sporomusales; family CTSoil-080; genus CTSoil-081. The sequence continues at coordinate 11,525 of JAGGAD010000051.1, read as the reverse complement.
CGGGATCAACGATTCGTGATATCCAACCCATCATTTCCATGTTACGAAGGGCTTTGGAAATGGTAGGAGGCTCAATGGCTAGTTGTTCCGAAATTTTAACTTGAGTTGATTCTCCATAGAATAGCAGATGAGCAATTATGGGCCATTGGCTGCTTGTAAGTCCAGTACTATAAATTTTTTCAAGTAATCTTTTAGCATGAGCCCGGCCCAAAATGTTTATGGTATGAAAGCGATAGTTTTTCATAAGGTACCTCTTTTAATTAGTTTCAACACTAACTATTTTAGACTGAAATAATTATAATGTAAATATTTATTTTTGATGGTGCAGTTGTGCGCCATTGATGATCAGTATCGATTAAGAGGTTTGGTGTGTGAAGTATAGCTAATGAAAATAAGCCTAGGTGTTAAGTGAACTGCTACCCGTCAAGTGGACAATGAAATAAGAAAAAAATATTTTCTCAGCCAGTAGCCCCTCAGAATGGGGCTACTGGCTGCTTTTATGCGAATGAATTCAGTTTATGTTTTTCATACGAAGTCAAAACACCCAGCTTTCATTGTACTCGTTTCGTATTGTAATAAATGATGTAACGTCTAATCATATCGACTAATGACTCTCTATCCTCATATTTTTTGTTATATGCGACTATTATGGATTCTTAATTTTTTCATGATGAGTTCCTTGCGTTATTACTCGAGCAGTCCTAGTTGTGTGGGAAATTCCTGAGTAGGCGCTGGCAATGCCCAGGGCTAAAAGCAACTGTCCCATGATAGTTTCTAAACAAACAAGAAACTTAGCTAAGGCCGATTGAGGAGTAATATCACCATATCCTACTGAGGCGATAGTAATAGTACTAAAATACAGGCAATCGGCATATGCGGAAAGTTTATGGTCAGGCTGATACCGTATAACTTGAGGTTGCGTAAATTCAACACCTTTAAAAATATAGGAAACAGGAAGGGTTTCAGTTATTTCACTTAAAAATTTATAATTCCATAGTTGAAGTTGTTCTTTCGTGTCAACGCCAGACCATAATTTGCTTTTTATTCCTAACAGGGCATTGTTATTGGGTAGATGAATTTCTTCTTTAATCATAAGGCTTTTTGCTTCCTGATTTTGAGATAATTCGTAATAACGCCGAAATTTGTGAAGTGAATCATATTCGTCGCCTACATAGCTAATTAAAAAGTATGTGTTGGCGAAGCCGACAATTATATACATATAAGTAACTAAGACAAGAACTAATTTTCGTCTACCTTGATGTTTTTGAAATAGCGTATAACGAACTAGTCCGTAAATACCATAGAACGAGATACAACAGCTAAATACAAAAATTAGCCCCATACTTATCATAGTAACGTAATCATAAAAATGGTATTGTTGTGTAATGCCAGGAAAATCAGGCATATTTTCTTCTATAATCCAAGCTGTAAAATCGGGTAGAAAATACGCAATGATAATGGATAAAATAGCTATTATTAATGGTTTTGCAACATAACTTTTATTTATCAAGGTCAGACATTTTTTGAAATATAGCATCAATGTAGTGATTTCCTCTCTCGTCTCCATATTTTGCTGAGTAAGATAAAATGTGTATTATACACTGATTATTATACTGTATTATATGATAAATTACTGCTGCCTATTTAGCTGGTAGCGGCGCAATAAAGCCAGGAGCGTGGTGGTGCTCCTGGCTTTATGTCTGCGTGTGGTCGACCTTATTGGGATTCAGCTAAATGAATATAAATGTTTTTAAGGGCGGTGATGGTCAAACATTAGTTTTACTCAATTAAAAAGTAGGACTTATTTATACAATAAGCAATCATTACGATAATCTTTTAAATTTATTGTCTTATTCCATATTATAGCGTGTAGTGGATAAACTTTTTTTGAAAGCTTATTTGCGTAATATAAATTATGTTTTTTTAATAGGGTATGGACTTTCTTTATCCTAGTTTTGTAGGTAGTCACAAAACCTTTAGGCGGTGTTCCCCAGGCAACGATAATCTTATTGGCTTCTTGAATAGCTTGTTTTATGTATTTGTCATTTTCTAAGCCTACGATATGATTTAATCCATGAAGCTTACATAAATTTTTTAGTTCCATTGAATCAGTGGCTTTATAGGCAAACAAATTAACTAATATGACTTTGCTAAAGTTCTGTTTATAAGCATAATTGCATACTTGCAAAGCAGTATCGTCAGCCATTATTTTGTCAGCAGTGCTAGGATTTTTTAATACTATTAATAAAGTATTAGGGGTATCAGCATTAAAAAATGGGATTGATAGATAATATCGGTATTGTCCTTCATTTCCTTGATATTCATTAATTTTATTAACATCAACGAAAGACGGATAATTATAAAACAAAATGTCCAGCTCCTTTATATTAAACAGTGATAATATTTATATTTTACATTATTTACCAACTATTTACAAACGTGTTATTAACAACCATTTAAATAAAGCTTTATTGCTGAAACGAAAACCATGCGCTGGGTGGGTGGTTTCAAAAAGCAGAAGGATTGCTTGGACTGGGAAAATTGACTAGGATGGTTTGATGTTGTTTTTGTTTACGTGGAAACAAAAGTATGATACTATAATATTGTTTCCACGTAAACAAAAAGGATGTATTTATATGAATAATGCAATGAAAATAATTAACGCACTCAGAAAAATCCAAGAACTTTCAGATGTGTTTTGTCATGGGCGTGAGGATATTTTTGAGGGAACCAATTTTGCGGAAGTGCATTGTATTGATTGGATTGGCACAATTGACCGAGTAAATGTAACGAAAATTGCTAATGAAATGGGCATGACCAGGGGGGCTATCAGTAAAATCACCAGAAAGCTGCTTGGTAAGGGTTTGATTAAGAGCTATCAACTTCCGGAAAATAATAAAGAAATTTATTATCGTCTTACTAATTCTGGACAGCAGGTATATAACGAACATAAAAAATGTCATAGCCAAGCCCAACAAGAGAAGTTGTCAGTATTGGAAAGTTATAGTGACAACGAACAGGCCGTTATTTTACATTTCCTCAACGAGATTAATCATTTGCTTGAGCATAAATTGGGAGATTGTTGATATAGTTGCTGGACTGTGCTTGAGCGTAGTAGTTAGTATAGAAGGAGGCTTCGAGATGACTACAACAACGGTGCAAAAGGGAAAAATAATTTCTATTTCAGTTGCCCATATGTTAAATGACTGGTATATGAATTTTATCCAGACATTATTGCCGTTTATTGTTGCTTCGGGATTTGGGGTTGGGAAAAGTGCTTTTTTAATATCTGCATTTACAACTACCTCGTCTATATTACAGCCGGTATTTGGTTATCTGGTTGATCAAAGAAATCAAAGATGGATGGTATATGTAGGAACAATTTGGATGGCAGTGCTGCTCAGTCTCATTGGATTAACGGACAATTATTATCTTTTGTTATTGCTTACGGCTCTGTCAGGCCTGGGAACGGCTGCGTTCCATCCCCAGGCATCGGCGATGATTAGTGCGGTTAGCGGGCAAAAGAAAGGCTTTTCTCAAGCTATCTTTACGGCTGGCGGGAATATTGGTTGGGCTTTAACCCCATTGCTGGTTATTCCGGTTGTAAGCAATTATGGTTTAAGAATTACCCCGCTATTTGTTATTCCGGGTATTCTTGTTGCAATATTGCTCTGGTTCACTGCACCAAAAACGTCGGCAATGAAAAAAGCTGAAACTGCCACAATTTTAACTGCTTTACGTGGGCGGTGGCTTGAGCTTGCTAAAGTAGTAATGGTTATTGCCTGCCGGTCACTTGCATATTTTGGTCTAATAGCCTTTTTACCGCTATATTTAACGACCAAGAATATTTCTATTGTTGATAGTAGCCATTTTATTTTTATTATGCTCTTTACTGGGGCAATCGGTGGGATATTCGGTGGACTTTTATCAGATAAATGGGGGCGAAAAGCTGTAATTGTTAGTTCGCTTGTTTTGGCTACGCCGTTTTTCTGGTTATTTCTGTATAGCGGAGGAATTGTAAAATATTTATTTTTAGCGTTTGCTGGGGCCAATTTATTAGCTTCGTTTTCCGTAACCGTAGTGATGGCCCAGGAAATAATCAGCAAAAATGCGGCTATGGCTTCAGGCTTAACTTTAGGATTTGGAATTGGCATGGGCGGTCTGGGGGTTGGTCTTGTCGGAGTTATTATTGAACATATCGGCCTTAATTTCGCAATAAATATGCTGGTGTGGTTTCCGCTTTTTGCTGGTTTATTGGCGTTATCTTTAAAAGAAAAAGCTACTTCAGTTTTAGTGCAACAAGAAAGCGTAAAATAAAATGCTTGGACAACTTTGGTGGACATTTAGTTTTAAAAATATTCACATAAATGACATAGTTTAGTCACATTTTTGATTTATAATTTAGATATCAAAGAGAAGGAGGGAAAAATAAAGGATTTAAAATTTTCTTGATTTGAAGAGTCATTGCCTTGGTCTTTCAACGTGTTTCAGCAATCGATAGTGTACGTAGGCGCTTTGGAAAATACATAATTTTAAAATGATAAGAGGTAATGTCTTATGAAAAAAATAGTAAAAAAGGTAATCGTGTACTCATTACTGGTAGGCTGTGCACAATTTGGCTTAAACGCATCTGTATTAGAGGCTTCGCCTAGATGCGACGATCAAGAGCATTATCAACGTTATCAAAATCATGACAATCGCGATCATTGGATACAGAAGGAAAAAGCCAGACATGAGCGCGAGATGCGCCGGCATAAAAATGAAAGTTATCGGGCTTGGCAAGATCGGCAGGAGCTAGAAAAGCAACGCCACGATAATACGATAAATGAAATTAAAGCTGGGTTAATTGGGATATTAATTGGTTCGATGATTGACTAAAAATATAAAGAGACGCAGTTGAACTGGTAGCTGGTTGGGGACGGATTTATAAAAAGTAAGACTTTGGTTGTGAAAACACCAAGTCTTACTTTTTATATTGCTGGAATATAACTACTGATTATCGCCTGAATACTGAACTTTACCATTAATAATTGTATACTTAACTTTCGTGAGTACTTCCAGTGGATTCCCGTCAAAAATAGCGATATCGGCATCCTTTCCTGGTTCAAGACTGCCTACTTTATCAGCTACACCACAAATTTCTGCGGCATTTATGGTTATAGCTTTTAGTGCCTCGCCAGCATCTAAGCCTTCTCTTACCGCAAGCCCAGCGCATATTGGCAGATATTGAATAGGAATAACTGGATGATCGGTGGCTATAGCAATTTTAATACCTGTCTTTGCAAGTATTCCTGGTGTCTTAAAGGATAAGTGTTTTAATTCCAGTTTGGATCTGCCAGTGAGCGAAGGACCGACAATCGCCGGATAACCCGATTCTTTAATGTATTCACTAATATAATGTCCTTCGGTGCAATGATCAAGGGTAATTTTTACATTAAACTCTTTGGCGATTCTTATTGCTGTTAAAATATCATCTGATCGATGTGCATGGGCTTTAAGGGGGATTTTACCTTCTAATACCGGAATAAACGCTTCTTTTTTTAAGTCCTTTTCGAATTCAGTGGGCTTATGTCTTTTTTTATCTTTATAGTTTATCGCCGCTGTGAGGTTATCGCGTAGAATTGCCGCCACGCCCATTCGAGTTGAAGGAGTCTTTTTTTGTTCACCGTAGACTCGCTTGGGGTTTTCGCCAAACGCTATTTTTAAAGCGGCAGGTTCTAATACGGTCATATCATCAACTGATGCACCGGTAGGTTTCATAAATACAAATTGGCCCCCAATTACATTGGCACTTCCTGGACCGGTCATTACGCCGGTAATTCCACCCCTTACGGCATCTTTAAAGGCACTATCCATAGGGTTTATGGCATCGATCGCCCGGAAATGCGGGGTTACAGGGTCAGTTGCTTCGTTGGTATCATCATCCCCCTCGTACATATCCTGCTCTGAAATACCGATATGGCAATGCGCGTCAATTATTCCGGGCATAACTACACAGCCGGTGGCATCGATTATATCCATGTCAGCACTCGCATTTATCTCTTTAGCCACTCGTGAAATTTTTCCATTTTTCACAAGAACACAGCCGGTTTCATACTCCGTATCTGCCATGGTAAGAACTTTGCCGTTTCTTATTAATAACGACATCACTTCATCTCCTCTGGATTATTGTTACAAATATCTTATCATATATTTTATTGGTTGAGTTATAAGTTGCATGCCTAAACTCTAAACAAAGAACAGGAAATTGAGCGTTCGTTACTATCTGATTACAAGATAGAGGATTATGTGTGATGCTGAGGGAAAATTATAATAAAAGACAACTTGGATGTGGCTTAAGGAGATGATGAAAATAAAACGATGGATAGGGTATTTTGTGCTGGGAGTTATAGTGTTTGGGTCACTACCGGTTCAGGCTTGTACGTTATGGGCGGTGAATGGAAGCTTGGTTAATGGCGGGGGCAGTATGCTAGTAAAAAATCGTGATTGGCTACCTAATCAATACGAGTCTCTAAAAGCGGTATTTCCTAAAACCGGATATAGTTATTTTGGTCTTTACACAGAGGGCAAATATTCGGGAATGAAGGCGGGGATAAATAAAACCGGATTGGTTGTTATAAGTGCCACGGCGGGGAGTATTCCCGCCGAAGCGAGAAGAGCAATGCCTCATACTGGTGGAGTGTTGGTAAAGTTATTAAAGGAATGTAGTAGTGTCGATGAGGCACTGGCTAGAACTGATTTGTTTTTAGGTCCGGAAATTTTGATGCTAGCTGACAAAAATAAAGTGGCAACAATCGAAATTGGACCGGAAGGTCATTTTGCTGTTACAGTTAAAGAAAATTCAATCCTTTATCATACTAATCATTATGTGTCTGAAGGAATGCTAGAGTTTAACCGTACTATTGGCGAAAGCAGTCAGAAACGATATGACCGTATTGGACAACTATTAAGCTCAGTGACAGAGCCATATGATTTTTCCACGGTTATCTCTTTTAGCAATGACCAGAATGACGGACCGGATAACAGCATCTTTAGAACGGGGAGTATGCCCACAAAACCTAGGACAATGGCGGTATGGGCTGTGCAGATTCCGCCGGAAGGTTCACCGGAAGTGTATATTAGAATATTAAATCCTAATGAAGCTGAAAAAGTTGTTAGAATTACTGCCGATGATGTTTTTACGGGAAAGCTGGTGTTGGATTGATATCGAGACTACTGTGAGTCGGCATAGTCCTTCGATGCAAGGGTTAACAGTTTGATAGAAACATGCACCTCACCGAAAATGGTGGAGTGCATATTTCTATCCGGGGCTTAGGTGGGCGGCGATGCAGGTTTATAAAAATATCCATCAAATTAATGATGAAATATTGCCGTAACAGTGACTAAGGTAGATACTGAAAAATAGAATACAAGGGGAACGTTTTAGGATGCAAGTGTTTTATCACGGGAAGAAAATGATTCTACCAATATGGTTTTAGCAACTAATGTCGAGAACACGGATATTATTGTGGAAAGCCAGGTGAGCTATTATTCGGCTGGGTATGTTACCAGTAATGAGGGGGGCGTCGTCATATAATGGAATTGGGAAGGTGAATAAATCTCCCTACTATTATTTAAAGGATTTTTTTAATCTAGAGTCAACTAGTACATTAACGATCCTTTCTAAATATAAGACGTATCAACAAACGACAGAGATAACCTGTGGTCCCGCGGCTGCATTAACAGTACTGAATCATTTTGATAATACCAGGTGGAATGAGTTGAAAATTGCTAAAATAATGGGGACTAAATCAGGAATTGGCACTGATACCAAAGGTATGGTTAAGTTTTTTAAAATGATTGGATGGGATGTTAAGTCAAGTTTAACATCTGCTAATAAAAACGGCACGTCCTTTGCGACGGTGCAAAAATTTCGGAATTTTGTAATAACAAATTTAAAAAATAATACTCCAATAATAGTTGAAAATATTGATTGGGGTGGGCACTGGAGAGTAATTATCGGTTATGATACTATGGGAACGGATATGGTAGCTGATGATGTTTTGATTTTAGCAGATTCATTTGATACAGCAGATCATTTTCAGGATGGGTATGTTGTGAATTCGGTAGAAAAGTTTTTTTATATGTGGTTTGATGCCCATATGTTGCCACAAAGTCAGCAGCAACAGCAGTGGATAGTAGCAAAGCCACCGTTTTGGTAAAATTTAATATGGGTATTCTCCCCAATAGAGACATCAGTCTGGTCGGTCAAAAAAGGTCGGTCAAAAAGATATTGTAATATTTGGTAAGATGAATTATAATGTAGACAAATAATATATTAGTTCATGAGTCGTTTGAATATGATAATCGGGACAAAATTCCGATATATAAAGTATGCAAACCTAGCTCGCCATAGTGCAATGTTTTATTGCGTTATGCGGGCTAGGTTTTTTTATTTGTTCAGGCGGCAATGAGACGAAAGGGGTGAGGAATAGCTCCAGGCATTGATCTTCCCGAAACTACTGATTGATATTGGAGATGAGAGTAATCATTATGCGAAAAAGAGAAGATATCAAAAGGATAGCGGTGCTGGGGGCAGGCACAATGGGGCCGGGTATTGCACAAAGTTTTGCAACGGGGGGCTACGAGGTTTGTATGTTTACCCGCTCGGACGCAACTCTTCAAAAGGCTCGTTCTATTCTACATTCAAGTCTAATAACCTTCGCGGAAGAGGGGGAGATTGAGGCCGTTGAGGTTGAGACGATTTTCAAACGAGTTAGTTATTGCCGCACGGTAGAAGAGGCAGTGGCGGGAGCTGACTTTGTTATGGAGACGATTGTAGAAAACTGCGATGCTAAGTCCGAGTTATATGAGGCTTTGGACAAAATTCTTCCCGAAGATGTATATATTGCGTCTAACACTTCGTTTTTGAACATTTTTGAGATTATGCCTGAGCGCAGACTGCCGTATACGGTGATTGCTCATTGGTATGCACCGCCCCAACTTATTCCGTTGGTTGAGGTAGTAAGAAATGATAAAACCCACCCTGAAGTGGTCGATATGGTTATGGCGATACTGAACAAAAGCGGTAAAACGTCGGTGCACATGAAGAAGTTTGTTCCTGGCTATATTGTTAACCGGATGCAGATGATTCTAAATCAAGAAGTGTTTTATCTTTTGGACAATGATTATTGCACAGCCGAGGATATTGATATGGCTGTCAAGGCCAGCTTTATTCCGCGCGCAATGATAATCGGACTGGTTCAACGGTTTGACTTTACTGGTCTGGATATGAGTGCTAATAATTTCAGAAATAAGAGTTATGTCATGCCTGAGCAGAACTATCATCCTAAGGCGCTGTTTGGACATGTAGAAAAGGGCGAATATGGAGTCAATACGGGCAAGGGCTTCTATGATTATACCGGCCGCAGGGCGGAGCAAGTTCTGGCGAAGCGAGATAAACAATTATTTGAAGTGTTTAGAGTAGCAAAAAAGCTAATGAATGATCCGGTGTGAAAAAATTGTAAAAAATAAATGATAAATAGAAAGTAAAGGTGGATAAATTATGGGAAAAAAATTGATTATAACCGCTTCGCTCTGCGGGGCAGGAACAATGAAGACTCAGACGCCGCATGTACCGATTACTCCTGATGAGATTGCTGCAGATGTTGTCGCTTGTGCTAAAGCCGGCGCAGCCATTGCGCATATCCATGTCCGCGATGAAAATGGCAAAAATAGCATGGCAACAGAAGTGTTTATCGAGGTAATAGGAAAGGTTCGTCAGGCTGTTGACGCAGCCGGGCTGGATATTGTATTAAACCTTACAACCTCCGGCAGTGTTTGGCCGGAAGATTTGCGGGTGGCCCATTTACCGGTATTGATGCCTGAAATGTGTTCTTATGATCCTGGGTCGATGAATTGGGCAAACAGTTATGTATTTCTCAACACGCCACCATTTTTGGAAAGACTTGGTGCCATGTGTCAAGAGCTTCAAATAAAGCCTGAAATTGAGATTTTTGATGCCGGTATGATTGGCAATCTTGAGTACTATATCAAAAAAAATGTCCTGAAAACGCCTTGCCATTGCCAGTTTGTATTGGGCGTATCCGGTGGTATGCCGGGCAATGTAGAAAGTCTTGGCTATTTACTGCCCAAGATTCCGAAAGATTCGACTTGGTCGATATCCGGCATCGGCAAGAGCCATATGCCGATGATGTTAGCAGGACTTTCTGCAGGCTGTGACGGACTTCGGGTCGGTCTAGAGGACAATATATTTTTAGAGAAGGGTGTCTATGCAACGAATGCTCAGCTAGTTACACGGGCTATTGAATTGGCGAAGGTTGCTGGGCGGGAAATTGCAACAGCTGAAGAAGCCCGACAGATACTTGGCCTTGTTAAACATCAATAATTATTAACACGGAAAGAAGAGGTGGGTTAAAAGATGGGTAATATGTTTTCCCTTCAGGGTAAAAATGCCGTAATTGTAGGTGGGGCAGGCGGACTTGGTCAAGCGATAGCTCAGGGGATTGCCGAATCCGGCGCTAAAGTTGCTATTGCCAGTAGAAGTGAGGTTTCTCTCCAGAGAGCCGTTCAGGAAATAAAAGCGGCCTGTGGTATTGAGGTAAAATATTATATTGTAGATGCTTCGGTTGAATCGAGTGTAGAAGCATTGGTAATTGATTCAGTAAGAGACTTTGGCAGGGTGGATATTCTTGTGAATGCTCAAGGTTTCAATAAGAAGTTCAAGGCCGAGGAGTTTCCAATGGACATCTTTGAGCAAATGTTTGATGTGAATGTAGTTGGAGTTATGATGTGCTGCAAGCACTTTGGCAAACACATGATTAAAAACGGTTACGGAAAAATTGTCAATTTATCTTCGGTACGCGGCAAGATTGCGACCAGAGGTGCAGGAAACGCCGGGTATTGCGGCACCAAGGGGGCGCTGGACATGGTTACTCGGCAGTTGGCTTCTGAGTTTGGTCAGTACAATATAACTGTAAATGCTATCGGCCCAACGGTTACTGAAACGCCGATGATGACCGATATTTTGAATAGCCGCGGTCCCAATGCCAGAAAGGATATGGCAGAAAATCTGCCCATGAAACGAATGGCGTTACCGTCAGACTGTGTTGGCCCAGCTGTTTTCCTGTGTTCAGATGCGTCCGGCTTTGTAACCGGCAATATCATTTATCCTGATGGCGGTCTAACTGCTATAGGCTAATAGGGTTAATTATTCGGAGATGCTTGTCAAGTCGGTAAGCAAGAACAGACTGGTTTGAGTGGTTGATATTTTTTGATGACTGCTGTCTTATGATGGGGCAGCAGTTGTTATTTATGTGTGCCCGGCATTTGTTTTGGGGTAAGCCCTTAAATAAATAGTGGATGATATACTATATAGTATATATACACTCATAGCTACGCATAATACACAATAAATTTGAATATCGATTGACATAATAAAAATGGCATGATAATATATAGAAGCTGTTGAAAACGGCGACGTGATTAAAACAGCGAAACAAAAAAAGATGTTGACAAAACCGAAC
>JAGGAD010000098.1 GCA_017889625.1 Bacillota bacterium | reverse complement strand
GATAAGATTTCGAGAAAATGTTCAGCTTCCCGGCGCACGTGATCAGCAAGAAGTGGGGGGAATAGGGCTAGTGCAGAACAGCTTTGCAGTAAATCATTGGCAGCGGTTTTAAAATCACGTAATTTCATAGTCGCTTCGGTAACAGTTTGCTCAAAACGGGCTAAGTCGTTATTGGGGCGGAAGTGCCAGAGCAGACTATCAAGGTCGCGGGCGTGCAGTTGTAATTGCTCAAACTGATTGCTGAATTGATTTGCTTGGTCGACGAGCTCCCGCTCTGATGGGTCAAGCAATCCTCTAACGAATTTAGCATGATCCGCCATGATTCTGAGCCAGAAGACATTTTCACTCACAATTGAATCGACCGGGTATTGCATTTCTCCACCCCGGACTTTTTCTAGTATTTTTAAAAAGTACATAGCTTCCCTTGAGATATGGTCAAGTAAAAGTGGATAGTTGGCGGTGCCGATAATTCTACACTCGATATATTGATGGAGTAGATGTCGTTTAAAGGCAAAGATACTCTTTACGGTGGCGATGATGTCACAAACGAAGTGGTTAAAGTCATCTTCGCAACCTACCATTTTGGCATGCTGTTCAAAGTCTTGAAATACGCGAAAAAACTGATCAGCCTCATTTATATATCTTTTCTGGTCACAGGGAAGGCCTAGCTTAATAAATAGGGAATGTTCTTTCATGATGCGGAGCCAGAAATTAATTTCATGCATATTGGGACATACAAAGGGCTTAACATTCCGGCAAAAAATGTCCATTCTATTAACCTCACATTTTATTTCTACTACATTTTATGTTAAACAATAGCAATCGGTGATATGAGTGAGCCACTTACGGAAGAATATGCCCTGAAGATTAGCAATGCGGCAAAAAAATGCGTGAATAATTTTTCCGCGGTTCTGAGCATACTTATGTTGACAGGCTGGCGAATAGATATTACAATATAATAAATTAAATATACTCCTAAAGGGGAGTAGCTTAGTAGATAGGGTCAACACACTGACGGCTTTACCGTCTGGCTCTATCGTTGGCTGAGATAGTCAATTAGCGAGACCTTTAGTATGGCTTACATATGTCATGCGAAGAGTCTCTTTTTTGTTGGCTTTAAACGGATTAGACCTTAGTATGGACTAGCTGTTATGCTAAGGTCTTGTTTTATATAAGAATAAACAAGAAGGAGATAATATTATGATAACTGCTTTTGTTACATCCTTTGTTTTTGTTGTCTTAGCTGAAATGGGTGACAAAACACAACTATTAGCCATGGCGTTTGCAACCCGGTATCGGTGGCAAACTGTTATGTGGGGGGTATTTGCGGCCACCGTCTTGAACCATTTATTTGCTGTCGTTGTGGGAAACTATATCACTCACTTTATGCCCATGAGCTATATCCAGATCGTGGCTGCGGTATCGTTCATTTTATTTGGCCTGTGGACGATTCGGGGCGATGAACTCCAAGGGGAAGATAAAGAGACGGGGCGGAGTCCGTTTTGGACTGTTGCCATAGCATTTTTCATGGCAGAGATGGGGGATAAAACCCAATTAGCGACTGTGGCGCTTGCGGCTCAATTTAATACTATCATTCCAGTTTGGCTAGGTACTACTACTGGCATGATGCTGGCGGACGGCATTGGTATCATTATTGGTATTGTACTAGGTAAGAAAATCCCCGAGCGAGCCGTTAAATGGTCTGCAGCGATAATCTTTATATTATTTGGTTTATTTGGCTTATATGAGTCAGTACCAAAGTACCTGCTTACCGCGGCCAACATGGCGGGGACAAGTATTATGACAGTTTTATTAATCTATCTTACTTATAGGCTGGGAAAACAAAATCCTAATGCGGATGAAAAATAATATAAAATTATTTATCTGCGGCTTCAGAAGTTGTCTTGAAGTGGCATAGTATAGATAATTCAACAATTTCATTGCCGGATTACAATTTTGCGCACAAAACAGCATAGGCAGTATAAGGCTTAAATAGCCTTATACTGCCTATGCTGCTTTCGCTTAAACAAACTAGATTGTACAATAAATACCATGCGACTATCAGGCTTGGCGCTGTTTAGCCGGTTTCTTCGAAGCTACAGCCTTAAGCACGACTTGATTAGCTTCTGTCGCTACTTTTATAGAATAATCAACAATACCTTCTTTATACAAATTTAACTTTAGGGTTAATAAAGCTTTGCCGAGATCTTCCTGTAATTCCGGGGTTAAAAAAGTGGCATAGGATGATTTAGTTGTTTCGTGTTTAGCCGGCTTAACAACCGGGTGGTCAGAATAACCATCGCTGATATTTTCAAACGTGATCTGTTCCTGTAAACTACCGAACATCTCAGAATCTTGGCGGTTCTTAGGTATTTTTGCCATTTTATATTCTCCTTCAAAAAAACAATATAATAGCTACTTTATAAACTATGTTAAAATATAATCCGCCTGGCGTCAAGCCAGGTGTTCGTTAGGCGGATGGCAGATTAGCTTAGTTCACATTAGGTTGACCGTCAAAAAACCAAAGCAGCTTTTTTAGATTTTGTTCGCTTACCTTAGAAAAATTCTCATCGCCGCATTTATCACAAGTTAGTATCTGGCCTTCGTTTACAATCGCAGCTATATCAAAGTGTAAAATATTATCGCAGCTTTTACATTTTATTGGTAAAGTTTGTCCAATCAACTCTCGTAAAGTATCCAATTCTTTAGCATCCAAATCTACACCTTCTTTCTGCTGAGCGTCTACCATAATCATTTAATTCCTCAAATTATTGTGATTACCTGCAACCAAACAAATTAGCAGATCATTTCGATAACCGCCGTTGAAAAAGTTGCTGAGATAATATATAGCCATGAATAAAGCTGTTCGTTAGGAGTTAAACTGATATTTGCTATTATTTACATAATGATAAAATGCTGCGTAATACAGGAATTTGGTTATAAATTGTCGTAATATTGCTAAAATACTTGCATTAGAGAAAGGATGAGTATTATTCGCCGCATGCCAATAGGAAGCCAACTAGGTGTTATTTTTGCCACAGCCATAATTCTTTTAGCCATCCTCTTGGGAGTAACGCTGCATCAGTTTAATTACGCATCTGAGGCTTATCAAGGTATGCTTAAAGGCCCGGTTCAGCGGACGATGATGGTAATAGAGGCTAAAGACAGTTTTCATACTGGTATTGCCGAATTGCGAGGCTTCTTGGGATATGGGGTAGAGCAATATATTGATTCTTCGACAAAAAGTATAAATCAAAGTTTCCAAATGATTCAAAAGTTCACCGCGGCTGCGGCATCGGAACAAAGCCGGAAAGAAGGAGAAAAATTACAGAATAACCTTAAACTTTATATTGATGATGTTAACCGCTTGATTAAGGCCAAACGGACGAATGACCCTCGCTATAATGAAATATTACTTGCTACGCGGCAGGAAACAGAACTGATCAATGCGGGATTTGATGCGATTACCAAGTCACAGGAAGAGACTTTACAACAACTAGTTAAGGAACTTAATGAACAGCAAGGCCTTGTATTTAAGACAATTATTGGCTCCAGCATAATCGTAATCCTAGTAGTAATTGCAATGATTTTCTTATTTAGCCGTAATTTGGGCAAGCGGATGAATAGCTTGCGCCATGAATTATTAGCCATAAGTGAGCTTGATTTAACGACAAAAGATGTACCGCCATCACGAAACGATGAGATTGGTGATATGGCTATCGCGCTTGCTGCCATGAAAAAAGCTTTGCGTGGGGTAGTCAATCAGGTACACAATAGTGCCGATTCCTTAGCGGCTTCTAGTGAAGAACTAAGTTCAACCGTAGAGGAACAACAACGAACGTCGGAAGTCATTGCCAGTACGATTAGTGAAGTAGCCGGTGGCTCGGTAAAAAACACCAATAACATTACCGATATTTCAGTAGTTATTAAAGAAGTAACTGTCGGAACGGACCGAATGAATGCTACTACGGTTGAAGTGAATAGTAATACCCATAAAGCCGTTGGCGACGCTAAACAAGGAATGCAGCTAATTGAAAAAGTAGTAGCACAAAATGAGACTATCGAAACATCAATGCAGGAAATTACCGATGTTTCCAATTCACTTGTCAAAGGTTCGAATGAAATTCAGGAAATCATAACAGTCATCAATAATATTGCGGGTCAAACAAACCTATTAGCCTTGAATGCCGCGATAGAAGCCGCCCGGGCCGGGGAAGCAGGAAAAGGGTTTGCGGTGGTTGCGGAAGAAGTCCGTAAATTGGCTGAACAGAGTGCGGATGCAACCGGTCACATTGGAGAAATCATTAGAAAAATGACCGCGGATATTGACTTTTCGGTTAACATGGTAAATAAGGCCAATACGGAGGTTGCCGCCGGTAAAGATACAGTTACTGAAGCAGCTAAAGGCTTTAGTGCTATCGTTGATAAATTGGGACAAGTTCAAAACGATGTGGAGCAGATTAGCCAGGCTGTAGAAGCAACGGCTAACGGCATGCGGAATGTTGTAAATAATGTACAAAATATCAGTTCGGTAGCTCAACAAACCAGTGCCAGTACGCAAACGGTAGCTGCAGCATCAGAAGAACAGACTGCCAGTATGCATGAAGTAGCATCAAGCGCTGACGCGTTGGCGAAGATGGCGGCTGAGCTTAATGAAGTGATACAAAAATTCAAAGTGTAAATAAG
>JAGGAD010000050.1 GCA_017889625.1 Bacillota bacterium | reverse complement strand
GATTATATCCTCAAAGGTGTACTTCGCTTTATACATACGATCCACCAGGTTCTTCAGTTGATTATTTTTTTTGGTGAATTTCTGAATTTCTTGGGAAAGCTTTCTGACTTCGGTTATATCCTTAACCACTGACACCGCACCAGCAATTACGCCATTGACCATAATCGGCGCAACGTCAGCCACGTACTCAATGTCCCCGGCCTTCCGATATACTCCCATCAGTGCTTTCCCGGTGCGGATGACCTGTGGAAGCACTGCCCCCGGACGGACTTCGGTCAGGGTCCGGCCGACAATCTCATCATAAGCCACTCCGGTAATCCTGGTATACTCAGCATTAATATAATGAACCACCAATTCGCGATCACTAACCAAAATCCCGTTATTAATAGAATCCAATATCTTAATATACCATTGTTCCATTGTCTGAATAGAAGAAAAAACATCATCCGTCATTTCAATACCTTGCCGTTCCTGTGAACCCATACCTTGCGCCTCAACAATCGTATATTTATATACTGATACTTCTATTATATAACAAACAAGATAGTGAAATGCAATCATAATATTTCTAAAGTTATCACCTATTTATTGCTATCCTATATTCGAAACGTATTGATTTCCGCTTGCAATTTCTGGGCTAATTGGGCCAAGGACTGACTTGAAGAAGCAATTTCCTCCATGGAAGCCAATTGTTCTTCCGCCGCAGCTGAGACCCCCTGAGCCTCACCCGCCGATTTTTTACCCAAATCATCGATCTTTTTAACCGATCCTACGATCTGTTGACTACCGGTAGCCATTTGCTGCATGGCGGCGGAAATTTCTCTCACCTGATCTGACACCGCCGTTACTAGGCTGGCAATTTCCCCAAAGGCCGCCCCGGCAGTATTAACAACATCGGCGCCAGTTTTTACTTCCCGCGTACCATTATCCATGGCCACAACCGCTTTATCGGTGTCCACCTGAATTTCGCCAATAAGCTGGGCGATCTTTTTAGCCGCATCTTGCGACTGTTCAGCCAGTTTGCGCACCTCTTCGGCTACCACCGCAAACCCGCGGCCCTGCTCTCCCGCCCTCGCGGCCTCAATCGCCGCATTCAACGCCAAGAGATTGGTCTGGCTGGCTATGCCGGAGATCGTATCGACAATCTGCCCAATTTCTTTAGACCGTTGCCCCAACTTGGTTACAACCTGAGCTGAGGTATTGACCGTTTGTTCGATCTGCCCCATCTGATCAACCGCTTGCCCCACCGCGCGAGTCCCGTCATTAGCTTTTTCAGCAGCCAGGTTAGCGTGAACGGCAACCTGGTTGGCATTAGCGGCAATCTGCTGAATACTGGCCGAAATCTGTTCCACAACGGCCGTAGTGTCGGTTGCGGCTTTGATCTGCTCATCCGTTCCCGCCGCCACATTGGTAATTGCCATAGCAATCTGATTAGCCGCTTGGGCCGCCTGCTAATATCTACTTTTGTCACTGAAAGGTCACCGGCGGCGATCTGCTTAGCTATTACTTCTAAGTCTTGAATTGGTTTAACAAGGCTGCGGGAAAATCTCGCAATAAACAGGCCAGTCACAATCAGCACCACAATAATGGTGATAACCGACACTTTGGTCAGGGTTGATACCCCACTGGTGACCTCAGCCGTAGGAACCGTCAACGCTAACGACCATTGGGTTCCCGCCACCGGGGCAAACGCTACCTTCTTCTCCACGCCGCCTATTTCATAGCTTGTAATTCCCGTCTCACTTTTGATCATGTGTTCGCCAATTGCCCGTAGCGAGGGGGGAAACCCGTTGTTTTCCTTCAAGACGTTAGCTTGCATGGCTATCTCTTTATTAGGGTGAATAACCACTAGGCCATCGCCCTGCACCACATAAGCATAGCCGGTCTGTCCAATTTTTATCGACAGAATTTTTTTTGTAACATCTTCCATATTAACACCGCCGGCCAGAACGCCGACCACTTGGCCATTCACCTTGACCGGCACTGCCACCATCGTCACCAAGTGACCGGTACCCACCGAAATCAAGGGGTCGGAAACAGCCACTTCGCCTTTTAACGCCTGCTGGAAATAACTTCGTTGCCCAATATTGCCCGTCGAACCAACTGAATTAACGTAAGCGCCATCCGGCGTCGCATAGTCCAAAACTTCAAAACTGTTACTTTCTCTTTTAACACCAGCCAAAAATTTACCGATGTCGGCCGAATTGCCGCCCTGTATCGCCGAGGCCATTGTTAATCCTGTAAGTTCACTTTGCTGGATCTTCAACCAACTGGCGACACTATCGGCGGCATTTGCCGCCTCTCCACTCATATTGGTGCTAATATCCCCCACGATAATATTCCGTGCCCACCAATAGTTCAGCCCGCCCAAGATAACCATCGCCACCAGAAAAATACCGAGAATGACTACGATAAGCTTAGTTTGAATACTTTTCATAAAAAAGCCTCCTCAACCTTGATTTAACTGCGGTTTTTATCTACATACACTTTATAAGCTTACTGTGACGGCAATAGCCCTGCCGTAGGAAATGAAAAAATTCACTTTCTACGGCAGGGCTTACTTATCATATCATTCTACTATTGGAGAACAACCGCTCACAATTTATTTGGAATTTCCATATTCAAAAGCGCCGAGCTAAAAGATTTTCCGTGAATGTCCAGCGAAAGTGTACGGGTAACACCGCCGCTCAGTGCATCATACATAACAAAGTTTAACGCACCGATATTAGGAAGCGTATAGCGAACAACCTTCCCCTGCACCATGTCGGAAAAAAATTCTTTCACCCGTTCTGCTGTCACATATTTTTCGATAAGTTTATATTGAGCCTGATCATACGCGATGACGGATATATTCGAGATATTACCTTTATCACCGGTACGGGAATGAGCAATTTCACGTAGTTTCATATCACAACACCTCATACTGAATAGAATAGTTAATTAAAGAACGCGGCACAAGCACCGATACCATCGCCACAACTTCGCGAGCCGATTTAACAATCCCGGCACCGCCAGCCGGGCCATTCGTATATAAAGTCTCAACTTCGTTGCCAATACGAACAGCTTCACGTCTATTCTTTGTCCGGGCGGCAACCCGAGCCCGCACTTCATACGGCTCATAACCAGCAGATAGTTTAGCACCGTGCAAAGCATTTACCCCAATAAGATCAAACTTAATTTCCTGGTAGTCAACCCCACTCAATTTAAGACGCTCAGCTACAATATCCAGCGCCAGTTGCCCACGAGCTGCTGCACCCGGGCCAGCATAACTAATCTGCCCTTCTCCAATAAAGCTGTCTTTATAACCAATCGACGCCTTTAGCGTATCAGTTTTAGGCTTTCCTGCTCCGCCCTTGACTTGTACCCGGTTTTCTCCAACCTCAGTCATCGTAACATCCGAAAAATCGGCAACAACATCCGGGGTAAAATAATTCTTCGGATCATGAATCTCATAAACCATTTGTTCCTGACAGTTGGCTAACTTTACCTGACCGCCGGAGCCAGGAACTTTCGTAATAACAAAACTGCCATCTTCCTGTACTTCGGCAATCGGGAACCCTAACCGAGCTAATCCAGCTACATCTTTATAGCCCGGATCGGCAAAATATCCACCGGTAATTTGACCAGCACATTCCAAAAGATGACCAAATAAAGTAGCTTTTCCCAACATATTCCAATCATCCATTGACCAGCCAAATTCATAAATTGCCGGCGCAATAAACAACGCCGGATCCGCTACCCGCCCGGTTATAACCACATCAGCACCATTTTTCAGGGCCTCAACAATCGGCTCTGCCCCGAGATAAGCATTAGCTGATACCAATTTATCCTTGATGTTTGCTAACGGTTCACCCGTTTCCATCAACGTATAATTTCCAGTCTTAACAGCCTCAAAAACATCATCGCCGCCGACTGCCGCAATTTTTAGTCCACTTATGCCAAGGGCTTTAGCAATTTCCTTAATTTTTTTGGCCCCGGCTACCGGATTAGCCGCCCCCATATTGGTGATAATTTTAATTTTGTTTTCATGACAAATTTTTAAAACCGCGTTAAACCGATCAGCAAGCAATGCGTCATAACCTGCCGTAGGATCATTCAGTTTGGCTTGCTGGGCAATCGCAATTGTCCGCTCGGCCAAGCACTCAAACACCAAATAATTAATATTACCTTTTTCCGCCAATTCAACTGCAGGCTCAATTCTGTCACCTGAGTAACCGGCCCCTGAACCAATTAGTATTTTTTTCATTGTTGACACCTCTTTTTTTTACTAAAACGGAAATACGCCTACTATTGCACATGTAATAGTCATAACAATTGTCGCCAGCCATAAAAATGGAATACAAAATTTCTGATGTTCACCAAGTTCCACACCCGTTAGCCCAACAATTAAAAAGGTAGCTGGAGTTAATGGACTAACCGGAAAGCCAACCGTCATTTGCCCCATTAACGCGGCTTGTCCAACCGTTAACGGTTCGATACCAAACATCTTCACAATTTCTCCCGCTACAGGCAATACACCGAAATAAAACGAATCCGGATCAAACAACAGACTCAACGGCATAGAGATAATTCCGATAGCGAACGGGATATGCTGCGCCATTCCTGCAGTAATACAAGATGATGCCGCTTTTGCCATCGCTGAAATCATCTGCGTGCCAGTCATGATCCCAACAAATGCCCCAGCCGCCAATAAAATACTCGCCATCATTAATGCCGCTTTCGCATGAGCATTGACCCGCGCTGTTTGATCGGCTATTTTGGGGTAATTAATGAGTAGGGCAATGACTGCACCAATCATAAACATCGGTGCCGGATCAATAACACCGGAAATCATTGTCCCCATAACCACTACCGCTAAGATAAGATTAATCCAGAACATTTTTGGACGCCGCAGAACCTTTTCCTCTTCTTTAAGTTCACGGGTAAGCACAACATCCGTCGTGGTTCCATTGTCAATACCAAGGCGGCGTGCTTCTCTTTTCCCCAGAAGATAGGCTAACGAGAATACATAAATAAAACCGACAATTTGAGGAATGACCAGTGGCGTAAACACATCAGTTACAGGGACTTTTAACGCCGCCGCCGCCCGTAATGTCGGACCGGTCCAGGGCAAATAATTAACACCGGCCGCTAACGACACCATTAAACAGAGCAACCGTTTATCCATTCCCAGACGTTCGTAAATCGGCAGCATAGCTGGAATTGTAATCAGAAAACACACTGCACCAGAACCGTCTAGATGAATCATCAGCGCCAAAAGCGCTGTACCCATTAATATTCGTGGTGGACTTGCCCCCACTAATTTCAGAATACGATCGATTATCGGATCAAATAACCCGGCATCGCTCAATACACCAAAAAATACGATGGCAAAAATAAACATTGCCGCCATTGGTGAAATGTTTTTAATTCCGCTAAGCACAAATTTACTCAACGTTGTAAAATCGAATCCGCCAATAAGCGCCGCGATAATTGGAATCGCGATAAGTGCTACGAGTGGCGACAGCTTTTTGGATATTATGGTTGCCAAGAGCACTAAAATCGTAACAATACCTAGAATTGCAAGCACTGACATTACCTCCTTAATACAATATACTTTATCGTTTGACGACTATTTTTATTATTCGCAATTATCATGCCATAAGTAATTTCCTTTGATTTTGCCTGATTTATAAGACTTTACACTATTTTTATAGCAGATATTTTTCTAGTTTATTAGAAAAAATATCTGCTATAATTCCTTTGTTTCCTTCATCGCCCTATTCCAATATGTAAAAATCATGTTTTTCTAGAATATTAGAAAGGATTTGTTTGATTTCTACAGTTTTAGAATTAATAAAATGGCTATATATACTAAATTACGTTTTTGCCAATAAATTACGATGTAAATAATAAAGGGGCAACAAAAGATCATCAAAATTTATCGAAAGTATCGTAAGTTTCCTTAGCCTCAGGTATCTTTCGCCATATAGCCCAAGCCTCATTTTAACAAAATTACTTTGGAAGTGGCTTTTAACTTATTTAGTAATATCTATTATCGGCTTTACCTATTTAAATGTACAATATATTGACAATTTTGCGTTAGTATAGTAAACTACCTAACGATAGGTAGTTTACTGGGAGGTGAAAATTTTGACTGCACAAAAAATTCAGCAGGTAGCGTTGAAATTGTTTGCGGAAAAAGGTTATGACGCTACCGCCTTGTCTGAAATTGCCACCAAAACCGGGATTAAAAAGCCTTCTATTTATGCACATTTTCCTGGTAAAATGGAATTGTTCTTGGCAATTGTTAAAAATATTAGTCACGACTATCAAGCCTGCTGGACAGACGCATTAGAGCAATCAGTAAATCTGCCGGCGGATAAACAATTGGAGCTTATCTTTTTCGCAGTTGGCAACCACTATATTAACAGCCGCGACAAATTATCTTTTTTAGTCCGACTGTGGTTATTTCCCCCGGCCGACTGCGCCACCGAGGCACTTGATTCGCTTCACCGTCACAACGAAGTAATTCTCAATAAAGTCACAGTAATATTCCAGCAAGGTATTAAGGATAAAATATTCGCCCCACAATCGCCTAGTGATATGGCCCAGGCTTATTTTTGTATGTTGGACGGGTATTTGGCTCGGGTTATCAGGTACCCCAACTTTGATTATAAGCGGGCTATTTCCCTAATTTGGCAGTCGTTTATGTTTAACCCGCCAATCTGCAATAATAACTAATTTAAAATTGGAGGATGGTATTATGAATAATGGATTCTATACTTCAGGCATAAAGCGCTGGCTGGCTTTTAGCTTAGCTATCACGCTACTGGCCTCGCTGTTAAGCGGCTGCAGCACACAATCGACGGCTCAAGAGGTTTGGGGGCGCGCTGAAGCTAAAGAGGTTGATGTTAATTCGAAAATTCCCGGCCGAGTCATTCAGCTCTTGGTCAAAGAAGGCGACCAGGTAGAAAAAGGCCAGGTAATTGCCCGCATTGATAATCGCGATATTAACGCTCAGGCCAACCAAGCCCGCGCCGTCATCAAAGCCCTTGAAGCGCAAACAGTTCAAGCGTCAACCGGGACATCATTACAGGATCAGACGGCGGTAGCTACACTCGACGCCGCTAAGGCCCAGTTAGACAAGGCTGGCGCTGATTTAACCCTGGCCGAAGCCGATTATAAACGTTTTAGCAAGCTTGTGACCTCTGGTTCAATATCCCGCCAGTTATTTGACAACTATCAAGCACGATATCAAGCCGCTCAATCTGGTTATGCCCAGGCTGAGTCGGCCGTAGCCCGGGCGCAGGCCGGCCTGCTCCAAACAGATATGAGCCGTAACACTGAAACAGCAGCCCAAGGCAAACTTGAGCAATCTCAAGCCGCTTTAGCACAAGTAGAAGTAGCGCTGGATGAAACCGAGATTAAAGCACCCTTTGCCGGTATTGTTACCGCTAAGTATGTCGAAGAAGGCGCGATGGTATCCTCAGGCATGCCGCTAATAGCTATTCAAGATCCCGCCGACAATTGGGTTAACCTCAAAGTAAAAGAGACGGAGTTGAATAAATACCAACTAAACCAGACGGTTAATCTCGCCGGCCGGGACAGCAACCTCACTGTACAAGGTACTATTGTGGATATTAGTAAAAAAGCTGAATTTGCTACTTATCGGTCAACCAACGAGCGAGGCGATAACGATATTATTACGTTCAATGTTAAAATTCAGGTTAATTCCGATAAGCTTCGTCCCGGCATGCGCTTTAAAATCTTAGACGGTGGCAACTGATATGTTTAATCTACTTGCCCATGAATTCAGAGCACTCTTTAAGAACAAAGGCGCACCGCTCTTAATTTTGTTTGGCATTCCTATTTTATACACCGTTCTTTTTGGTTTTCTTTATAGTGCTAATTCGGTAAAAAATATTCCCCTGGTTATTTTTGATCAAGATCAAACGTCAACGAGCCGTTCTTTGGTGCAGGCTTTTGCCGATTCGGAACGATATCATATTGTTGCCCAGGTAAATTCTGAACCAGACTTGAAAGAAACAATGAATAAAAATAATGCCATGGCCGCTCTGGTAATCCCGCAAAATTTTTCTCGGGATATTAAGCTTAGCCACGCCACTACGGTCATGATGGAATCTAATGCTACTAATTTAATGTTTGCCAATAACGTGCTGTCTACCAGTCAGGAAATAGTCCAGACCTATGCCGCCGCAGTTGGTCAAAAACTAGTGGAGGGTATCAATCAGCCCCCTACCCAGGCCCTTAAAACGGTAGCTCCGGTACGGATGAGCGTAAGAGTAATTAATAATCCTACCGCTTCTTACAGCAATTTTGTCCTTTCCGGTTTAACGGTAAACGGCATCCAACTGGCTATTTTTATGGTTTCTTGCACATTGCTGACGAAGGAGTATGCTAGTCTGGCCCGCCGCCGTGAACTATCTTCACTAACCGTTATCATCAGCAAATTAGTGCCATGCTGGCTGATGTCAATTTTATCCTATTTGGTTTGTATCGGTATTTTAGTCAGCTTGTTTGGCACACCGCTTCGCGGCAGTGTCCTCCAGCTGTTATTAATCGGCAGTGCTTTTAATTTTGCCGTTGCCAGTCTAGGTCTGTTTATTTCAGCGGCCGCCCCTAACGTACTGTCAGCCATGCAAAACTCGGCTATCTATATTATGTCATCATTTCTGTGCAGCGGTTACAGTTGGCCGCAGTTTGCCATGAACAGCTTTGGTAAAGCTTATGCCGCTATCTTGCCCATCACCTATGCGGCAATGACGATACGTGACATTCTTCTGGCGGCTTACGCCCCCGGTCTTCTTAATAACACCTTAATTCTGATTGCTTTCGGCGGCGTATTTTGTGTTTTGTCCATCGCAGTTTTCTCCTTACGCCGGAGAAGGTTTGTTTCAGAGGCCCAGGAGGAATTAGCATGAACTGGTTACAGATGGTAAAACGTGAATTACATCAAATGTTGCGTAAGGATTTTCGCCGAACAAACTTTATCTTCGGCGCCTCACTGGCTTATTTAATTATTTTCGGTCTGTTGTATGGCCCCCATATCGTCAAGAATGTCCCCATCGTTATTTATGATGAAGATCAAACTAAACTTAGCCGGACACTGGTGCAAGCTTTTGCGGATTCGGAACGATTTGAAATCGTTGGCCAACCGTCCAGCACCGAGGAGATGGAACATTACCTGCATGAGCAAACTGCCTATGCCGCTATTGATATTCCCCCGGATTTTTCCCGCAATATAACTGGGGATAAATCTTCTCAGGTTTTAGTTATTGCCAGCGGTATAAACTTGGTTATTACAAATACGATCACAACTACCGCCCAGGAAATTCTCGGCGCGTTTAACCAGCAGGTAAGCGCTAAACTGGTCGAAGCCGTCGGCCTGCCAGAAACTTTGGCCGCTCATAAGACCGCTCCGATTGATTTTTCCCTCCGGGTACTAAACAATCCTACCCTAAGTTATCTAAACTTTTTTGTTATTGGCTTAGCCATGGCGGCCTTTCAGCAGGGCATATTCCTGGCAGTGGGAGCCAGTATTATCAGTGAATACCAAAATATTCGTGAGTTAGCTTCCGCCCATTCAATTAAGGTGATGACGGCCAAGTTGCTGCCGTATTTTGTCTTTGCTACTATATCCTTTTTCGTAACGCTGCTGGTCGCAATTGAACTGTTTGATATTCCTTGCCGCGGCGATATCAGCAATCTATTTTTCTTATCAATCGCCTTTGTTTTAACGGCGATTGGCTTTAGCAGCGTGGTCGCCTCGTTTTGCGACAGTGAAATAACCTATACCAAGTTGTCCTTGACCTATTCTATTCCGGCGTTTACGCTATCCGGTTATATCTGGCCGTTGGCTTCGATGGACCCCTTTAGCCAAACAATCGCTTATGTCTTTCCGTTATTTTATTTGTCCGACGCGCTCCGCGATATCTTGCTGACCGGACAATCGCCGCTGCTATACCGCAACATTATGGTATTAGTGGTGCTTGGGGTTGCTTTAATCAGTCTAGCCACTTGGATCTATGCCAAAAGACGTCATAAGCTTACCAACAATCAAGCGGCGACCATAACTGGTTAATAAGCTGCCAAGGCTCCGTACACACTTTAGCCGTCCCGGCTTAGGAGGTTTTTCTATAATGAACCGTTATCATAAATACTGCGCCAGACTGACGCTAGCTGCGGCCCTCATATTGACCGCCTTGCCTCAAGCCTACGCAGAGCCAAATCCTACAACGTTGACTCTCGCCGACAGCATCGCCCTGGCCATCGAAAATAATCCGGCCATGACCCTGGCTAAATCGACTCAGGAAAAGGCCACCTGGACTATCAACCAGGCCAAAGCCTATAACGGGGTTACGCTTGGCTACGATTATACGCTGGCCCGCACCGATACACCGGCTTCTTGGTACAATAATACTACTAGCCAGTATCCCATCTCTATCAACCCCTATAACACCTCTAGCCTTATTGATTATCCCGCCTGGGATGACGTCTACAACGCCTACCAGCACCAGTTAAAGCTGACCCTGCCGGTCTATACCGGCGGCAAAATTGAGAATAGCATTAGTATGGCCAAGCATGGGGCTGCCGCTGCCACACTGGGCACAACCTCGACTAAGCAGCAGTTGACCCTGGAAGTTACTACCTCATATTTTACAGTGCTCCAAACGCGCAATCTAACCAGGGTCGCGCAACAGGCAGTTGATGATCTTAGCGCCCATCTTGTCAACGTCCAAAATCATTATGATGCCGGTACAGTGTCACTGTCGGACGTGCTGCAAACCCAAGTCCGGCTGGCCAACGCCCGCAATAATCTCATCAAAGCTCAGAACGGCTTTCAGCTGGCTCGCTACAAGCTGAATAAAGTAATCGGAGTCTCGCTGCACAACGAGGCGGCCTTAGCGGATGACTTCGGCTATCAGCCGTTTACCCTGACTGTTGACGACAGTATCGCGGCCGCACTAAAAAATCGTCCAGAAGTAAGCCAGCTTAATCTTAAAGTGGCTATGGCTAACGATAAAGTAAAAATTGCCGGCAGCGGTAAACTGCCGACAGTAGCTTTAGTAGGCACCGAAACCTGGGCTGACACCAACCCGTCTACCAGCAAGGGTAAAAATAGCTGGCTGGTTGGCATGAACGTTCAATTCAATGTATTTGATAATGGCTTAACCAAAGCCGAAATCAAACAGGCTGAGCACGAAGTCACCGAAACTCAGGCTCAGGCTAACTTATTGGCTGATAAAATATCGCTGGAGGTCTGCCAAGCCTACCTCAGTGTCAAAGAAGCAGCTGAACGAATTACCAACAACCAAGTAGCTGTCCACCAGTCCGAGACTGACTACTCACTGGCTCAAGAACGCTATGAAGCCGGAGTCGGCACCAACTTGGATGTCATGGACGCTGAACTGGCGATGATTCAAGCGAAAACCAATTATATTCAAGCACTTTACGACTACAACACCAGTCGCGCGCAGTTGGATAAAGCAATGGGCACAATACAATAATATACGCCTTAAATCAAGCTCCAGCCTTATTAAGCTGAAATCGGCTGCCTCCACTTACTAGGAGGTAGCCGATTTCAGCTTATACACACAATTTATCTACCGGAAACTTTAGTCTTCCAACGGTCATGCAACCAAAACCATTCATGAGGATACTGCCGAATATGATTTTCGATAATTGTCGTAAGCTGCTGCGTAACGCTAGAAATATCTTCATCTTTTTTGTCAGTCTTCGTAACCCATATTACCGGCTGAACTAAAACAGCATGCTGTCCCACTCCCGTTTCAGTGATAAACATCGGTACAATCGGCGCATTTTTCATTCTGGCCAGTACCGCCGCTCCAGGAGCGGCAGTCGCCAAACGTCCAAAAAATTCGACCACAACTCCTTTTTCCTTGGCATCTTGATCCATCAGTAGGCCAAGCATTCCACCTTTGTCCATCAACCGCATCATCTCGCGGACATCAGTTTTATATGCCAGTTGCATACCTGACAACAATCGATACTCATTAATAAACTTATCCATTGCTGCGTTTGTCTGTTTTTGTGGTATGCCCACAAAAGGGTAGCCATTTATCGCTAACGCCTGGCCCATTATCTCCCA
The DNA here is from genome assembly GCA_017889625.1 of Bacillota bacterium. Classification (GTDB taxonomy): domain Bacteria; phylum Bacillota; class Negativicutes; order Sporomusales; family CTSoil-080; genus CTSoil-081. The sequence goes on along the minus strand of JAGGAD010000050.1, from coordinate 6,782 downwards.
ATTACCGCTGTGAGCTCCAATTAGGATAACGCCCCGGCCATATGATAATGCTTCATCAAGATACTGACCGCCGTGAATAGTAACATATTGTTTAATATTATTTTTGTTTAGCTGAGGAAAGGACAACACTTCCATAAACATTCGCCCGAAACGGGTTGCACTTTGTTTAATTAGCTCAAGTGCCGCACTCCGTTCTAGCCCCAAACTGATCATTGCATTGTTTACGGCCATTTCCTTGCGCCGTTTAGGAACAAACGGCCAACATAGCTCACCCAACCATGTCCCCAGTTTACTGCGAATTCCCACTGGCAATAAGCAAACTACCTGACTAAGAAATTTTACAAAATAATAGGCCATACTTACTCCTAGATAGTATATTTTACTTTTATATTACCGTTCTGCCAGTTCGTCCATACCTGGATACTTTTAACTCGTACTGTATTTGATCATAGGAATATCTATGTGATTTTTGTCATGTTCGGCTTTTTTCGTCAATCCTGGCTTTAAAGCTATGCATGCCAAATAAAGGGAATAAAGCACTGCTCCCAGGCTTTACTCCCTTTCCGTTTGTCCATGATTGATTTGGGTTGATTATCTTACGTTTATTTCCCCCTGATATACTAAGCCTCTAGCTGAATCTACAGTTACTATTGTCGCGTCCGTCAATACCTTAGTCGCTGCTTCAGCCCCAACAATAACCGGTATACCATAACTAATACCGATAATTGCCGCATGAGAGGTTAAACCGCCCTCTTCCGCCACAATAGCTGACGCTTTGGCGGCATAGCTGGCAGTTTCGTTATCAACACCACTAACTACCAAGATATCACCCGGCTGGAATTTTGCCGCTAATTCTTTGCCACTCGAGGCTAGGCACACTTTACCGGTTATAGCTTTCTGGCCCACGCCTACGCCGCGCAAAATTATATTGCCAACTGTATGTACTCGAATCATGTTGGTTGTTCCTGAAATGCCAGCAGGCAATCCAGCGGTGATGACCACTAAGTCCCCTTCTTTAATGTACTTGTTGGTCAACGCTGTAGCCACTGATTCTGTTACCATTTTGTCACTATCCGCCGAGTTGTTACCAATTAGCGGGTTCACGCCCCATATCAATGTCATCCGGCGCAAAGCTTCTTCCACTGGGGTGACTGCAACAATTGACGCTTTCGGACGATATTTGGATACCATTCTGGCCGTGTAACCCGAATGAGTAGCAGTTATAATAGCTGCCACGCCGAGTTCGTGGGAAATCTGTACGGTGGCATGACTGATAGCGTTAGTGGTTGTGCCAAGCTGGTCAATCCCTTTACTCACTAAAATATGACCGTAATTCAGTGCTTCTTCCGTATGTATCGCTATTCTAGCCATAGTTTCAACCGCTTCGACCGGATATTGCCCCGAAGCCGTCTCGCCACTCAACATGATTGCATCGGTTCCGTCTAGTATAGCATTTGCCACATCGCTGGCTTCAGCTCTAGTTGGACGGGGATTGGTGGTCATCGACTCAAGCATCTGAGTTGCGGTTATAACTGGTTTGCCGGCCTTGTTACATTTTTCAATAAGACGTTTTTGGATTAGTGGTACTTCTTCTGCCGGGATTTCTACCCCAAGGTCACCTCTGGCTACCATAATACCGTCAGCTACATTAATGATTTCATCAATGTTTTTTACCCCTTCGGCATTTTCAATTTTAGCGATGATATCCATAAACGCCCCCACCGATTCAAGGACGCGTCTAATGGCCAGGATATCTTCGGCCCGCTGCACAAAAGAAGCCGCAATAAAATCCATATTTTTTTTAACGCCAAACAAGATATCCGCTTCATCACTTTCAGATAAGAACGGCATTTTGATTCCTACACCAGGAACAGCCACCCGCTTTAAATCACTAATTTTACCCGTGTTCTGAACAGTAGTGAATATTTCATCGCCTTCTACTTTATCTACTTTCAGGCTGATCAGACCGTCAGACAGCAAAATCATATTGCCTGAACTAACTTCTTGGGGTAGGTTTGGATAGCTGACTGACGCTTTTGTCTCATCGCCACTTACTTCTTTACTTGTCAAAATAAAGCTTTTTCCAGCCGTAAGAGTTACCTTACCTGCCGTAAAATGGCCCAGACGCATTTCCGGCCCTTTTGTATCTAATAGTAAGCCTACGGTCTTGTTACTTTTAGCGGCGACTTCTTTCACCAGATCAATTCTGTTGCCCTGTTCTTCGTGCGAACCGTGGGAAAAGTTAAAGCGAACTACATTCATCCCGGCAGTCATCATTTTTTCTAAGACGCCAGCTTTATCCGTACTTGGACCAGCAGTACATACAATTTTCGTTTTCTTCATGATATCATCACCCTCAAATCCAATCTATTTGCTTGTATTATTAAGTCTTAGTTCTAATTGCTGGCGTTCTTTCTCAAAACCGGGCTTGCCAAGCAGTGCAAACATATTCTTTTTATAAGCTTCAACTCCCGGCTGATCAAAGGGATTTACCCCTAATAGATACCCGCTGATTGCGCAAGCTTTTTCAAAGAAATACACTAACTGACCAAACTGATAGGCCGCTAGCTTTGGCACCCGAACAATGAGGTTGGGAACGCCACCATCCGTATGGGCTAATACTGTTCCCTCCATCGCCCGCTGATTAATGAACTGGAGACTTCTCCCGGCTAAAAAATTCAATCCATCGAGATCCTTTGTTTCTTCATCAACAAGTTTTTCCGGACCATGCTCATCCACCCATAGTACAGTTTCAAACAGGGTACGGTTTCCATCCTGAATATACTGTCCCATTGAATGGAGATCAGTAGTAAACCCAACTGCCGCCGGAAATATTCCTTTGTGTTCTTTGCCTTCACTTTCGCCGTAGAGTTGTTTCCACCATTCGGCGAAATATTGGAGTGATGGCTCATAGCTTACCAATAGCTCTATTGTTTTGCCACTGTTATACAATAGATTACGTACAGCAGCATATTGATAACAAGCGTTGTCTTGCAATTTTTCAACACTATAGCGCTGATGGGCAGTTTTCGCCCCGTCAATAATTTTGTCAATATCTATTCCGGCAACAGCAATAGGCAATAATCCTACCGCCGTTAATACCGAGAACCGACCGCCAACATCATCAGGAATAACAAAAGTTTCGTAGCCTTCTTCATCAGCCATTTGCTTTAATGCGCCACGTTTACAATCAGTGGTTGCAAAGATTCTTTCTTTAGCCCCAGCTTTACCGTATTTCTTTTCCAGGTATTCGCGCATAAACCTAAAAGCTACGGCGGGCTCCGTGGTGGTACCTGATTTAGATATTACAATTACCGAAATATCTTTTCCGTCTAACCTTTCCCACAGGTTGGCTAAATAGGCTGAACTAAGCTGATGTCCCAAAAAATATATTTCCGGAGTCTTACGTTTTTCTGCCGGCAGTTGATTATAAAAGGTATGCGTCAGCATTTCCAGAGCAGCTTTAGCCCCAAGATATGAGCCACCAATACCGATAACAATAACTATTTCCGACTGAGCGGTAATTTTAGCAGCCGCTTTTTTTATTCTGGCATATTCGTTTTTGTCAAAGTTGACCGGCCAATCCAGCCACCCTAGAAACTCATTTCCCGCTCCGCTTTTATTATGTAATGCTCGATGTGCCAGCGAAACCTTAGCTTGCATACCAAAAATCGCATCTTCCTGAATAAACGGCAGTGTATAGGAATAATCCAACGTTATTTCCTTATTCACACGTTTTACCTCCACAAATTAGATTTTTGCATGACTACTAAACAATCAAATTTTATTTATAAATCATTAAATAGATAAACTACGCGCCAATTCATAGAGCGGTAGTGATAATTGATGGGTTTTATTTAAGGCTTCTTCCAAGTCTACGGCCACCATCTGGTTATTTTGAATGCCAACCATCTTACCACCTACTCCACTCAACAAAAGGTCGACAGCTTTAGCTCCCATTTGGCTGCCTAGCACCCGGTCATACGCTGACGGCGAACCACCGCGTTGAATGTGGCCTAGTACGGTTACTCTAGTTTCAAAACCGGTCCGTTCCTGAATTATTTCCCCAATTTTATGTCCAGGAGCCACACCTTCAGCTACAATAATTATGCTATACTTCTTACCACGTTTTTGACTTGCCAACAATCGACTGACGATATCGTCCATATCCATTTTGGTCTCAGGAATAAGTATTGATTCCGCCCCGCCAGCTACGCCTGACCATAAGGCAATATCTCCGGCATGACGCCCCATTACTTCAACAACATAAGTACGGTCATGGGAGGTAGCTGTATCGCGTATTTTGTCAATAGCATCAATCGCCGTGTTAACCGCCGTATCAAAGCCTAACGTCATATCCGTGCAAGCAATATCATTATCAATCGTTCCGGGAATACCGACGGTAGGAAAACCCTGCTTGGTTAATTTTAAGGCGCCATTGAAGGAACCATCCCCACCGATGACTACCAAACCGTCAATTCCTTGCTCTTTCATATTGGCCATCGCTAATTGTTGTCCAGACACTTCTTTAAAAGCTTCGCACCTTGCAGTTTGAAGCATTGTTCCGCCGCGCTGAATAATATCGCCTACGCTACCAATGCCCAAAGCTACATAGTCACCATCCATCAACCCCTGATAACCACGTCTTACCCCTATGACTTCCAGTTTATTAAATATTGCTCTTCGTACTACCGCCCGAATGGCGGCATTCATGCCGGGAGCATCACCACCACTTGTCAACACCGCAATTTTATTCATAGCTCTCCCACCTTTTATCTAACTCTGTCTACCGTAATTCAGAAATAAATGGAACCGCCTGTTCAACATACTCCTTTATTTTTTCCGCATCATCCATATTGTGCACCATCTGAGCAATACACGCGGCATCAGCTTGGGATAGATGACGAATCAACGCTCTGGCCGCCAAAACCGAGCTGGCGCTCATGCTAAATTCATCGAGCCCCATCCCCAGTAAAATCGGAATAGCCGTCAAATCGCCAGCCATCTCACCGCACATTCCAACCCATTTATGCTCGTTATGGGCTGCAGTAATAACATTTTGAATTAAGCTTAATACGGATGGGTTTAACGGCTGATATAGGTAGGAAATCTTTTCATTCATCCGGTCAACCGCCAACGTATATTGCACCAAATCATTGGTTCCAATACTAAAGAAGTCGACTTCTTTGGCAAATTTCGAAGCCAATGCGGCTACTGCCGGAATTTCCACCATAATCCCTACTTCCATGTAAGAATTAAAGTTGATATTTTCTGTAGCAAGTTCTTGTTTAACTTCGCTTAAAATGGCATTGGCCGCCCGCAATTCCTGGAGTGTGGCAATCATCGGATACATCATCTTGACGTTTCCATAGACACTAGCCCGCAATATAGCACGAAGCTGGGTTTTGAAGATTTCGGGCTGATCTAGGCACAGACGGATAGCTCGGTATCCCAAAAAAGGATTCATCTCGTTTGGCATTTCTAAATATGGTAATTCTTTATCACCGCCAATGTCCAGCGTCCGAATGACCACCGGGTGATTTTGTCCGAATAGCTCAGCGACTTCTTTATAGGCCTTAAACTGTTCTTCTTCTGAGGGTAGCTCATTTCGTCCCATATATAAAAACTCTGTACGATATAATCCGACACCTTCCGCCCCATTGGCTATAGCTCCCTTTGCATCTTCTGGATTACCAATATTAGCGACAAGTTCTACCTGAACCGAATCCCGGGTAATCGACTTTTCGTGCAATAGTTTTTCAAATTCCCGTTTTTTAGTCATCGCTGCTTCCTGTTTTCGCCGATATGCTTGGATGACAGACTCCGGTGGATTAACCATTACTTTACCATCGGTCCCATCTACAATAATAAAATCGCCAGCCTTAACTTTATCTACGATATCTTTTAGGCCGACAACGGCAGGAATGCCCATCGACCTGGCCATGATAGCCGAGTGCGAGGTTCTCCCGCCGATATTAGTAACGAAACCCGCCACTTTTCCCCGGTCAATTAAATCTGCAGCCCGTTCCCGAAGATATTCGTTATCCATCCCTTCAAAAATTACTACATATTCTTTAGTAACTTCTTCAACCGCCGCTTCAGCATTAATCATATCTTGCCTTACCTTTTGACTGATAGCTCCAATATATTCAGGATCTTCCAATATCATAATATGGGCCGAAAAAATGGCGGCAGCATCCTCACCAAGTTTTTGTCCGGCAGTTTTCCGTACCGCTTCAAGCTCAAAAATTGCGCGACTAACGGACTCCTCAAATCTGGCTACTTCATCTTCAATACCCCCTTGGGAAAGGGCTGTTCTAATCACCTCGACTTTCGGTTCTTGCAATAAAAAAGCGTAACCCAAACCATATCCGGAGGCAGCAGCAATACCCTTAATTTCCACTCCACGTTCCTCCTTACTAATCTTTGAGATTTACTAGAAGTTCGACAATGGCCGCCAAAGCTTCCGCAGCCTGATCTCCTTCGGTTATCACGGTAACTTCGTCATTCTGTTTAACGCCAAGAGCCATAACATTCATAATACTTTTAGCATTACCTTTTTTCCCTTGTTTTACCAAACTAACCTGGCAAGGAAAGCTACTCGCCTTCTGGACCAGCATTGCTGCCGGACGAGCGTGTAATCCTGTAGGATTAGTGATAGTAATTATTTTTTCCATAAATTTAATCATATCCTTCAATACATATTTTTCACAAATTATATTTAAACAACCGTACAAACCAAAGTTTGTCCGGCGACAACAACTGTATTATTTACCGTGAGC
>JAGGAD010000097.1 GCA_017889625.1 Bacillota bacterium | reverse complement strand
GAAGAACGTTAAAATTTAATGGTAATGATTGCATTATAAGTAAATAATACGGTAAAATATAAATGCAAATACTATCTAGTGATTGGTAATTTCAAGAAAAGGGTAAAGTTGGGTGGGAAATTTGCTGTGTACTGTGTGTGGTTATGTTTAGGACGAAATAGATGGAGACGCCGAATCGGATATAGTTTCGGGTACAAAGTTTGCTGATACTCTAGATTAGTGGGTATGCCCAGTATGTGGTGCTTAAGGGGTTGTTTGAAAAGGAGTAACGCTACATAGCGTCTTTGGGGTATAAACTATGCCCTCTGAGTAGACACGAAGAATAGTGTGTTTATGAAGGGGGTTTTCGTATGTCAATAAAAATATGTCGAATTTAAGATATATTAGCGTAGCTGTGACAGCAGGTAATTTGCTGATAAAGTCGAATTTTTAATATTAATGTAACTTGAAACAAAAAAATAGGAATATATTGTTAAAAAAATAGTGCAATTTTATTCATGCGGTGCTTGTGGAGGGGCAATGGAGGTGGTGAGTTATGACTAAAAATAGGGATGAACAACTGTGGGATGCTCGTTTTGTAAATACCATTAAGTGTTTAGCGCCAGGAACAATGCTTAGGGATGGGCTGGAAAATGTGTTGCGTGCAAAAACAGGAGCGCTAGTGGTCTTAGGGGACTCTGCTAAAGTTATGGAAGTAGTAGATGGTGGTTTTGCGATTAATTGTGATTTCACCCCAGCAGCGTTTTATGAACTAGCTAAGATGGATGGCGCAATTATTTTGTCAAGTGATACTAAAAAGATACTATATGGCAATGCTCAACTTGTGCCGGACTCGTCAATAATTACTTTAGAGACTGGTACCCGTCACCGTACGGCGGAACGTATGGCTAGACAGACGGGAGTGCTTGTTATTGCTATTTCGCAGAGACGCAATGTAATTACGCTGTACTTGGGAAATTTGCGATATACTCTAAAAGATATTACGGTTATTCTCAGTCGGGCCAATCAAGCATTGCAAACGTTAGAAAAGTATCAGTCAATTTTGGCGAGGGGACTTAATACTTTGAGTGCCCTGGAATTTGAGGATATGGTAACCTTGGGTGATGTGGCTGTTGCCGCTATTCGGGCTGAACAAGTGGGACGTATTGCTACTGAAATACGTCGCAGTATCATTGAGTTGGGCAGTGAGGGCCGTTTAATTAGTATGCAGGTAGATGAATTGATGCCCAAAGAAGATGAGGTACTGTTGTTAATTAAAGACTATTGTGTTAGTGCAGATGTGGCGGCACATGAAAGTGTCCGTGAGCAACTTGCTGAATTACCCGAAGAAAATCTTGATCCATATAATGTCTGTCGAATACTGGGTTATGGGGTTACTCCGAACACGATTGATGTACTCGTTGCACCTAGAGGATATCGCTTGTTAAATCGTATTCCACGTTTGCCTATGGCTGTTGTTGAGAATTTGGTTGGATATTTCAAAACGCTTAAACGCATTTATAATGCGACAATTGAAGAACTTGATGAAGTTGAAGGAATTGGCGAGATTCGAGCTAAAACAATAAAAGATGTGTTAAAACGTTTAAAGAATCAAGCCTTGTTGGATAGACAAATCTAATTTATAGCGCTATTATTTGTATTGTTAATATTATTTTGGTATTTTTCTAAATTGATATATTCAACAAACCGGGCGTAAGCTCGGTTTTGTTCTATTTTGACTACTTGGTAACGTTTATTATCTTCTGTAATCACTTCGTCGCCGACGTTGACTATTACCGGTACATGCATTAAGGACTGATTAGTAGCTTCGTCAACGATTTCATAATAATCATATGGTGGTAAATTAACGTCAGGTTTTAGTGGCTTTGAAAAAAAGCTTAACGGCGTGAGATAAAAGGCAGTGATAGTAATTATGCTACCTAATAACAGTATCGATAGGATAATTCGTTGACGTTTTAGCATAAGGCTAGTACTCTCCTTATCCCTCAAGGGTTGACCTCTCTAATAAATGTCAAATGTATCATGTCCGCGAGTGACGGTAAATATGTATAAGTATAGCCATTGAACAACAAGAAAACCCAGAAACTTCGGATGCGTTCCCGGTTTCTGGGTTTATTGTACCATTTATGAGATTTATAAGTTTAATATAACTAAATAGGTGGGCTATGTGAGATGAAATACTCCTAGGGTGGTAACTGTTTTATATTCCTGGTGCATTATCTCATTAACGTTTAAATTTAACAGATTGCATAAAGCTACTATGTAAAATAAGTTGTGACCAAGTTCGTTACTTATTACTTCTCGACATTGTTCGCAAAGCTGACCGGATATATGTGATGACATATATTGCTTTAAATCGCTATAGGCAACTTGGGAAGGCGGATTTTGGCGGGTGGCATTAATCTCAACACAGCCACACTCAGTAACTGCTTTAGCAAATGCTCGATTAACTTTAGCGTTAGATTCTTGATATTTTGTTAATATATCAATTACACTACGGTGCCGAATAAGATAATCGGCAACAGCCGACTGAAAAGCATCGCAACAATTATCGGACATTTTGATGCACCTCACTTTAGAGTTATTATATAAATACTAATAGGTGGTTGTCAATGTATGACTGAAAATTGATACACAAGGTAAATTTTCAAAAAAATATTTCAAAAAAAGTTAAAAGATCAATTGACAATGTGGAGATGACTGTGATAAAATATTAAATTTTGACAGAACGTGTTCGCTGTGATATACTGGAGATATTGATAGGGGGTGCCGCGATGTTGGCCATAGGGGATAAGGTTGTATACCCAATGCATGGCGCAGGGGTTATCGAGGCGGTTGAAGAACACGAAGTTCTGGGGCAGCGGCAGGAATACTATATTCTTACGATGCCATATGGAGGCATGAGGGTTATGATTCCTATGAAGAATGCCGAGAGTATTGGTTTGCGTGAAGTAATTGCTGAACCGGATGTTTCTAAAGTTATTGAAGTGCTTCGGACTGCTCCTGTTCAGGTAAATGCAAATTGGAATAGACGTTTTAATGTCAATTTAACCAAGATTAAAAGTGGAAATATATATGAAGTAGCAGAGGTTGTTCGTAACCTTATTTTGCAAGATAAAAATAAGAAACTTTCTACTGGTGAACGGCGCCTTTTAGATACTGCACGGCAAATCTTAGTAAGTGAATTAGTGCTGGTGTGCAATATGGATTTAGAGAGTGTAGAATTGTGGATAGATAATTTGTTTGAAAAAAATATTTTAGAGAAGTAATGGTTTTTTTATTAAATTTTGGCATATGCTAGTGATGCGGTTTTAAAATAGCTATGTTAAGTGCCTGAATTTAGACGGTTATTGTGGCCGACAGGAATGTTAGGTGGTGTCGTGTCCGAAGGACTTGGTTTAGGCCAGGTCTTTTTGTGATTTTTTTAAAAAGTATTCCTTTTATTGACATGGTTAGCTTGTTCTAAGTCGGAAAGTCATTTATAATTGAAAAGTAATGATTGGAGGTGGAATATTGCTGGATAAAGCACTGTGTTTTGCGATAACTGCGCTTGCAGCTATTGGCGGCTTGATGGTGGCGGATCGGATTACGCCCAATTTAGCAGCAATTATTGAACTTGACTTTTTAAAGATTGGTATTTTTGGTATAACTGTGGCGACGATTTTACCGTTTATTGTTGGTGCGGTGATTGGTGGGCTATTGGGATATTTGTTAGCGCCATTTTTTATTAAAAAGCTGTGGCAATTTACTTTTTGGGTTGAAGCTAAGTTGAATAAAATGCCGATGTATGATGTATTGGCTGGATCGTTGGGCTTGGCTATCGGTCTTATAATTGCAAATTTATTAGGGGCAGCTTTTTTGCCAATACCTATTGTCGGTACATATATTCCGGGGCTAATTAGTATTGTTTTTGGATATCTGGGTATTAGTGTGGCTATACGTAAACGGGATGAACTGTTTGGGATATTGTCTATGGTTCCTTGGATCAATAAGGAAAAGCAGAAAGATAAGGCGACTAGTGTTGTCCATTATAAAATTTTGGACACGAGTGTTATTATTGATGGTCGTATCGCTGATATCTGTAAATGTGGTTTTATTGAGGGAACGTTGTTGATCCCTGGGTTTGTACTGGAAGAACTGCAACATATTGCGGACTCGTCTGATCTTTTAAAACGCAATCGGGGACGGCGGGGGCTTGATATTTTAAATCGCATTCAAAAAGAAATGGGCATGTATGTTCAGATCGATAACCGAGACTTTGAAGATATCACGGAAGTAGATTCGAAGTTAGTCAAGCTTGGTCAATTAATTCAAGGGAAGATAATAACTAACGACTATAACTTAAATAAAGTTGCTGAATTGCAAGGGGTATCTGTTTTAAATATTAATGAATTAGCCAATGCCGTAAAACCTGTTGTACTGCCTGGAGAAGAGATGGTGGTACATGTAGTTAAAGATGGTAAGGAACTTGGACAAGGGGTAGCATATCTTGATGACGGTACGATGATTGTCGTTGATGGTGGTAAAAGACATATTGGTGAGACTGTTGGAGTGCTGGTAACTAGTGTTCTTCAAACGGCTGCTGGAAGAATGATTTTTGCAAAACCGAAAGCTCTGTAATAGGAGGGAGTATAAGATAATGGTTACAGCAATTATTGCTGCAGCTGGACAAGGAAAACGGATGGAAAGGGGAATAAACAAAGTGTTTA
>JAGGAD010000004.1 GCA_017889625.1 Bacillota bacterium | reverse complement strand
ATGGCTTGCAAACAAAAAAGACTGGCTTATCGCCAATCTTTTGTAAGACAAGACGCAACCGTCTTGCTTCTATGAATTTTACTGCGAAAAGAACTTATTCGAAATCGAAAGGGTTGCATTTCGATTTTCAATTTAGGCGATCAATTGAAAGGCTTAATATTGAAAGCTTATATTAAATAACATTAAAGGCTACAAAGTCGTAAAATAAAATACAACAGCAATTCAAGGTTAGGTTTGCTGTTGGATTTTATTTTACGACTATTCTTAGTAGGTCTAAGATGATTGTTGGTTATTTATTTAATCGGTAAAGGCTATAATTTAACACTATCGCAAATGAAACCCAGACTAGATATGGTGCTAGCAGCCATGATGCTAGCTTTGACACTTGGTGAAACTTTCGGATTGTCGCCGCAATTGCCAGCCACAGACCGATAATAATCATTAATCCGCCGCTAATTGATCGCAGACCGAAAAAAACGGCTGACCAGACAGTGTTAAGAGCCAACTGGGTGCCAAAGAATGCATAAGTTAATTTGCTTACATGGCGATTGGTAGTCCAGACAATATACAATGAAATTCCCATCATTATATAGAGAATTGTCCAAACCGGCCCGAAAACCCAATTTGGTGGCGAAAAAAAAGGTTTATTTAGAAACTTAAACCAATTGTCAATCGACTGTGCTGTAAATAATGCGCCAATGGTTCCCGAACCTATGCAGGCTATAAAACTGTAGAACAATTTTTTTATTGACAAAATATTCCTCCTTGTCTAGAGGCAACTAGAAATGCTCCGCATTAGTATAACCTTGGAATCATAAAGAATTTCATATATGATAGAATAAGGGAGCCAATAGTAAATCTTTGGTTAAAGTTTGCGCAGGGATGGCAGGATTGATTAATTTTATGGTAAATATAGTTATAACAATGCACTAACTTTTGTCGTAATTTATTCCTTAATATGTAAAAATGCAGCGGAGGTAGTTAATTTGGAGTATAGTAAACGAGAAATATTTTCATACTTAAAAGAAATATTGGTAATATCAAGTCCGTCTGGATATACCAAAGACGTAATGGGTTATTTGATGCAGGAATTAGATAAGCTTAATGTGCCGTATTGTACTACCAATAAAGGAGCGATAATAGCAACGATTAAAGGCGAAAATGATGATTATCAGCGGACACTTTCGGCGCATGCGGATACGCTCGGGGCGATGGTTAAAGCTATCAAGCCGAGTGGTACACTTTCCCTGGTACCGATCGGAGGGTACATGATGTCATGTGTGGAAGGGGAAAACTGCAGGATTGATACTGCTGATGGAAAATCATATTCGGGTACGATTCAAACAATAAAGCCTTCAGTCCATATCAGTGGAGATGAGGCCAGGAATCTTAAGCGCGTGCCCGAAAATATGGAAGTAATTCTTGATGAAAAGATTTTTTCGTCGCAGGATGTTGAAAAATTGGGAATAGATGTAGGGGACTATATCTGTATTGATCCGCGCACGGCTATAACTGAAAATGGATTTATTAAAAGCAGATATTTGGATGACAAGGCCAGTGTCGCGATATTGTTATATGCCATAAAATACATTTCGGAAAATAAACTGAAGCTGGCTTGTACTACGAATTTTTATATAAGTAATTATGAAGAAGTCGGCTATGGGGCAAATGCGCGTATACCTTGCAAAACAAAAGAGTTTATTGCAGTTGATATGGGGGCGCCTGGGGTAGGACAAAATTCATCGGAGTATAGCGTTTGCATCTGTGCTAAAGATTCTTCCGGCCCTTATGATTATGAGTTGAGAAAAAGTTTAGTGCAGACTTGCAAACGACATAATATTTCGTATAAGTCCGATATATATGGTCATTATAGCTCGGATGCTTCAACAGTGCTTCGCTCCGGCTGGGATGTGAAGACAGCTCTTGTAGGGCCGGGGGTATTTGCGTCTCATGCCTATGAGCGGACGCACATTGATTCGATTTTGGCGACGCTTGACTTACTTCTTAATTATATAACCATCGATGCTGAGGGCAGTAAGGGTTAATAGTTTAGTTACGCCTTGGCAAAAAAGGACAGCAGTTAATGGCTGATAGCCATTAACTGCTGTTCTTTTGGTGATAATCACTTTATTGTTTTATACTGGGTGTGCAGTAATTTATGTGATTTATGCCCAAGGGGCTGTGCAAGAAAGTCTTTATACAAGGAGATTATTGCCGGGTTTTTATGAGATTGGCGAAGGGCTGAATTCTTATCTGCTTGGTACATGGCACTCATCCGGCCTTGTTTAGTTACGGTTGTTGTGCCATGGGGCTGTCCGCCACCGCCAATACAACCGCCAGGACAGGCCATAATTTCCACAAACTGATAATCAGCTTGTCCGGATTTAATTTTTTCTAATAGAATTCTGGCATTACCCAGACCATTGGCGATAGCCACTTTAACTGTTGTACCATCAAGATCAACGGTTGCTTCTTTAATACCGGTAAGTCCTCTTACATTATCAAAATCAAGCTTGCCTAGAGGTTTTTCCGTTACAACTTCATAGACTGTTCGCAAAGCAGCTTCCATTACTCCCCCTGAAGTACCAAAAATAACCGCCGCACCAGTAGAAATTCCTAAGGGCTCATCAAATGATTCTTCCGGTAAACTGTTAAAGTTAATATTAGCTTGTTTTAGCATTTTGGCTAGTTCCCGGGTTGTTAATACGACATCAACATCCTGGTAACCGCTATCGTTCATTTCTGGACGAGCGCATTCGTATTTCTTAGCGGTGCAAGGCATGATTGAAACAACAAAAATTTTCTCGGGAGAAATGCCTGAGGTTTGGGCGTAATAGGTTTTTGCCAAGGCCCCAAACATTTGCTGAGGTGATTTACAACTAGAAACGTGTGGTAATAATTCAGGATAAAGCTTTTCGGCGAAATTTACCCAGCCAGGACAGCAAGAGGTAATTAATGGCAAGGGACCATTATTATTTATCCGCTCCAATAATTCATGGCCTTCTTCCATAATAGTGACATCAGCGGAAAAGTCGGTGTCAAATACTTTAGCAAAACCTAATCGCCGGAGACCGGCAACCATTTTACCGGTGAAAATATTACCAGAGTCCATACCGAATTCTTCACCAAGTGCCACCCGTACTGCCGGTGCTGTTTGCACGACAACATGCAAGTCGTGATTATCCAGCGCTGCCCATACTTTGGCGGTATCATCATGTTCATACAAAGCGCCAACCGGACACACGGCTACGCATTGTCCGCAGGATACGCAAGGCGTTTCAGCCAGATTTTTTTCAAATGCTGTAGAGATTTCATAATGCTGGGACCGGTGTGCCGTATTGATAGCTCTGACGGTTTGTATTTCCTGACAAACCTCAACACAACGACCGCATTTCACGCATTTATTCGGGTTTCGCACAATTGCCGGGTGCGCATCATCAATTGGCAGTTCGCCAACCAGGGGCGAAGGGGTAAAAGGAATTTCTTGAATGCCAAAATCCTTCGCCAGCTTTTGCAATTCGCAGCTGCCATTTCGGATACATTGCAGACATTCCTGCGGATGTTCCGCAAGAATGAGTTCCAATACCGTTTTTCTGGCATCTCTAATTGCGGTGCTGTTGGTAAGAATTTCAGCACCTGACCATACTTCAGTACTGCAGGCCGTTTTAAACTTCCGTTGGCCTTTGGCCGTTACTATGCAAATACGACAGTTGGCTCTAACTCTAAGGTCAGGATGGTGGCAAAGAATCGGGATGTTAATGCCAATTTGTTTTGCAGCCTCAAGAATTGATGTGCCTTCTGGGACAGTTACAGAAATGCCGTCAATGGTTAGGGTTACGCTTTTGGTGGGATCAGGTTGGTAGTGACTCATATGGCTGCACGCTCCTGTTCTTGGAAACAAACTCCAGCGGGACATTTTTTGTGGAGATGGTCCTCAATTTCGGCTGAAAAGTGTTTTAGGCAAGTGGCGAGGGCTATAGTAGCTGATTGGCCAAGCCCGCAAAAAGAAGCGGCTGTCATGGTAGTGATTAAACGCTTCAGGAGTTTAAAATCTTGAGTGGTAGCTGTACCGTCTGATAATTTGCAAAGTATAGCATATACTTTTTGATTACCCTCGCGGCAAGGGGTGCATTTGCCGCATGATTCGTGGATAAAAAATTCAGTCACACCTTTGAGATAATCAACAACACAGACTGATTCATCCAGAATAACGACGGCCCCGGAGCCAACACTTAACCCCGCAGATCTTAGTGCGGCATAGCAATAAGGCGTATCTAACTGTTCAGGTATTCCGCAAGGACCGGATTGCCCGCCTAGATGGAAAAATTTCAATTTTTTGCCGTTCGCTATTCCTCCGCCAATTTCCGGATTGTAAATAATGTCTCGTAAAGTTATGCCAAAAGGAATTTCATAAACGCCTTGATTTACAACTAGACCGGATAAGCAAATTAATTTAGTTCCGCCGCTGTCGGCGGTTCCATAATTCGCGTATTGGTTACCGCCATCCAACACAATCGTTGGAATCGTTGCAAAAGATTCAACATTATTAACTAAGGTTGGCATGGAAAATAATCCTACTTCAGCTAAATGAGGCGGCTTGATGCGAGGATAGCCAGGTTTTCCCTCAATGGAATTTAATAAAGCAGAGTTTTCGCCGCAAACATATGCACCAGCGCCAGAGGTTATATGAATGTTAAAGGTAAAGTCAGTGCCTAAAATGCGGTTACCCAGATAGCCTTCAGCAATGGCGTTGTCAATGGCTTGCTGGAATACCTTTTGGATAGCAAGATATTCGCCGCGAATATAAATATAAGCGTCATGAGAGCCAAATACATGAGCGGCAATGGTCATACCTTCAATGACCCGCAAAGGATCTTGACTTAACAATATTTTATCTTTAAAAGTACCCGGTTCCCCTTCATCAGCGTTGCAGACAATGAATTTTGGCGAATGGGGAATCTCCAATAAATGTTCCCACTTGGCGCCAACTGGATAAGCAGCACCGCCACGACCTAACAGCTTAGCTGCTTTTACTTCAGCAATTATTTCTTTAGGTTGCATAGTCAAAGCTTTCTTTAAGCCTTCATAGCCGCCGGATTGGATGTAGCCGTCTATAGATTCCGGTTTTATTTTGCCGCAGTTCTTAGAAATTAGCTGCTTGGTTAATGCCATTTGTATCTCCTTTTCTATATAAGGAAACAATATTGGAAATTTTCTCTTTGGTTAAATTACCATATATTCTTTCCCCGATTTTGGCTACCGGACCAATATCACAAGCGCCAACACAACCTGTATGCATTAAGGTGAAGAGGTTATCCGGTGTAGTTTCACTAATGTTAATGCCTAATTCTTCTTCGAACATTTGCACAATTTCATCAGATTTTGTTACTTTGCAAGGGGTACTCTTGCAGATTTCAATAACATACTTTCCGCGATGTTTGGTTGAAAACATTGCATAAAAAGTTAATACATTATATACCTTGGTTAAAGGAAGGTGTAGTTCTTGGGCAACAATTTTTGCCCAGGCTTCATCAACGGAATTATGGCCGGAAGCTTTTTGGATTTCGAGTAAAATGGAAAGCAACCGTTCTTTAGAGTTTCCGTTTGCTTTGATAATTTTGAGTACCTGTTCGTTGGTTAACTCTTTATGCATAATTATTCACCCTTTCCTTGCTAATTTTAGTTATTAGCAACTTAAATTAAAAACTGCCGTATTTAACGAAATTTTTGCGCAATTTAAAAGCAAACAATTTAAAGTCTACGACATTAGTAATCACGGCAATAAAACTACAAGTTAATAAAATTATGAATACTATTGTGATTATTCACATTCTACAAAATAATCATTTCTTAATCAATATATGTGTTATTCTATTTAAGCTTGTGTATTATACTAAATCCGTGAAAACAGTAACTCTTATTAAGATACTACATCATTTTTATAGTTAAATGTAGCTGTATTTTTCTAATAGTACTATTGCTTTTACCTATCCTGTGAATGTTTTAACTTTTTTGAATATAGAGAAAATTAATATAAAAGTATAGGGAAGTATATTGCTACTTGGTACTTTTTTACTATTTTTCTCTCTAGGCTTAAATTAATAAAGGGATGGTTCTACGATTGTTCTTTATAATCGGCCCAGTAGCGGGTGAATAAAGCACTAAGCACAATTGTTCCGCCAATCAGCGAATAAAAGCCAGGACGTTCGCCCACCAAGAGGACTACCCAGATTGGATTTAAAATAGGCTCAATTGAAGTGATAAGAGTAGCTTTTAAGGCTGGAACATGGCTGATGGCACGAGTATATAGCACATAAGCCAGTCCTAGTTGAAATATGCCTAATAATGTAATGCCAAGTAGGTTGGTAACGGATAAAGAAATGTCGGACCAAAAGGGAAGACTGATGAGAAAAGTTAAAATATTGCCAAGCAACACTGAACCATATGGTGAAGCCCCTTTTTGCATACGCATACAAACAATAAATAGGGCAAAGCTTATTCCTGCTAAAACGGATGTAATATTTCCCAGCATACCTCCGGTGGTTACCTTATCGAAAAAGAAAAAAGCCATACCGGCCAGGACAAAAACAATAGTCAGCCAATCACGGCGTGTCGCTTTCTCTTTTAACAGCCAGCCGGCAAAAAACGCGACAAATATGGGGGCGGTATATTGTAATAAAATCGCATTTGCGGCAGTGGTCAATTTAGTGGAGATAACAAATAAACTAGTACAACTGCAATACGCGGCGGCGCCAATCCATTGCTCCTTTGAACAAGCGAGAGGTTGGTTACGAAAAGCCAGCCGGATTATTGCCGCAGCAATTAAACTACGAGCTCCGGCTAAGGCCATAGGATGCCAATCAACTAACTTTATTAAAACTCCGCCGGTGCTCCATAAGAGAGCGGCTAAAAGAAGGCATATAACAGCTTTTTGTCTAATTAGCATACATTTCTCCATTCTATCATAAGTAGTATATTTTTTATGTTTACAGCAATAATACAACATTTATACAATAAAGACAATGTAAGCCATAATTGACTCCTGTAGTCTAATTAAAGACTAACGGGGTTAATCTTTAATTAAAATCTAGATATAGTTCAAGGTATATGTTATATTTTGAGATAGTAAAAGACTGGGGATAGGAGTGAACGAATGATTATGCGAACAACGATAAAACCATACTCTTGGCGTGTGCTTCTAATGATAGCAATAAGTATGTTGATTTTAGTGGGGAACACTCTGGCTGCCCAGACTAGTGATGAAAATGGTCTTGTTAAGTTGGAAATATTAACGGTTAATGATTTTCATGGTGCGTTGGCGGAAACCGGGAAAAATCCAGGGGCTGCTAAACTGGTTGAAGTTATCAATGAAACGATAAATAGGGACGCTGATGGTACTATTTTGTTAAGTGCTGGTGATATGTTTCAGGGGTCGATTGATTCCAATTTGCTTTATGGAAAATCAGTTGTTGAGGTTATGAATTATGCTCGGTTCACGGCCATGACACTTGGTAATCATGAGTTTGATTGGGGACTTGATGTATTAAAAGCGCGGATGGCTCAGGCGAATTTTCCTTATGTTTGTGCGAATATTATTGACCGTAAGACTGGTAAACCGGTTGATTTTCTTAAGCAGTATGTGATGGTAGACTGTAAAGACGTGAAAATTGCGATAATTGGTATTGCTACTCCGGAAACCGCTTTTAAGGCTGATCCCAAAATTACAGCTGATTATAGTTTTGAAGATCCGGCCAAAATCGTTAATGCACTTGTACCGCAATTAAAAAAGCGAGGGGCCGATATCATTGTAGTGTTATCACATCTGGGTGCATGGATGGATCAAGCTGGCAATATTTCTGGTGAAGCGTCTAAATTGGCGTTAGAGGCAAAAGGTATTGATGCTGTTGTAGCAGGGCACTCACATCAAATTGTAAGTGGAAAAGTAAATGGTATTCCCGTAGTAGAAGCTTATTATAATGGACGGGACGTTGGCAAAGTTGAATTGGTTGTGGATAGACATAGCCGGAAAGTAGTTGATTCAGGTGTTGGGGTAATTAGTCTGCCATATCCCGGTTTAACTGCCGACGCTAAAGTACAGGAAATATTAACGGTGGCGGAAAAAGAAATTGCTCCGGTGAAAAATTCGGTTTTGGGTAAAAGTGTCTATGGACTTAGTCATGATATGGTAGCATCGACAGAAACGGTCCTGGGACAATGGGTGACAGATGCTATGCGCCAGAAGGCAGGTGCAGATATTGCTTTTGAAAATGCCGGTGGATTGCGTACAGGCATTGATGCTGGAAATATTACACTAGGTAAGCTTTATGAGGTAATGCCATTTGAAAACACGTTAGTTACAGTAGACATGACGGGACAACAGGTTACAGCGGTGTTGGATTATGCTATCAGGAATAAGAAGCTGGGGATGGTACAATATTCAGGAATAAAAGTAGTTTATAGTGAGGCAGCTCAGGGATGGAAGATCATAGCAGTTACTTTGCCTGACGGGACGCCGCTTATACCTGATAAAACATATAAAGTAGTGATCAATGATTTTATGGCTGCCGGCGGCGATGGCTTTACCGTGTTTAAACAGGGTAAAAATATTACCGAAACTAGAATTCAAATGCGTGATGTGATGAGAGACGCGCTTGAACAACAGAAACTGGTTGATTTTTCTGGTGATGATCGTTGGAAATTAGTGGTGTCTAGCGAAGAACGAGTGGTTGCTTAAAAGTTTTTGCAAATATAAAATAACCACAGTTACCATATGTGATATTGGGTAGCTGTGGCTATTTTATATTGGTGTGAATTTGCCAATGCTATGGAGTAGTAGTATGCAAAAGACGTTGATTTGCCCGTTTAAACAGGGCTTCTTTATGGACTACAACCCGTTCGTGGGTACCGTGGCCAATTTCACCACAATCGTCATAGGCGGTAATATCAAAGTAAAGCCGGTCGCCAACAATATCTTTTAATGTAGCTGTCATTCTGAGATTCATACCCAAGCTTGTAGGAGCATCATGTGTAAAGGTCATAGAACGACCTACCGAGACCAATCCTTCGGGTAAACGATCTTCAACAGTCTTAACTGCACTATCAATCATTATTCCTACATAAACTGGCGAGGCAATTAAATGTCCTAGCTTGCTGCTGCCATAATGGGCGGCGGTATCAGACTCATCAAGCATTCGTTCAATCGCAAAATTCATTCCGGGAATAAGTACGCTTTTTAAATCAAACATCATTATTTAAGACCTCTTCCCTAATGTATTTTATGATTCGATTATAGCACTAGATACTAATAACAGACAATGGTAAAATGAGCGTATTTTCAAAATATTGTTTAGCGCAAGGAGTTAGATGGGTGGGTGGAGAAAATTAAAAAATAGAATAGCCAGTACAAAAAAATAATAATGAAGCAGGTGTAGAACAATGATTGCAGGATATTTATCAAATATAAACAGTGAGCTGGCGTTATATCCGCAGGCGCTGAAACTCGGATTAAACTTTCTTGCTCAAACTGATATTGGTCAGTTAGCGCTTGGTCAGCATGAAATTCAAGGTACTGCAATATATGCAATAGTTTCGGAATATCAGACTCAACCGATGGAAGAACGCAGGCCGGAAGCTCATCAGAAATATGTCGATATACAATATGTTTTTTCAGGCAGGGAGATAATTGGGGTAGCTCCATTAAGTCCTGAGTCTGAAATAGAGGAAAATTGTTTTAGTGACCGGGATGTAGCCTTTTTTAGTAAGATTACTCAAGAAACAGAACTTACACTATTGCCAGGCATGTTTGCGGTTTTTTTCCCCTGGGATGTACACCGGCCTAATTGTGCTGACAGCCGGCCGAGTAAAGTTCGCAAGGTTGTAGTAAAGATTGCGCTGGAGGCATTAGGAGGAACGAAATTTTGACGCCAGTACAAAAAACAGCGGCGTTTTTGTTATTAGTTGGTTTTGAACGTGGCAGCAACATTATGTCCTGGATGGATAGCCGGGAAATAAGTAAAGTTGCTGCTGAAATTGGAAAAATAACGGAAATGGACTTAAAAACGCAACAAAATGTTTGGGACGAATTTAAGCGCTTAGGTTATAACGAAACTATGAATGCCGCTGAAGCGTTAGATATTATTCGCTTGTTATTCAACGGGAGAAATATTAGCGATAAGATGTAATGGTATTATTTTAAGCAAAACACCGCTTCGATGCCGCAAGGCGCAGAAACGGTGTTTTGCTTGATAGTTTGAGCTTGTTTTAGGGGTGTATTTATTGGATAATACCGAGATAGGGTGGTGGTATAAACAATGTTAGATATGATTCGCTCGGTTCCTAAGCAAATTTGGCTGATAGCCATAGGTCATGGAGTTGCCGATTTAGCGCCAGGGGCATTATATGTTGCATTGCCTTTTTTAAAAGCAAAATTAGGTCTTAGCTATGCGGAAGTAACTGCTATTGTGTTGATGCAAAATATTACTGCGTCGCTTACTCAGCCAATATTGGGCTATTACAGTGATCGTACTCCCAGAGCCTGGATTATGCCAGCTGGGTGTGTATTATGTGGTCTGGCGCTATTAGCTTCTTTATTAGTACCAAATTATCAGATGGTGTTATTATTTACCGCTCTTAGCGGTTTGGGCAATGCCAGTTTCCATCCGGAAGCCGCCAAGGTGGTTAATCGTTTAAGCGGTAGTTCGATTGGTAAGGGGGCTAGTTTGTTTAGTGTTTGGGGAAGTATTGGGGTAGCAATTGGTACAATGTTTATGGCTTTTCTTGTGTCGGCCGGGGCTGGGACAATGCTTTATTTCTTGGCAATACCATTTTTAATAAGTGGTGTATCGCTGGTTTATGTTGCCATTAGTTTGCCGCAGGAACCTGTGAGCGCTACTAGTAGCTTAAAACGGATTAGGGCTTCAATCAATTGGTCAATTTTAGCTTTGCTGGGGATGGTGGCCGCCCGGGCTACAGTTTCTTCTGGCATTAGCGCTTTTGTACCATTATACTACGTATCGTATTTAAGCGGCAGTCCGTTATATGCTAGTTCGCTGCTTACCGTATATATGGCTGCCGGAGCGGTAGGTACGATGGTTGGTGGGGTTATGAGTGATAAATATGGCAGTAAAATAGTCATGATTTATTCCGTTTTACCATTAGCATTTTTGCTGTATACTTTTCGTTTTGCCAGTGGAATCTGGCCGTTTGTGATTCTGGGGGTTTCAAGCATTTTGCTTTCGGCTACATTTACCAGCAGTTTAGTGCTAATTCAAAAAATGATGCCGGGCAATGTTGGGATGGCGTCAGGTCTTAATTTAGGGTTTAGTGTTGGTCTTGGTACACTCGGTGTACTTGTGCTTGGCAAAGTAGCTGATTCATATAGTCTCCCGGTAATCTTTGATGTATTGTCCTTTTTGCCGGTTATTGCTTTTGTATTGACTTTGTTTATTCATGAGCCAGAGGCAGAGCATGTATCAGAGTCTCGTTCTTAGGCTAGATACAAACACCGTTTTTACACCGCAAGGTGCAGAAACGGTGTTTTGTTGTCTATATGCTGATAGCAGGTTGTTTTTTATGGTGTATAAAAGGCCCGCTTGGTGGCAATAATTCTGATAGGAATTCAAATTGTTGGAAGTGGATGGGAGGGGCGGTCGTGCTAGTAAATAAAGTTGAAATTTGCGGCGTTAACACAGCAAAACTCCCGGTTTTATCGGCTAGCAAAATGCGCGAGTTATTTGAGGTTATGCAACATGGTGAGTTTTGTGCGCGTGAGCAGCTTATCTATGGTAATCTACGGCTGGTATTAAGTGTAATTCAGCGGTTCAACAATCGTGGCGAGTATGTCGACGATTTGTTTCAGGTTGGCTGTATCGGATTAATGAAGGCTATTGATAATTTTGATCTTTCGCAAAATGTTAAGTTTTCTACTTATGCAGTGCCAATGATTATCGGTGAAATAAGACGGTATCTCCGGGATAATAATCCGATCAGAGTAAGCCGGTCAATGAGGGATGTTGCTTATAAGGCACTCCAAATACGTGATTCTCTTGTGAATAGGTTTTCCAGGGAACCATCGGTCGGGGAAATTGCGGATGAGTTAAAGATACCTCGCGAAGAAATTGTTTTTGCGCTGGATGCTATTCAGGAACCGATATCTTTGTTTGAACCTATTTATCATGACGGCGGAGATCCTATTTATGTGATGGATCAGATAAGTGATGAGCGAAATCAAGATTTAAATTGGCTAGAGGGAGTAACAATTAAAGAGGCTCTAAGAAAACTTAGTGATCGAGAAAAGCATATTCTTACATTGCGCTTTTTTGAAGGTAAAACCCAGATGGAGGTTGCCGAAGAAATAGGCATTTCTCAGGCTCAGGTATCTCGACTGGAAAAAGCCGCTTTGGGACATATGCGAAAATACGTATGATGTTTTTAGGGGAGAGGTTTTATGAGCAACAAGGTTTGGTATGGATTTGCGGCGGTTTTGATGATATTTGTTGTTTTCGGCTGGCTGTTTTTTTTCAGGCAATCACATGCTGGGGCACAAGTAGTCAATCAGCAGGGGCTTATTAGGCTACATATTTTAGCCAACAGTGATAGTACGGGTGATCAGCGACTGAAACTAAAGGTTCGTGATGCAGTAGTAACGTATCTCACTCCACTATTGAGTCAGATGACTAATCCGGCAGATGCCAGAAAAGTTGTTTTTGATAACCAGGACGAGTTATTGGAACTAGCTAAAAAAGTTATCCGTGAAAATGGTTACGATTATTCTGCTACAATTGAAACTGGCTGGTTCGATTTCCCATTACGTTCTTATGGGGCAGTTGTAGTTCCAGCGGGCAGGTATGAAGCGGTTCGGATTCTGCTTGGTGCGGCTGAGGGCAGAAACTGGTGGTGTGTGCTATTTCCCCCATTGTGTTTTGTAGATGGCACCAGCGGTGTGGCTGTGCCAGCCTCAGCTAGTGAGTTTCAACCACAAGGCAAAGTAGAAATAAGGTGGAAAATAGCAGAAGTTTTTTTGGGTGTTGATGGGAGGTAATGGTGGGCTGGAGGATGTAAAACAAAAAGGAAGCATCAGAGGTTCAAAATGAACGGCTAATGCTTCCTTTTTATTGTAGACACATATAGTCCTTGTTTTTCATATAATGGAAGGAAAGCAAGCATAAAGGGGCGGGTGTTTATGCTAAAAACCAGTGATCTTAAGAAAACGCGTACGAATATGTATATAAAATAGTGTGCAACCGCAGAAGTCGGTCTGGTTGGTTTATTCAAAGTAAAATTCAATATGGTTTTCCTCGCGTCTGATGGCATATATTTTGAAGCCAGACCGGGCAATAATATTGCGTTTCTCTTCCAAAGTAGATGCTGAAAATATTTCTTCAGAGATTATAGTTTTTTGTTTTAGTTTAGTTAATTGTTCTTGCGCCGCCTTCAAAGCAAATAAATTAGATTTAGCTGTCGCGAGTTGTCTGCTAATGGTGTGTAGTTCACTTTCGGCAGCGGCTGGGTCGAGGAGACCTTCGCGGATAAATCGGGCGATTTGGCTGTGGCGGTTGATGTATTCAGTAATTATATTAGTAAGTTCTGCTATTTTGGCAGAATGGTCGGGAAAGTCTTTTCTTCGTATAAAATCCGTAAAAGTTTTTTCGCTTTTGGCAATGGATATAAATATTGACCAGATTTGATCGTCAAATTTTTCAACTGGAATACGCATACACTGACAACGCTCACCTGTGGTGGCATAGCTGCCGCTTTCTATGGTTATGCAGGTGTAGTAGGAATATAGTTTTGGGGCAGAGGTTTTTCGTTTTGCAGGCCGTGTTCCTGGCATCAGGCTTCGACCGCAGAGCGTACAAAATAGTAAGCCTCGCAAAAGGTATTCATGGTGAGTATTGCGTTTTGACATTTTTTGATTTCTTTTTAGTTGTAGTTGTGCCTGTTCCCACTCTTCACGAGTAACAATTGGTGGAATTTGGATAGGAATCCATTCGTCGGGAGGAAGGTTGGTAATTTCGGCTTTTTTGGGGCCGATTTTTTTTATTCGCTGTCTAAAAAGATAATGGGTTCCGCAATACATTTCTCGTGATACTACTTTATGTACGGTAGTGGCCGACAAAGGCTTTCCTTTTGGGCCGATAATGCCAAGCGTTTTTAGTTCCAAAGCTATAACCCGACATCCCATTTCTTTTGTTAAGAGCAGATCATAGATTATACGGACAACCTTGGCTTGAGCGTCATCAATAGTATACATGGAATTATCTTTGTCCCAACTGTAACCATAAGGCCGCGCATTTTGAACGATTTTCCCTGCGGCTGCTTTTTGTCGACGTCCGCGTGTAGTGCGTTCTCTAATTTTCGCTTTTTCGTAAGCGGCAACAGCGCCTTTCATTGAAAAGAATAGGCGTCCTTCAGGAGATACATCATAGTCGCCGGTGACAAACATTAGTTTGATATTGGCTTTTTCAATTTCATCAGCCAATACCAATTGGTTAGTGAGGTTTCGGCTCATCCGATCGGGATCGTAGATTATTACTGTCTCGACAACTCCAGAATGGATAAAGTCTCGCAGCCGATCAAGTTCGGGGCGGTCTAAAAATTCGCCACTGTAGCCATCGTCAATGAATTCTTCGATATTTTCTTTTATGTCGAGTTCGGCAAGCCGGTCGCGGCATGCCGCTATTTGAAAGTCGATTGAATATCCATGACGTGCCTGGTCTTCTGTGGAAACCCGCACATATATTGCATGCATAGTTCTCACCACTTTTAATAAAATCATGCTGATGGTGTTGAAGGCAATGGATATTTATGGCATCTCTTTGGATTGGTGGTATTGACAATTTAAGCAGGCGGCACATTTGTAAAAGTCACGGCACTTGAAAACATGAATGGAGTCGCCATTTAAATTAATGACGGTATCTTGCACCATTGAATAGCGGTTAGATCTTTGGCACTTTACAGTTTGAAGCATTGTTTCTCTGACATTCATAATAAGTTGGTCATCTCCTTTAGTTTTTGGATACCTTGAGGTATACAATCGGCTCAACCTACGTTTTCTATAGAAGTGTAGGAGGGGCGGCAGGAACATTTTTTATTAAGTGAGTTATTGTGGAAAAACACGGTGTTAGCCGTGCTTTTTGCGGTGGATTATAGTGATTCAATTGAAAATATTACTAAAAAAACAAGCGCCAGATTCTGTACGCTTGAGGTCTGAGTAGTTATTTTACTTATCTAAAATTTGTGGATAACATTATTTCGTAAAATTTAGTGCTATTTACTTAATTGGATGATGGTGGTCTATTTTTTGATGCCGATATAGTCATGGCAATATCTCAGCTAATTATTTTCAATAAGGCTTTCTTAATTTAAGTATACTTCTTTATATTGCTTATGTGCAATATAAAAGTAAAACTATGTTCAAATCCGCTGAAAATGGTCCTTACAGTGATGGGGTTATAAACTACAGTAAACAAATGAATGGGGACAATCTAGAGCTGCATAAAATTTACCGGAGGTAATGATAATGGCCAAACAGGCGATTACGTTCACGTTTTTGGGCTTTAAGAAGGAAAAGGGCTTTTGTACGGGTAAAGAATTACGGCCAGAGGACTTTTATTCACCGGAAAACATACCTTCGGAGATTAGCGGCCAAATTGTTAATGCTTTTATTGATGTTCTTGGCAGATTAGAACGGAAAAATAACCAATCTAAAATTGGTAAAAGTGACTGAATTAATCTAGCTAGGCGGAGCGACAATACGCTATTACTGGTTTTTATAGTAGTATATTGTTTTAAAGTCCGGTGGTATTGTAGTTACCGCCGGACCTTTTTTGCAAAATAAAATTTTAATGGATGAACTGTGAAGCAAATTATGGTCAAGGTCGACAGTTGCTTTGACCATAATTTTTTTATTTTAAGCAGGGGTCGAAATATTGATTTTTTTTAGCTTATTGTTTTTATTAGTTTCATGGCGTTGACGTCCCTCTTCAAAGAGTTGGTGTTCTTCTTCGGTAACAAGCTCTAATTGTGGTACTCTGATAGGTTGCCCGCCAACGTTTAGGGCAACAAGCGTAAAATAGGCTGTCAGGGCACATTGAGCTGGGGCTTCGCTGTAGAGATTATCTACCATGATTGTTACCGCGACTTCCATTGCTGATCGGCCAACATAGGTTAGATAAGCATTACAGACGACAAGATTTCCCACGTAAATTGGCAAGTGAAATTCTAATTCGTCGACACGGGCGGTAACAACGTTAGAGCGGGCGTGGCGTTGGGCGACCGCGAATGCGGCATTGTCCATGAGTTTCATAATTTCACCTCCGTGAACATTTCCGGCCGGGTTAGCCTGATTTGGTTGCATAACCATAGACATTGACAATTTGGAATCGGCAACGGTCTTTCCATCCATGAAAAAACACCCCATTCTTTGTTATGTTAAATTAATTTTCAGTGCCCTTTCATAGACACAAGAAAATTTATATGAATGGGCTGATGGATATATAACAGAGAATATTTTCCAAAAACTATCTTATGAGAAGAGCATGGCAGATTTTATTGTGATTGAATATATCCGTTCATGTGAGCTTATTGTCGTTGAGAGAGCTGTCTGATGATTGCGGGGTTAAATTATTGTACATACTAGATCTCAGAAACATGGGCTATAGTTTGTTATGGAAGGAAAGGTTGAACAGGTTGGAGTTAAAGGAATTGCTAGTAATAATTGAAGAATTAAGAAATAAACTACATAAGATATCTGAGGGGAAAACTTTAACTGATCCTGAAGTAATAGCTGCTAGTAATATGCTAGACGCTGTTCTTAATGAATATCAAAAACTTATGAATAATAAAACGAATTGCTCGTAATTTTAGCTATGCGCTATTAAGCCCATAGTTAAGCTGGAGTCTTGTCTCTAATTATTAATATGGCTGATTGCAAATTTGTGGACTAAAAAGTTAATTAAAACGGTTCTTGCGGTTGCCATCATGATTATAGTTTGGTGCACATATCTATTAGTGGAGGTGTGCAATATGAAAAACGTTGCAATATGTGTAAGCGACTTGAAGTCTAAGATGGTGGTTAATATTATTGACGGTAAGCAGTTGGGGGGGATTATGGATATAGAGATTGATATTTCAACCGGCAGGCTTACGGCTATCGTAGTACCAGGACCAGGACGTTTTTTGGGGCTGTTTGGGCGAAATGAAGATATTGTTATACCCTGGGATAAAATTAATAAAATTGGGGTTGATTGTATTTTGGTGGAAAGCCCATCAGTTTCTGATCTAAAACCAGTTGCTGATTAAAACTCAGATTAGACTTGGTGTAGCCAAGTTTTTTTTTGTGGAAAAATAAATTTTCTAGAAGGATTTATACAACATGTGGAGTAGTATTGCTTAAAAGGTACAATATATGGTATTATAAGTGAGGTTCAGCGACGGTATTCCTTGTTGCGTATGATGCAAGGAAATAGGTGGCGGGGGAGGAAATAGGACATGCGGTGTCCGTTTTGCAGTTATGCCGAAAGCAAGGTAATTGATTCGCGGGCCGCTGAGGAAGGAAATTCAATTCGGCGGCGACGCGAATGCCTACAGTGTACGCGACGATTTACTACTTATGAGGTTGTAGAAGAAATACCTTTGATGGTAATCAAAAAGGATGGTCGGCGTGAGATTTTTGATAAGGCAAAGATGCTTAATGGGTTAATTAGAGCCTGCGAAAAGCGTCCTATCTCGGTTACTGTTATGGAAAATGTTGCAGATAAAGTTGAAAAGGAAGTGCGCAATTTAATGGAGCGGGAAGTGTCTTCCCGTACTATTGGCGATATTGTAAGCCGGTATCTAAAGGATGTGGATCAAGTGGCGTATGTGCGGTTTGCTTCAGTTTACCGTCAGTTCACTGATCTTAATACTTTTATGCAAGAATTGGAAACCTTAATGAAAGCGCAAACAAAGGCTGAATAATAGTTCAAAGGTGGGGGATTTTGATGGTGATTAAAATCAAAAAGCGGGATGGACGAGAAGTAGATTTCGATGAAGCTAAAATAACGGAAGCCATTTTTAAAGCTGCTAAGGCGGTAGGTGGTGCGGACAAGCAGATGGCGATGGAATTGACTCTGGATGTTCTGCGTTACCTGAAGCAAAAGTATAATAGCGGGGTAGTGAGTGTTGAAGATGTTCAGGACGCGGTGGAAAAAATGCTGATTGAAAAAGGTCATGCAAAAACTGCCAAGGCCTATATTATATATCGGAATCAACGGACTAAGATCCGTGAGGCTAAGTCAGATTTGATGGACGCTGTTGGCGAGATTCTGGTGGAGACCAGCCGGGAGAACGCTAATGTTTCTAATTCACCTTCAGCTAAAATGCTGCAGATTGCCAGTGCTGCCAGTAAGGCATATTATTTGAACCGGTTAATTCCTGAGAATATGGCGATGGCTCATAAACGAGGCGATTTACATATCCATGATCTTGATTTTTATGGTAAAACTTTGACATGCATACAAATACCGTTGGGAAAATTGCTGAAGAGCGGATTTAATAATGGACATGGTTTTATTAGGTCGCCCAAGCGACCGGCGTCGGCTACTGCGTTAGCGGCAATCATTTTGCAGAGTTCGCAAAATGATATGCATGGTGGACAGTCTTTTGCGTTTTTTGACCGGGATATGGCTCCGTTCATGAAGGATGCTGATGAGGAAGAAGTTTTTCAGGCGATGGAGGCTTTGATTTATAATCTCAACAGTATGCACAGCCGGGCCGGAGCTCAAGTGCCGTTTTCTAGTTTGAATTTGGGGACTGATACTACTCCGGCTGGGCGGATGGTAACCAGGAATGTACTACTGGCTTATGAGAAAGGCCTGGGACGTGGGGAAAATCCGATTTTTCCGAATATCATTTTTAGGATTAAAGAAGGAATAAATTTAAATCCTAGTGATCCAAATTATGACTTGTTTAAGTTGGCGATCCGGGTGGCGGCGCGAAGGCTTAATCCGACGTTTAGCTTTATGGATGCGTCGTTTAATAAGCCTTATGGTGATCAGGTAGGCTATATGGGGTGTCGTACTAGGACAATGGCTAACCGGCGTGGACCAGAGGTAACAGATGGGCGTGGCAATCTGAGTTTTACAACCATTAATTTGCCGCGTTTGGCTATTAAAGCCGAACGTAATTTGATGAAGTTTTATCATAAATTAGATGAAGTTATTGATCTTACAGTGGAACAACTTTATCATCGATATCAAGTGCAATCCCAGCTTAAGGTTAAAGATATGCCGTTTTTGATGGGGCAAGGATTGTATCTTGAGTCAGAAAAACTAGAGCCTAATGATGTTATTGAAGATGTGATTAAGCATGGAACACTTTCAGTTGGATTTATTGGTTTGGCCGAGTCGTTGGTGGCGTTGACGGGGGAGCATCATGGTGAGAGTGATGAGGCTCAGGTTTTGGGTGAGGAAATTGTTGCGTTTATGCGGAATAAGGTGGATAAGGCGGCTGAACGTTATGATTTAAACTATACGCTGTTGGCTACGCCGGCTGAAGGCTTGTCTGGTCGCTTTTTGCGTTTAGATCGCAAGGAATACGGTCTTATTCCGGGGGTAACTGATAAGGAGTATTATACGAACTCGTTCCACGTACCAGTTAGTTATCCAATATCGTTTTTTGATAAACTGCGGATTGAAGGGGTGTACCATAAGTATGCCAACGCTGGGCATATCAGTTATGTCGAATTTGCATCGCCACCGATAAATAATTTAAGTGCGGTCGAGGATATGATTCGGTATATGGGTAAATGCGATATTGGATATGCTGGAATAAATTTCCCTATTGATTTTTGCGATGCTTGCGGGCAAATGGGGATAATTGATACGGATCAATGTCCGTCCTGCGGTACTTCGTCAATTCGACGGGTGCGTAAGATTATCGAGTAGTTGATTATTGTTGATCGTCGTAACGATGCACAACGTGCGAGAAACTTAAAAAATGGACGAATCATGCTTGATTTTGCTATGTAAGAGGGAATGGTTATGAAACTGAAAATTGCCGGTACAGTTAAAGAGAGTGTTGTCGATGGACCAGGGATAAGATTTGTTATTTTTACTCAAGGTTGCCCTCATAACTGCGTGGGTTGTCATAACCCTAAAACTCATGATCCGGCGCAAGGAACGGTGACAACTACGGAAGCTTTGCTGGCTGAAATTGCTAACGCCAAGCTGATTCGCGGGATTACTTTTTCTGGCGGTGAGCCGTTCCTTCAGCCGGAGCCGTTAACGATTATCGCTGAACAGACCAAAGCCTTTAATTTGAATATTGTTACTTATTCTGGTTATACTTTTGAAAAGTTATTGGTGATGGCTGCTAGTGATAAAGCGGTTGAACGGCTGTTGAAGCATACGGATTTATTAGTTGATGGTCCGTATTTGGAAGCAGAACGGGATATTAGCCTTGCGTTTCGTGGCTCGCGTAATCAACGGCTTGTTGATGTGAAAAAATCATTAGTGTCTGGACATGCCGTGTTGTGGTCACCTACCGAAACTGATAATGGTATTTGATTTTTAGATTGATGTAGTTGAAAAGTGAGGATTTGGCAGCTCGCATGATGTGAGTTGTCTTTTTTTCTCGATAGAGTGGTGAATTAGCAATAAGAAGGGGAAAATAGGGTTGTATGTAAATAGTAAACAGCCCCAAGATAATTGTAGTAACTTGAGATGTGGAGATGTGAGGCTTTATGTCCTGGCAATTGAAGGATAAACTGCAAAAGATAGTAGCTGAGGAGGCTGGGACATTAGTTTATGCGCCCGGAAGCCGCCAGGGATTTGTTTTAGCTTATCCCAATACGTATAATGTTGGAATGTCAAATTTGGGATTTCAGATTATTTATCAAGAAATCAATCGACGGGGCGATACTGCCTGTGAACGGTTATTTTTGCCTGATAAGAAAATGGCCGAGGAGTATAGCAGGACGAATACGCCGTTGATGACATTAGAGACCCAGCGACCAGTACATGAGTTTGAATTGGTAGCTTTTGCGGTATCTTTTGAAATGGATTATTTTAATTTATTAAATATGTTGGCTTTGGGGAGAATCCCGTTGCTTGCCGCTGAAAGGGATGATAATTATCCGCTGGTTATTATCGGTGGTCCTTGTGCTACTTTTAATCCGGAACCTTTAGCAGACTTTATTGATGCCGCAATTATTGGTGAAGGTGAAGAAGTAATTAATGAGTTTTTGGATGTATATTATAAAGGGCGTCAAGACGGGTTATCCAGGCAAGAACTATTATTGAGTATCGCTGGAATTTCAGGGGTGTATGTTCCGCGGTTTTACCAGCCAGAATATGATGCTAGCAGCCAGTTAACTGGCTATAAGCGGTTGGCTGATGTTGCGGCGCGGGTAAGCCGCCGCTGGATAAAAGATTTGGATGATTATGCTGGCCAGACGGTTATTGTTACTGATGATACTGAATTTAATGGTATGTATTTGATTGAGATTTCACGGGGGTGTGGGAGGCATTGCCGATTTTGTATGGCGGGCTATTGTTTTCGGCGGCCTCGGGCCAGATCGTATGATAAGGTTGTAGCGGCAGTTAAAGATGCGGCGGAGTATCGAAATAAAGTTGGGCTGGTGGGGGCGGCTATTTCTGATTATCCGGAAATTGATAAATTGTGTGAATATATTCTTAGTCAGGGGATGAAGTTATCGGTAGCGTCGCTGCGAGCTGATTCGTTGACAGCGACTTTGGCTAAGGCATTGGCGATAAGTGGTCATAAAACCTTGACGCTGGCCCCTGAGGCGGCCAGTGATCGTTTGCGCAGGGTTGTTAATAAAGGGATAACTGAGCAGCATTTGGCGCAGGCGGTTGCGATGGCTATTGAAGCGGGTATTCCTAATATCAGGTTATACATAATGGTGGGCTTGCCTTATGAAGTTGAGGCTGATATAGAGCAGATTATTACAATGACGGTTGCCGTGAAGCAGCAAATGGAGCGTTTAGGTAGTAAGGGGAAATTGACGTTAAGTATTAATCCGTTTATTCCCAAACCTTTTACTCCTTTTCAATGGGTGGCGATGACTGATAGTGCAGTGGTTGAAAAAAGGCTAAAAAAAATACAGGCGGCGTTCCGCGGCAATAAAGGGATAGAAGTGCTTATTGAATCACCGCGTGAGGCTTATGTGCAAGGGGTATTGGCTAGAGGTGACCGCAGGCTGGGGGCCGTACTGTTGGCTGCACAACAGCGTGGTGGCAGTAAGGCCTGGCGGCAGGCGTTAAAGGAAAATGAAATTGATCCAGACCTTTATCTGTATCGTAAACGTGACCTTGATGAGGTTTTTCCTTGGCAAGTGATTGATATTGGTTTGAATGAGAATTATTTAAAGCAAGAGTATCGTAATGCGGCAGAAGAAAAGGCTACGGCAGTCTGTCAGACAGGGTGTAAGCGCTGCGGTGTTTGTAGTTAATTAGTGAAGGAGAAAAGTATGAAAGACTTTAGCGTTAAACGGCATGATAATGGGGTCTGGTTTGGTACTTTCAAGCATCTTGATGAGTTAAATATTAAACATGGTGTATCCAGCCGCTTAGGGGGGAGGAGTAAAGCCCCGTTTGAATCACTTAATCTTGGCCTTTCTACCGGGGATGATCCAGAAGTGGTAAAGGCTAATCGCCGGTTGTTTTGTGAAGCGGTAGGCGTGGATGTGGATCGTTTAGTGACTGCTGGTCAGGTGCATGGTGATCGGGTTTATGTGGTTGAAGAAAAGGATGTAAAGGTTGGGGAGGTGACGTTGATTCCGGAAACAGATGCACTGGTTACCGCGGCAAAAGGGGTGCCGATCATGCTTTCTTTTGCTGATTGTGTTCCGGTGCTATTGTATGATCCGGTGCATCAGGTGGCAGCAGTTAGTCATGCCGGTTGGCGGGGGACTGTTGCTAAAATTGCCCAGAAAACTATTAAAACAATGCAGGAACAATTTGGAACACGGACTGGGGAGTGTTTGGCGGCCATTGCTCCTTCAATAGGGGCGTGCTGTTATGAAGTTGATCAGACTGTAACAAGCGCCTTAGAGCAGTCTTTTAGCTGGTGGCAGGAGGTTATCGTTCCACGTGGTGATCGCTGGCTGCTTGATTTATGGGAAACTAACCGCCGTCAGCTCACCGATATTGGTGTGCAGCCTGAGAATATTATTATTAGTGGCGTGTGTACCAATTGTAATACTCAATTATTTTATTCTTACCGGGCGGGAAAGGGCCGTACTGGCAGGATTGGTGCTATTATTGCGTTATAAGGAAACTATCAAAGAGGGTCTTAATGAAGCGTTATGGCTTCAGTAAGACCCTCTTTTTAGAATAATTTGTAATATGTTGTAGTAATAAATAGATGTTTACAAAAATATAATGTAAAGAATAGGGTTTGGATTGAGGAGGTAGGATGAATTTTAAACAATTGGAAAATAAAATGGTAACTATTGTTATTACGGGTGCAGTAGTCTTTAACGTTTTGACGACGCTAAGTTTTGCTGCTCCGGGGGGAGGGCAGGGAGGACCGGGGCGCGATGATCAGACTACTGCGCGGAAGCCTCAACCTCAAGGTCATCATAACCAACAGCCTGGATCATGGCAAGGACACGATGATGGGGACCGACAAGGGCCAGGACAGGACCAGCGCCATGGCGCTGGCGAGTTTCGTAATGGACCTCATGGCGGTCTGAGCTTTTTTGATAATGCTGGTGATTGGGGACGTGATTTTTTCGTTGCCCTTCTGGCTACGATAGCTTATAGTCAGTACAATCCAATTTTTTATGACAGACCCGATGACTTTGTCATATTTGTTCGCGAGACATGGCGTTATAATCCTGGGACAGAAATATTTCTTGGCACACACTATGATGAAGATGGCAACTATGTGGCGGACTTTCTTTGTTCAGACCAAGTTATTGTTTCATACACGTCCGGCGCATTGTATTCTAAGGCAGGAAGATTAGCACAACGGATAAAAGGCGAAGATCGGTTGAATTTTGCTAAAGATAGGACGGATCGGTTTTTCCTTAGCCAGGTTCAGTCGGCTTATTTTGTCCTGACGGGAAGTTATCTTGATGTTGGGCCATTGCCGTCAGTGTTGGCTGATTCTGATCCGGTGATTCTAAGGCCTGGTGGAGTTGTGGTATTTGAACCTTAAAAACTTGTTAAAAATCAAGGTGGTTAGGTTATTATTTTGTGCGCCTATTGAGAAAGGGTTGCCGTGAAATTTTTCGCGGCAACCCTTTCTCAATAGGCGCAATAAAAGTAAGGACTTGATCAAGCTCGTTCGTGCTCGTGAAACAACAGTGAAATTGACCACACCCCTGCTAGTCCGACCAAAGTATATACGGCTCGGCTAATAAGTGAGGACTGTCCGCCAAATACACTGGCCACAAGATCAAATTGAAATAATCCGACTAACAACCAGTTAAAAGCACCGATAATGACCAAAATTAATGCTACTTTGTTCAAGTAATAACCTCCTTATGTGAGTACTCTAAAAAAATAAAGCCTTAAGGGAACTCCGATTATATTATGTAACGACTGCTGTAGATTATACCAATTAGTACAAGTTTTCTAATTGGATAAAGAATGCTATAATTATGTTAACTTACTAGCCTGAGGGAGGGGTAAAATGACTTGGAAGTGCAATAGATGGACAGTGATTGTAGTTGCATTATTTATTACTGTAGCAGTGCTTGTGGGAGGCCAACTGCTATGGAACAATTATGGGGTTAAAAAACCATTAGACAAAAGTCTTCAAATTATACCGGGGATTGAGGCCGTTACTTGGGCTGAGACTGGAAAAAACACCGATAGTTTGGTAATAACTGTTACGCTGGGTAAAGTAAGCGATTTGCAACAAACATATAAACAGATAGTAGAAACCAGCAAACAGGTTTTGGGGCGTCGTCCTTTTACGATTAACTTGAAAGATCATCGATCGCCTGAGCTAGAAGCTTTATATTATGATAGTCATTATTATGTGCAAGAGGCCATAGTTACCGGAAAGTTCACGTCAATGGCCGAGGCAATAAAAGCTCGTGCGGCGGATAGTGAGGTAGAAGAAAAGGTATATGTAGATGACAAATATGTTTATATCGGCCTAAGCAAAGGGCAATCGGCGTTATATGCGGTAGTAAATAGGTCTGGTGCCAGCCAGGAGGTGAAGTAATGAGGTTGTTGGAGTGTGGTTTGGGCGTAGCTGGTGGGATTATGATTTATTTTATATGGCAGGGTGTAAATTTATGGCCGGTTTTCTTTATTGCTGGGATGGCGGGTATTTTGTTTTATTTTGGTAATGCCAGGTCTAGTGGCGGTAAATCGTTTGCGGTTTTTGATAAGCCCAAAGACAATATAATGGTGTCGTTTGATGATATTGGTGGGCAAGATGTGGCGAAAAACGAATTGTTGGAGGCCTTGAATTTTATTGCTAATGTCGAAGGCATTCGCGAACTTGGTATTAGGCCGCTAAAAGGGTTACTGCTTAATGGTCCGCCTGGCACCGGTAAAACTCTGTTAGCTAAGGCCGCGGCGCAATTTACTAATTCGGCTTTTGTTGCAGCAAGTGGCTCGGAGTTTGTAGAGATGTATGTAGGGGTTGGGGCGCAACGGGTTAGACAGTTGTTTAAACAGGCTAAAATTTTAGCGAAGAAACAGGACCGAAGCAGTGCGGTTATTTTTATTGATGAGATTGAAGTATTGGGTGGAAAACGGGGGCAAAATTCGGGACACTTGGAATACGACCAGACGCTTAATGAGTTATTGGTTCAGATGGATGGGATGTCTGATGCTGATGATTTTCGGATATTGGTAATCGGCGCTACTAACCGAATTGATATGCTGGACCCGGCACTTCTCCGTCCTGGGCGGTTTGACCGTCAAGTTCAAGTTGATTTACCGGATAAAGCCGGGCGGCTGCATATTTTAAATCTTCATACGAGGAACAAGCCGTTGGCACCAGAGGTGTCGCTAGAGGAGCTTGCTAAAGCTACGTTCGGTTTCTCCGGTGCGCATTTGGAGAGTTTAGTTAACGAAGCTGCGATTATGGCTCTTAGAGAAGACTCTAAACAAGTTAAGAATGAGCACCTTATTGGTGCTATTGATAAGGTAATTATGGGCGAAAAGCTGGAACGATTACCAGGACAAGAGGAAAAGCGTCGCATTGCTGTCCATGAGGCTGGTCATGCGGTTGTCAGCGAATTAGTTCAGCCGGGGTCGGTTGCTAGTGTGAATGTTTCTGCGCGGGGGAAGGCTTTAGGTTATGTTCGGCAGGCCCCGCCGGATGATATGTATTTATATACAAGTGATTTTCTCCAAGCAAGAATTGCGGTAGCACTTGCTGGAGCGATCGCCGAGGAAATTGTTTTAGGTAATCGCAGTACGGGGGCGGCAAGTGATTTTCAGCAAGCTGCGGATTTAGCTCGTAAAATTGTTTATGGTGGGATGTCTGAAATCGGAATCATTTCACCGGATGATTTGCCGAAAGAGGCGCTGCACTCAGCAATTGTTTCAATTTTTAGGGATATGGAAAGCAAGGTAAAAACTATCTTACTTGAGTATCAGGCAATGCTACTGAAGACGGTTGACGTGTTATTGGTTCAAGAATGTATTAGCGGCGAAAAGTTTCGGTCGCTTTTGGACGGTAAGAATGCTGATAAATGTGCTTGAGGATAGATTTATTTTATAACTTAGGAAAGTTGGTTTCAGTATAGAAAAAAACACTGTTTTTACCCCATGATTTGGGTAAAAACAGTGTTTTGCTATTGTTAAGGTTTAATTAAGTTAGGTAAGGTAAACCCTTTGCCAAGTACTTCAGTAGCATCAGATACAATCATAAAGGCATCGGGGTCGGCATCATGAACTAATTGCTTAATTTGGGTAATTTGGGTGAGGTTGACGACGACGAAGATAACTTGCTTATTCTGCCTGGTGTACGCTCCAACTCCGCTTAAAATGGTGGCACCACGACCAACTTCGCGAATAATTGATTCGATGATTCTTTCTGAGTTGTAAGAAATGATATAGATGCTTTTTTTATTATTCAGGCCTTCTACGACTTTATCGGTTAATTGGGCACCGATAAACATGGCAATAAGGGTTAATACTGCCAGTTTAAGACCGAAAAAGCAGGCGGCAAAGAGCATGATAAGTAAGTTTATACCGAAACCGACTAGACCGACATTAAATGAATAGTATTTTTTTATAATCGAAACGACGATGTCCAGCCCGCCAGCGCTACCGTTGGCGCGGAACATAATTCCTGAGCCCAGACCGCTGACAATGCCACCGGTTATTGCTGAAATAATAGGGTCGTCAATGATGGGGGTATAGGATAAAAACCTGGTAGCATCAATTGCAACGGATAAAAGAATCGCCCCGTAAATGGTAGAGAGTACATATGATTTACCAATAAGACGATAGCCCAAGAAAAAGAGGGGGATATTCATTATTAACATTTGAATACCAATTGGCCAGCTAAACAGGTAATAAAAGATAATTGCCAGCCCGCTTATCCCGTAACTTAATAAATGATGAGGAACAAAGAAAAGGTTGAGTGAACATGCCGCTAACAGACAACCGATTGAAATCATAAGGTATTGGATGATTTTTTGTGGCATAATAGTCTCCTTTAGTTGTTAATAATAGAAAATCTATCTGTATTTTATTATAAGAGACTTGTAACTTACAAGAAAATTATCAAAGAAGTAATATTAAAATTATTGAAAAAGATATGGAAAAGGAAACCTTTTACTGGGCCGTTTTTTTTGTGCGCTTATGTGTACAATAAACTATGGTTAAAAAATAAATAGAAAAGGGGGCTTTAGCGTGGAGTATAAAGGGCGGCTAACTTATGCAAAAGGAACATATGTTGAATTTGTTGTTGCACCTAATCAGCAAGTCGATTTTGGTGATATTCTGGTAGTGGAAGGTAAAAACGGCGACCACTTTTATGTCCGAGCCTATGATTTCAAAGTGAAGTCACGGTGGTCAGGGGTAAGTAATGTCGGTTATCTGATGAGCAAGCTTGATGAAAGTGGCCAAGTGACAAACCAGGAAGAACTTGATTTTTACCTCGGTGGTAATCATACGGTCAAGATTGGTATGGCGGAGCAGCTTTGTTATGCCGATGGACATGGCACCCTTTTTAATCCGAAGACTTGCCCCGATTTCTTTTGTGAAGTGCGTGGCCTTAGTGCTAATGATACGGAGCTTCTGTCCGAAATTAAAGGTGATCTTGAATTAGGTTTTTTGAAAAGCGGTCGGGATATTTTGGAACTTCCAGTAGGTATATACGGCTCGAAAGCAATTACCGAGCATATCGGAATCTTTGGTACAACTGGTTCGGGGAAAAGTAATTTAGTAAAAGTACTTGCGGGATCTGTTATTGATAACGCAAGTTATGGTTTACTGATATTTGATGTGCATAATGAGTATTACCGGGATTTGGCTAAACATCCTCATATTGGTGAGCGGCTTAAGGTTTATAATACAAATCCTAAAGCTGATTATGCTAGCCGACTGATTATTGATTATAGCGCTGTCGGACCTGACGATATTACCGCTTGTGCCACATTCTCCGAGCCGCAGTTAGATGCGTTGTATAAACTTTCGGCGGTGTGGCAGGAAAACTGGATGCGTGATGTCTTAGCCTATGATACTGCCGATATAATTGATGATCTTAATGCTTCTACTGGGCAGAAGTTTCAGCAGCGGACGATAAGCAAAATAAAGAGCGTTTGTTGGAACTTAAAACAGGAACTAAATATTGGGGATGATGCGGTATCTACCGTAAGCGATATGGTAACAGATTTGGAACATGGCAAGGTAGTATTGATTGAATTGAAGGATATATCGCCGCTCGCAGAGCAGGCATTGTCTACTTTGCTTTCTCAGCGGTTGCTTCAGGCTTATGCAAATAAAATCAAAGAGGAACGCTTGACGGCGAAACCAGTACTCATTGTATTGGAGGAAGCACATCGTTTTTTAGGCAAAAAGGAACATGCCAATAACAATGTTTTTGCTAAGTTGGTCAGCGAGGCTCGCAAATTCAATTTAGGATTATGTGTGGTGGATCAACAGCCGCGCCTTTTGGCTGATAAGGTGCTAAGCCAGTTGAATACACTGTTTATTCTAGGGCTTGCGTCTAAAGCTGACCGCAATAAATTAGAGGCAATGTGCCGTAAGGACATATTGCAGCAGCGAAATGAAATCAAAAATCTTGATTGTGGGGAAATGATTGTTGCAACTAACTATATGCGCTTTGCGGCACCGGTCAAAGTGCATAAGTTTGAAGATTTTATTGGACGTAGTTGTTAGCAGGGCCTTTTTCGTAGGAATAAACCCTCATTTAACGCATACATTTTTAGATGAGGGGGAGTAGGGATGCGAAGGGGAAAAATAGAGCGCCTAGCTGCATTACTGGAGATACCCGATGATATTGTATTAGATTTGCCGCGAATAACTATGCTTGGCAACAAACAACTTCTTGTTGAGAACCATAAGGGCATTATTGAGTATACGTCACCATTAGTGCGAATCAAGCTTAACAATGGTGAGCTTATTATAACTGGTCAAGATTTAACTCTGG
This sequence comes from Bacillota bacterium, assembly GCA_017889625.1. Taxonomy (GTDB): domain Bacteria; phylum Bacillota; class Negativicutes; order Sporomusales; family CTSoil-080; genus CTSoil-081. The sequence goes on along the minus strand of JAGGAD010000004.1, from coordinate 39,032 downwards.
GAAATTTACAGGCTGAACAGATATTGGTAGAGGGAACGGTAACGGGAGTAAAATATGAAATTTAGGAGGCCGGCCGGTGTTGACTCGTAATATGGCCAACTATACGACCGGTGTAATCCGGATAAAGATTACTGGTGATTTTCCTGAAAAATTTATAAATTTGTGTCTAGCCAGAGGTCTTTTACTGTGGGGGATAAAGAAGGATGGCAACGCCGTATATGCTTATGTACGGCTGCCGGACTTCTTTAAAATCAGGAAGCCGGCGTTAAAAAGCAGGGTCAAGGTTCGCGTAATTGGCACTAGGGGATTGCCATTTGCCCTTAAACGGTTTAAACGGCGCAAAATGTTACTTGTAGGTGCCGTGATGTTTATGCTATTGTTGGAGGTATTAACCTCATATATTTGGTTTGTTGATATTGAAGGAATAAAGACTATTTCTGGTGATCGGATTAAAGCTATTGCTGCTGACCATGGGCTTAGGTCAGGTGCTGCTAAAAACAGTGTAAAAGAAAAAGAAATTGAAACTAGCATATTACTTAACGTGCCGGAAGTTGCGTGGGTTGGAGTGAAAATTACTGGAACAAGAGCCGTTGTCGAGATTGTGGAAAAAACAATGGCGAAAACGGAGGATAAAACTCCGGCTGATATTGTTGCTACAAAAGATGGTGTTATTACTGAACTTATTGCTATTGCTGGCCAGGCGGCGGTAAAAAAGGGTGACACTGTAAGGCGGGGGGATATCCTGATAAAAGGAGTTCTAAGCCAGCCTATTCTTGAACTGGCTGAGCAGCGACCGCCAGTTCCGCAAACTTCCGATCAATACATTCGGGCCAATGGAATTGTCAAGGCTAGGGTATGGTATGAAAGCTATGGTGAAGCTGGTTTGGTGCGGGAAGAATTCAGGCGAACGGGCAGACGTCGGTTTGCAGTGGCGTTGAAAGCTGGTGAGAGTGTAATTGATTTAAAAAAGGTTTCGTCACCTCCTTTCACAAATTATGAAACCGAAGTAATTTACAAAAAGTTGCCAAATTGGAGGAATACGGGTTTTGCTGTCGAAACTAAAGTAAGTGTATTTTATGAGGTCAGCGTTGAACGACATGAAATAAGTCCGGAAGAAGCACTTGATTTAGCAAAGACTCAAGCTATAAAAGCGATTGAAAGTCAGATTCCTGAAAATGCGCAAGTTTTGGTCCATGGTAGCGAAGTCTTGAATACTTCGCTACCTGGGCTTATCAGAGTCAAAGTTTCGATGGAAACAGTCGAAGATATAGGCTTTACCAGAGTGACTTTGTTAACGCCATGAAGAGGTTAATTTGCTGGTGAGAAAACTAGTTTATTTTCGCTAAACGGGGAAAAACTATCAAAGGAATAGGAATGGTAATAGAAGGGAAAACTTTTCTTGTAGTGGTTATTACAGTTTTTCCCTTAAAAATTGGTAATATGGTATAATCAAAAAGAAACGATTATCAAGGAACAAATCTGAAGCCGGGCTAACTAGTTCGGTTGATTTGGGGTTGAATGAATGTCATTGTTTTCAAATAAAATTAAAGGCTTATTTAGTCAGCCGGTCAATTGGCACGCAGGGCCGTTAACGCGCCGAATTGTGTTGGGGCTGGCATTTTTTTCGTTGTTCATGATTGTGTTGTCAGCTGAATTTATTTCGGACAAGGTGCCGCTGCAAGTGGGGCAGGTAAGTGATCGGGATGTCATTGCCCCGCGGTCAGTATCGTATGTTAATGCAATTAAGACCAGAAAGTTAGAAGAAGAAGTGTTGGCTAATGTGGCCAGTGTCTATGATTTTGATGTTACTGTGGCCGCTAAAGCGGAAGAAACTGTTACAACTATTTTTTCTCTTGCTAAAGGTGTTGTAGCTGATAGTACGCTCGTCACGCTTGAACAAAAAGCAACTAAACTCCAGGCCGGTCTACCTGTTCCATTGCCGGCTAGTGCGCTTAACAGTTTAGTTAGCCTGGATACGGCTGCGCTTGTCAGCTCGGAGGAATATACAAAAAGTACCTTGCGTAAGTATTTTCAGCGCGGGGTGCGTGATGACGGCTTTGATACCGACCGTAAAAATATTGTGTTGGATACTGAACAGCTTGGATTAGGTAAAAATGCTGAGGCGTCGGTGGCTGGGATTGCTCAGGTTTTACTAAAACCTAATTTCATTATGAATGTACGGGAAACAGATAAACGCAAACAAGTAGCCTTAGCTAATGTCGAGCCGGTGCGCGAAACAGTGAAAAAAGGGGAGGTTTTGGTACGGCGCGGTGATGTTGTTAGCGAAGAACAAATTCACGTAATGGAAGAACTTGGCTTGCACCGTGGTGATATTAATGAGATTCGAATTTTTGGTTTAGCTGTTTTTGTGTTGTTGGTTATGGCATTTGTTTTAGGGTTCTTGTATAAATTTCATCAGGAAATATTGCAAAGTGATTTAAAAATGGTGCTTTTAGGGCTGATTATGGTAGTAACTTTGCTTGTGGGAAAAGCGGCACATTATTATTCGGATTTTGCTGCACCGCTGGCCACTGGAGCACTATTAACTGCAATATTAATCGACTCGAAGGTCGGGATGATTGTTAACGTAGCTGTAGCTATGATGTTTGGAATCATTGCTGACCATGAACTTAGAGCAGTAGTTCTTACTATGCTAAGCGGCATGACAGGGGTTTATAGCGTATCTAAAATGAAGAATGGCTATAGTTTAGCTAAAACCGGGATTTATCTTGCCGTAATGAACTTTATCGTTATCGGTGCCACCGGACTTTTAGAACAGGTAAATCCGCCCCAGATTCTTATGCAAGGGTTACATGGCATTTTGGGGGGGATCGTTGCTGCGATTATTACCATTGGCCTATTGCCATACTTAGAACATGCGTTTAATATCACTACTTCGTACAAACTACTAGAACTGGCCAATCCGGGCCATCCCTTATTGCAACGCTTGCTATTGGAGGCCCCGGGAACATACCATCACAGTCTGCTGGTGGGTAATCTGGCGGAAACAGCTGCAGACCTAATTGGCGCTGATCCAGCAAGTGTAAGAGTTGGCGCGTATTATCATGACGTTGGAAAAATAAAACGACCGTTCTTTTTTGCTGAGAATCAGTCAGAAGGAGAAAATCCCCATGACAAAATAGCACCATCACTTAGTACGCTGATAATCACTTCACATATCAAAGATGGCATTGATTTATGCCGTGAATATAAACTTCCGCAAATTGTTATTGATGTCATCCAACAGCATCATGGAACCATGTTAGTATCATACTTTTATAAACGGGCAACGGAAAATGAACATAGCGAATGTATTGTTGAAGCCGACTTTCGCTATGAAGGTCCCCGTCCCCAAAAGAAGGAAGCTGCGCTGGTGATGTTGGCTGATGCTTGTGAGGCGGCGGTGCGTTCGTTGTCAAGACCAAATGTTAACCGCATTGAAGTGACAGTACGTAAGCTGATTCGTCAGCGACTTAATGATGGGCAACTAGACGAATGTGATTTGACTTTCAGAGATCTTAATGTAATTGGCGATGTATACACCAGGGTATTATCAAGCATGTTTCATCATCGTATTGAATATCCTGACGCTTTGAAAGAGTTAGAGAGGAGACGGACTAAAAATGGAAGCAGTTCTAAACAATATGCAGGAAAAGAAGCCGATAACAGCTCAAATGGAAAAAACAGTGACGGCAGTTCTGAGTAAAGCTGCGGAAGTATTGGCAATTGATGAACATACTGAGGTTAGTGTAGTATTTGTTGATGACGAATACATTCGCGAATTAAATAGGGATTACCGGGGCAAGGATATGGCGACTGATGTGTTGTCTTTTGCGTTAGATGAAGGTGACGAGCCAGCGGTACTAGACGGCCCGGAGGAGTCATTGTTAGGAGATATTATCATCTCTATAGAGACTGCTGAGCGTCAAGCTGAAGAATATGGTCATAGTCTGGATCGGGAATTAGCTTATTTGACAGTTCATGGCATGTTACATTTAGTTGGATATGATCATGAAGATGAACAAGACAAAGTAAAAATGCGCCAGCAAGAAGAAAATATACTAATGAAATTAGGTATTAGCAGGGACGACGAATAAGCAGAAAAAAGGTAGTTTTATGGGCAATAAAAATTGGGTTAAGGTATTTTCGTATGCCTGGTCTGGAGTGGTATATTCCATTGTAACTCAGCGCAATATGAAAGTTCATCTCGTTGCTGGTGCCACGGCACTATTGCTTGCTTGGTTTTTAGTTATTTCGCCACTTGAGTGGGCTATATTGGTGTTGACAATTGCGGGGGTCATATCAGCGGAGATTATTAACACTGCGTTGGAAGCGGCAGTAGACTTAGTTTCGCCGGAGTTTCATCCCTTAGCAAAGCGAGCTAAAGATACTGCAGCGGGTGCGGTGTTAATTATGGCGCTGGCTTCTTTGGCTGTTGCTTATATTATATTTTTTAAGCGACTGGTTGGTTAGGTAAGGGGGCAACTGAAACATGGATGAACTAATTATGGCAGCAAAACATGCTAGGACTAAGGCTTATGCGCCCTATTCACACTTTAATGTTGGTGCGGCAGTTAGGGGGGCAAGTGGTAAGATTTATACAGGCAGCAATATTGAAAATGCTTCATATGGTCTTACTAACTGTGCTGAGCGTACAGCGATATTTAAAGCGATATCCGATGGAGAACGAGTTCTCGACACAATTGCGCTGGTGGCCGATTCCAAAGATCCAGTTGCGCCTTGTGGAGCCTGTCGCCAAGTAATGGTCGAATTTGGTATTAGCACTATTATTATGGCCAATACAAGTGGTAAAACACATATGGTATCCATGGCTGAGTTGTTGCCATGGGGATTTGAAAAAACAGACTTGCCAGGAGAGGATAAAAATAATGAATAATATATTTAAATCAGGATTTGTTGCTGCTATTGGCCGCCCCAATGTGGGGAAATCGACGTTGGTTAATAGCCTGATTGGTCAAAAGATTGCTATTATGTCGGATAAACCACAGACAACCCGCAATAAAATTATGTGCATTTTAAATGTCGAAGATGCACAGATTCTGTTTATTGATACCCCTGGGATTCATAAACCCCGCCATAAACTTGGTGAATATATGGTACATACCGCTGAAAATACTTTGCGTGAAGTTGATGTTGTGTTGTTTGTAGTGGATGTTACGGAAGAACCGGGGCCGGGCGAAGAATATATATTGGAACGGTTAAAAGCGGTGTCGACCCCGGTGGTGCTGGTCATTAATAAAATCGACAAGGTTCCTTATGCCAAAGTTCTTCCGGCTATTGAACGTTATCAGGGTAAACGGGAATTTGCGGCGATTGTTCCAATATCAGCGGCCCAAAAAACTAATTTGGACAGCCTGGTTACTGAAATTAAGAAACACCTTGAGCCGGGGCCCAAGTACTATCCAGATGACATGATAACCGATCAGCCTGAACGTATGCTGATTGCTGAACTTATCAGAGAAAAGGTGTTGCATGTTACCCGAGAAGAAATTCCTCATGCCATAGCAGTGGATATTGAAGAAATCACCGTGCGTTCGAATGAAGATCTTTATGTACGGGCTGTAATATATGTTGAACGCGATTCCCAAAAAGGCATTGTTATTGGCGCTGGTGGGAAAGTGCTAAAAGAAGTTGGGCAAGCGGCCCGTGCGGATATTGAAAACTTACTAGGCTCAAAAGCATTTTTAGATTTATGGGTGAAAGTAAAAAAAGATTGGCGCAATCGATCCGGGGTTCTGAAAACATTAGGTTATGAATAGTTGATGGTAGTGCTGGGAGGGAGATAGGATGTTGTTCTTTACGGAAGTTTTCCTAAGTCAACTTATTGGTAATTTAGTTATTGATAAAATTGGTAAAAAAGTAGGGAAAATAACCGATGTTCTGATAGTTCTTGAGCCAGGTTTCCCCAGAGTGTCTGGGATTGAGGTTAGACGTCGTTTAGAGACTGTTATAATTAGTGATAGACATATCGCGATGATGAATAAACAGATCGTTTCGCTAAATATATTGCGCAGCGATTTAACTCAGCCGAATCGTGCCGATAATGAAATATTTTTGCGGCGGGATCTTCTTGATCGCCAGATTGTTGATATTGATGGGGCTAAAGTTGTGAGGGTTAATGATCTTAAGATTACCGAGGCCAATAATGAATACCGGCTGGTAGCGGTTGATATTGGTATTAGGGGCTTGGTGCGCCGCTTGGGGGGAGAGCGAATCTTTAAAAAGATGGCCGGATGGTTTTCAAAAGATGTGCCAGAAAAGCTTATCTCCTGGGATTACGTTGACCTGATAACTCCGGATTTATCAGCAATTAAGCTTTCAGTGGCACAAGGAAAGCTGGCTACCCTTCATCCCTATGATGTGGCACAAATTGTCAGTGAGCTTAACGCATCTGACCGATCAGCTATTTTTCAAACCTGGGATGCGGAGAAGGCTGCTGAAACCTTGTCGGAAATGGAAACAGACCTGCAGGCTTCGATTTTGGAAGGGATAAGTACGGATCAAGCCGCTGATATATTGGAAATGATGGCTACTGACGATGCTGCTGACGTTCTCAATGAAATGGAAGAAGAAAAGGCCCAAGAACTGCTGAATATGATGAAGTATGAGGAAGCGATCGAAGTTAAAGAGCTTCGTGAATATGAAGAAGATGAAGCAGGAAGTCTCATGACTACTGAATATATCGCTTTACCGCAGCACTTAACAGCTGATGAAACAATTAATGAACTGCGGCGCCTGGCACCTGAGGCTGAGACAATTTATTATATCTATGTCATTGATGAGGATGAGCATATGGCGGGAGTGTTGTCACTGCGCGAGCTAATTGTTGCTCAGCCAGCCACAAAATTGGCTGATTTAATGCAACAGCGGGTTATTACCGTAGGGGATGAAGCTTCTTTGGAAGATGTATTTAACCTTATTCGTAAATACGATTTGTTAGCGGTGCCGGTTATAGATACGGATGAAAAACTCGTGGGCATTATTACCGTTGACGACGTCATTGATGCTGCGCTACCACGCCGTAAACGAAATTCAAGATATTGATATATGGATTTTTTGGTAATTAAAGTCAAGATAAATAAGGGTTGATCATAAAGAAATTAAGGCGAAAGAAACAAGTCCACCGACTTTTCTTGAACCTTAATTTCTTTTTTGGACTATAAAGAAATTAAGGTTCAAGAAGTAAAAATACGATAGTTTTTGTGTGGATGTTGTTCGGGTATTTAAAAAATCTAAATCAATTATAGTTATTTATGGAAATGAAAAAATTATAAAATTACTTTTTTTGGTGCTATACTGTGGTATTTATTGACCGCAGGGGCATTGGATGGTATCATTTGTAAAGAGGGGTGGCTATGCATACTTTGTCTCGTTATTTCTTCAGTGGGCTTATTATTATTGCTCCGATAGCGATAACTATATTTGCGGTTTATGAAATATTGAATATTGCGGAAGCCATATTTGGTCCGGTTTTACCTGTAAAAATACCTGGGCTTAGTCTATTGGTTGGTGTGGTAGTTATATTGGTTGTTGGTTGGCTGTCATCTTATTGGTTGCCCCAGCGATTGCTTGCTTTTGGTGAATGGTTGATTACCACGATACCTTTTGTAAAATTTATCTATAACAGTGTAAAACAGCTTTCCACAGCTGTTTTCGAATCCGATAGGCTATTAAAACAGGCCGTACTGGTGCCTTATCCTCATCCGGGAGTAAAGGCGTTAGGGTTTGTAATGTCTGAAATACCGGATCATATAGCTTGTTTGTTAGATGAGAAGAATGTTTGCGTATTTGTGCCGATGAGTGTCAATCCTACCAGTGGATTTAATATTATTGTACCGAAGCGGGACATAATACCTCTAGACATTACCAGTGAAAGTGCTTTGCAATATGTTCTTACCGCTGGTGTGGTCATGCCATGCTGCGAAGAGGGAACAAAATCTTAGGGAGAGATGCGCTATAGACCCGTCGTTAGGGATAATGGAGTTAATTGTCGCGGTTATATTAGTACTTATTAATGGTTTTTTTGTGGCAGCAGAATTTTCCCTGGTGAAAATTCGTCGCACTAGACTAGAAGAGTTGGCTCTTCAGGGGAATGGTCGCGCCAAGTTAGCGATAAAAATATTAGCTACATTTGATACGTACCTAGGGGCTACTCAGTTAGGTATTACCCTGGCATCACTAGCCTTGGGCTGGGTGGGTGAGCCAGCCCTTGCTGCATTGATAAGTCCATTCATGCTTTCCTATTTTCCTGAAGCTGTATGGTTGGTGCATACTATTAGCATTGCGTTGGGGTTTGTCGTCATTACATTCCTTCATATAGTATTAGGGGAACTTGTACCTAAATCAATGGCGATTCAACGATCAGAGAGTCTGGTACTCATAGTTGTTTGGCCACTTTATGTTTTTCACAAAATGGGGTATCCGGTAATCATATTGTTTAATAAAGCCGCTAAGGCGATTTTAGCATTACTTGGCATCAAGAAAGCCACCGAAGCCGAGTTGGCCCATTCGGAAGAAGAACTACGGATGCTGGTTAACGCCAGTCATCGGGGTGGTGTGCTTGATGAGATGGAAAGCGAACTTATTGATAATGTTTTTGATTTTGCGGATCGTCTGGCTCGTGAAGTTATGGTACCAAGACAGGATATGATTTGCCTTTTTACTGATGATTCATTTGAAGAAAACATGCGTGTAGTTAGGGAAACAGGACATACTCGTTATCCGGTTTGTGTAGAAGATAAAGATCATGTGGTCGGTATGATTCATATTCGTGACCTCATGGATATAAATACCTGCGCTAGTGAATGGGATATTAAAAACAGTATGCGGGAAATATTAGTTGTACCGGAAGGCATGTCGGTAGCAAAGTTACTTCAATTTATGCGGCGAAAACGGACCCATCTGGCGGTAGTTGCTGATGAATACGGCGGCACTGCTGGACTTGTGGCCATGGAAGATGTGCTGGAAGAAATTGTTGGCGATATCCAGGATGAGCATGATGAAGAAGAAATTGACATTCAACGATTTCCGGATGGCAGTTATGAATTTGATGGACGAGTATTGTTGGAAGATGTGGCCGAACTTTTGAGTATTGCTTTGGAAGAACACGAAGAAGACACTATTGGTGGCTACGTATTTGGGATACTTGGGCGGAAACCGGAAATAGGGGACAAGTTAACAATTGATAATTATATGTTTATTGTTTTGCTGGTAAATGGCTTTAGGGTAGTCCGGGTTAAAGCTCAACCGTTGAGCGTTGAGAAAGAAGAAGTCGGAACTGAGCATAATGCAGAAGTAGAATAGCTGGTACTTCCTAATATTGCTTGAAGGGATGATAGCAAATGTTGATGCAAGATTTGATGTGGAATGTTTTTTGCACGACGGGTGATGTCTCAGCCTATCTATTGTACCGACAATATCAGCAAAATTACTTGGGAATGGAAAAAGATGCTCCAGACAGAGAGTAGAGTGAACGACAGATGGGACAATACAAGACAGAAGCCATCCTGCTGGTTGTGCGTGATTGGGACGACAGCTCTAGGGTGGTGACTTTATTTTCACGGGAATTCGGGAAGATTACTGCAATTGGCTATGGAGCTAGGCGACCACGAAACCAATTGGCAGGAACACTTCAGCCTTTTGTTCAGACGGAACTAGTCTTGCTTTCCGGGAAGAGTTATGATTCAATTAAACAATGTGAAATTATTGAATCATTTAGGGGGATAAGGGAAGATCTTTCCAAGATGGCTTACGCTAATTTTCTAGCTGAGTTGGTAGTTGAATTATGGCCAGAGCGCGTCGCTGAAGCGGCAGTGTATGATATGCTGTTGGCGGCGTTTACTATGATGAAGACGCGTAATCCGCGGATAACTTCGTTAGCCAGCGCGCTTCAATTGCTCAACTTGGCTGGTTTTAGCCCGGAAATTACTAAATGCTCCGCCTGTGGTGATGTAATATCCGGGCCAGCCTTTTTTTGCGCGGCGATAGGCGGGGCAATTTGTCCGAATTGTTCTAAACCAGGATTTTCCGATTTTTCGGAAGAAACTGGTGTATTTTTCAAACGACTGATGGAACTGGATTGGCAAGAACCGGGTAGCTTTACCGTTACGGGAGCGATTCTGCTGGAGACTGAGCGACTATTAGCTGACTTTATTACGTATTGTTTAGATAAACAATTAAAGTCAATTGCTTTCATTGCGGCAGTTACTTAATTGAATATAATTATACTTTATGGAGAAAATAGTAATAATAACCATCAAAAAAGGGGGCGCCCAGATGGAAGAAATAACTCTGGCTAAAATTGATCTTTTGCGTGAACGTACGGGGATTTCCTACCGCGAGGCGCGGGATGTTTTGACTAAGGTTCATGGAGATGTTGTTGAAGCACTTATTGACTTGGAAGGTGAAAAAAAGAATAGTTGGACCGAAGAATTTTCTGTAAAATCTAGTGAAGTTATCGACAAAGTCAAGGATCTTGTTCGCGAAGGAAACGTAACTAAAATTAGGGTGAAACATGAAGATAAAGTGCTAGTGGATATACCGGTAACCCTTGGGGCAATTGGCGCGGTAGTCTTGCCGCAATTGGCCGCACTGGGGGTGCTGGTAGCTGTATTTAAACGCTGTACAATTGAAGTGATACGAGGCGGAATAAGTGTTGAAGGTCAAGATGATGATGGTGAAGAGACGTTCTTTGAAGATCACGAGCCCCAGCGTCCGAAAATATAATATTTACTTCCTAAGTGATAGGCAGCTCCTCCTGGGTTGGGGGAGTTTTTTATTAGAAAAATATTTATTAAGCAAGTGATGATAAAAAACGACAAACCAGTTAAGTTAGTCATAAACCAGCCACTTGATTTTATCCATTGTGGTGTGTTATAGTATTCTCAACAATTGGCGATGACAAAAAATAGTAGCCGTACAAGTAGCGAATTGGGGAAGGTGAAAGCCCAATGATACGGTGAAGGCCTTTTTGAGCCGCGAGAGGAAATCCAACCGGAAAGTAAACCTCGCTATTTAAAATAAAGCGGGCCTTTGGTCAATCAGGGTGGAACCGCGGGAGGAAGTAAGCTCTCGTCCCTGGTAACGTTATGTTACTGGGACGGGAGTTTTTTTATTTTGTTTAGCAATAAACAGGAGGCGATAACGAATGATGACATTTCAGGAAATAATTTTAACTTTGGAAAATTTCTGGGCAAGCCAAAAATGTATTATTCAACAGCCGTATGATGTTGAAAAAGGTGCTGGGACAATGAATCCTGCGTCTTTCTTACGGGCTTTGGGGCCAGAACCTTGGCATGTGGCATATGTGGAGCCATCCCGCCGTCCAGCTGACGGTCGTTATGGCGATAACCCTAATCGGCTGTTTCAACATCATCAGTATCAAGTTATTATGAAACCATCCCCAGCGAATATTCAAGAACTGTACCTAGAAAGTTTAGAACGGTTAGGTATTGACCCAGGCAAACATGATATTCGTTTTGTCGAAGACAACTGGGAGTCGCCAACTCTTGGGGCCTGGGGCCTTGGTTGGGAAGTATGGCTGGATGGAATGGAAATTACCCAGTTCACTTATTTTCAGCAAGTAGGCAGTGTGGAAGTTAAACCGGTTGCTGTTGAAATTACTTATGGTTTGGAACGGTTGGCAATGTACATTCAGGGTAAAGAAAATGTATATGACCTTGAATGGGTGCCGGGCATTACTTATGGTGATGTTTTCCATCGAAACGAAGTAGAACAGTCTCATTATAATTTTGAAATTGCGGATACAAAACTACTATTCAATTTATTTGATATGTATGAAAAAGAAGCTATTCGAGTTGTAGAATTGGGGTTTGTGCTGCCAGCATATGATTATGTGCTGAAATGCTCGCATTCATTCAACCTTTTGGATGCCCGGGGAGCTATCAGTGTCAGTGAACGTACCGCTTTTATTGGTCGGGTTCGTAATTTAGCCAGATTGTGTGCTCAAGGATATCTGGAGCAACGTGAAAAATTAGGTTACCCGCTGATGAAGGGAGGAAAAGTGTAATGGCCAAAGATTTATTGCTAGAAATCGGTACAGAGGAAATACCGGCGAAATTTATTCCGGGGGCACTTCGTGATCTAAAAGAAATTGCTGCGGCTAAACTTGATGAGCGCCGTATTACCTACAGTGAAGTAAAAACCTATGGTACTCCACGTCGGATGACGCTGATGGTTAGGGATATCGCGGAAAAACAATCTGATCGCGAAAGTGAAAATAAAGGACCATCCCTTAAAATTGCTTTTGATGATAAAGGGGCACCTACTAAAGCCGCGCAGGGATTTGCCCGTGGTCAAGGTGTTGAGGTTAACCAGCTAATTGAAAAAGATGGCTATGTTTATGCAATAGTTAATGAATTTGGTCGTGAGGTTCAGGACATTCTGCCAGAATTATTGCCGGAAATAATAACTTCGCTTAATTTTCCCAAGAGCATGCGCTGGGGTGAACTGGACTTTAAATTTGTCCGCCCGATTCGTTGGTTAGTAGCCTTGTATAGCAACCAAGTTATTTCGTTTGAATTAGCTAATGTTAAGTCAGGTCAAATCAGCTATGGGCATCGATTCTTGAGTAAAGGGCAGATAACAATAAAATCTGTTGATGAATATTTTGCCAAAATGACTGAAAGTCATGTCATGGTTGATCAGGATTTAAGGCGGCGGATTATTCGTGAACAAGTGGAAAAATTAGCTCTTCAGCAAGGCGGCAAAGCAGTAATAGATGAAGAGTTGTTAGAAGAAGTTACATACCTTGTGGAATATCCTACTGCTTTATGCGGGAAATTTGAAGAAAAATACCTTGCGTTGCCGCCGGAAGCTATTATAACTCCGATGCGCGAACATCAACGGTATTTTCCTGTGTTTGATGGGATGGACAAATTATTGCCAGTATTTATAACCGTTCGTAACGGGGGGCAGGATGGCATCGATATCGTTCGGCACGGTAATGAACGGGTGCTTAAAGCCAGGTTGGATGACGCTAGATTTTTCTTTGAGGAAGATAAAAAAGTCTCCCTGGAAGCACGGGTAGAAAAGCTCAAGACGGTTGTTTATCAAGAAGGTTTGGGTACAATGTTTGATAAAGTGCAACGGGTTGAACAATTGGCGGTGTTCATTGCTAAAGAAATTGGCGCAAGTGAAGCTGAATTGCTGACTATTTCCCGGGGGGCTTTTCTGTCTAAAGCCGACTTAGTCACTGGTATGGTTTGTGAATTCACCGAATTGCAAGGGGTAATGGGTCGTGAATACGCCCTTTTAAGCGGTGAATCGCCAGCGGTAGCTCAGACCATTTACGAACATTACTTGCCGCGTTTTGCTGGGGATGTATTGCCCGAATCTACTGCTGGGCGGGTGGTAAGTCTGGCGGATAAGCTTGATAGTATTGTGTCCACCTTTAGCCGTGGCCTTATTCCAACTGGTTCGCAAGATCCTTTTGCATTGAGACGGCAAGCATTAGGTATGGTTAATATATTAATTAATGCTCAAATAAATCTCTCCTTGGGTAAGATTTTTGCTAAGGCGATGGATTTATTGGTTATTACTCAAGCGGAACGCCGGGAAAAACTAGCAACTGATTTAGCAGACTTTTTCCGCTTGCGATTGAAAAACGTATTTACCGATGAAAATATGCGCTACGATCTGATTGATGCTGTACTTGCTATCGGTTGTGACAATATTGTTGACACTAGGCTGAAAGCCAAAGCGTTAAACGCCGGAACTGTAGACTTAGAATTAGGGCGGGTTATTCAAGGACTTACTAGAGTAGGCAATCTTGCTAAAAATGCGACTACTGCAGAGATCGATCCGGCAGTGTTTACTACAGAGATAGAAGAAAAATTGTATCAAGCTTATAAGAATGCGCATACTCAGATTGAAGCTTTAACAAAAGAACGAAACTATGGTGGAGTGCTTAAAGCTATCGCCGGGCTAACTGAACCTATTGATGCCTTCTTCGTAGAAGTCATGGTAATGGCTGATGATATTGCGGTACGCAATAACCGTTTGGCCTTGCTAAAAGCTATTAGTGACTTAACGGCGGACTTTGCAGATTTAACAAAAATAGTAGCATGAAAAAAGCTCCCCCAAGAATTTCTTGGCGGGAGCTTTTTTAAAATAAAAACCTTTCGTAAAATTTTTACCTTGCAGGATAATATTAGTACTTTGTCTAAAAATAAGATAAAGAAATCGATAGGAGGTAATTGCTATTTCTACAACACCTATTATTTATGCTCTATCTGATTCGATTGGTGAGACTGCGGAACAAGTGGCAAGGGCTACTGCTAGCCAATTTGATTCCGGGGAATTTGAAATCATTCGTGTATCTTACATTACATCAGTCAAACAAATAGCCGAAACTTTGGAAATGGCAGCAAAACAGCCGTGTGTGATTTGTCATACTTTGGTTTCGCCTGAACTACGGGAGGCTTTTAAATCTTTGGCGGAAAATATCAATGTGCCGATCATTGATATAATGGGACCAATGATTCAGGCTGTGCAAAAGATTACCAGTCTTACGCCAAAACTAAAGCCGGGGTTAGTTCATCAATTGGATCAGGACTATTTTAGAAGAGTTGAAGCTGTAGAATTTGCGGTAAAATATGATGATGGTAAAAATCCTTGGGGACTTAAAAATGCTGATATTGTTCTTGTCGGAGTATCGCGAACTTCTAAAACTCCACTAAGTATGTACTTGGCCCATAAAAAGGTTAGAGTGGCGAATGTTCCGTTAGTGCCAGAAGTCGCGCCGCCAAAAGAATTGTTTGATATTCCGCCTTCAAAAGTTGTTGGTTTAATCATAAGTACTAATAAACTAAACCAAATACGAACTGAACGCTTAAGATCAATGGGGTTAGCTTCGGATGCCAACTATGCCAATGTTGGGCGGATTGAAGAAGAACTTGAATATGCAAGAAGCATCATGCAGAAACTGCGCTGCCCGGTAATTGATGTATCTAGCAAAGCCATTGAAGAGACGGCAAATAAAATTTTAGAAATTGTGCAAAAAAATTGCCAGCAAAGGCAGCATGGCTAAAATAAAAAACTTGGCCGTAGCCAAGTTTTTTATTTTATAGAATACTATTTGTTTCGACGTTGTAGGTCAGCGAATCCGTTGTCCATAAATTGCCGGATTGGTTTACGGTAACATTTCCGGAAAAAACTCCGACTTTGCTACGCCAATTAAATTCAGCCTTATCAGCTGTAATGGAAAGCCCTGTCCGGCTGAAACTGACTCCGCCATCAACAACGGCGCGGTCCTGCGCACCATAAACATAAACGCTGTCACCAGAAAATTGGATATCGTCTTGACAGACTGTAACGCCCCCAGAACCCCAAACCTCAAGTGAACCAACGCTTACCCGGGCTTGGTTGGCGGTAATTGTTCGGTTTTTTACTTGTACGTATACATTGCCATTAAGTACATACAAACCAGTATTTATATCGTAGTAAGTAGAGTCAGCCTGAATAACAGGTTTTGGACCGGCAAAAGCTGTTGCGGACATACAACACGTAAGGATAAATATAAGTATTAACAAGGTGGCAAAGGATTTGCTTTCCACTAAACATCCCGCCTTTCAACTTTTATAACCATTATAGCAAATTAAATTGCACATTTGTATACGTAAAAATAAGGATATGCTGAATCTGAAAAATGGAGGAATGCTGCTTTGAATATCCGCGAACGGACTGAACAACTGGAAGACCAGATACTATCACCGTTGGGGGCAAAAAGTTGTGATGCAGTAAGGGAACGTCTGGAACCATCTTGCGAGATTCGTACCGCATACCAGCGGGATCGGGATCGTATCCTTCATAGTAAAGCTTTTCGGCGGCTCAAGCACAAGACTCAAGTCTATATATCACCGGGAGATCACTATCGAACTCGTATGACGCATAGCCTAGAAACAGCTCAGATATCACGAACAATTGCCAGAGGGTTAAGGTTGAATGAAGATTTAGTTGAAGCCGTTGCCTTAGGCCATGACGTTGGACACACTCCGTTTAGCCATGCTGGGGAAGAAGCACTTAAAGAAATATTAGGGCATTACGCTCACAATGAGCAGAGTCTTCGTGTAGTAGCTTATCTAGAAAAGGACGGACAGGGGTTAAACTTGACTAATGCGGTGAAAGACGGAATAGCCAATCATACCGGACCACATAAGCCATATACAATGGAGGGTAACATTGTGCGTATTGGCGATCGCATCGCGTACCTTTGTCATGACTATGATGATGGTATGCGCGCTGGACTGCTCAGTGCTAGTCAGATCCCAGAAAGGGTTGTCAAAGTATTGGGGGTGAAGCCATCTGATATGATTAGAACCATGGTGAGAGATATGATTACAGTATCACAGGAGGTTGGTGAAGTGAAACTGTCCCCGCCGGTACAGCAAGCTATGGATGAGTTTCGCCAATTTATGTTTACTAAGGTATATAACTCCCCGACTCTTGATGATGAACGACGTAAAGCTAAATATGTAGTGCATAAGTTATATGAACATTATATGGCATATCCTGAAACTATTCCCCAAGAATTTATTTCCAAAGAAAGTCGGTGGGGCATGAAAACAACTGTGGTTGATTACATTGCCGGACTTACTGATACATATGCGATATATTTATTTGAGAAGTTATTTGTGCCGTCTAGTGGAATAATAAAGAGGTAATTTTGAGTTGTAGGTCTTTGAAAAATATTACATTAATGGGAATAAAAGTTTTATTATCAAAATAATATGGTTTTGTCAAGAGGAAAAAGAGGATATTACTATTCTATATGGAATAATATTATCCTAAAGAAGAAATGAAGGAGAAATACTATTTGACAATTTTTTTAATTAGTGGCAGGATAATGGGAAAAATTGCAGAATAATCATTAGGCTTCATTTATTATATTGATTTTGCACAGTAATACCCAAGACAATTCATTTGGTGTGACGTTAGAGGTGGTTGAATGAGAGACTCAGTTTTTGATGGGTTTATCGATAAGCTGCGTTTAGAGAGTGATATCGTCAACGTCATCTCCGAATATGTGCCGCTTAAAAAACGAGGGAAAAATTTTTGGGGGTGTTGCCCGTTTCATCATGAAAAAACAGCTTCTTTCTCAGTGACTCCTGACAGAGGTTTTTTTTATTGCTTTGGTTGTCAGGTTGGTGGGAATGTATTTAATTTTTTGATGAAAATTGAAAATATTGATTTTCCGGATGCAGTAAAGTTATTGGCAGATAAACTTGGAGTTCCGTTACCGGAAAAGGAAATATCCGCCCACGACAGAGAGTTAGAACGGGAAACAGCTAACCTGTACCGTGCTAATGAACTGGCAAGGGATTTTTTTCACTCTTGTCTGATTAATACTAGGTACGGCAAAGTAGCTCGGGACTATTTAGCGGCAAGAGGAATTAGCGATAAAGTTATTGACGAATTTAGACTTGGGTTTAGTCCCCCGGCATGGGATAAACTATCTTTAGCACTAACTTCACGTGGATTTGCTCCGCAAGTTTTGGTAAAGGCTGGTCTAGCGGCAGAACGCAATGGCGGCGGTGTATATGATCGTTTTAGGGGAAGGATCATGTTTCCAATTCAAAATGCTCAAGGACGGGTTGCTGGTTTTGGCGGACGGGTGTTAGATGATTCGCAGCCAAAGTATTTAAATACGCCGGAAACACCAGTTTTTAACAAGCGTCGTCTTCTTTATGGATATGATCTTGCTAATCAATACATCCGTCAGTCAGGTAAAGTAGTTGTAGTCGAAGGCTACATGGATTTGATTGCTCTTAAAAGCAGTGGGATAAATAATGTTGTTGCTTCTTTGGGGACGGCGTTTACAAATGAACAAGCTCGAAAACTTGTTCGGGCGAGAGCTAGTGACATATATTTTGCATATGATAGTGATGCCGCAGGGCAAGAGGCTACAGTAAGGGCATTGACTACAGTTAAGGCGATTGGCCTTAACGTTAGGGTAGTAGCGATACCTGATGGCAAAGATCCTGATGAATTTGTCAGGAAACATGGGGAAAAAGATTTTTACACCTTAATTGATAACGCTCCAGGTTTGCTTGAATATCAAGTGAGTCGCGCAATAGAAACAACTGATTATACAGGGCTTGAAGGAAAAGTTGCTGTTGTCGCGAAGGCAGTGCCAGCTTTGGCTGAAGCAGATAATGCCGTTGAGGTTGACAATTATATAAGGAAACTATCGGAACTATTAGCCATTGATGAAGGTGCGATACGATCTGAGATTCGAAAATATATTGCTCAAACCAAAAAGGATAAAAATGTAAACAATGGGAAGACTATTAGTATTTCCAGCCTATCAAACCGTCCTGAACAAAGTACAGTGGCGGCTGAACGGCAGATTATCCGACTAATGCTTGAAGACAATTCGATTATTCCGTACGTTGAAACTGAGCTTAGTAGAGACGATATACAAGGACGAGAGCGGAAAATAATAATCAATTCGATAGTAGATGCGTATAATATGGGAAAAAGTCTAGTTCCAGATGCTTTTGCCCTTACACTGTCGGAATTAGCGGCAAGTGAGTTGTCAAAGATTATGGTTATGGATTTGGAATTTGGCGACATTGCTCGAATCGTTGACGACTTGATTAGAACCATACGTCTGGCACATTTAAAGATTTTATTAGATGAACATAGTTTACGGGCTCACGAATTAGAACGCATGGGGGATAGCAGCTTTCTGCAGGAATTAGCCGAAAGTCAGCGAATACAAAATGAAATTAGTAAATTACGGTTATTATGAATTTAATATAAATAGTGTTTTATTTATGAGTGTCTTGGGTGGAGGGGAATAAAATGGCTGAAAAAAAGAATGTACCTACTGAACAAGTAAATGAGTTACTGCATAAAGGTAAAAAACGTGGTGGCGTGTTGACCTATGCCGAAATTATGGATACCCTCCAAAATGAAGAATTGTCGCCAGATGAAATTGATGATATGTATGAAGTGTTTACCAACAAAGGAATTGAAATAGTTGAAGAAATTCCTGAGGTGGAAACGATTGAAGACGCTGATATTACAGAAATCGAAGAAGCTCATGAAGAAGTTGACATTGATCTAAGCATTCCTGAGGGCATTAATATTGATGATCCTGTCAGGATGTATTTGAAGGAGATTGGTCGGGTTCCGCTCCTGTCGGCGGAAGATGAAATTAGTTTGGCTAAAAGAATGGAATTAGGTGATGAAGAAGCCAAACGACGCCTCGCTGAAGCAAACTTGCGTCTGGTAGTAAGCATCGCTAAACGTTATGTAGGCAGAGGTATGCTTTTCCTTGATTTAATTCAGGAGGGTAATTTAGGTTTAATTAAGGCCGTAGAAAAATTTGACTATAGCAAAGGCTATAAATTCAGTACCTATGCCACTTGGTGGATTCGTCAGGCCATAACGCGGGCGATTGCCGATCAGGCGAGAACCATTCGTATTCCAGTGCATATGGTAGAAACTATAAATAAACTTATTCGGGTATCAAGACAACTGTTGCAAGAACTTGGCCGTGAGCCTAGTGCGGAAGAAATCGGTGCCGAGATGGACGTAAGCATCGAACGTGTACGGGAAATTATGAAAATTGCCCAAGAGCCGGTGTCGCTCGAAACGCCTATCGGCGAGGAAGAAGATTCACATTTGGGTGACTTTATTGAAGATCAGGATGCTCTGGCTCCTGCGGAAGCGGCCTCATTCATGTTATTGAAAGAACAATTGGAAGAAGTGCTTGAGACCTTGACCCCAAGAGAAGAGAAGGTTCTTAGATTGCGGTTTGGGTTGGATGATGGCCGGGCTAGGACGTTGGAAGAAGTCGGGCAGCATTTTGGCGTAACTCGTGAACGTATACGTCAGATTGAGGCAAAGGCTCTTAGAAAACTACGGCATCCGACTCGTAGTAAAAAGCTTAAAGACTTCCTGGAATAGTTAACAGCTATTCCAGTTTTCATTATAAAGCCCGGTTAAAAATCAATAAAAAGTTTTACATAGTATATTGACAGTATTAGAACAGTATTATATAATATGTTGTGTCGATGACATTCCTCGATAGCTCAGTTGGTAGAGCAATCGGCTGTTAACCGATCGGTCGTAGGTTCGAGTCCTACTCGAGGAGCCATGTTATATTTATAAAACAGGCTTTCTGCGGAAAACCTGTTTTAATATCTCTAGGGCCTATAGCTCAGCGGTAGAGCAACCGGCTCATAACCGGTCGGTCCCTGGTTCGATCCCAGGTGGGCCCACCAATAAAATATTTTTGGCCCGTTGGTCAAGCGGTTAAGACACCGCCCTTTCACGGCGATAACATGGGTTCGATTCCCATACGGGTCACCATTCGGGCGATTAGCTCAGCTGGGAGAGCGCCTGCCTTACAAGCAGGATGTCGGCAGTTCGATCCTGTCATCGCCCACCAAAAAGTAGCTGTTAATTGAACCATTTTAAATAAAATGGTTCAATTTTTAGTTTAGTTTCTAGCATTTTCGGTAAATTAAGGAGGAATAAACTGATGTCTAAAATTTTAGCAATTAATCCTGGATCAACCTCAACTAAGATTGCGTTATACGAAGATGAGAAAGAGATTTTTGTCCAGACACTGGATCATAGTGTTGAAGAAATTCAAAAATATAATAAAGTACAAGATCAATTTGAGATGAGAAAAAATGTTGTCCTCTCTTTCTTACAAGAAAAGGGATATGACGTTAAGACTTTGTCAGCGGTTGTAGGCAGAGGTGGGATGCTTCCATCAGTAAAATCAGGAGCGTATTTAGTAAATAATAAAATGGTAGATAGGCTAAAAAACAATCCGATATTTGAGCATGCTTCCAATCTTGGTGGACTGATTGCGTTTGAAATAGCAACTAGTATTGGCGTCAATGCCTACATATATGACTCTGTACGAGTTGATGAAATGATCGATGTAGCGCGCATATCTGGTATGCAGGATATTCCAAGAACAAGTACTAGTCATGTTTTAAATTCACGGGCTATGGCAATGAAAGTTGCTAAAAAGTATGGGAAAAAATACGCGGATATGAATTTCGTTGTAGCTCATTTAGGCGGCGGTATATCAATAAACGTCCACGATAAAGGTCAAATGGTTGACATAATTGCTGATGATGAAGGACCATTTTCACCAGAAAGAGCTGGTAAGGTTCCCTGCAAAGCACTTATTGACCTTTGCTATTCAGGAAAGTATGATAAGGCCACAATGCAGAAAAAATTGCGAGGCAATGGTGGCTTAAAAGATTATTTAAACACTGTTGATGTAAGAGAAGTTGTACAAATGATTGAAAATGGTGATGAGCATGCTAAATTGATTTTAGAAGCTATGGCTTATCAGGTGGCGAAAGGTATTGGTGATCTGGCAACGGTTGTTGAGGGTAAAGTGGATGCGATTATCATTACCGGTGGTATTGCTTATTCGGAAATGGTGGTTTCTTGGATTAAAAAGCGTGTAGAATTTATTGCTCCGGTAGAAATTATGCCTGGCGAAAACGAAATGGAATCGTTGGCTTTAGGTACGCTGCGGGTATTAAGGGGCGAAGAAAAGGCTCGGGAATACGCTGAGTAAAATATGTGATTTAGAAGTAGAATCATTGGTAAAAATTACGAGCGATGCTATGCATCGCTCGTAATTTTTTTCCCCAGATAGTAAACTTTTAACTAAGCTTGTGGTTAGACAGTAAGAGAGTAAGTTTTTGATAAATATCAGTTAGAACTTGTCGAAAAGTACTAACCTCGTCAGGGGAGATATCGTTTAATAAGGTTTCAAAGGTTTGTTCAGCCAATATAACAAGGTTCTCATGAACTGACTTGCCGGCGGAGGTTAAATAAAGCAAAAAGGCTCTTCGGTCACTAGGATCAGGTTCTTTCCTTATAAATCCTTTCCGTTCAAGGATTACCAACATTCTGGTGACAATGGCTTGATTTTTATCGGCCCGATTGGCTAACTCTTTTTGGTTAATACCATCTTCATCAGCTAAAAGGTTCAATAGATGCCATTGTTCCGGCGTGACGTTAAGTGCTTTGAATTTTATAAATTGTAACCTAGATAGCTTAAGATCAGAGTGATGAAGAATAAATCCGAGTGCATCTTTGTTAAGGTGCATTGTCCCACTCTCCGTATCCTGCCAATTATTACAATAAATATTATATAAGGAATAGTTATCTGTGTCTAATAAATAAAGGTATTTTAGTGCCAATACCAAGTATGAAAACGGTAATATACTATTTTCAAAGTGTTACTTAGTTAAATTTGCATAAATGTAAAAATACTGAATTTATTGACAGTAATAATTGCGTCTAATATAATTGACGTAGCAATAATATAGTGGATAACTATATTGCCAGTGGCTTGTTTCGTGCTGAGTTTGTTGTATTGTAATTTTTAGGAGGGTGCAGGGTATGAACTACGATTCAAAAAGATGGTTTTATTTGGGTGCATGCATTCTGATCAATATTTGTATTGGTATTTTTTATGCTTGGAGTGTTTTCCAGCGCCCGTTGGCTGGCAATTTTGGCTGGGAACAGAAGGATGTAGCGTTAGCTTTTACGGTTGTTATGGGCGTGGGATCTTTTATGCCGTTATTAGCAGGCAAGTTGCAGGAGTATATGGAAGCTCGCTGGGTTATCTTTCTTGGCGGTCTAGCGTTAGCTTTTGCTGTTGCTGGGGCCGGCTTTGCCACTTCATTGATGGGATTGTACGTGGTTTGTGGCGTTTTCGGTGGGATTGGCAATGGCCTTATTTACGGCGGTACGATGAGCAACATTGTTAAATTTTTTCCGGATAAGAGCGGTTTGGCGTCGGGCTTACTGGCCGGTGGCTATGGAGCCGGTGCTGTAGTGTGGGCGCCGTTTGCCACATTTTTGATTGATGATTATGGCGTTCTATTGTCGTTTAAAATTCTTGGGCTAATGTTTTTGATCATTGTATGTGGACTTGCACCGCTGGTTAAAACTGCTCCTCAGGGGTACACCCCGATCGGCTGGCAGCCAGTGGTGAAAAACGGTCAAGATAGAACTTGTAATAATGATAAAGACTGGAAGAAAATGCTTCAAGATCCACAGTTTTATATTCTAGCCCTGATCTTTATTATCGGTACCATGTCGGGTTTAATGGTTATTGGCTTAGCGTCGCCGATTGCTCAGGACGTTCTTGAAATTTCACCGCAAGCGGCTAGTGTTGTTGTTGGCTATTTGGCTTTGGCCATGGTTGCTGGAAAAATATTTTGGGCAACGATATCTGACAAGATAGGGCGTTATCCAGTATTTGTTGTGGTTTTTGTTATGTCGGCAGCAGCGATGGTCGGTATTGCGACTTTTAAGTCCTATCTACCGTTCGTAGTGGCTATGGCTACTATTGGAGCGTGTTATGGCGGATTTTTATCCTTAATGCCGCCGGTGACTGCCGATAATTTTGGCACAAAGAATTTGAGTATTAACTTTGGTGTAATGTTTCTCACGATTGGAGTTGCATCATACCTCGGACCTCGATTGGCGGCGATTGGTAAAGGTGCTAATGGTGGTGAGTATACTCAGGCGTTTATTATTGCCGGGGTGCTTAGCGTAGTGGGGATATTGCTAGTTCTCGTAGCCATATATCGAAGAAGGCGAGGATCAGCTACAGAACGGCTTACTGTGCAAACTGAAGCTTAATAATATTGGATTTTAAATAAAAACAGCAAGTATGCTAACTTGCTGTTTTTTTATAGAGGATTTTGAAGTTGGCTTCGAGAAATACTAAGAAAAAGGGGGACTAACGGCGTGAAAATTGGCAATAGAATGGCGGCTATTGCGGCATTGGTGCCTAAAAGCCGTTGTGTAGCAGATATCGGCACGGATCATGCTTATCTGCCAACGTATCTAGTGACTGAAGGGATTGCTGAGCGCGCTGTAGCCGGAGATATACATAAAGGGCCATATTTATCGGCAATTCAGACGGTCAAGATGTTGGGCTTGGATGAAAAAATTTCGGTTCGGTTAGGTGATGGGTTAGCGGTATTAACTCCGAATGAGGCGGATGTAGGGATTATTGCTGGAATGGGCGGAACTACTATTGCCGGGATTTTGTCGGCTCGACCGGAAATCACAAATAATTTTACTCTATTAGTGCTTCAGCCCATGTCTACAGCAAGCTACCTTCGCCGTTGGTTAGTAGAAAATGAGTGGGAAATTGTTGATGAGGTGCTGGTAACTGAAGACGGAATTATTTATGAAATAATTGTTGCTCAACCTGGATGCTCGGCTAAGTATCAGTCCTTAATGTATGATATTGGTCCAGTGCTTTGGGCTAAGCGCCATCCGTTATTAAAAGAGCATTTAACTTTAAAAGCTGATAATATAAAATCTGTATTGGCTCAAATGCAGGCCAGTTCTGAGGCGATTAATTCGCTGAAATATCGCGAATATCAGGAAAAATTGGCGCAGTTGGAGGATAAGATAGCATGTCTGTAAAATGCGATAGGATAATAAAAGCTATTGAAGAACTAGCCCCTATCAACTTAGCGGAAAGTTGGGATAATCCCGGTCTTATGGTCGGCAGTGCCTCACAAGACATAGAAAAAGTATTGGTGGCCTTAGATGTTACTCCTGAAGTTGCTAACAAAGCCGTTGAAGCGGGAGTAGATCTTATTATAGCTCACCACCCGTTGATTTTTCATGCCATAAAAAATATCAGAACAGATTCTCCCTTGGGAAAAACGTTGTCGGTTCTAATAAAACATGATATTGCAGTATATGCTGCTCACACCAATTTAGACTCAGCTGCGGGCGGTGTCAACGACTTATTGGCCGATAAACTTGGGCTTAGCGACTGTCAACCGTTAGAGCCAAGTTCTGCCGGAAAACTATTAAAGCTGGTCGTATTTGTGCCGGAAAGCCACAGTGATAAAGTCCGTGATGCTGTAACCAGGGCGGGAGCAGGTCATATTGGTAAGTATAGTCACTGTACTTTTAGTACTGGCGGGATCGGCACCTTTTTGCCGCTGAATGGGACCAATCCGTTTATCGGTAAAATTGGTCAACTGGAGCAGGCCGGGGAAGTTCGCCTGGAAACGATCCTACCTGAAAAAGCGTCAGCTAAAGTGGTGACCGCTATGCTTGAGGCTCATCCTTATGAAGAAGTAGCTTATGATTTATATCCGCTTAGCCAAACTATCGCTGATATTGGTATGGGGCGGGTAGGAGAACTAGCTGAACCAGTAAGTTTACTAAATTTTGCTCAAACAGTAAAAGGGGCTTTAGGGGTTGATTTTCTCAGAGTAGTAGGTGATCAAAGTAAAAAAATCAAAACAGTTGCTGTATGTGGCGGGGCCGGATCGTCGTTTATTAATCAGGCATTAAAACTAGGGGCTGATGTCCTGGTTACCGGTGATATAAAATATGATGAAGGGCAGCAGGGGCGAGATTTAGGGATAGGTCTAATTGATGCGGGCCATTTTCCTACTGAACGGTTAATGGTAAACGCTATAACTACATATTTACAACAGTATGCAGAAAACAATGAGTGGACACTGAAGGTGAAAGCCGATGAGTCTGATAAAGACGTTTTCTATATTGTATAATGGCAGGTTGGTAGCCTGTCTTTTTATTTTGTTCGAAACGCAAGGAGGAATTATAGTGAAGCAACAACTTGAAATTTTATGTCAATTGCAAGCACTAGAACAAAAGCGGTCGGTGCTAGCCATCCAAAAAGCTAAAATTGATGCCACAGAGGTGCGACAGCTTTGGCAGGAAATTAAATTCTTGGGGCAAAAGATAGCTGCGGATCAAGAGAAAATTGACTGTTTGAAAAAAGTATCGTTGCGACAGCAAGAAGACCTGGCTATACTTATCGAAAAATGTGAAGCTGCTGAAGCAAAAATGTATAGTGGTAAAATTACCAATTTAAAAGAACTTGAAGAAATGAAAAATAAGAGTGAAGCTGCACGCAAGGAAATAGGTGGCTTTGAGAATGAAGTACTAATGACCATGGAACAGTGTGATCAACTAACCAATGAAGTTGTTACGCAAGAAGAATTATTGGCACAAAAACGCCAACAGCATAGTCAATGTCAGCATATCTTGGTTAAAACTTTAGCTGATTTTGAAGATCAGATAGCAAAAATAGAAGCAGAGTGTAAAATTTTGTCTAGGCAAGTGGAAGGCGAGCTTTTGCGTCGGTTTCGGGAATTAAGCCGCAAACAAGCTATGCCAATTGCTAGAGTCGAAAATAATGTTTGCGGCGGCTGTCGAATGAGTATGCCGGCGAGCAGGCTGGTTAGTGTTGCCGGGGAAATTTTGCATTGTGAAAATTGTGGCCGGATACTGTATATTGACTAAACTATAGCACTTGACGATACTAATAAATAATGTTATCATTACATTCCAGACAACTTCAGTACGTGAGTACGAAAGATGATCGCGAGTGCTTGATAGCATTCGAGGAAAGTCCGAGCTCCTCAGGGCATGGTGCTGGTTAACGGCCAGCGAGGGCGACCTCAGGGATAGTGCCACAGAAATGTAGACCGCCTGGCATCAGCCGGGTAAGGATGGAACGGTGCGGTAAGAGCGCACCAGCAGTCAGGTGACTGACTGGCTAGGTAAACCCCACTTGGAGCAAGACCGAATAGGGAAGGGATGAAGCGGCCCGCTGAGCCTTCCGGGTTGTGTCGCTAGAGCCGTCAGGCAACTGCCGGCGTAGATAAATGATCGTCACCGCGCAAGCGGAACAGAACTCGGCTTATTGACTACTCACCGTACATGAATATAACCCTGCAGCGTTAGCTGTGGGGTCTTGTCGTATATCAGTAAAATAGTATAAGTTAAAAAGTTTATATGGAACAGGAGCGTTTATGGAATTTTTGGCTGATACTTTAGTGAAAATTGCGCCACTTGATAAATCCGCAATAGCTATTGCCGAAAAACGCTTGGATAGTTTGCCTAATCTCGCTAAGAACTTAGGACGACTGAAAAATATGGTCATGCAGTATATCGGTATTACTGGTAAAATACAACCAGCCATTCCACGGAAAAATATGATTTTGGCCTGTGCGGATCACGGAGTAGCAGAATTAGGGCTAAGTGCTTATCCGGTAGAAACTACGTTTCAAATGGCCAAAAATTATCTTATCTCTCAAGGGGCTGGCGCTAACGCTATGGCGAAATTTGCGGGAGCGGATATTATGGTTGTAGATATGGGGATTAATCACGATATGTCTGATGTGCCGGGACTTATACATCATAAAATTGCCTGGGGTACGAAAAATTTTACCCAAGGTCCGGCTATGCGGCGAGTGGAGGCTGTTTTGGCCATTGAAACTGGCATAAAAATAGTCAACGATCAAGTAGAACACGGTTATCGTTGTTTTAGCTTGGGTGAAATGGGCATTGCCAATACTACTGCCAGCGCATGTATTGCAGCAGTTCTTGCTGGTCTGTCCCCAGAAGAGGCAACTGGGCGGGGAACAGGTATATCTGATAGCCGTCTAAAAATAAAAATTGAAGCCGTTCGCCAGGCCTTAGCCGTGAATAAACCGGAACCTGATGATGCCATTGATATATTAGCAAAAGTGGGGGGCTTTGAAATTGGTGCTTTAGCTGGGGTAATACTTGGAGCGGCGGCTAACCGATGCATGGTTGTAGTTGATGGCTTCAACGCAAGCGCAGCAGCACTTATCGCAAATTCACTTCATCCGTTGGTAAAAAGTTATATGTTGGCATCGCATCTTTCAGCTGAACCAGCTCACGGTAATATGCTGGATACTCTTGGTATTAAACCATGTATCGATATGGGGCTAAGACTGGGAGAAGGATCTGGAGCTTCGCTGGCCATGAATTTATTAGATGTTGCGATTAAAATATATAATAAAGTGGCGACTCAAAATGAGGACCTTTATGAGAATGGAAAAAGTTTATTAACGATAGAAGAGGGTAAGCGTGCTAGGAGATATAATACAAGGGATCAAATCACTTGACCAAGAGGCAATGAAATTATGTAAATTGCGCATCGATAATTTAACTAAACCGCTTGGCAGCTTAAGCGGTTTAGAATACTTGGCAATAAAAATGGCTGGGGTTACCAGACAGGTAAAACCACGGAAAATTAAGCGCAGCATTATAGTGGTGGCTGCCGATCATGGTGTGGCGGCTGAAGTCGTGGGTGATTACCCGGAACTAATAACCGAAGCAAGGCTTGTTAATTGTGCTCTAGGGCAATCGGTGATCAATGCGTTGGCGGAGCATGTTAATGCTAGACTAGTGTTGGCTGATATTGGTGTTGCTGTTGATTTGTCATCAATAGCTAATATTTATCATGATAAAATTAGTTATGGCACAGGAAATATTAGCAAGGGACCGGCGATGAGCAGGCGGGAAATGCAACAAGCTATTGAGTGTGGGATAAAAATAGCTAATGATGAACTTGATCAAGGAACACGTATTATTGGTTTAGGTGAAATTGGTACAGGCAATACCATGGCGGCTACCGCTATAGTTGCTTGTTACAGCGATAAAACAGTAGAGTATCTTGTTCGACCTGATGCTAGCTGTTATAAGGCAAGTGATGATGCAACCATTCAAATTACAAATCAAGTGTTGGCTGTAAATAAGCCTGACCGAACTGATCCGCTTGATGTGCTTGCCAAAGTCGGGGGCTTGGAATTTGCTGCCATGGTAGGTGCCATACTAGCTGCAGCAGCGGGGGGAGCACTGATAGTAATTGATGGTTTAGCTACTGCTGCAGCAGCAGTAATTGCTGTTAAATTAGCACCTAAAGTCCAAGAATATTTAGTTGGATCACACTTTCCTGATGAACCGGCTCATGCTGAGGCGCTGGGAATTATCGGTATTGAAGCCTATCTTCATCTTGAATTAAAAGTAGGCGAAGGGGCAGGCGCGGCGCTGGGGATTGCGTTAGTTGATGCTAGTCTTTGCATGTTAAATGAAATGAAGACATTTGGCGAAGCTGAAGTAGCAGTGGCTCAAGATGGTCCTGGGGCTGGGTATCAGAGTAGTGAAATAAAAGTCTAATTAAAATGTTTGGAGCGAAGGACATGAATAATACTTTTCCGGAGATGGTTAGTGCAGTTGAACGTAAAATAACTCAGGCAATTTTAGTAGACGCGGTACCTGGTGGGCATCAGGCTCAAGTATCAGCTTGGGAATTAAAAAAAGGTAATTGGCAGCAAGTTTATGGCCCCATTCCGGCGGTGATCGGTAGTGACGGGTTAATCTCTCCAGACAAAAAACAAGAAGGGGACGGGTGCACCCCAACGGGTGTGTATCCTTTAGGAATGGTATTTGGCGATCGAGCTTCTTTAGCAATTAATATGCCTTATCGCCAGGCAACTGAAGAAGATTTTTGGGTTGATGATCCGACTTCAACGCGCTATAATCTTTGGGTTAATGGTCGGCCTGAAACCGAGACTTATGAAGAAATGCTTCGCTCTGACGGCTTGTATTGCTATGGCGTAGTTATAGAATACAATACCGCTCCGGTTGTTCCTGGTAAAGGCAGTGCTATTTTTATGCATATCTGGAGAGCTCCTGGTCAGCCAACTAGAGGGTGTGTTGCTATGGCTAAAGAACACCTGGTCAAACTAATTGCTTGGCTTGATCCTGTATGTTGGCCGGTAATCGCGATACCCGACACTAAGTATTTATAAACATAATAATTAATAATAACAAAAAAATTCTTATTGAGGTATTGCTTAAGGCGGAATGGTATGTTACAATCTATAACAATAACTGAACACGCTAAATACGATGACGAAGAAAAGTAAGTATAGAATGTAGATACAGCGAGCCGGGGATAGTGTAAGCCTGGTGCGAAAGCTATACTGAAGTTCACTTTTAGAGTAGCGTACTGAATCCTGATTTTGGGTAGTAGGTAACGACGGATTCCTTTGCCGTTAAGAAAAGGGGAGTATCGGTGTATGCCCGTACTTCGTTATAGTGATCCGCTAAATGGCGGGTAACAAAGGTGGTACCGCGAGAAAAGCTCTCGTCCTTTTATGGACGAGAGCTTTATTATTTAGCGTAATTTTAGTATAAATTGTAAATGGAGGAATGACTAATGGCGGAGATTAATGCGGTTCAAAAGAAGGTTGGTTATCTTGGACCAAGAGGTACTTTCAGTGAAGAGATTGCACTAAGTTTTTACCGTGGAGTAGAGGGAAGTTTTACGCCCTATCATAGTATTAGCTCAGTTATTATGGCGGTAGACGCAGGTGAAGTAATCGAAGGCATTGTTCCGGTTGAGAATTCGCTAGAAGGTACGGTTAACGTAACGCTGGATACCCTGGCTCATGAAGCAAATTTGTTTATTGTTAAAGAGATGGTAAAACCAATTCGACATAATCTTATTGCCAAGCCGGATACAAAGCATATTAACGTTATTTGTTCTCATGCTCAAGCTTTAGCCCAGTGTCGTCACTTTCTTGATCAACATTATCCAAATACTGAGCGTATTGAAGTTGAAAGTACTGCAGCAGCAGCTTATAAAGTGGCCAGTGGCGCTAAAAACTATGCCGCCATTGGCAGCGTAAGATCTGCTGAAATATACGGACTAGAGGTACTGGACCAAAATATTCAAGATAATCCTAATAATGTTACGCGATTTTTGGTTCTATCTAAGGCGCCGGCCAATACCTCTGAGTGTAAAGCTAAAACTTCAATAGTATGTCAGATTAATGGTGAAAAAGCTGGAGCACTGTATAATATTCTGGGCGAATTTGCTAAACGCAATGTTAATTTAACTAAAATTGAATCGCGTCCTTCCCGCGGTGGTATTGGGGTATATGTGTTCTTCTTTGACATCGAGGGTAGCTGGGAAGATGAAAATGTGGCCGCAGCGATTAATGCTGTCAAAGCCGGAAGCATCTGGTTTAAGAATTTAGGGTCATATCCGATTCACACCGTCGAATAAGGAGGAAAAGCATTATGGTTATTGTTATGCAATCAACAGCCACTGATGTTCAAATAAAGCAAGTGGTTAACCGGATACACGCCGCCGGACTAAAGACTTTTGTTTCAAGTGATCAGACTCCGGTTATTATTGGGCTTATTGGTGATAAACGGATGATTGCCACTATGCCGGTAGAAGCTTTAGAGGGCGTAGAAAAAGTAATTCCTATTACTGAAAGCTACAAATTGGCCAGTCGTAAGTTTCGCCCTGATCCCACGGTTATAGACGTAGATGGGGTTAAAATTGGCGGCGGAAACGTAGTAGTTATGGCTGGACCTTGTGCGGTAGAAAGCCGTGAGCAATTATTGGAAGCAGCCTCTTTGGTTAAAGAAGGTGGCGCGCAAATGCTGAGGGGCGGGGCTTATAAACCGAGAACTTCGCCGTATTCTTTTCAGGGCCTGGAACTAAAAGGTTTGGAATACCTAGCCGAAGCCCGTGAAGTAACTGGTCTTAAAATTGTTACCGAAGTCACTGAAGTTACTGCGGTTGAAGCAGTAGCGGAATATGCCGATATGCTCCAAATTGGGGCGCGTAATATGCAGAACTTCCAATTGCTCAAAGCTGTAGGTAGGGCCGGAAAACCAGTTCTCCTTAAACGTGGTATTGCTGCAACCATTAGCGAATGGCTTCATGCCGCGGAATATATACTTAATGAAGGAAATTATGATGTTATTATGTGTGAACGTGGAATTCGCACTTTTGAAGAATATACCAGAAATACTTTGGATCTAAGTGCCGTAGGAGCAATAAAGGAATTAAGCCATTTGCCGATTATTGTCGATCCTAGCCATGGTACTGGGCGTTGGAAATTGGTTCAATCCATGTCCATGGCCGCTCTAGCCGCTGGCGCTGATGGTCTGATGATTGAGGTGCATCCAAATCCAGCTGAAGCTCTTTCCGATGGTC
Organism: Bacillota bacterium; assembly: GCA_017889625.1. GTDB lineage: Bacteria > Bacillota > Negativicutes > Sporomusales > CTSoil-080 > CTSoil-081. Next base: position 7,156 of record JAGGAD010000004.1, on the reverse strand, counting down.
CTCAGTCCTTAAATCCTGCTAATTATCAGAAACTCATGGAAGCGGTAGGAAAAATGACTGAGTTTATGCAACAACTAAAATAAAGCTTGAGACAGGCGCCAGTAAAATTGGCGTCTGTTTTTTTACCGGTAGAAAAACGTTGTCTTAGGGTTATTGGTATGAATCAGCGATTGAGGTAAAAAAAATGGGGAAAGCTATATACGGCAAAGAAAACTCTATGAGGTGAGCAGCAATGAATGATTGTGGAAAAATCATGGCTATTCTTCAAGAAAATCGGATGGACACTGCTTTGAAAGTTCAGGAAATTCTTACAAAATACGGCTGCTATATCAGGCTGAGACTTGGCCTGCATGAATCCCAAGTTGAAAGTTGCAGCAATACCGGATTGATTGTCTTGCAGCTTTGCGGTGATCAGCAAGAAACTGCTAAACTCGAAACCGAGCTCCAAGCCGTTCCCTATGTTAAAGTTAAATCCATGGCCCTGAATTTTTAACGTATAGTGCCAATTGGGTTGACGGCAAGATTCGGCTTAGTTTACGCTAGAGCAGAACGTGCGTAAGCTAAGTCTTTTTGTAGTTGAAGAGCAGGTTGACAAAGCTCAAAAAGCACTATATACTATGAAAAAATATATAATGGAAGAATAAGGTTTGCAGGGTGGTTGAGGTTTAAGTCATGGTGAAAGTTTACTTTTAACTGTTCTGTTGAAAGTGGTATAAGAACATTAGATTATGAACTAATTGAAATTAAATGAGGTGGATAAGGTGAAAACCAATGCCGCTAGAATTTTGGATGGTTTGGGCATAACTTATGAATTAACGACTTACGAAGTCGATGAAACTGATTTGGGTGCGGAAAATGTAGCCGCTAAAGTTGGCATGCCATTGGAACAAGTATTTAAGACGCTGGTAGTACGGGGGGACAAAACGGGGGTACTCTTAGCTTGTGTGCCAGGAGCAACTGAGCTTAATCTAAAAGTGCTAGCGGCTGTCAGTGGTAATAAAAAAGTGGAAATGGTTGCCCTTAAAGAAGTCCAAACATTGACTGGCTATATTCGGGGTGGAGTATCACCGTTAGGCACGAAAAAGCATTACCCGGTATATATTGACCAAAGTGCTATAAAATGGCCGCAGATAGCAGTTAGTGCTGGTGTACGCGGCTGTCAAGTGGTATTAAGCCCGGTAGAACTTATTCAAGCAGTAAATGCTAAATCAGCAGAGATAAGCCGCGGTCTGTAGAAATGATTGACGCTTGATGCAGAAGCTTAATTTTAAATATCAGCAAGAAAAGGATGTGCTCTAGATGTATATTAGTACCCGGGGTGGTAATAGCCGCTTTACTGCGGCAGCAGCGATAAAAACGGGACTTGCTCCTGATGGCGGACTTTTAGTCCCACAGGAATTACCAACATTAGATAACAGTTTTTTAAATGAACTAACTGCACTTAACTATCATCAGCGGGCGGCCAAAATTCTTAAATTATTTCTTGATGACTACAGTGAAAGTGAAATTGATGCCTGTCTTAAAGCCGCTTACAATAATATAAAATTTAATGATGCGGCTGTAGCCCCAGTTGTTAAGCTGAACGATGAGGCAAGCGTTCTTGAACTATGGCATGGTCCCACTAGTGCCTTTAAAGATATGGCATTACAACTCTTACCGCAACTTTTGTCGTTAGCATTAAAGAAAACCGGAGAAACAGCCAAAATTGTTATATTGGTAGCCACGTCGGGTGATACCGGCAAAGCTGCTTTGGAAGGCTTCGCGGATGTGGTTCAGACCCAAATCGTCGTATTCTACCCGCATCATGGCGTTAGCAAAATCCAAGAATTGCAGATGGTTACTCAAGAAGGTGGAAATGTCGCGGTTGCTGCTGTAAAAGGCAACTTTGACGATACTCAGACTGGAGTAAAATTAATTTTTAATGACCAAGGCTACCGCGCTAAGTTAGAACAGCAAGGATTCAAACTTTCCTCAGCCAATTCGATAAATTGGGGACGGCTGTTGCCGCAAATTGTTTATTATTTTAGTGCCTATGCTGATTTAATAAACCAGGGAACGATAAAGCCTAAGCAAAGCGTAAATTTTGTTGTACCAACAGGTAACTTTGGCAATATCTTGGCGGGATATTATGCTAAGCTGATGGGACTTCCTATAAATAAACTTATTTGTGCTGCTAACAACAATAATGTTTTAACTGAATTCTTGCGTACTGGTATATATAACCGCCAGCGTGACTTCTATAAAACACTGTCTCCGTCAATGGATATCCTTATTTCTAGCAACCTTGAACGGTTGCTGTACCTTGTAACCGGTGACAGTGATAAAGTAGCGTCCTGGATGCAAGAACTTACCGAACAGGGACGCTATCAAGTCGATGCGGTCAGTCTGAAAGCTATCCAACAAAATTTTTGGTCTGACTGGGCCAGTGATGAACTAACCATTGAAACGATAAAAGACGTATTTGATCAATATCACTATGTTATGGACCCCCATACGGCAGTAGCTTGGCGAGTCTATACCAGTTATCGTCAGCAAACCGGTGATACCACTCCAACCGTAGTTGTATCTACCGCTAGCCCATTTAAATTTAGTGAAAGTGTTTTAACCGCTATTGCGGGAAAGGGCTCAGTTAATGGTAAGAATGAATTTGACGTACTGCGTGAACTCTCTCGTCTAACCGGCTGGTCAATACCAGTACCGCTGGCTAACCTCGAAAACAAAGAAATCCGTCACACCACTGTAGGCAATAAAGAAGATATGCCGATAATAGTCAAGCAAGCGCTCAATCGCTAAATAGTAATAGTGGAAATATAGAAGTAAGGTTTCGTGAGTTGTATAACATAACTAGCGAAGCCTTACTTTTTTTGTGTTGCTTAGCTCGGAAGGACGGTAGCGCATAATCCGCAGCAGTATTTGGCAGAATATTAGATAATGGCTTAGTTGGAGTAATAAACATGAATAATGACAATAACAATGACAACCTTTCGGCAGGGAAAAATCTTGCGGCACAGGTGAAAAGTCTAAAATCACTGATCCATCATGCCAGGGTCATTGAAGATGAAGTCGAAGTTGTGGCACGATCACTGCAAGAAAAATATGTCTTTCCCGAAGCGTACCAGCTTGAAACAAGTCTGAAAAAAAACTTAAAAACAATGAAAGACATCTTATCTGACAGCTATGACTTTCATTTCAGGGAGTTTCTTATTGTGGCTGTAAACCGCCAAGCCGCAGTTGTTTTTATTGAGGGCATGTCAAATCAAGAACTTATTAACATGCAAATAATCGATAAGCTTATGCTGCCCCCAATACCGGGAAGAGAATTTTCGCCGCAAGACGAGATGTTTAGTTACATAAAAGATACAATGCTTTCGGTAGCATCAATAAGTAAAGTTGATGTTCTGTCAGAAGCCGTTAAACGACTTTTGGCCGGTGATACCTTACTTTTCGTAGACTCAATCGCTTGGCTCATTGTTGTTGAAAGCCGCAAAATGGAAGCGCGGGCCATCTCTGAACCGGCTACTGAAATCAATATTCGCGGCGCTCGCGATGGTTTTGTTGAAAGTCTTCAAACCAATATCACTTTGCTTAGACGCCGGATTAAAAACCCTAACCTAATCACGAAAAAAGTAACCCTTGGTGTTCGAAGTGAAACTGATATTGCGATAGTTTATTTTCGGGGGATCGTTGACGGCAAGTTGGTACATGCGGTAGAGCAACGGTTAGAAAAAATAAAAATTGACTTGCCGAATGGAGTCGGAGTGATTCAGGGAATGATGGAAGATCATCCATACTCACCTTTTCCCACCATGCTAGCAACGGAACGGCCAGATAAGGTGGTAGCTGGTCTAATGGAAGGGAAAGTTGCAGTCATGATGGATGGTGCGCCATTCTCCCTGTTGGCACCAGCTACTTTATCCGACTTTTTTCAAACTAGTGATGATTACAACGAAAAATGGGTGGTTTCTTCACTAATCAGATTCGCCCGCTATATATCAGCTCTTTTGGCGTTGGCGACTCCGGCCGTATTTGTAGCCATTACTACCTTTACTCCCGGCATGTTGCCGATGCCGCTGGCTATTAATATTGCGAATGCCCGGTTAGGTATTCCTTTTCCGGCCTTTCTTGAAGCGTTGGTCATGATTATTCTGTTGGAAATATTACAGGAAGCAGGTATAAGGCTGCCTAAAACCATTGGTCCAGCGGTAAGCATTGTTGGTGGCCTGGTTGTCGGTGAAGCAACGGTGCGCGCTGGGCTAGTAAGTGCACCCATGGTTATTGTTATTGCCTTTACCGCTATTGCATCTTTTAACATCGCCAACTATCGGCTTAATCTAATTGTGCGGCTTTTAAGGGTGCCGCTTATGCTAATGGGGGCAACCTTAGGCATGTTTGGTGTGATGTTGGGATACTTGCTATTGGTTGCTCATTTTAGCATGATTGAGAGTTTCGGAGTACCATATTTGGAACCGATGATTCAGAAAAGTGCCAGGCAGCTTAGTGATGTAAAAGACACATTTGTTGTGGCTCCGCCGTCGGCCATGGATGAGCGGCCGGCATATCTAAAGCCGGAGGATAGCCAGCGGCAAAAAGAGTAATCAGCTAGAAGGGATTAATACTGTGAATTTCTTACCGCGAATTTCACTTATGCAATTTTTTGTCCTGTGTTTTATATCATCCTTTGGGGTTTCGATGTCGACATTGCCGCGCTCCGTGGCTGAGTCCGCCAAAGAAGATATGTGGCTGGCTGTTGTTGTTGGCGGCGTGGCTTTTTTATTTACGGTTTGGGCAATAACTAAACTATCCGGATATTTTCCCCAACAGACATGTTTCGAATATCATCGTATTCTTCTGGGATCGGTTTTGGGCGAAGTGGCTAATGTTTTACTGGTTCTTTTGCTCATTACTGTTCCCATTATTTCTATAAGATCATTTATAGTGGCCTTGAAAATATATCTGCTTGACTTAACCCCATTATCAATCATAGCTATTACTGTGCTGTCCTTTATTACCTATGCTGGTCAATACGGATTGCTGCCGATTATTCGTACGTTGCAGTTTGTCTTTATGTCGTCGCATCTGGCGTTGCTGTTAATTATTCTGTTGGGGTTCTTGGCAATAAAACCATCTCATTATTTTCCATTTATGGCTCAAGGATTTATGCCTGTGTTAAAAGGCGCTATTCCCAGCTGGTATTCGTATACTGGCCCGGAATTTATCATTAGCTGTTTATATCCTTTTATTACGCGAAAAGAGAAGGTGTTTAAAAGTGGAGTTGTTGCGGTGATCGTGCTCATGGTGGTATATACGTTGATTATAGGTATTGTTCAGGGAATTCTTGGCGCAGAGGAATCCGCTCATATGTTGATTCCGACAGTTATAGCCTATCGGAGTGTCGAAATACCTGATACCTTTATTGAGCGGCTGGATGGGTATTTCTTCAGTTTATGGATCCCTGTATTTGCGGTCTGTATGCTTATTTGGGTGTATTTAGTTGCTTTTGGAATGAAACAGATATGTAGACTCGAATATAGCAGGCCAGTTGTGGTCCTTTTAGGGCCGATCATTTTATATTTTATTAATGTAGTGCCAAGTGTTCAAATTGGCTCTATTATCAGTGAGTGGACTAATTATGCCTTTATTGTTTGGGATATAGGGGTACTACCGCTCTTAATAGTTCTTGCCTGGTGGAAAGAAAAGAGGAAAAATATATGTTGACAAGACGGCCGCTACGTACTTGGCTGCTGTTTGGAGTTATGCTTGTGCTGAACTTTTTCATTACTGGTTGTTGGGATCGAAAAGAGATTGAGGATCGTGGCTTCGCTTTAGGGGTAGGCATTGACCATGTCGTAACTACGCAGCCTAAAGGACAGTATGATCTTCCGAGTGTTACTCAGGAATTTGGTGAGCGCAAATATCAGGTAACTTTTGAATTGCCCAGGTTTCGAAAAGGTGAAGAAAAAAGTGGCGGTGGTACTGAAAGCCACTATATATTTATGGGTGAAGGCGAGTCCATGTTTCAAATTGTCCGGGCCATCAGCGCTAAAACTTATTTTAGTCTATTTTTTGAAGAAACACAGGTGCTGATTTTTAGCGAAGCTGTGGCTAAAGAGGGGATTTCTGAAATTTTGGATTATTTTTTGCGTAATCCCGGTATGCGGCGTAAGGTGGGGTTATTTGTTACTCCGGGGCGAGCGGAAGATATTTTAACGGGAAAGCTTAAGGTGGAGGATGTAAATAGCATTTTTGTTTCCAAAATATTAAAAAATGTTAATATTAATCCACGATTCGCCTCATTAACTAATTTAGGAGACATCGCCGAAGCGATCCGCGGAAAAAAATCATTTGTAATGGCTGAAGTTGTGCTGGAAAATGGCGAAATCAAGGTAACTAAAACAGCAATTTTTAATAACCAAGGGAAAATGATTGGTGAGGCTGATGAGCAGGAAGTAGTGGGGGGGAGGCTGATTCGGAAAAAATTAAAAGAAGGTGTTATTTCTATTGCAAATCCTGCTAATCCAGAAAAATTGGCCGCGTTTGAAATTGTGGAGGCTAAGACTAGTGTTAGTTCACACCTTGAAGGGGGGAGACTTTGGTTTACCTTGGAAGCTGATTTTGCGGGCAATCTTGGCGAAAATACGGAGATTGATCAGAAAACTCTCGATCCTACTTTTTTGTCGGCAGTAGAAGAACAGTTAGCGGCAGAACTTACCAGAGAGGTATTGGCGATTTATCACAAAGAACAAGCTTTGCAGGTTGAAGTATTTGATTTGGGGGCTTTGGTGCGTCGGAAAAACTATTGCTAGCACTACGATTCCTAGACCTATTATAATGTACAGCCAACCGCATCCGCGAGCCAATCTATCGGCTCGCGGATGATTTTTGCGCCGTGCATCCGCGCTGTTAAATGTTAATGAATATAATCCTGTCAATATAACAAAAACTCCAAAAAAAGGCGTCAATGGGGCTAAAAACAATGCGGATAACTGTTCAGATGGCATAGCATTTGTTCTCCGATTTTACTAATAAAAAAATTCTATACCCTAGTTTTGCCATGAAATAAAATTCTAATTCAACCAAAAAAATAAAACCTCCTCGCCATATGGCAAGAAGGTTTAAAATGATTATTAATAGCGCTTATTCGCCTGGAAACATTCCC
>JAGGAD010000096.1 GCA_017889625.1 Bacillota bacterium | reverse complement strand
GCGAAACTCTGCTTTGGTAAACTCTAGAACTTTCATGTCACACAGTGCAACGGTAATGAGGGCGCCTTCAATTTTAAAATCCTGTTCATGGTAGCCGGGGAAAACCGTTCCGCTTCCATGGAAAGAAAGAATGTTCCTATGGCCATTTTCATGTTCCACATAGTTTTGAGCAATGCCAGAAATAATGTAATGGATTTTTTCGAACGTTTTATTCGGCTCCCATAGATAATCGCCTTTTTTGAAAGATTTTTTTATATGCGGCTGAGATAGAAAATATTCATAAAACTGTTTGAAGTCATTTGTGAAAAAATAACGTGGCGTAAACATAGAATGTGCCTCCCTTAACGCACAAACACTAATAACTTATCAAATTATTTTATCAAAGTTTTATAAAGTGCGCAAAGGATATGTCTATAGCATCCTGATATGCCAAAAGGAGAGTAAAAATGAAAATTGTTATTTTGACAGGCAGCCCACACAAAGCCGGAACATCTTCTTTGCTTGCCGAGCGTTTTATTGATGGTGCCAAGGAAGCTGGGCATGTTTTGATACTGCATTTGAGAAAGTTCATCCCTGTATTGCCTGTGATAAGTGCAAATGTGGAGAAAATTCATGTGTTTTTCAGGACGACATGACAAAACTATTCCCTAAACTCATAGAGGCCGATTTGATTGTTTTTGTGACACCTTTATATTATTATGGACCGTCCTCCCAAATCAAAGCGGTGATTGACCGCTTCTATGGAATTGACAATATGCTGCGTGGGGCAGATAAAAAGGCCGTGTTGCTTGTGACTGGTACGAATAAGCTGGATTGGGCAATGCACGGAATTGTCGGAAATTACATTGAGGCGCTCCAATATCTAGGTTGGAATGATTGCGGCAAAGTGCTCGCAAGAGCCTGTCGTACGCGAGAAGATATTGAAAAGACCGACTATCCCGAACAGGCTTACCTGCTAGGAAAGGGATTATAAGTATGACAGCAGAGTTCTCTAAATTTGAGGCTCTAATTAAGATTAATGTCAAGACTATAAAAAACAGAATCGTTGTACCGCCGATGGCTGATTTTGGATTAACTAATCCAGATGGATTGATAAGTCAACGACATTTACAACATTATCAGAGATTTGCTGATGGTGAAGTTGGTTTGATTATTACAGAAGCCTGTGCGACTTCAAAGCTGAATGAGTCAAGGAACACCCTTGGTATCTTTGATGACAATTGTCTGGAAGGATTAGCACTTATTGTACAGACAGTAAAAAAGAATCATGCTGTAGCTATTGTGCAAATGATGAATACAGGTCTATCTGTTATGAGAGAAAATTCACTAAAAGAAATCTCAAGGTCACAGTTCCTTGCCTATCGAGATGATTTCGTATCCGCAGCGGTTCGCTGCAAAACTGCCGGATTGGATGGTGTAGAACTTCATGCGGCGCATGGCTTTTATCTTAATCAAGTCACAGAGTGAAACAACCGAATTGACGAATATGCAGATGGAACACGCTTATTAGCTGAACTGATTATCGCGATTAAGGAAGCCTGCGGATCTGAGTTTCTTGTTGATGTTCGCTTTGGGCGTCACAATAAAAAAGAACTAATAAAGATAGCCAAAACTGCTGAAACTGCCGGAGCAGATTTCTTAAATGTATCATTTGGATGCTACTACTTTGATGGTTGTTGGACGCGGGCATCTGTGCGACCCAAGCTGGGCAAATAAAGTATTATGTGGAATAGAACCTATTCCATGCAGAAACTGCAGGCGTTGTCTATGGTACCTAGATGGAAGAAAATGTCCCGCATGAAAAAATGGAGGTATAAAACATGAGTGAGTTACTTGAAAAAATGCAAACAAGAAGAAGTGTAAGAAAGTATAAGCCGGATATGATGTCAAAGGAAATCATTGATAAAATCGTGACAGCTGGTACCTATGCTGCTACGGGAATGAATAAACAGTCACCAATTATTATCGCTGTGACCAATAAAGAAGTGCGAGATAAGCTTTCAAAGCTGAATGCAGAAATCATGGGAAACAATAGCGACCCGTTCTATGGGGCCCCTGTCGTTCTGATTGTGTTAGCTGATAAGAATTGGGTAAATCGTGTTTATGATGGTAGTCTTGTTATGGGAAATCTGATGTTGGCAGCACATGATCTTGGTATTGGCAGTTGTTGGATTCACAGAGCAAAGGAAGAATTTGAACGTCCAGAAGGAAAAGCAATCCTAGAATCTCTTGGTATTGAAGGCGAGTACGAAGGTATTGGACATTGCGTTCTTGGTTATGCAGAAGGAGAACTGTCGAAAGCATCACCAAGAAAAGAAAATTACGTCTACTACGTTGAATAAGCTTAAGCTAAATATGGAGGTTACAAATGTCAGTTTTGATTATCAACGGAAGCCCAAATGAAAATGGAAATACGAGCAAAGCACTGACTGTTTTAGAAGAATGATAGAAATATTTTAGAAATGCTTGGTGTGAATAGGGCGAAGCTACTGAAAACTAGAGTTGAAGTATAGTGATAAATGCTGTAGCCATTCACTTAATATATAACAGTAAAATAGGAGGAAACGTATGCAACATAAATGCAAAATTACAGTAATTAGAAAGGAATGTTACGAAGATTTACAGGCGCAATATCTTAAAGATCCAAAGTCAGGTCCTTGTTCAATGTTTGAGGTGGGCCAAGAATTTATTTTGGAGCGCAATGGCGAAAGAGATGATTTTTGGCACATGCTTGATGGAAAATTCTGTTCCGAGGCCTGGGATTGCGTCAGCCGGTATGCCTACGCCGCCTTGCAGGGGGGTTCGATCATGAAGGGCTGGACAAACGATGAGAAAATGATGATTGCTTGCTGCAACGATGGTACTCGTCCAGTCATTTTCAAAATTGAGCGTATGGATGTGGAAGAGTGATAATATGTAGGTATCATTGGTAAAAGGTAGTTCAAACCACGTGGGAATACTTATCACGCACTTTCCATTGTATAGAAAACAAGGCAAAGGGCGCTAGAAACCTTAACCAGCCACTAATCATTCACCCTGACAGGGGCAGCCAATTTATCTCAGCAGAGTACCGTAAAGCAACTCAAAAGATGCAAATTAGCTACTCGGACAAGGCCTATCCATGTGATAATGCATGCATTGAACCATTTCATTCATTGATCAAACGAGAACCGCTATTTCAACATGGAAGTTTGATCTTGAAAAGTAAAATATATTAACAAAAAAGACTAGGTAACCCCAAATGGATTTACCTAGTCTTTTTTTAATATGCTGTTTTATAATCCGAAATTCTAGCACACCGAAATATTTTAAACCTAGTTTTCAACTGCCGCACAAAAGGCAATAGAAATGGCCTTTCTTATGATTGCTGGATGAACAAAGTCGTTGAGTGCAATAAATCTTTCGGCTCATGAGTTGAGGCAAAGCCCGTGGTGCTGACAAGCAACAGTTTAACCTGAAATATTACTCGGATTATAAAATCGAGTACGAAATGGTTACATTGTATGAGTGTTTGAACGTTGGAAAAACTTAGGTGGATTTTGACCCAGTGCAAATAAGCAACCGAGAATTCCGACGATAATTACGATATTGATTGGCATTTGATACGCGTTAGTCATATGTAGAGCCGTTGCACCAGCTGCGACACCTGCAGTGCCTCCGAACATACTCAGTCCTTGTGCTAGCCCGCCTAATTTACCGGTAATGTGTTCTGGATAATTTTTTGCAATAAACGCCATAGAAACTGGAGTTAGCATTGCAAGGAAGAACCCTGTCACAACCAGGCAAACTAGTAATGTTGATCCACTAGCAGTTATAGGATCAAGTTTAATCGCGAAATTCAGTACAGCAAAGACGATAAAGGAAATGAAGACCACCATTTTTGAACTGCCTTTGAACAACTTTTCCACAATAAAGCCACTCGCGATTGCACCTACCATGGAAGCAATCTGTACGGTTCCCATGAAGCTACCAGCTGTCATTGGACCCATACCAAGACCAGTGGGCGGATCAATTGCAATATAGCTTGGCACGATATCATTGAACGCTTGATATATCCAACCGGACAGAAATACGCAAGCAATTACCATCCAAGTAGCTGGCATTCTCAACGCCGCTATAAAGGCACTCTCGGAGCCAGTAGACGTCTTTACTTCTTCGGCCTCTACTTTTGGAGCCTTTGGCCCAAAGGCAATAACAAAGGTAAGTATCAATGCAATAACACCTACAATACTGACGCACGCCATCGTCATTGCCCAGTCATTAGTAAGTTGCATAAACCCAGGTGCAAGCATAAAACCAAGCGCTATTCCTAACCCCATGGCTACACCTTGAATCCCCGTTACGAAACCGCGTTCGTGTTTTGGAAACCAGTCTGCCGCAAGTCTAGCAGTAGACCCCATGATTGGGCCGCCGCCGATACTTTGGATAGATCTCAGCACGGCTAATCCCGTAATACTAGTGCCTAAAACCGGCATCAGCACGGAACTAATGACCATCAATAACAGACATACAATCCATGTCCGCGTAACTCCGAACCGATCAAGAAACCATCCACCGGCAATACAGGCAATAGCGCCAAAGAAGTTATAAGTTCCCATTGTTGCGCCAAGAGTTTCCCCCAAGCTAACTCCAAGTGCTTTGGCAACGGAACTTTGGATAAACTACCTGATTCTCACTCATTATTTTCTCCCCTTTTCACTAATCTTCCTACCATATGAAATGCACTGAACAACTGCTTTCATTAATTAGGATAATCAGAAAGGCTAATAATTTTTAAAGCCGTAAGACCTGTGTAAAGAAAAAAAGGTTTCTTTTGTCTGTAACGCCGTTGTCGAAGTATTTTTTTATAACTGTTACTTCTTTACTGAATGGCCTCAGATTTGACGATAAAACAGAACATTCCGACATTTCATCAACTTTTTAGCGGAAACCCAGGCTCTCAGACCAAACTCATACTTCACCTCCTTAATTCAAGCGAAATATTTACGGCTTCTAGTTGCTTTCTCATCTTTTCTTAAAAGAGCTATATATATTAGCTGTTAATTTATAACTTATAAGTTTTTTTTAACTTTATTGCGCATTCAAATTAGCTGATATTCAGTTATTTATTAATAAATTGACGATCTACATAGGAATAGAGAATTTCAGAAGTTAAATATTTTCATTGGTCTAATTTGCTATTCTATCTCGTCGATGTTACCATTAATTGGAAGAAATGTCAAGCTAAGTGTGATACTTCGTGTTTAAGTACATTTTCCGCTAGGTAAAGCGTATCTTGCTAGATTCAGTCATATTTAGCAAAAAGGCTAGGTAAACCAAAACGATTTTATTTAGCCTTTTTGCTATCTATCTGCTGATTTATAATTGGAAATTTTAGTAAACCTAACTTAGTCTAAGATTAGATTTGCACCGTTGCACAAAAGGCACTGGAGATGGCCTTTTCTACGATTGCTGGGCGGACACAGTCGCCGATTGCAACAAATCTTTCAGCCAATGAGCGGAAGGCTTCGGCTTCCTGAGCATTGGCTTTCATGCCGACAGCAACAATTACGGTATCAACGGCAATACGCTTTTCGCTATCTGTTTTATCTCTATAGCAAATATCCGTAGCGGTGATGGATGTGCAGCGGGCAGAGGTAATATAGTGCAGGTTATTTTCGTTATCAAGCTCCAGCAATAGTTCAGTACGGTGAGTGCCTGAAGCATCCGCTGCCAGTTCAGATTGCATCTCTATAATAGTTACTATTTTGCCAAGCTTGGCAAGGTGAAGCGCCGTTTCACAGCCAACCTGTCCTCCACCAATAATTGCAGCCTTTTGGCCAATTTTGTCTTCCATACCGTAAGAATCAACGGCTAGGCGGACATTTTTGCCATCCATGCCGGGTAGTGATGGGATGATTGGCGTGGCTCCTAGGGCTGCAATAATAACATCGGCGTTTTCCGCTTGTAATAGAGAGGGCGTTGCCTCGGTATTTAATTTCACTCGGATGTTTGATTTTTGTACCTGATAAACAAGGTAATTTTTAAAGCGATTTAGATCATACTTGAAGGATACAAATTTCGCAAATTTTAGTGTTCCACCCAGAGAATCGCTTTTTTCGAATAGCGTAACCTCGTGACCACGTTGTGCAGCAATCAGTGCACTTTTCATACCGGCAGGTCCACCGCCTATTACAATAACTTTCTTCTTAGCACTTGTGGGCTGAACTAAGACTGGCAATTTGTGTTCCAAACCGATTTCCGGGTTGACTGAACAAACATAGTGATATTCATGTACGGCGCTATCCAGGCAGCGCATGCATTTGATGCATGGCGTTACATTATCCCCATGTCCGCTATAGGCTTTTTCACCTAAGTTTGGATCGGCTATAAAACCTCTGGCGATTGAAACTACATCAGCCTTGCCGTCTTCAATAATTTTTTCTGCTCCGTCTAAGTCTTGAATACCGCCGATGGTGACAACCGGAATCTTTAGGTTGGCTTTCTTTACGGTAGCAGCTAGAAATACGTTAGGCATTGGCGGCAGAAAGCCACAGGGATGTGTTACTGTCATCCATTTAGGATGATGCATACCGGCTGAAACATGAATGAGATCAATCTTGTCTTGAATTATTTTTATAAAATCAATCGATTCCTCAATAACAATTCCGCCGGGCTCAAATTCGGCACCGCTAATGCGGACTTCAATGAGCAAATCACGTCCGACTTTTTCACGAATGCGGTCGATAATCATAAGCGGGAAACGAGCTCGGTTTTCTAGTGATCCGCCGTATTTGTCAGTCCGTTTATTGGTTAGGGGCGAGAGAAATTGCCCGACCAGAAGGCCATGGCCGAAATGAAGCAATACCATATCAAAACCAGCATTTTTTAAGGCCTTAGCTGCGTGAGCATAGCCGTTGGCGATACGTTCCATTTCTTCTTCTGGCATTTCTTTGCCTAATTGTCCGGTCATTAACCGGACTCCATCGCTAACCCCATAAATACCGCCGACTACACCACCGACACCAAGTTCCATTGAGGCTTTGGCCCCGTAGAAGTGAATCCGATCGGCTAATTGCGCTAAATAATGAATTGGAGATTGGTTGTATACATCATAATTAAGATGGTCATCCTTCGTTACCGGGAAAATGCTGACCCCGGCACAGGTAACACATGCTGCTCCGCCCTTAGCCTTGCTAGCAAAGTGAGTAATTACTGCTTCGATATGGACGCCTCCTCTTAAACAAAATATAATATTATGAAAGGTATTATGCTACATATGAAATATGTTTCATAATTAAATTATATTTACTTATAGTGTGGTTGCACTAAGAATGACGAACTGAACAGCTACCTATAGTCACTCTTTACCAACACTATCATGATAACTCAGAAAATTTGATTTGTGAAATATAAAAATATTCTTACACTTATAATCTAAAGATAATAAATTAGTCGGAATTAAACCAACACATTTATTGTAAATTGAATATTGACAAAAGAAAAGGAAAATACTATAGTAAAATTGAAATATATTTCATAACTAGAGGTGTTTATGGGACGGCCACATAAAGAACGGCGAATCGAACAACTTCCGACAGTGACTAATTTTAAACCGGCGGGTATTCCGATGCGGAATCTCGATGAAATTGTACTTGCTTTAGAAGAAATGGAAGCTATGCGCTTATCCGATATTCAAGGCTTAGACCAAGGGGGATCTGCAGAAAAAATGGGTATATCACGACCTACTTTTCATCGGATTATCAATAAGGCGCACCAAAAAGTCGCTACGGCGTTATGGGAGGGAAAAGCCCTTACAATTGAAGGTGGGTCCTATCGTATTGACCATCCGCAT
>JAGGAD010000095.1 GCA_017889625.1 Bacillota bacterium | reverse complement strand
TTTATTATATCGCAATAATGTGACAATTCTGTTACGGACTTTTTTACTATAATGATTGACAAATAGACCCTCGCCATATCGCGAGGGTCACACTAGCTATCGTCATCAACTCATTAGCTACCACCAAATTAAAAACTTATTGCTCATTAAAAGATTTAGATAAATATATCAATATTAGAAAATCTTAAGACACCATTTGCCATTTTATTGTATATATAGAAGGAATATTCAAAATACAGTCAGAATACAATCTATATATTTGAAAAATTCGCAGTTCAAACGCAACATCAACAATTTCTATTATCAAAATACAAAATATTCTTAAAAAGCAAAGGAGCCAGCAACCATGAGCAACAAATACAAAAATCTGCTATCCCCGCTTAAAATTGGCAACGTTGTCTTGAAAAACCGGATGTTATCCCCAAACTCTCTGCCTCACTTTTTACAAGGACCAGAAAACTATCCCGCCGATTCAATCATTACTCACATGGCAAACCGCGCCAAAAATGGCGCTTCCGTTGTCACCCTGCGCGGCGCCTTCGACCCCACTTTCCCGCCGCCGAGCGTAGATTCTCTCCACTTTCCTATCTTCAACCTTTATGATTACAAATGCCAGAATTACCTCTGTCAATTTGTCGATGCCATTCATTTTTATGACTCCAAGGCCGCCGCGTCTGTTTGGCCCGCTGAGCCAACCGGTTACAGTGTAAGCCATGGTCCAGCCTTCAGCTTTAACATTGCCCCTTTGCCAGGAGAAAAGGTTAGCTACGATGAGGAAATTCCTGAAAAAATGCTACCAAAGATAGTTGACCAATATGTCGAACAATGTTTAATGCTTAAAAAACTAGGCTTCGACATGGCCTCGCTGTATTTCGCCTACCGCGTACCGCTTGCGGCCAAATTTCTCTCACCCCTCACTAATAAACGAACCGATCAATTTGGCGGCAGCTTCGAAAACCGGGCCCGTTTTCCGCTGATGATTTGCCAAGCCGTGAAAAAAGCCTGCGGAGAAAACTTTCTCATCGAAGTCCTTATGAGCGCCGAAGAACCGTATGGCGGCTACGGAATAGAAGATACCATCGCTTTTGCCAAACTTGCCGAAGGTTATATCGACATTTTACATCTTCGGCCCGGTGACGGCGAATTGTCCCATCCTACCGGCTTCAACTCCCGGCCTGACACTGCTCCATATATTCATTACACCCAAGCAATCAAAGAAAGCGGTGTTCGTATGGTCGTTGAAACAGCCGGCGGCTATCTTGATTTGAACCAATGTGAAGAAGTTATCGCCTCAGGACAAACCGACCTCATTGCCATGGCCAGAAGCTGGATCAGCAATCCTGATTACGGAGTCAAAGCCTACCAGGGCAAAGGCGAAGATATCGTCCCCTGCATCAAGTGCAACAAGTGCCATGTAGACAAATTGTACGGGCCATATCTTAGCGTCTGCTCGGTCAATCCGCTTATTGGTCTTGAACATCGAATTAACAATATGATTGTCCCACCTGCAACCAGTAATAAAGTCGCAGTCATCGGCGGCGGCCCCGCTGGCATGAAAGCCGCACTGGTAGCTAGCGAAAGAGGTCACCAAGTCACACTATATGAAAAAACTGCGACTTTAGGCGGGCAGCTCAAGCATGCCGACTTCCCCTCATTTAAATGGCCGGTACGGAATTTCAAAAATTATCTCATCAAGCAAGTCGAAAAAGCCAATATCGAAGTTCTGCTCAACACCGAAGCCACCCCAGAACTACTTCGGGCCGAAAACTACGATGCCGTATTTACCGCCGTAGGCTCCACTCCTATTATTCCAGCCATACCCGGCATAACTAGCAGTCATGTTACCGTTGCCAAAAAAGTTTTTGGCAACGAAACCAAATTAGATAAGAACGTTGTTATCATTGGCGGCGGCGAAATCGGGGTTGAAACCGGGATGTATCTAGCCGAATGCGGCCACAGTGTCATCGTTCTAGAAATGCAAAACAAACTTGCCGCTGACGCCACCCCCATTCACTACCGCGAAATGTTCGAAGCAGCTTGGGAACAGCTAGAAAACTTCACCTTCATTTTAAACGCAAAATGTACTAGCATATCCGCTGGCAAAGTAACCTACACCAATGCCAATGGAGAACAAAAAACAATCAAAGCCGGAAGCGTGGTCATTGCAGCGGGATCGAAAGCGCTACAAGAAGCGGCTCTGGCCTTCTACGATACTGCCGATAAATTCTTTATGGTTGGCGACTGCCAAACTGCCGCCAATATTCAAAAATGTATGCGCAGTGCCTTCGCCGCCGCCTCGCGACTATAATAACCCGATAAATTTTTCACTTTCTGGTCTTGAATAACTAAAAAAAAAAAATAGCGGCGAGGATATACAATGCTGCATGCAAAGTACGGTTCCCGCCGTTATTCATTACCTAATCATTTTCAGCAAACGTTAGCTCATATCTTCCACGCTAACGCTGCCTATCTTCGTCCGACCGCGATTTACTAAAATCCGTTATCTGGCGGCGGTGGTGGTGCTGGCTCGGGTTCCGGCTGATGATGCCGTTGCTGATCGTTTGGTTGAGGTTGCGGTTCAAGCTGAGGTTCATTTCCCGGTGGTACCGGGTCAGGTGCCGGAGCACCGCTGAGCATTTGACGATCCGCACTAGACCAATTACTTTGAACAGTCTGAGCGTTTACAGTTATCACAAAACTCATTACGAACATCGTCAACATAAGTAATACTACTTTTCTCATTTATTTACCCCCCTTCTTGGCTTTTATTGTACCATCACAAGAGAGTAAATAAAATATGGAATCAAATTACAATTATTGTTATATTATTCTAATTAACCCAGCACCAATTTTCATTAAAAGCCACCATCCGGAGGGGGCGGTGGGGGCGGCACCGGTTTGGGGTGATGATGATGATGCGGCGGCTCTTCCGGCGGCGGCGGTGGTTCATCAGGGACAGGGCCGGGAATACTGATGATAATATCACGATCAGCAGCTGACATATTGCTTTGAATATCCTGAGCACCAACCGGTATAGCAAAACTCATAACAAATATCACCAACATAGCCAATAAAACTTTCTTCATTTGCTTACCTCCTTTCCTGGTTTTATTTTATCCCAGTCGAGGAGGAAATAGAATATCATAATCAACAACATATTTTTGGATAAAGTTAAATCCCGGACGAAATGTCCGGGATTTAACTTTATCCAATTAAGCTTTAGCAGTTTTAGCAGTAGCAACCAGTTTGCTAAACGCCGCGCTATCATTAATAGCCATATCAGCAAGCATCTTGCGGTTAACTTCAACGCCAGCTATTTTCAAACCATTCATCAATTGGCTGTAAGAAATGCCATTGGTGCGGGCAGCAGCGTTAATTCTGGCAATCCACAGGCGACGGAATTCGCCTTTCTTCGCCCGACGGTCACGTCGAGCATAATAAAGAGCTTTCATTACAGTTTCATTAGCTTTTTTGAACAACTTGCTTTTTGAGCCGCGATAACCTTTCGCCAACTTCAAAATTTTCTTGTGCCGTCTATGTGCAGTCACGCCTTTTTTAACTCTTGGCATGTCTTATACCTCCATTAAATTCATATTTTTTGTTCTTCAACAGTAGGGGCTTCCACCCATGCATCCTTAATTATCTATTAGGAAGCATCAACGCAACGCGTTGATGATCGGCTTTGCTTACCAAAGCTGCTTTACGAAGATTGCGTTTACGTGCAGGAGATTTCTTTTCAAGAATATGGCTTTTGAATGCTTTGGCACGTTTGAATTCTCCACTACCAGTAACTTTAAAACGCTTTGCAGCGCTTCTACGAGTCTTAATTTTCGGCATAATTAGGGTCCTCCTTTTAGTGTTGTTGTTTTGCAGACAGAATCATTATCATATTTTTGCCCTCGAGCTTAGCATCACGCTCAACATTAGCTATATCTTTAAGTTCTGCAGCCATTTTGACAAGTACCTTTTTACCAAGTTCAGGATGCGAAAGTTCACGCCCCCGGAACATAACAGTAGCCTTGACTTTGTCACCATCAAGCAAAAACCGTTCCGCATTTTTCAGTTTAACATTGAAATCATGATCTTCAATGTTAGGTCGAACCTTAACCTCTTTAACTGTAACAACCTTCTGTTTTTTCTTAGCTTCTTTTTCACGTTTTTGCTGCTCGTACCTAAATTTACCAAAATCCATAATTCGGCATACCGGCGGTCGAGCTAACGGCGCTACTTCCACCAAGTCAAGATTCTGTTCAGTTGCCAGACGTAAAGCATCCCGTAGTTGCATAATTCCCAGCTGTTCATTGTCAGCTGCAACTATCCGCACTTCTCTTGCCCGAATTTCCTCGTTAATCCTTTGAGTATCTTTGCTAATTGCAGAACACCTCCCATTTTTCATTCTATAGTATTAAGAAAAGACTTCCCTTAGCTCAACGTTATGACGCCAATACTAAGTTGCCATTCTATTCTTCTCTTGAAAGAAAGCAGAAAATAAATCAGCGGGTGGCACATACGCCACCCGCACATAAAGCTATTCAAGCTTTACTGCAAACCTTACCAACAACCGCGCGGCGTCGTAAGGTGAGAAGCGGATGACTTCTACTTTCTGTAAAGTATTTAACTACTTAGTTATAATAGCATTAAGTTCCAATAAAGTCAAGCATATTCCCCCATGCCATGTGTATAACTTGTGATAATGTCACCATGTAGACTATCGTGAGATAATGTCACTATGAAAAACGAGGTGCACTATCTCATGTCACAGAAACAACTAA
>JAGGAD010000049.1 GCA_017889625.1 Bacillota bacterium | reverse complement strand
GGAATATCCTGGTTTGCACCGTGCAAAAAGCCGGAAAATATGCCAATGGCTAAAACGCCTAAAACCATATTTGCCCCGCCGCCGCTTTTTTGGACGTCGAGGGTAAGCGGGACTTCAATACCATTTATGGTTTTAATGCTTTTAGCCGTTAATTCAATTTTACCGCCTTTGCCCCAAGCGCCAGCTTTTCTAATTTTACTAACGATTGCTTCGCCGGTGGTACCTAGGGGAATTATTTCAACCCCATTGATTACGACGCTTTCGGTGGTTTTAAATAGTACGACATCATTTACATTGTTTTTTCCGGAATTTACCGGCGTAATTAATTCGGTTTTAATTACAGTTCCCTTGGGGATATACACATTCCCTGGAATAATGTTAGATATTTGTGGCTGGTTGGCAAAAGCTACCGTGGAAGAGAATAAAAATAACAGAAAAAAAACTAGTGACTTTGAAATTTTCATATTTTACCTCCTCAAATTTAATAAAAAAAACCATTCGCTATTATTACAGAATATTCCTCCTTTTCTGATAAAAAAGAAAGTAAATAAGATGCGTGTGTGTTTTAGATAAGTGAAGTCACTGGTTGGTAGTGGTTGTTAGCTTTCTAAGTTTTACCTTGAATTTGTAAAGGTCGCTGATTTTGAAGTTTTAAACCCTGAATTGCTATTGACAGGTATTAAACTCCCTGTTATAGTAGTATAATACAAAAATGGAATAGTTTAGGCAATGATGCCTGCGCAGGGATTTTTCTATGATGTTTTTTATTCATCCAGACAATGACGTCCGGTTTATTTACCGGGCGTTTTATGTTTTTTACCAACTTTTAGCTAAATAATTTAGGAAAGGATGTTTGCGCAATGAAAAAGCTTTAGCCATCATTAAAATGATTGGTTTGGTAATATCTTGTGTTTTATGGTAGGGCTTAGAGATATAATAATTGTTTTGCAAATTTTTATTGTAATTGGGGGAGAGAACATGGCTGAGGAGAGAAATAGTACTATTGATGCTTCTGCTTTGTTAAGTGAGCTTAAGGTTGCAAATAATGAAATGAGTATGGTTATTGATTCGATTCGGCAAATTGCCCAACAAACTAATTTATTGTCACTGAATTCAGCGATTGAGGCTGCGCGAGCGGGGGATGCTGGACGAGGGTTTGGGGTTGTTGCTGACGAAATAAAAAAGTTGGCTACCAAAAGTTTTACCGCAACTAAAGAGAGTACAACTATTATTGAAAATATACAATCTAAGGCCAATGAGGTTATGGCGGTGCGGACAGCTGATGTGGCCTATGACACGATTGACAAGATTGACCGCAATCTTTTTGAGCGCAATTGTGATGCGCAAGCCTGGGCTGGGTTTGCTCAAGTCAAGAATGCCTTGGTTTCGACGACTGAGGGCCGAATTGAGCAAGCGAATGATTTGCTGAAAACCCTGGTCAAGATTTATGAAGTTTATTTTGACTTATATGTGCTGGATACTGCCGGGACTATTGTGGCCGCCGGGGTCCACAACAATTTGATTGGTCAAAGCATGGCTGATAAAAGTTGGTTTCAAGAGGTAAAAGCAGCTGGGGATATTTCCGTAACTGATCTCTATTTTTCTCCGGTTGAGAACCAACATACGATTGCTTATTCTTGTCCGGTAAGGGACGATTCAAATAAAATAATCGGCTATTTTTCTTCCCGCTTTAATTGGGAATTTATCTATGATATATTGGATTCCGCCAGGATTGGTGAGAAGGGCAGTATTGCGATAATTAATAAGGATGGGGATGTTATTGCCTGTCCGAATCGGCAAGGTATTTTGAAGGATAATTTGGCTAATTTAGAGGCTGCTAGGCAGGCTATGACGGGAAATAAGTACGGTTATACGTTTGAGAAAGATTTTGGGGGAAATACCAAGATTTACGGCTATGCTCATACGCGTGGCTATAATGCTTATAAAGGAAAACAGTGGTCAGCGATTATTAGTGTGGTAATATAGGTATTTTCGCTGACGACAAGACAGCTAGTAGCGGCTAAAAGTAGATAAGTAGTTTTCAGTTCAAGTAAGACTTGTTCTATAATCAGATACTTTATTTTTGCAGCTGATTATTCTTGAAACGCGTGGAGAAGCCTCAGAAGAGTATTAGTCAAAGCTAAAAAATCAGTAACCATATTTGGTTGCTGATTTTTTTGTCTCAAGTAAGACTTGTTCTAATATGTTCCTTTTATGAATAAATTGGTAGCAGGCAATAAATTTGGGGGCGATGAATGCACGAATTATCGATTATTCAAAGTCTGGCCGATCAGATTGAATCAAGTGCCAAGGAACATGGAATTTCAAGGGTAAAGCTGGTGCATCTTGTAAATGGCAAGCTGAGCGGGGTGAATACTGCAGCTTTGCAGCTTTCATTTAGTTTATTTAATTTTTTACCGCTCTTCCAATATGCAAAATTGGTGGTGGAAGAGCGTGAGATTATTGCTTGGTGCAGTTGTTGTCGCAAAGAGCAAAAAGTAGGAGATTATCGGTTTGTTTGTGGGTATTGCCGGAGTAGTCAGCTGGAAGTTTTATCGGGACAGGAACTGTACATTGATTATTACGAGGGAGATTAATGTAAAAGGGGTGATTATATGGCAAGAATTGATTTGGTTACAGGTTTGCTTGACGCAAATTCGGTGATGGCCCAGCGAAATAAGGATGTTTTTAAAGAGAATAAGAATTATGTGATTAATTTGATGGGCGTTCCGGGGTGCGGTAAAACAACAGTGCTGGAAAGAGTGATTGCCGCATTAAAAGAAAAAGTGACAATAGGAGTAGTTGAGGGGGACTTGTATACAACTAAGGACGCCGAACGGATAAACGGATATGGTATTGCTACGGTACAAATCAATACAGTGGGCGAGTGTCATCTTGACGCCGCTACAGTGGGAAAAGCGTGTCTTGATTTATCGCTAAAAGATATTGATTTGCTGGTTATTGAGAATATCGGCAATCTGGTGTGCCCGGCTGAATTTGAGCTTGGTGAGGATGTAAAGGTATTGGTTTTGAGTGTTGCGGAGGGCAATGATAAGCCCTGGAAGTATCCGCTAATGTTTAGAAAGGCTAATATAATCATTGTCAATAAAATGGATTTAATCAGCTATACTGATTTTGATATCGAGCAGTTTAAAACGGACATGAAAGAAATTAACCCGGAGGCCGAAGTTTGGCCGGTTTCAGCCAGAACCGGAGCAGGGATACGGGAATTGACAGAATGGTTATATACGCGTGTTAAGCGAATTGCGTAATGGAAACCGCGGCATGGGAAATAAAACTATTTGGCCTGGTTCAGGGAGTCGGGTTTCGTCCGTTTATCCATAGACTGGCGCAGCGTTACAACTTAAAAGGCGAAGCATTTAATGCGTCTTCATGTTTAACGGTGTGTGTTGAGGGGAGCACCACGGCTTTAGCGGGGTTTACAAGAAGTTTATTTGCGGAGCCACCAGGACAAGCCATAATTGACAGCTATGAAATAACAGTGAAAGAGGGTATTGGGTATAAAGACTTTTCGATAGTTGCCGGTAAGCTTGAATCGGGAAATCAAACCATGGTAGCTTCGGATACTGGCGTTTGTGCGGATTGTTTAAGCGAATTACGCGATATTAATAATCGCAGACACGGTTATTTGATGATTGGCTGCAGCGAATGTGGGCCGCGGTTTTCGATAATGAATACGCTTCCTTATGACCGGGAGAATACGTCAATGGCGAGGTTTATTATGTGCCCCGATTGCCGGAAGGAATATGAGGACATAAATAATCGGCGATATCATACGGAAATTATCGCCTGTCCGGCCTGCGGCCCCCAGGTTTGGCTTATAAAGCGGGACGGCAGCGTCTATTCCGGGAGGGGGCATGATGTTTTAAAACAGGGGAAAATATTGGCGGTCAAGGGACTGGGTGGGTTTCATCTTGCCTGTGATGCTTTGAATAAGGCGGCGATAGTAAGGCTTCGTATTCGAAAAAGACGTAACGACAAGCCATTTGCGGTTATGTGCCGAGATATTGAGACTGTAGCGGAATATTGCTTTCTAGGTGAAAAGGAAGTGGAGCTTTTGCAGGGAAAGGTAAGGCCAATTGTGTTGCTTGAGCTAAGGCCGGAGGTACGATTGCCGTTAAATCTTGCCCCTGGGCTAAAGTCTTTAGGGGTAATGCTGCCTTATACGCCGGTACATCAAGCGTTGTTTGCCGGGGACTTGAAAATAATTGTGCTGACAAGTGCGAATTTTTCGGATGAACCTTTAATCACCGATAATCAGGAAGCCTTGAACAAGCTGAATGACGTCGCCGATTATTTTTTGTTCCATGATCGACCAGTTGTAAATGGTTGCGACGATTCTGTTACATCAATAATAGGCTCGGAAATTTTGCTTCACAGAAGGGCGCGTGGTTTTGTTCCCTTGCCGGTACGAATAGAAAATGATTGTCAAAGTGTAATAGCTTGCGGTGGCGATATAAAAAGCGCCTTTTGTTTGTTGCAAGGGCGGGACGCCTTTCTTAGTCAGTATCTTGGCGACTTAGCTTATCTGGAAAATTATCAGCGCTATTTGGACACTATAGCGCGATTTAAACAATTTACCAAGATCGAGCCTCAAGTAATAGCCCATGACCTTCATCCCGGATATATATCAACCCATTATGCAAAAAGTGTTTCGAATGGATATATAATTGGGGTCCAGCATCATCACGCGCATTTTGCAAGCTGCATGGCGGAAAACAAAGTTAGCGGACCGGCGCTCGGAGTAATTTGTGACGGGGCTGGTTACGGTACAGATGGTTCAATATGGGGCTTTGAATTTTTATATGGAGATTTTGCCGAGTTTGAACGTTTAGCTCAGCTTGAATATATGCCGTTGGCGGGCGGTGATGATGCGGTTCAAAATCCTGTCAGCATTGCGTTTAGTTATTTACATACACTTTTCAATGACGGAGGAACGACTGCAGCGAGGTTATTACGACCTTATAGCACCGATAGCGATATCGAGACTATTGGGTTGCAATTGGATAATAAAATAGGTATTTGGCAGACATCCAGTTGCGGACGGTTGTTTGATGCGGTGGCCGGAATGTTGGGAATATGCACAAAAGTGAGCTACGAAGGCCAGGCGGCGATGTTGTTGGAGGCAGCAAGTAAACTAAGTGGTGCTGGAAAATATCGGTACGGCTTTATTGATTGTAACTACCCATATCGTATAACTGTTCAGAGTATGTTCGAAGATATGCTGTTAGATATAACTCGCGGCTTGCCCAAAGAGGTTGTCGGCGGCAAGTTTCATGCTACTTTAATAGACATGATTATATCAACGGTTGTAAGGCTTAGCGGTGAAAAAAAGTGCAAGCAGGTGGTTTTGAGCGGGGGCGTGTTTCAAAACCGGTTGTTGTTTGAAAATGTGGTAGAAGGTATTAAAGGCAGAGGGCTTAATGTCTATAGTCATAAAAAAGTGCCTGCGAATGACGGCGGATTGGCGTTAGGACAGGCGGTAATTGCGGATGAGGTGTACAAACATGTGTCTGGCTGTAATCGGTAAGGTGATGCGGCTTGAGGAAACTCAGGCTAAAGTGAAGGTTGAGGGGAATCTTGTTAATATAAATATCCAGCTAACGCCAACGGTTTGCGCCGGCCAGCACGTACTGGTTCACGCCGGTTTTGCCATTGCTGTTGTTGCTGAGGATGAAGCTACTGAAACGCAAGCGTTACTAGACCAGATAGCAGGTGTGCTAGATGATGTCAAATAATGTGGGGGTGAGCGAACAGCAATTTCTAGAGCTGGTTTTAAAGGCAATCTCGGAAACTGCTGATAAGCAGCTGCGGATTATGGAAGTATGCGGTACTCACACGATGGCTATTGCGCGAAGCGGAATGAAACAGGTGTTGCCTAATACAATAACTTTACTTTCGGGGCCGGGTTGTCCGGTATGTGTGACGGATGTAAGCGATATTGATGACGCTTGTATCTTGGCAGGCCGGTCTGATGTGATTTTGGCTTCTTATGGAGATATGCTGCGGGTGCCAGGAACTTCCGGCAGTTTGACAACCGCCCGGATTAGCGGGGCGGATATCAGAGTTATTTATTCAAGTTTTGACGCGCTTAGGTTAGCAATAGATAACCCACAGCGCGAAGTTATTCTTTACGGTGTGGGTTTTGAGACAACCGCTCCGACGAGTGCGGTTGCGATTGAAGCCGCTATAAGGGCGGATATAGGTAATTTCTCGGTGCTGTCGGTTCATAAGGCGGTGCCGCCGATATTAAGATTTTTGTTGTCAGACCGGGATTTATCGATAGACGCTTTTTTATTGCCTGGTCATGTTTGTACAATTGCAGGAACCTGCGATTTTGATTTTATCGCGGAAGAATATTTACGTCCATGCGTGGTTGCGGGGTTTGAGCCGGTTGATATTTTAGAAGCCATTTTGATGGTGATAAAACAATATCAAGAAAATATGCCAACGGTTGAAGTGCAGTATCGGCGGGCTGTAAAAGCGCGGGGGAATACGGTGGGGCGTCAATATATCACTAGATACTTTAACCTGGCGGATTGCGTGTGGCGGGGAATAGGCTTAGTGCCTGCCAGCGGTTTTAAGATACGGGATGAGTACTCGAAGTGGGATGCGCGGGCAAAATTCAATGTTTCACCGCCGCGGGTGGTTGCTGCCGGATGTGTGTGCGGCGATATATTAAAGGGTAAAAAGCAGCCGCCGGAATGCGAGTATTATGGCGTGAACTGCACTCCCGCCAATCCCCAAGGACCGTGCATGGTATCGGAGGAGGGGAGCTGCGCGGCTTTTTACCGATATAGTTGTTTAGGGGGCTAAGAGTAAGATGTATCAGGCCGATAGGGTTGAATTAGCGCACGGCGGTGGCGGCAGAAAAACTCAGCAGCTGATAAAGGCAGTGTTTCAAAAACATTTCGCCAATAACATCCTTGACCAAATGTTAGATGCCGCCATATTTGATATAGCCGGAAGCAAGCTGGCGTTTTCCACTGATTCCTTTGTAATAAACCCGATTTTTTTCCCGGGCGGTGATATCGGAAAATTGGCTGTTTATGGGACGGTAAACGACGTGGCTGTCAGTGGCGCCAAGCCGTACTATATGAGCGCTGGGATAATAATAGAAGAAGGATTTTTGCTTGAAGATCTGCAGCGAATAGCTGCTTCGATGGCACTGGCTGCTCAAATCGCCGGCGTGCAGATTGTGGCGGGAGACACCAAGGTAGTCGAAAAGGGCGCGGTTGACAAAATTTTTATTAACACCTCGGCCCTTGGTGTTGTTCGAGCGGGGATAGCTTTGCACCCCGCCAAGATAAAACCGGGAGATGCGATTATTGTAAACGGATCGATGGGGGAACATGGTCTAGTGATTGAAACGAGCCGGCGAGCTTTTACATTGGCTACTCCTGTTCAGAGCGACTGTGCCAGTCTGCTTCCCTTGGCACAGGTTATGCTTCAATTTGGCGATAAACTGAGATGTATGCGCGACGCAACTAGAGGCGGGTTAGCTACCACCCTGAATGAACTTGCGGTACAAAGCGGTTTGACTTTTGCGATTGAACAGGAACTGCTGCCTATCTCGCCGACAGTTGTCGGAGCTTGTAAGCTTTTGGGGCTCGACCCGCTTTATCTCGCCAATGAGGGAAAGCTGGTTGCAATTGTTGACCCGGATTGCGTTGATGCGCTGATCCGGGAAATGCATTTAGTCAAAGGCGGAGAGAACACTTGCGTTGTCGGTCGCGTTACTTGTGATTTACCCGGAATGGTCGAGCTGAAAACCTTGTTAGGGGTGTGGCGAGTCTTGCCGATGCTTGAAGGTGAGATGCTGCCGCGGTTGTGTTAGAAAATTTGTTTATCAGTGGTCTTAGTGGGTGGCGCATTGAATGCAGGGATCAAACGAACGGATTATTCTGCCGGGGATTACATATTTAAGCTCCGGCGACGGTATGTAGGTGCCGACAAGCGCGGTTTCTGCCGGGCCGCGCTTACCTAACTTATCTTTGGGTGAGAAGTTCCACGCTGTCGGCGTTATGATGTCATACCGTTCAACCTGGGTGTCTTTTATTAGGGCGGCGTGCAGAAGCGGTCCACGCATGGCATCGATTACTGAAATTGCTCGATTTTGAGCAATTTCAGTTTTTTGATTAATTGGCGGTTCGCCTGGAGTTAGCAGGTTCAGCCATTTTTCAACCAGCTCGGCTATCAAGCGTGTTTCTAGTGAACGGGCGACAATTCGATCCATGGCAGAAGTGCCGCCGTTATAAAAACCGTTTATTATCATTCGGGCCAGGGGGCCTCCCTCAAAGTGTACACCATTATATAAAACTGCTTTTGTCCAGGTATAGGCTTCTGGTTTATAAGGTGCCGGATAAATATCGGAGGGCTTTTCATAGCTTGCTCTTTTATACCAGGCTCTGGAGATATCTTCCTGAATTAGTTCAAGTCGTGGTTTTGACACATTGTTGTTTTCCGATATTCCGTCTTTCCATAGCAGTTGCTGGTTTTTATTACCGAACCGGAAAAGGCCGAAGGATAATAATCTGCCTTGGGTTTGACCGATATGGAAGTAGTCGTCGTAACACTCTGCAATTAGCTCGGTGTCCGGCAGCAGGTAGCGCTCAATAAATTTTATAATATCGCGGGTAAGATACAAGGCCTGATTGATTTTGTCCGCCGTGGGTGCAGCGGCGACACCGCCGTGGATGAAACTATGCTGGTGCGGGGTTTTGCCCCCGAATAATGCCAGAAGTTGGTGGCTTTTTTCGGCCGCTGTTACCGCTTCGATATAATGACCGGCTAATCTTGCGTTATCTGCGGCGTTAAGACGGCAGTCATAGCAGTTTTGATCAGTAAAAGGCGGTCTTTTTGGCATGATAACAAAGTCAGGCAGACCAAAAAAATAAAAATGGCGAATGTGGTTCTGCAAAAAGTCAGCGCCTAGCATAATATTGCGCAAGTATTGCGCATTCTCATTGATGTCATTGTCATATAACATATCTAGAAGGTAGCTGGCGACTGCGCCGTGAGCGGTTGAGCAAATCCCGCAGATTCTTTGGGTGAGATAAACGGCGTCTGTTACATGGCGGTTTCGCATAATGTATTCGTAGCCGCGGAACATAGTGCTGCTGACAGCGGCTTCGACGATGGTATTATCATCAAGCGAAAGTTCAACCGACAATAAGCCGCTCAAGCGGGTTACTGGACTAAATAGGACTTTTTGCAGACTCATGGCCGACTCCTTTCTTTTCAGCACCTTTAGGACCGGAAGACGGTTGTTTTTCCGGACTTTTTTGAGGAAGGGGAGTGAAAAAGGGGGACGAGCCGTCGGGGAAATCTTTGTTGGTGCAGCCGATGCAAGGTGTGTTAACTTTAACCGGCCAGCTAACATGATTGATCCATTGACGGTAAGGGCAGTCGGAACTTGTTTTTGGCCCGGCGCAGCCCTGGGAAAACATGCATTCGGTATCGCCGAGTTTTTTGGCGAAGTCTTTTTTATCAAAATAGGAACGACGTTGGCAATGTTTGTGAACGGTATTGCCGTAGAAGAGTTTTGGCCGGTTTAGTTCATCTAGGTCAGGTCTACCGTACATAATAAGGTGGGCCAGTGTTCCTACGAACCAGTCCGGGTTAACGGGACAGCCGCTGACGTTGATAACTTCCCGGGAAAGTACGCTTCCCACGCCGACCGAACCTGTAATATTTGGCGCGGCTGAGGAAGCTCCGCCGAAGCTGGCGCAGGTTCCGATTGCAACTACATTTTCGGCCAGGGAACCAAGCCAGGTAACAGCCTCCAGTGCAGTAATTCGGCGCGTTCTTGTGCGGGCAATAACATTATATATACCATTATCATTGATAGGGACGGCCCCTTCGACAACTAAGGTAAATTTGCCACGGTATTTGTTGGCTGAATCAGTAAGTAAATTAAAGGCATCTTCTCCCTGGGCGGCCATAAAGGTATTACTGTATAAAAGGTCGATCATGTCGGTTAATACTTGGTTTAAGTATGGATATGTCGTATTCATAAAAGCAATGTTGTTGTCGCCGCTATCACTTGTCTCAAGCCATATTACTGGTAATTTTGCTTTGCTGTGGTCCAATAGATATTGACGGGCCGCAGGCAATAGTTTGGCCGATAATCGATAATTACCAGCCAGTGCATTGGCCTGGCAGAATTGTGTAAAGTCGGCTTTTTCCATACTCCACCCCCTCTTGCATTTTTATTATATTTATGCAATGGCGAAGTATTATAATAGTACTTAAAGAGAAAACCTGCCTGATATGGCAGGTCGGATGGCTTAACAACAGCAGCCACAGCCGTGCAATGCAATTAAGCTGGGTTTAAATGTTAGAGTAAACGCACAAGATTATAATTTTTGCACTAGAGCCACAAGTTCTGCGGTTGCCTGGTCTAAGTTTTCAGCGCTGATAATCGCATCGTATTGAATGTCCTTGGGATTTTCAAAGCCATATAAAAGGTCATAGTAATCGGTGAGCAAAGTGGTAACTAATTTTTCTATATGGTTATTTGTTAGGCATTCAAGTAAGAAGGCCGTTTTCTTCTTACCTAAGTTTTTCGAAATAGCTTGAATGCTCCGCTGTATTTCTGCTTTATCAATAGAAGCATTATTACTATACTCAGCAATTAATCGTTGCACTCTTGTTGGAACACTAGCGTGAATAAGTATTTTTTTGCCTGACAGCATTCGTTGATATAAGACTTTAGGGATATAGACGTTACCGATTCGATTGCTTTCGCACTCAACAAAAAAGTAAGGTTGAGTCTGCAATTTTTCTAAATGATCTAAGATTTGAGACTCAAACAGCGGCATTGTGGTGCTATTGCCGAGGCCAATTTGGCCAAAGACTGAACCGCGGTGATTGGCAAGTTTCTCTAAATCAATGGTGGGGATGCCTTGTAAGGCTAATTTATTGAGGATTGTTGTTTTTCCAACTCCCGTGGCACCATACAGTACCAAAGCCTGGGGTTTTAGGTCAAATGCTTCTAAGTGATCCAGGACATGGCGACGATATGATTTGTAGCCGCCAGCTAATTGAAACGCCGCAATATCGAGCATGTCTAAAATGTTGACAATGGACTTGGAACGCATTCCGCCACGCCAGCAATATATAACAATTTGATAATTTTGGTTTGCATAAGTCGTGAGACTTTTTATTATGGCAGGCAATTTGGGTGATGCAATTTCTACCCCCAATTGCTTGGCAGCATCGACACTGACTTGTTTATACAAGGTACCAACGGTGGCGCGTTCATCATTAGAGAATATAGGAATATTTAATGCGCCGGGTAAATGCCCTTCAGCAAATTCCTTTGGTGTACGGACATCAATAAACAATCGATTAGGCAATTTTAATGAATCTTGGATAGAAATTACTTTACACAATTCGTATTTACCGCTTTAGCCTTTCCTTTTAGTGCATTCAATAAAAAATAAATCTGTTATAATTTATATTATAGCAGAAAAACTATTCATTTCGGTTAATACACTATTTGGTGAAGGCTTGCAATAGGTGGATGACATTGATGAAGGTTTACAAATGTTAGCAAGCGTGACGTGTGAGGATTATCACGCTTGCTGCACAAAATTAGAAAAGGATGAGTGAAGTATGCCGGAGGAGATTGTATTTTGTAAAGGCGGAGGTTGCACGGCTAAACTAGGACCGGGAATCTTAGCTTCAGTTCTTCAGAAGCTGCCTAAGGGTTTAGATCCGCAGTTGCTGGTAGGGTTTGACAGTTCCGATGATGCAGCAGTATATAAGTTGACTGATGATTTAGCGGTTGTTCAGACCCTGGATTTTTTTCCGCCGATGGTGGACGACCCGTATACTTTTGGGCAAATCGCGGCGACTAACGCCCTTTCGGATATATATGCAATGGGGGGACAGGTCAAGACGGCCCTAAATATTGTGTGCTTCCCGGAGAAGATGGAGCTGAATGTTTTGGGAGAAATCATGCGGGGCGGCAATGAAAAGGTCCAAGAGGCAGGTGGGATTCTAGTAGGCGGACATTCCATTGCTGACAGTGATGTGAAGTATGGTCTTTCGGTAATGGGCATTATTCATCCGGATAAGATTTACAAGAATAACGCTTGCCAAGCGGGAGATCAATTACTTTTAACAAAACCGCTGGGAGTAGGTATTGTTTGCACTGCCCAGCGAGTAGGGGCGTGTTCTAATGACGCCATGGAACTGGCGATTCGTTCTATGACCACTCTTAACAAATATGCAGCGGAAATTATCGGCAAGTACCATGTGCATGCATGTACCGATGTGACTGGTTTTAGTTTGCTGGGTCATCTGCAGGAGATGTTAGGAGCGGGGTTGGGGGTGGAGCTTGATAGTCTGCAAGTACCATATATTCCCCAGGCAGTTCATTATGCAAATGAGTTTTATCTCACGGCAGCTGCGCAGCGAAATCGCAATCATGTCGGGAACAGAGTAGATTTTAGAAAAGTTCCTTTCGCTATGGAAGAGATTCTGTTTGACCCCCAGACCTCAGGGGGGCTGCTAGTCAGCCTGCCGCCGGAAGAGGCTGAACTTGCTTTAGTCGAGATCAAAGCCTTGGGATTGCCTTGCGGGTTAGTTGGAACGGTTACACAAAAGGCTGATAACCGAATTATTGTAAGATAGGAGAATGAAAATGCAGGAAACATTAGACGCTAGGGGAAAAGCATGTCCGATACCTGTTGTAGAAACTAAGAAGGTATTAGCAACACTTAATGTCGGGGATAGTGTAGAGGTAGCGGTCGATAATTTTATTGCAGTACAAAATCTAAGCAAAATGGCAGCACAGAAACATTTTCAAGTCTTTTCGGAAAAGAAAGCGGAGAATGACTATCTTGTTACACTGACCGTGACCGGAACTTCCAGCAAGGAAAGTGCAGAAAAAACAGTTCGTATTTCTGATAGCAGCGTGGATAAGACGGTGGTGGTACTTTCTTCGGATAAAATGGGAGAAGGTGATGAAAAATTAGGCCGCATACTTATGAAGGGCTTTATTTATGCTTTGACCGAGCAGGAGCAGCTGCCGGAAACAATTCTGTTATATAATAATGGAGCAAAGTTATCGGTTGAGGGGGCGGATTCACTGGCCGATTTTAAGCTTTTAGAGTCCCAAGGCGTGGAGATCATGACTTGTGGAACCTGTCTAAATCATTATGGTCTGACGGAAAAGTTAGGGGTAGGTTCCGTAACAAATATGTATGTTATAGCGGAAAAACAAATGCAGGCAACAAAGATTGTAAAGCCATGAGAAAAAACAATTAACATGTTTAATGAGAGAATGAGATTATGATTTATTTAGATAACGCGGCAACTTCTTTTCATAAGCCGCCGGAGGTAGCTAACGCGGTTTATCAGGCTTTGCAGGGCTTGGGAAATTGCGGACGCGGTGCACATGGGGCAGCCCTGGATGCCAGTCGTCAGGTCCATAAAACTAGAGTAGCGATAGCAAACTTATTTAATGTGGGAGATCCATCCCGGGTGGTGTTCACCCAGAATGCGACGGAGGGTTTGAATATTGCCATCCAAGGTCTGCTTAAGTTTGGCGATCATTGCATCACCACCGCGCTTGAGCATAATGGTGTCTTGCGTCCCCTTTATCTTATGGAGCAGCGTGGCGTTAGTCTGACCGTAGTTCCGGCCGATAAAACAGGGTGTATTGCTGTAGCTGACATAGAAGCGGCAGTTTGTGCCGAAACGAAGGCTGTGGTATTGACTCATGCTTCAAATGTGACCGGGAATGTTCTAGACATTGAGCGGGTGGGAAAGGTATGTAAACAACATGGTCTTTTATTTATCTTAGATGCTTCCCAGACGGCTGGTTTACTTCCCGTTGACATGAAAAAGATTGGGCTATCGGCTCTTTGCTGTTCTGGACATAAAAGCCTGCTTGGACCACAGGGGACGGGGGTGCTTTGTCTGGCGGAAGGAGTTCAGCCGGAGCCGCTTAAGGTCGGGGGAACCGGCGTGGACAGCTTTTCTCCGGCAATGCCCCTGGTTTTGCCGGCAGCACTTGAGGCTGGCACATTAAATATTCACGGTCTGGTTGGCTTGTTGGCAGCTTGTGAGTACTTGAATAAATATGGTCAGTTACGGATTTTTCAGGAAGCAACTGAGCGTGCAATTCGGTTTGTCGAGGGTGTCAAGGCTTTGCCAGGAGTGACGCTATATGGTGATTTTGCGGCAATGGTCAGGACGCCAGTTGTTGCCCTTAATTTAAGAGATATTGATTCAGGAGAAATAGCCGATGAGCTGTTTGAGCGTTTTGGTATTGCAACGCGAGCCGGAGCCCACTGTGCTCCGGGGGTACATCGGCTATTTGGAACCGTGGAGCAGGGCATGGTGCGGTTTAGTTTTTCCCATTTTAATAGTAACAATGAGGTGGATGAGGCGATACGGGCCTTGCGGATACTGGAGGAAGAAAGCTGATGAGAGCAAAAGCGTTACAATGTGTGGTGACCTTTCAAACAACTACAGAAGCGATGGCGTTTGAAGAAGCTGCCAAAGAGAACGGGTTTAGCGGTCGGATAATTCCGTTGCCAAGAGCTATTGCCGCTGGATGTGGTTTGGCGTGGCGCGAAGCGCCAAAGGGTAGAGCTTCAATTGAAAAATTGCTTAGTGAACATCAGCTTGGCTATGATAGAATTTATGAGTTAGTGATTTAAGTAGGGTTTATAAAATATGCCTGTACAGATTAAGTTAATATGTAAATTAGTAATTAGGGCAAATCGTACTCGGGAAAGGTGAAAAATTTGAATGATGTATATATAAAACATTTTATTGAACTTGCTAAATGCCTTAATTTTACTAAGGCTGCTCAAAATCTGTATATTGCTCAGTCGGCATTAAGCAGGAGCATTGCAAAAATGGAAAATGAATTAGGTCTTATATTGTTTGTTCGGAGTACAAAAAATGTACGTTTAACACCGGCTGGCATTGTAATGTTGGAGGCATATCAGAAATTATTGCAAGAACATGATAACTATTTACGGAAAGCGATGCGAGTTGGCAAGGGTGATGGTGGCTTGTTAACTGTTGGTATTATAGAGTGTCAAAATACGGATTTTTATTTACCCCAAATTGTAGAGTTTTTTTGTGAGAATTATCCCGGTATACAAATAGAAATGTTCTATGGCAATTTTAAATCGCTCCGGAACAAGTTAGAAACTAGAAAGGCTGATATTGTAATTACACAGCTGTTTGACTTAAATTCGTATGTAACCGATGAGATCGTATATGAAACCTTTCTGGATAATCCGGGATGTTGTATTGTAGCCAAAAAACATCGATTAGCGCAGCTTAAAGAAGTTAATCCAGAAAATTTGAATGGCGAGGTGCTGATTGTTATTTCCCAGGAAGTATCTAATCAAGGCTATAACGAAGCGGTGAGATACATCAATTATCATAACATTCAAGTTGATGGAATTAGAGCAGCAGATACGCTTCAAGATATCGCACTTATGGTGGAAAATGGTTTGGGCGTTGCTTTTTGGGATAGTACTTCTAAGATCAATAAAGATTATGTGAAAGTTTTGCCGATAAAAGGTAATCTTATGTTATCGTTAGCTGCTGTCTGGAAAAAAGACAACTATAATACGGCCATTCCCATTTTTGTGGATTGTTTGGGGCAAAGTAAGTGAAGCTATTATAAAAAAGCTAAGGCAATATAACTTTGATTGGTAGTGGGGAAATATGGCTAAATACACCTTGCGCATGGCGGAAGGTGTATTTTTTTTGTGCGGCGGGCCTAAAATTTTGGCTAGAGATAAGAGCCACATTATTCTTATTTATCACCATATTGTTATAACTAATACTGTATATAAAACGTAGGTTGTATCCCAGATAATCTTGTACTGTCCGGGAAAGCTCGTTTTTAATAAAAATAAAATTCAAAAAAGACAAGAAAGTCCTATGTTAATGATGTATTTAAAAAATGTAAAACAAAGTGGTACTATTGGTATGAAAATTAAATATTGATAGGAGATAGAAAAATGAAAGTTTTAGCGATTTCGGGTGGGACAAAGAATGGCGGCAATGACGCCATGTGTAAAGAAGCGCTTAAAGGCGCAAAAAACCAGGGCGCAGAAATTGAATTTATCCGTTTGTTGGATTTAGATATTAAACCTTGTACCGGTTGTACCGCATGTGTACAATCGATTCTTAATGGTCGAGGCAATATGTGTGTACTGAAAGATGATTTTAACTGGTTATTAGATAAAATATACGACGCTGATGGAATTATATACTCCATTCCAATTTTTGAAAAGGGTCCTTCGGGAAGTTTTAGAACAATCATGGATCGCTTTGGGCCAAGAATGGGTAGGGCCCATCAGGTCATAGCGAATGAACTTTTCAAACAAGGCAAAGGAAAACCGGTAGATCCTAGGTTTTTAAAGGATAAGGTAATATCGTTTATGGCGGTAGGCGGCTCAGAATGGTGCACAAGTGTACAATGTGATTTTGGTATCCATGCTTTAACTCCGATGTGGAAAATCATTAATAATGAAGTATTTAGCTGGTCGTTAGGAATTGCCGCTGATGACAAAAAGATCGCGAGAGCGAATGAAATTGGCGTGAATATTGCTAAGGCAGCTGCTGATATTGAACATGCGGAGTATAAAGGTGAGGCCGGGATTTGCCCGCATTGTCACAGCAGAAACTTTTATATTACTGGGGAAAATACAAAGGCTATTTGTTGCTTATGCGGGATTGAAGGTCATGTTGCCATTGTTGATAATCAAGTTAAATTTGAATTTAATGATGAACAGTTAAAGCATGCCCATGATACAATGGAAGGTCAGTTCATTCATGCTGATGATATTAGAAGAAATACGGCGAAAGCGATGGAAAAGCTGAAAAGTGATGAGTTTAAGAAGCGGGTGGCAGAATACAAAGAATTTATTACTGCTTCTATGCCGGAAAAATAAAATGAAAAGGATCTGATTAGCATGGGATTAGAATTTAATCCGATGAGAAGTTTGATTTATGTAGACTGTATAAAAGAGCAGTATCGTCACAAGTTACAGCACTGGTTATATTACCACCATATTCCGGAAAGTATTGCGCAGTTTCAGGCATATGTATCGAAGTATGCCTTTTATCCGGCCCTTCCGGTTCCGCCGGAAGGAGAACGATTTGGCGGATATAAGATGCAATTAACTGAACATTATTGGCTGGTAAATCCAATGAGTAAAGAACTCGAAATAAGAGCTTTTCATGAGTACTTTCCGCTTGAGGCATTAAAATGGCAGGGAACCATCCCTGAAGATGCGTTGGAGGAACAGATGCTGGATGGTGATTCGGCTCGTTCTACCGGTGGAGATAATGGAATGCCGCCGTTTATATTTGCTTTTCTGCCGATAAGCTGGGAAACGGACATAAAGGGAAGCGGCCGTACTATGGAAGACGGTCCGAATTACCGGTGGCAGTTTGTGTTGAAGTATCCGGAGGGAGTTTCCTTGGAAGAAGGCGACAAATGGTTTTTTGAAAAAGTAGTACCTGTCTTTGAGAGGGCCTCGGAAGTATCGAGGATTCTTACCAGTAAGGTAATTCAAAGTGTAAACGGCTGTCCCTTCCAACGGGCGGTAGAGATGTGGTTTGACGGACCGAATGAATGGCATAAAATAGCGGTAGAGGCCGCCGCAGCTATTGAAAAACCGGCTTGGGCGTCCTGCGGTAAATTTCCCTATTTAAAGCCGAAGTTTGAAATTGCCAGCTTGTTTTTAACGGATATAGCTAAATTATAAGGATGATGAAAGATACTATTGATTTCATAAATCGATAGTATCTTTCGTAAATACATGTTTTTTTAGACAGCATTGAAGTTGAAAAAGGAGAAAAGTTATGGTATTTAAAAATTTTAAAGAACTTATCTTAAGTGTTCAAGCCTTGAAAGAAAAGAAGCGAGTGGCGGTAGTTGTGGCCCATGATGAGCATACCTTGCAAGCGGTATGTAAAGCAAGCAAAGATAATATTGCCGAACCTATATTGATAGGCAATAAACTTAAAATTAAGGAAGCGTTACATAATATAAAAGAAAGTATCGCAGAATAAAGCAGACTTCATAATGAAGGGGAAAATTCAGACCGCCGATCTTTTAAAAGCGGTTGTAAATAAGGAAAAGGGACTGCGGACAGGAAGCGTTATGTCGCATGTAGTGCTTCATGAGATTCCTACGTATCATAAGTTGCTGGTGATTACTGACGGCGGCATGATGATGTATCCCAATTTGGCGGAAAAGAAGCAAATTATTGAAAATGCGGTTAATTCGCTTCTTTCGCTGGGCTATGACAAACCTAAAGTTGCTGTGTTGGCCGCTGTGGAAAATGTCAATCCTAAAATGCCGGAAGCGGTGGATGCAGGCTTATTGAAGGAAATGAATCAGAAGGGTGAAATTAAAAACTGTATCGTCGAAGGGCCGATATCTTATGACTTAGCTATGAGTAAGGATGCGGCAAAGATAAAAGGTTATGAAAGTCCGGTTACCGAGGATGCGGATATTTTAATGGTTCCGAACATCACCGTAGGTAATATAATGGGAAAAGCTTTGGTTTATTCAGCCGGGGCTAAAATAGCTGGATTTATAGTGGGGGCAAAGGTGCCGATAGTTTTGACCTCCAGAGGTTCTTCGGCGGAAGAAAAGTATTTATCATTGGTGCTGTCAGCAGCAGCAAAGTAAACACAAATAGTATAATTGTTGTATTTATATAGCAGATATTTAATTTTATTTAATAAAGGAGTATAAGATGAATTACAAAATATTAGCCATTAATCCCGGTTCTACGTCGACTAAAATAGCGTTATATGAAAATGAACAGGAAGTATTTTGTAAAACGTTAGATCATCCGGCGGATGAAATTGAAAAGTATAATGGAGTTCAAAATCAGTTTGATATGAGAAAAAAGGTAGTGCTCGCTTTTCTGAAAGAGAACGGTTATGATATCAACAAGCTAAATGCTGTAGTCGGACGGGGCGGCATGGTTCCAGCGGTAAAATCAGGTGCTTATCGGGTAAATAAAAGCATGGTAGATCGCTTAAAGAGTCAACCTGTGTTTGAACATGCATCGAATTTAGGAGCGCAAATTGCCGATGCAATAGCAAACGAAGCCGGGGTAGTGGCTTATATTTATGATTCGGTTAGAGTCGATGAAATGAAGGATATAGCTCGTATATCCGGTATGCCTGATGTTCCGAGAACTAGTACAAGCCATGTATTGAATTCAAGAGCGATGGCGATGAAGGTTGCCAAAAAATATGGAAAAGAATTTACGGATATGACTTTTGTTGTTGCGCATTTAGGTGGTGGGGTATCAGTAAATGTTATTGAAAAAGGTCTTATGGTAGATATCCTGGCGGATGACGAAGGCCCATTTTCTCCGGAAAGGTCGGGTAAAGTTCCGTGTAGTGCGCTCATTGATCTTTGTTATTCAAAAAATTTTGATAGGCATACGATGATTAAAAAGTTGCGAGGAAATGGCGGATTAAAAGCATACCTTAATACCGTCGATGCTAGGCGAAAGGTATAGGCGAACTGGCAACGGTAGTGAAAGGTAAGGTAGATGCTATCGTTATTACCGGGGGAATTGCTTATTCTAAAATGATGACAAATTGGATTAAGGAACGGGTTGAATTTATCGCTCCGGTTGAAATTATGCCCGGCGAGAACGAAATGGAATCGTTGGCCTTTGGTACGCTTAGGGTACTTAGGGGAGAAGAAGAAGCCAGGGAGTATGTTGAATAAGTTACACAATTCATTAATAATGCGATAAATTTGTATTTGTAGTTCTTGTTATGGCGATAATTGTGTCAATATGCAAAGATTAAGGCAGAGATTGGAAATTATATGAACGTAGATGTTAAAATTCTTATAAGATTTTTTATATTCATATTAGGCCTATTTTTCATGGGATTGGGAATAAGCTTAACCACAAAATCCACATTAGGCACGTCGCCAATATCAAGTATTCCGTATGAGCTTTCTATGATATTTCCTGTTACCATGGGACAATTCACCTTTTTGTTGAGCCTTTTGTGTGTTATTGCTGAGATATTAATATTACGCAGGGATTTTCCCAAAGGACAATTATTCCAATTGTTAGTCGGTCCGTTTTTTGGTGCTTTTATTGATGTCGGAATGTTTATATTCGGATCTGTAAATCCCAGCCTTTATGTTGAGAAGGTTATAGTTTTACTTATTGGCTGTATTTTTCTTGCATTGGGAATATATTTGCAGATTGTTGCTAATGTAATCATAAATCCTGGTGAGGGACTGGTAAAAACAATTGCTAATAAGTTAGAAAAGGAGTTTGGTGGCATAAAAGTTATGTTTGATTCTACGTTAGTAGTTGTTGCCCTAATTATTTCTCTTTTGGCATTTGGGAAGCTAGAAGGCTTACGAGAGGGAACAATAATTTCGGCGCTAGTGGTAGGGTATATTACAAAAATAATCAGCAAGTTGTTTAGCTGCATTAATTTTGAAAAGCTGCTTTATTAACTAATAAAGCAGCTTTTCAAATGCCATTATGAATGGTGGCTTTGGTTTTAGTTTTTTTGCGCTTGACTATGATACTAATGCGTTTATAGATATGCGGGCTGAATCATTCAATTTTAATCGATATAGAATTTAGGCGAGTCTAGCCTGGATTTTGTGTAAACCTCCAAGTTTGTATTGTAGCAATACAAACTTGGAGGTTAATTTTATGACAAAAAGAAAATTTGCCCAGTAACGAAGAAAACGGCCTGGAATGCGAAGTGGGGTACCGCAAATATGATATCGATTCGGCAAATCGAACGAGCAGCCAGAGTAGAAATGTTGACGATGGGGACGGTCCAAAACTGGAACAGTCAAGAGGATAACATTGGTTGTTGTCGAAAGATAAAATTTATATTCTTAGGAATGGTAGGTCGTATTAAATGCGTATCACAATTCGAGTAATAGTATTTGTTATACTCTTACTTCTATTTAATGGCTATTCCATAGCTATGTCAGTTAATTTAGCAGACAATGGTGTTTTTACTGAGGCAAAAGTGTTAACCTATGCCCCTTATAAAACGGGAAGATCGACTATCAATAATTATTTGATTTTGTATGACAATTACACCGCTGGCATTGTTTTATGGGGGAGAGATCACCCTGTTAATAGCAAAGTATCAGTTGTATATGATAAAAATAATCCTAGTTTAGTTTGGTTGGGTAACATTGGTGATGATGCATGGGAAGTATATAAGTCAAATTATGATCCCAAGGGTACTATTATTGCTGCGGTAGTATTTGTAATTTTATGTATAGTTGAGCAAGTATATATTTTTCCCGGGTGGCTGTCAAGGAAATTCAGGTGATGGTGGTTATTAAGAGTTATGAATGGGGAAAAATTATAAATGAAACTATTAAAATATTTCTTATATAATCAAGTGACAATAATGTCAGATAGAAAGCCAGAAGAAGTAATTAATGTAATAAAAATGCATGTGGACAATAAAAATTCATTTTTTGAAGGAAATGTTACGAATTATAAATTTAATATGCATAGAAGGTGTGGCAAGTATGAACGAAATTCCTTTGTGCCTATTTTTAAAGGAAAGGTTATCCTAAACCATGACGGATCAGAAATTTCTATAGTTGTACATCTTCATTATCTAGTTGCTATTTTTATGATAATATGGACGGTTGGCATTTTAGTTGGTGTTTATAACGGTGTTTTTGTCCATCATAATTTTCTTCCAGTATTATTATTGGGTATCTTATGTTTTGCTTGGTTGATTTGTTGGCAGGTATATGACGGAGAGATTATTCAAGCAATAAATTATTTAAAACGAATGCTATCATAAAGTCAGGAACTTAGCAATGATGTTGAGTATAGAATGAAAAATAGACACATTCAGGGAGAGTGCAATGAAGATAAGAATAATGAATGTTAATGACTATGAAAATGTATACCAATTATGGGGCAACACACCTGGAATGGGCATGCGAAGTATAGATGATTCTAAAGATGGGATTACAAAATATCTTAATAGGAATCCGAATACTTGCTTGGTTGCTGAAGCTGAAAATAAAATTATTGGTGTTATTTTAAGTGGACATGATGGTCGAAGAGGGTATATATATCATGCAGCCGTTGAAGATACTGCACGTAAACAAGGAATAGGCACAGCATTAGTTGATGCTGCTCTTGAGGCTTTAAAAAAAGAAGGAATTAATAAGGTTGCATTAGTTGCTTTTTGTACAAATGAGCTAGGAAATTTGTTTTGGGAAGCGCATAGTTTTGAAGCTAGGACAGATTTAGTATATAGAAATAAAAGCCTTAATGATAACAATATTTAAGGGTGTAAGTAAAATAGAGACCCCTTATATTAATTTAGCAGGAGCTTTGCTATTAAATAGCAATTTGAATTATTTTTGCTGTATATCAATTAATAAGAAAGTTATGGAACAATTATTTGGTGTTAAATGTAAATTAAAGTCGAAGGAAGAAACAGAAAGGAAAGCTGTAAAAGACTTGGCGGCATCGGTAGCGGATATTATGAATGTGCCGGAACACGCAATCTTTGTATTTTTGAAGGAAAATGAATCAGACAATGTCGGCGTAGGCGGAAAACTTCTTTCTGAATTGAAAT
>JAGGAD010000048.1 GCA_017889625.1 Bacillota bacterium | reverse complement strand
GATGATAAAAGACTCCGCAAATATAAACCTATATGCAATTTAGCTTGTCCCAGAACAAATAAGAAATAGGCTAGCGTAGTAGTTTGTATCGGCCAGCCTTTCTATTTAATAGGTTTGTGTGGTTCGTCTTGAGGGTGAGGGAGAGAGTCTTAATTAATCCGTATTTACAGGGAGTGTAGTAGAATCATCTTCTTCTTAATGGATATTAGTTAGCTTGGTTATTTATTTTACTCTGGATATTTTGAATTTTAGAAGGGAGAACGTAAAGGTAGTTTAGGATTATATCTGTAAACTCGATTAGATCTGGGACAAACTCGGTAGGAAATTCATTAACGGTATCGTCAGCGTGGGCGGCAACGTTGCCCAATTCCCGGAGAACAGAGGCCATTCGGTCTAAAATTTGTGGTAAAACCCCTTTTTTAGATAGGTTTTGAAGCTTAGTAAATAAGTTGCCAACTGTTTCGCCTTTATCTTTACAAACCATTTCAAGAGTTCGGCGTAATGATAAAGCGCAAATGGCACCGTCAATATGGCGTACCTTTTGAGCAGCTTCAAATGAATTTCTAATACCGATTGGTATGCCAGCTTCACTAGATGATGAGTGTGGGTATAAGGTAGTTGTCTCGGTTATTGGCCGCATATTTCCGTAGTCATCAAGATATTCATTTTCACTAAAGGTATAGTTATGTTCCAATGTAACTTTGGAACATACTGGACAAAAGTATAAACACCAGAGATTTACTGACCATATACCAGTGCAATCGTCGCCCCAATGGTCTTTGTGCGCAGATACCATATTCATGTAGGTTTTATTTCCGCAATGTAAACACAGGATTACCTTTCCTTGCTGCTTACTGGTTTGATTTGCAGAATCTTGTCGTATAAGCCAATTAGACGCACTAGTGCAAGCTATTTGAAGCTGAGCTAATGCCATTTGAGGGGCACAATCAGAATTTAGTATTTCAACATCAGGGATACCATGAAGCGCTATGCGTTTTAGGGTATACAAGCATTTTGTTTTCCAGGCTTCACATTCTGGGGCATTAATTTTCCCTTTGTCGGATATTAGGGATTGCCCTTCTGAAATTAACTTTTTAAATGCTTCAATCTTCTGTTTGGTAATCATCATATTATTCTGCCTTTTCAGCGTAAGGTATGTATTCTAATAGATCAGATAAATTGCAGTTAAAAGTATTGCAAAGCTTAAATAGTGTTTCTAATTTTGTTGTTTCAATATTAGTTTCGCGATATAACTTGTTAATGGAATTACGGCTAATGCCTGATAATTTCATAAGTTCAGTAATATCATCAATTTTGTGATCGGCCATTATCCTACGCAAATTACATTTTATCAACTTTTGCGCCCCCTATTCATAGATAATATATTATCATATAGAGTTATTTAATTCAATAACAAAGGTAAAAAATAACCTTGCGGAGTTAAATGACGATTGATTTTAACCTTTGAAAGGTATATAATAACCTTGCGAAGTTAATAAACGGCTTTTGAAGGTTGTAAAAATTCAGAAGCAGCCAGGGGAGAAGTCAAAATAATGCTGAAATGGAGTTGCTACAATGAAAACATTTGGATTGATCTACCACGTTGAAAATGATAATTGCTTAGTTC
The DNA here is from genome assembly GCA_017889625.1 of Bacillota bacterium. Classification (GTDB taxonomy): domain Bacteria; phylum Bacillota; class Negativicutes; order Sporomusales; family CTSoil-080; genus CTSoil-081. The sequence continues at coordinate 20,624 of JAGGAD010000048.1, read as the reverse complement.
ATGTTGTTGGTGCTGGTTCTATTGTGGAAATACATGAGGCAATGCTGGAAGCCACGGACTTGAAGAATATTAAATTCGTTACTAGTCATTGTGAGGACGAGCTTGTAAATCTCTTGCCCAAGGGTAACGCAAATTGCGCGTAGTCGAGGCAGCAACTTTTGTCAGTTTTGTCGGTTCGTAATTGGGACATGCGTGAGAAATTTTTTATTATAATATGGGGGTTGAAAAATATGACAACAAGAACAAGGGCTGCCGGAGAGGGAACTATATATCAAAATACTAAGCGTGATCGATGGGAAGGCCAATTTAGCTATGTAGACCCCGAAACGGGTAAAACTAAGCGGAAAATGATTACTGGTAAAGGTCAAACCGAAGTATCCAAGAAGGGAAAAGCTTTCCTCAAAAGTATTGAAGATGGTTTATTACCTGATGCGGATAAATTAACTGTGTGGTCGTGGATTGAACGGTGGTTGGCTGACTATATTAAACCAAATGTGCGGGTGCGGTCTTATGAGAAGTATGAAAGCACCTTAAAATGCTATATAAAACCAAAACTTGGAAATGTTATCATAACTAAACTAAAGTCGCCGGATATTCAAAGTGTTTTAAATGAACTGTTAACCACTGGCGGTCGGAAGGGAACTGGAATAAGCACTTCCACTGTAAGAATGACAAGACGGTATTTGACTATGGCATTCGATAAGGCGGTTAAAGTTGGCGTGTTAGCAAAGAATGTAGTTAAAGAAACAGATCAGCCACGCTTAATAAAGGAAGAAATTCATCCGCTTACGGCTGAACAGGCCGATCAGTTATTAGTGGTTGCTAAAGAAGGTGAATATATTTATTATGGGGTAAAGCAAAAGCAGAAGCCTGGGAACGATAGCAAATATTTACTGGAAGTGGCAAGAATAGCCGTAATGGTTGCGCTCAATACCGGAATGCGGTTAGGTGAAGTGTTTGGTTTAAAGTGGGAAGATATAGAATTTAAAGGCTGTGCAATTAATGTAAGGCGTTCACTGGCGGCAACCAGTACACAAGGGGTAATATTTGAGGAACCAAAGACTAAAGGGTCAAGAAGGAGAATTCCTGTTACAGAAAAATTAATAAAAGCGTTAGAGCGTTATAAGAAGGAACAAGAATGGCTTGTAAACCTTCTCGGTGATAAATATAGTAATGAAGGAACTTTGGTCTTTGCCAATTCCAGTGGTAAACCGATGAACCCGGCTCATTTTACCTCAAGGTATTTTAAACGCATGGTAAAGCAAACTGGCTTAGATGATTCTTTTACCTTTCATGATTTGCGGCATACTCATGCGACACTACTATTAAAGCAGGGGATAAATATAAAGGTAATATCTGAGCGCTTGGGGCATTCGACTATAACAATGACGTTGGATACATACAGTCATGTAATGCCAGACATGCAGGAAACAGCAGTAAAGGCGTTGGAAATGATGGATATAGGGTAAGATAATCCCGCTTGCTGGAATGGCAGGCGGGATTATCTTACTTTATAGTATATAGGGCATTATAAAAAGGGATAATTGTAATTAAATAGAATATTTATGGAGAAATTCTATTTTTGGAAGGAATACTAACTATGTTAAAAATACCATTGTTGGAAGTAGGACCAATAGAAATAATCAAAAATCTTTATAGTTTACTAAAAAAAAGTGCTAGCAATGTAGAAGTATTTGTATGGTGGCTAGTTGCTCTTGTGTATGGAGCAAAAGTGTACCTTGGATATGAATATATTATGAGGAAAAAGTTGATTGGAGAATATCATTGGTATACTGACAATGACTTTATCTATGATAATTATAATGATTTCGTTATACTAATAGCATTAATTCTGATTCCCATTATTGTAAAGATGATTTATGAGATTACGCCTATGCAGCTTATTTTTCATTTGTTTTCTCATAGCAGAAAACAGATAAAAGGAAATGTTGCGAATGTAGATACTATGCCTGACAAGAGCAATGATATATCTGGTATGGCAATTTGCGAGTATATGCATCAATTAGAGAAGGAGTCCCTTCAAATTGCCGAAAAAATATATAGTAGGGCCGGAGTATATTTAATTGTTGGTATCTCAATTGCTATGTCTGGAATATTTATTTTTGCAGCATTTCCTATAAGAATAGCTCAGGATAGAGAAGTTATGGCCGGAATTTTAGACATGTTGCCAAGGTTTGGAGCATTGTTTTTTGTAGAATTTATTGCATTTTTCTTTTTTAAGCAGCACCGAATTATGATGGATGAGTTTAGGTATTATGAATCAGTAAAGCGACAAAGACAGTCTAATTTGGTATTGGTAAAGTTGTCAACTTCAATGGAATGTCAGACTTCGATTGACTTGTTAAGTAAACATATGCGATTATTCGATAATCCCGTCAAGATTAATTCTAATCAAACCACAGAATTACTTGAGTTGCGCAAAATTCCAAGTGAAGAGATTGGGATACTTGATAAGATATTAGAATTATTACACTTGATAAAGACGAATAAAAGTGAATGATAGCCAAAAAGGGAAGGCAATTAGGAAGGCAATACGCCATAGAATAGCCTGGATTTAATAGAGTGAGTAAAAAATTCTAAACCTCGAACCCCCTGATTTTGTTTACTCCGTTTTCCTAAACCGTGTGCCGGTGGTTCGAATCCTCCCGGGCGCACCATATGTAAATTAAGAGAAGCTGTCGCATTAGGGATAAAATTTTATCCCTAATGCGATAGCTTCTTTCTTTTCTTTATTTTACAATCCCCCAAATTACATATAAGGTTATTTCTATTAAAATAAAAAAGGCACACGAAAACAGCGGAGACATTTGCTCATATTTCCATGTTCCCTTATACTGTTTTTTTGCTATTTTCAGCGGATGTAAATAGAACCTGCATCTGTCACCTCGTAGAACATGTTTAGTTTTGTGTGTTAACTTGTTTGACGAATGAGTAATGACGGTAAAGTATTCTTTATGACCATAATATGTTTTTAAATTTTAAAATATTTTAATAATTCAAAGTGGATGTTATTATTTATTCACAGTAAGCGGTTTAAATATAAAAAGGGAGGTAGAACAATGAATTATTTTGAAGAAAGCTTAAAATTACATGAAAAGAATATGGGGAAAATAGAGATAAAATCAAAGGTGGAAATTGCAACAAGAGAGGATTTAAGTTTAGCCTATACCCCCGGAGTTGCCGAGCCCTGTAGAAAGATTCATGAGAATGAAGAAAATGTTTATAAGTATACTTCAAAAGGGAATTTAGTTGCAGTAGTTACCGATGGAACAGCGGTATTAGGGTTAGGTGATATAGGGCCTAAGGCTGGCTTGCCAGTTATGGAAGGTAAAGCGATTTTATTTAAAGAGTTTGCAAATGTTGATGCATTTCCGATATGCCTGGATACAAAGAACGTTGATGAGATCGTAAAAACGGTAAAACTCATAGCTCCTGGTTTTGGTGGAATTAATTTGGAGGATATTGGAGCTCCCAGATGTTTTGAAGTTGAAGAAAGATTAAAGAAAGAACTTGATATACCCGTATTCCATGATGACCAGCATGGAACTGCAATTGTTGTTCTAGCAGGGCTGGTAAATGCTTTAAAAGTGGTTAAGAAAAAAATAGAAGATATCAAGGTTGTTGTAAATGGTGCAGGCGCTGCCGGAATTGCTATCACTAAACTGCTGCTTTCTTCGGGAGTAAAGAATGTAATTTTATGTGATAGGACTGGGGCGATTTACAGTGGCAGAGAAAAACTAGATGCTTCTAAGACGGAAATTGCAAAGGTAACTAATCCGGATAATCGTAAGGGAACTTTGGCGGATGCTTTAGTAGGCGCGGACGTATTTATAGGAGTTTCAGCACCGGGAACGGTAAGTAAAGCTATGGTAAGCTCAATGAATAAGGATTCCATTTTATTTGCTATGGCAAATCCGACTCCGGAAATCATGCCCGATGATGCAAAAGCAGTCGGTGCGAGAGTAATGGGGACAGGTCGTTCGGATTTCCCAAATCAAATTAATAACGTGTTGGCTTTTCCGGGAATTTTTAGAGGGGCTCTGGATGTTATGGCAAAAGAAATTAATGAAGAAATGAAAATAGCGGCAGCATACGCTATCGCTTCTATGGTAAAAGAGGAAGAGTTAAATGAGGACAATGTAATTCCAAATGTCTTAGACAAATCGGTTGCCGCTAATGTAACGGAAGCAGTAAAGAAGGCGGCAAGAGAGAGCGGAGTAGCAAGAGTATAACAGCTATTCACAATATTACACTTTTGAATTTTATTAAGAAATGTATGGAGGAATATTAAATGCAAATTCCAATTAAGAAAACAATTGATAAAATTCCAGGTGGTATGATGATTGTTCCTCTTTTTTTAGGGGTATTAGTTAATACGTTTTTCCCCCAGTTTTTAAAAATTGGTGGTTTTACGACAGCCTTATTCGACGCAAAGGCATCATCAACAATCTTGGCATGTTTTATGTTTTTAATTGGTTCCCAAATTAATTTCAAATTAGCACCTAAGGCATTAAAAAAAGGCGCATTATTAATTACAGGAAAATTTATAGTAGGTGCTGTAATTGGTATATTTGTCGGAAAAGTATTTGGGCCTGCTGGTGTATTAGGTTTATCACCATTAGCAATTCTTTCTGCATTAACAAATTGTAATGGTGGATTGTATGCATCGCTTGCTTCCCAGTATGGCGACGAGACGGACGTAGGGGCGTATGCGTTATTGTCGTTAAAAGATGGTCCGTTTTTTACACTAGTTGCATTAGGTGCATCAGGCCTTGCTCAAATTCCTTTTATGGCACTTTTGGCAGTATTAACTCCGATAGTAATAGGAATGATTTTAGGAAATATTGATTCTGATATGAGAGCTTTCCTTGGAAGCAGTAAACTATTATTAATCCCATTCTTTTCGTTCCCCTTAGGGGCAGGAATGAATCTTGAAACTATTGTAAAAGCGGGGGGGCCTGGGATACTATTGGGAGTAATAGCTGCCTTTACTGGAATAGGGGCCTATGTACTTTTAAAATTATTTAGAGAAGAGCCTATAATTGGTTTAGGAACAGGGTCAACTGCAGGAAATGCGGTAGCAACGCCACTTGCTGTTGTAGAAGCCGATCCAACCTTAGCCGCTATAGCAACAATAGCTACCGCGCAAGTTGCAGCAGCCTGCGTAGTATCAGCTATCGTGTGTCCATTCATTGTGTCTTATGCATTTAAAATGCTTAGAAAGCATAAAATAAACAATGCAGCTATTGCATGATATCTATCATAAGTAGACGGTAATTCAATATTTTGACAGTTATATTGGTCAGATGTTAAATTAAACACGGAAAAATGGAAGAACTAATGAAAAGAAGTGCTGATAATAGGAGTGAAGTATCATTCCTATTATCAGCATGCAGAGTCTTCCGTTTTTCCGTGTTTTCAAAATTATTTTCTATTGAGGTGATGAAATGAAAAAAGCAATGAAGCTACAAACAAAGCTTACCTTATTGGTGAGCACAGTAGTATTTGTTTCAATATCTATAATCATTTTTTTTGTTGCCTCATGGATTGCTGGAAATATTGAAAGTAAGGCTAGAATTAATATTATGAATGTAGCTGAGATGGTAGCTCATTCAAGAGAGATCGTAGATGCGCTGGAGACTAAAGACCAGAACCGAAAGATTGGACCTTATATTAATATGCAACTTCAAAATGTTGAACAGGTTGAATATATAACTGTAGCGGACATGGAAGGAATCCGGTATTCTCATCCAAATCCCGAAATGATAGGGGGAAGGTTTAGGGGTGGAGATGAGTATAGAGTCGTACAAACGGGGGAAACGTATATTTCCGAGGCTACGGGGACCCTGGGGAAATCCTTAAGAGCTTTTGTCCCTATATATGATGCGGAAAATAAGAGCGAGATAGGCTTTGTTTCTGTTGGCACACTTACCCAAAGCATTGAAACCGCTAAGCATACAGCTATTTTATATATCATGTTAATTGGTTTTGGCGGGTTGGCATCAGGCATACTAGGGGCTTTTTTATTAGCCAACAATATAAAGAATACATTATTGGGACTGGAGCCTGAGGAAATAACAAAGCTTTATAATGAAAAAATGGGAATTCTTGATGCGATTCATGAAGGGTTAATAGCAGTTGATCATAAAGGTAGGATTACGCTTGTAAATGACTCGGCCCTTTACATATTGCAACTGGAAAATAGGGTTGATAAGGAACAAATTATAGGGCAGAACATAGAAGAGATTATTCCAAACACCCGTATGATTCATGTATTAGAAACCGGAGAATCTGAATTTGAAAAAGAGCAGAGAATAAATAATACTATAATAGTGACGAATAGAATTCCAATAATGAATAGAGAAAAGGTTGTAGGAGCTATTGCAAGTTTTAGAGATAAAACAGAGGTGACCAGAATGGCGGAAGAGCTCACAGGCGTTACAAAAATGGCCTGGTCCTTACGAGCTCAAAACCATGAATTTATGAATAAGCTGCATACTATCGCGGGGCTTATACAATTGGAGGAATATGAGGAAGCACTGCAGTTTATATCAGATGTGGCAAAAGCAAGAAGTAACATAAACCATATTTTAACAGGAAATATAAAAGATTCGTCCTTATCTGCTTTATTGTTGGCAAAGTATAATAAAGCGGAGGAGTGTAGAGTTAAGTTAAAAATAGATGAAAACTCAAAACTTACCAAGTTGCCGGAGTATATGTCCCCCGAAGAAATTGTATCGGTTGTAGGAAATTTAATTGAGAATTCCTTAGATGAAGTTAAGAATGACGGGAGTGGGTTAATATATATAAAAATCTTTGAAGATGGACACTTTTTAAATATAAATATAAAGGATAATGGCGGTGGAATTCCATTAGAACATGGAGAGAAGATATATGAGCAAGGATTTTCAACCAAGGAAGGACAGCGTGGACATGGGATGTATATTGTAAAGAAAATAATAGATGAGTGTAACGGTACAATAGAATTGGATGGGGATGGTGGTGTTGTTTGGAATATAACTTTACCAATGACAAGGAGCGATACATTTGATTCAAGTAATGATTGTGGAAGATGACCCGATGGTTAGAGATATAAATGCTAAGTTCTTAAAAAGAGTAGAAGGATTTGTTTTGCATAATGCCGTTTCTAACCTTGATGATGCTAAAAGAATTATATCGAAAGATAAACCTGATTTAATATTACTAGATGTATACCTCCCTAAAGAAAACGGGATTGATTTTTTGAAATGGATTAGGGGGCAAGAGCTAGATATAGATATTATTTTGATTACAGCCGATAAAACTATTGAAAGAATACAGGAAGCTCTTCGATATGGAGTCGTAGATTATCTTATAAAACCCTTTAATTTTGACAGATTTAAAGAGGCGCTGCTTCAATTTAAGGGTAGGTATTATAAAATTAAGAACAATGAATTGATGGAGCAAAAGGAATTAGATAAGTTAATAGCTAATTCCGGTATCGATGTTGTCCAGGCTGAAGATGATTTTGCAAAAGGGTTTAATAAGTATACCTATAAAACAATTTGGGATGAGATAGAGAAAAATAGTTGCAAAGATTTTACTGCCGAAGAGCTAGCGGAGAAACTAGGTATAGCAAGAGTGACGGTTAGAAGATATCTTGAATATATGGAAAAAGAAACTAAAGTAGATAAATCGGTTGAATATGGTAAAGTTGGTAGACCACAACATAAATATCGCAAAATTAATGGATAGGTTTCGTTAACGTTCTGCTAATAATTAAATACGCCACAGTAAAAACAGATACCCTTACATTCCTGCCTTGTTTGGATAATTATGGCAGGAATAAGTAAGGATATTTATTTAATACCGACTGAACAAATGCCATCCTATCATGGTCATTTGCAAAAAGACATCATGTAACCAAATTAAATAGTCTGTCCTGAGATTAAAAATATGGGATTTTAGGTAATGAAAGACAAACACTCTCCTGTTTATATCGAATTTAAAACTATAATAGCGATTTATCCAGCGGTTCCATAGTGATATAATGAGGATGTCTGGTTGGTATGTTCCCAGAACCATCCACTTCTTACGTGATGGTGGTAGTTGGTAGTTCAAATGCAGAATTTTTTTATATAGATAGGAGAGTGATAATATGGGAAAAGGGTCACCTAAAACCAGTTACAAAAATATCCAAAAGGCTGCTAAAAGTTCTAAGTTTGCTAATGCTCAAGAGGCGGCAAAAAATACAATATTTAAGCGTAATAAGGCTAAACAGAAGTAACATAGAAGATTGATGTAAACGGTTATATCCGGTTTAAAGGTTTGTGTTACTATAGAGCCAGGATAATAAGAAAGTATTGATGGGCTAGTGGCTCGGGTCCTTCTAGACACACCATACATGTTAGATTAATGTTCCGCAGACGAAAATGTCTGCGGAGTTTTTGGCCCTATAGAAGAGGTTCAACTTATTTTGGTGTTTATATCTCTCATCCTGATAAAATAGTAAAATTTTATCAGGATGAGAAGGAAAATTTTATCATCTACAGAATATCAAAAACGTGGATTAACTATAGAAATAATTGCAGGAGGATGGCATGCAATACAAAAAAAAACTTGAATCGTATATTCCATTAGTAGACTTTATTGCTGATATTATTGGTCCTCATTGTGAGGTGCTTTTGCATGATATCGTAGATGTACAAAATTCTGTAATAGCAATTCGGAATGGCTATATAAGCGGACGACAGTCGGGGTGCCCTTTAACCGACTTGGGATTTGAAATATTGGAAAACAAAGCATATTTGAGACAAAATGCTGTTGTTAATTATTTAAGCCGCACTGAAAGTGGGGAAAAATTAAAATCATCTACCTATTTTATTAAAGATGAAGATAACTCATTAATTGGTATGTTGTGTGTTAATATACTTATTTCGCAGGATAACCTTGTTGTAAAGGATTTGGCAGAGCGGCTGGTTAGTACTTTATTTACTGAAAGTTCGTCGGTAAATAAAGTGGCGAATGAAGCAGGAAAAATAGTTGAATCTTTAAATACTTCTATCGAGAATGTAGTGGTTTCGGCTATAGAAAAAATTATTGATGAATATGATGTGCCGGTTGAAAGAATGTCTATTGATGAAAAAATCTCAATTGTTCAAAGACTAAACAGTAAGGGGATATTTAAGATAAAGGGAGCCATAACGAAAGTGGCTAGTTCATTGCAAGCTTCAGAAAGCACTATTTATAGATATCTATCTGCTAAATAGAGTAATTCCATAAATTTGATGACAAATGAGAAGAAGCAAGATATAATATTTGTAATATTTTTATCGCCTAAAAAGGTGATATATTTTTTATATTTCGTAATAAAAAAATATTATTATAATAAATTTTTATTACTTTATAATACATTGAGTGGAAAATAGGTTGCTTTTTGATTAAACATAATATTTTGCGTGCAGTGGCTTTTAAGTATTGGCCGGTAACTATAATGCTTAATTTAGCGGATTCTATTAAGGAGGACTTTATGAATAGGTTGAAGAGAAAAATGAAGACCATGGACGGAAATACGGCAGCAGCGTATGTATCCTATGCATTTACTGATGTAGCGGCGATTTATCCAATTACTCCCTCGTCAACTATGGCGGAAAAAGCTGATGAGTGGGCATCTCAAGGTAAAAAAAATATATTTGGACAGATGGTTGAAATTGTGGAAATGCAGTCGGAAGGAGGCGCTGCCGGAGCGGTTCACGGCTCGTTGCAGGCAGGCGCACTAACTACTACTTATACGGCTTCTCAAGGTCTTCTCTTAATGATCCCGAATATGTATAAAATTGCGGGTGAGTTATTGCCTGGCGTATTTCATGTCAGTGCCCGGGTGGTTGGCGCTAACGCTATTAGTATTTTCGGGGATCACTCCGATGTTATGGCCACGAGACAAACTGGGTTTGCGCTGCTGGCGGAAAGCAGTGTGCAGCAGGTAATGGATTTGTCGGCAGTGGCTCATTTGTCAGCAATCAAAGGTAAAGTACCTTTTTTGAACTTTTTCGATGGATTCCGCACATCACATGAAGTGCAGAAAATCGAAGTTCTTGAGTATGAAGAACTAGCTAAGTTATTGGATCGGGAGGCGGTTGACGCATTCAGAAAACGGGCGCTTAATCCGGATCATCCATTGCTGAAAGGGACGGTTCAGAATTCAGATATTCATTTCCAACAGCGCGAGGTAGCCAATAGTTATTATCAGGCGCTGCCTGGAATTGTGGAAGACTATATGGCGGAGGTAAAGAAGCTTACCGGTCGAGAATATCATCTTTTTAATTATCATGGGGCTACGGATGCGGATAGAATGATTATTGCCATGGGGTCGATGTGTGAAGCAATTGAAGAAGTAGTGGATTATCTTAATGCTAACGGGGAGAAGGTAGGACTTTTAACGGTTCATTTGTATCGACCGTTCTCTGTTGAACATTTCCTGAAATATATTCCAAAGTCGGTTATGAAAATTGCGGTTTTAGATAGAACGAAAGAGATGGGAGCGATTGCCGAACCGCTTTATCTTGATGTTAAAACTGCTTTTTATGGAAAAGAACATCAACCAATGATTGTCGGCGGTCGAGCCGGAGTTGGGGGCAAGGATATTATTCCGAGCCATATTCATGGTGTTTTTGAAAACCTCAAAGCAGATTGCCCTAAGGATAACTTTACGGTCGGTATTGTTGACGATGTTACACATACGTCGCTTGCGTTAGGTCAAGATATTGATACTACTCCGGTCGGAACTAAAGCCTGCAAGTTTTGGGGGTTGGGCTCAGACGGTACGGTGGGTGCAAACAAGAGCGCTATAAAAATTATCGGCGATCATACTGATATGTATGCACAGGCTTATTTTGCTTATGACTCGAAGAAGTCGGGCGGTGTAACTATTTCGCATCTGCGGTTTGGTAATTATCCGATCAAGTCGCCGTATCTGATCCATAAGGCGGATTTTATCGCTTGTCATAACCAGTCTTATGTACATAAATACAATGTATTAGATGGGCTGAAACGCAGGGGTAGATTTCTCTTAAACTGTACCTGGACTGAAACTGAACTAGAGAATAATCTCCCGGCGGAAATGAAACGGTATCTTGCTAATAACGAGATCAATTTATATACCATTGATGCAGTGAAGATTGCCCAGAAGATCGGGTTAGGTGGCAGAATAAATATGGTAATGCAGGCTGCCTTTTTTAAAATCGCTGATATTATTCCAATGGAAGCTGCGGCAAATTATCTTAAGGATGCGGTGCGAAATTCCTATGGGAATAAAGGCGATAAAGTGGTAGGCATGAACAACGCTGCTGTTGATCAAGGGTTTGCTTCGATTGTTAAGGTTAATGTACCTGTCACATGGAAAGACGCTCAAGACCTGGTTAGCGCTGAGGTTGAAGGCTTGCCATATGTAAAAAATATTTTGGTGCCTATGAATAGGATGGAAGGGGATAAATTGCCGGTAAGCGCCTTTGTTGGCTTGGAAGATGGCGCTTTTCCGCTAGGAACTTCAGCGTATGAAAAACGAGGTATTGCCATTGAGGTGCCCAAGTGGCTGCCTGAAAAGTGTATTCAATGTAATCAGTGTTCATATATCTGTCCGCATGCTGCTATAAGGCCTGCATTGCTGAACAAAGAGGAATTGGTCAAGGCTCCCAATGGTTTTGTGGCAAAACCTTGTGTTGGACATAAAGAACTTCTATTTACGATGGCCATTTCTCCATATGATTGTACTGGATGCGGCAATTGCGTCCAGGTTTGTCCGGCTAAAGAAAAAGCCTTGGAAATGAACCCCCTAGCCACCCAGGTGGAGAAGGCTAATTTATGGGATTATGCGATTAAGGCTTCGCCGAAAGCCAATCCGCTTAATGCTTTCACGGTAAAAGGAAGTCAATTTGAACAACCGCTTCTTGAGTTCTCAGGCGCATGCGCCGGCTGTGGGGAAACCCCTTATGCCAAACTGGTAACCCAGTTGTTTGGTGACCGAATGATGGTGGCAAATGCTACCGGTTGTTCTTCGGTTTGGACTGGAAGTCCGCCTGCCGCGCCTTATACTACGAACTATCGTGGGCATGGGCCAGCTTGGGGGAATTCGCTGTTTGAAGATAATGCTGAATTTGGTCTGGGGATGCTGATCGGCGTGAAACAGATCAGAAAGCAACTGGCTATGGATATTCAAAGGGCCGTTAAGCTAAACGTAAGTAAAGAACTCAACACGGCCTGTGAAGATTGGTTGGCTAATAAAGAACAAGGGGACGGTACACGGGACAGAGCGGATAAGCTGATTGAGGTTTTGGAACAGGTTCAGGCTGAGGATGCGCTTTTAAAAGCGATTTATAATAAGCGAGACTTCTTGGTAAAACGATCACAATGGTTATTTGGCGGCGATGGATGGGCTTATGATATCGGATTTGGTGGCCTGGATCATATTTTGGCTTCCGGCGAAGATGTCAACGTTCTGGTATTTGATACTGAAGTATATTCCAATACTGGTGGTCAGTCATCTAAGGCTACGCCGACTGCGGCGATTGCTAAATTTGCGGCTAGTGGTAAAAAAACGAAGAAAAAAGATCTGGGCATGATTGCGATGAGCTATGGTTATGTCTATGTAGCCCAGATTGCCATGGGAGCTGATAAAAATCAGACTTTGAGAGCGATTGCCGAGGCGGAGGCGTATCCCGGACCATCTTTGATTATTGCTTATGCGCCATGCATCAATCATGGAATAAAAGACGGCATGGGCTGCAGTCAGTTGGAAGCGAAACGAGCTGTGGACAGTGGCTACTGGGCTATGTATCGTTATAATCCAGAGTTAAAGAATACTGATAAGAATGCTTTTATCCTGGATTCAAAAGAGCCGACAATGTCTTTTAAAGAATTTCTGATGGGTGAAGTTCGGTATTCAGCATTGCAAAAACAATTCCCGGATAAGGCGGAAGCCCTATTTGCAAAAACCGAGGAAGATGCGATGGAGCGGCTTGACAATTATAAACGGCTGTCGCATTATCATCAGTTAGGTGTTAAGGAAGCGGTTGCAACAAAAGAATAGGTGTGCTTAGAGTAAAACCCCCATGTTTTTTTTGTTGGTGGTGGAGATCAGAGAGTTAGTGTCATGCATGAGGTTGGTACCGGCGAGATTGTTACGCCAATTTGTTTGTAGCTTTGGCTTTTTGTAGTGGATTAAGGCTCCGTAGGCGAATGTCTACGGAGTTTTTGGTTTTTTTAGGGGCGTTTAATTGCTTGAGTTATATTTTTAGTAAAAATGTTGTCGTATTTTTATTATGAGTGTGGATTAGCTCTGGAGGCAGTCTTTTCGACATTGATATAGCATAGTCTTTATTTGTAGATACTAGTAAGCAGAAAAATTTTGTATGGAGGGCTGTTTTACAGAAACAAGGGGAAGGTTTATTCGCATGGCAATTGACGATGTTGGTGTTAGGAACGGTATTGGAAGTTCGTTTTTCGGCTCGGTTGTTGTTAGCAGGTATGCTGGTTCGGGAATTATTCGGTGGTTTCCTAGGCTGTGAGCAACTGGAAATAAGAAAAAATTTATGGCCATGTTATGATATGAGTACCTGTCTAGGTTGTTGCAGGGGAAAAGCTAATGCTTATGTAGGCAGGATATTTTTTACTAATAGCTAATTATGTAATATATAAAGATAATAAAGGACTAGTTGATATGTTTAGAATCACAAAAATTATCCCTGCGCTTCTGTTGGTACTTATCGTTTTAAATGGATTATTACTAACAAAAGGTTATTGTGACGAAGGCCGATATTTTAAAGTCTTAAAAGATCAAAAATACTCGTATTATTTGGATACTACTAATATGCGGGCTACTGTAAGTAAGGATAAGAAGTGGGCATCATTCAATTGTTGGATAAAGGCTAAAGCAACCGATGAAGGTATAAAGTATCGAATTCAGACCAAACAAAAAAATGGCTTTAAAATAAAAGAGTATCGAAATTTTGATTATATATCAATGCATGTAATAATTAGCGTAAACTTACAAAATTACGATATAGTTCCGCAACTTCTTGAGGTTGCAGATTATAGTCAAGATGAAGATATTTTAGATTATGCTTCTTTTCCCTTTCGGGGAGAAGAAGCTGATTTTGATAGCGCGGATTTTTCGTCAACATTCTATTGTGCAACTTTAAATTGTGTAACATATGCCTTGGATAAGCATATGTTTTAGAAAAAAAGTTATTTTGAATATGTTGCATATATAAGAAGGTTGAATTAAGTGTAAAAAGGATGGCTCAGTATGTTGGAATTTAAGGCGATGGTTTTAGCTGACGAGATTGATTTAAATAAGACTGCGCGGCATTTTGGTATTAATCAGAAGTTTCAATGGGAAGATTTACTTATTCTTAATGAAACTCGTTTAGCCGGGATTTTGCCTGAATCGCAAGGCCGCAGCGTATATATTTTTTCTTTTGGAACGGCGGTGTTTGTCAATCTTGCGGAACTGGAGATAATACAGGTATTAAGATATATCAAACAGGTCCAAGAAAAAATTTATATTGAAAACTGCTTTGAATTTGCTGATGAATATAAGCTTGAAATTGGTGAAGAGCGGGAAGAAATTATTACCAATGATATTTTAAGTACCCGAAAAATAGAGAACTTTCATGGTGAAATTATTGCTACAGTACTTGCTAAGTCTGTAGCCTTTGAAAAAAATGAAGTATATATTAACAAGTTACTAGATGATGCTGAAGGGATTGTTGATTTATTAGAGCAAGGCAAGCTTAATGTTTCCGATAATAAATTGGCGAAAATCACTGCAAACATATTTAGATATAAAATTAATACTATTTCTTATATCCAAATGTTAGATAAGCCTTATATTACCTGGGTTAATGAACCTGCAGGTATGCTGTTTAGTCAGTTAAGCGCTTTATTTGAACTAGATGACCGGTATAATAAGATTCGTATAAAATCAGCAACTTTAATGGATATTACCAATGCATTTTCTGGATTGGCTCACTCTAGGAGAGGGAATCGCTTAGAGTGGGCGGTAATCATTTTAATTGGAATTGAAATTTTGTTATCGATATATACCAGTTTCTTTTAAAGGCCTAAGACTCCTGGCGAATCGGATAAGTTTGCCAGGAGTCTTAAATTTATAGATAAGAAATTGAAAACAGTTTATAAACAATCTGTTTTTCTTGATAAGAAATAGATTAAGTATAAGAATATAATGTTAGTATTGCAAAACTGAATAATGAAGGAATGTTGTGAACGGCGATGGCGATACTAAATACAGCGGCATGATTTGGGGATGGCAGTGTTGGTGCGAAACTTGCCGCATTGAGGGAGAAATGGAACAAATTGTTTTTGGACGAACGGCGGTTTTTTTGATATACTGTGCGCTATGATTCAAGAGAAATAGAGAGGATGGTGGGCAAATGAGAAACCTATCAAGAAAAATATTAATGGGCTTATTGGTTAATCTAGTTGGGGTATTCATCATGGTGATGCCAATAGTTGACGCAGCTCAGCCTGCCGCGGTAGCAGAAGTCGCCAATGAATTGCACGGTTTACCAAAAACAGAGGTAGAAAAGGAACTGCAACCAGATAGAATTAAACAATCGACAACTTCTTTTAATGGGACATTGCAATCTATACCTGGATTGCATTTACCATAGTAAGTGAATGGAAAATAGAACTAAAAAAATAGAGTTGCGTAACATGAAATTATGCGCTATAATATCACAGTAACGCTTGTGGTGGCAGTGGTGTAATGCATGCGAGTGTGCCGATTGGGTGCGTGATGAATGCTTATGGATGATTACTATATGGGGATGGCCCTGACTGAAGCTCGCAAGGCTTTTGAACTGGGTGAAGTTCCGATCGGTGCGGTTTTAGTTCTTGGGGACGAAGTAATTTCGGCGGCGCATAATATGCGAGAAAGTTGGAATGATGCTACAGCTCATGCCGAAATAATTGTCATTCAGGATGCCTGCCGTAAATTGGGACGTTGGCGTTTGACCGGAGCAACACTTTATGTTACTATAGAACCGTGTCCGATGTGTGCCGGAGCCTTGGTTGCAAGTCGTATTGAGCGCTTGGTGTACGGAAGTGCTGATTATAAAGGCGGAGCGGTTGAGTCGATTTTTAATGTCGTTCAGAATTCCGCACTTAATCACGCCGTAAAAGTTGTTGCGGGAGTGAAGTCAGAGGAATGCTCAGAACTTATGCGGAATTTTTTTCTAGAACGGCGTAGACAAAAATGATGTTAAAAAGGTTTTGACCAAAGAGCTTAATGGAGAGGTGTCTGAGTTGGTCGAAGGAGCTCGACTCGAAATCGAGTAGGCCGTCAAAGGTCTCGTGGGTTCGAATCCCACCCTCTCCGCCATAATTTCATAGTAGATAGTCACTTAGTAGAGACTTACGGAGAGATGTCCGAGCGGTTGAAGGAGCACGCCTGGAAAGCGTGTGTACGGGAAACTGTACCGAGGGTTCGAATCCCTCTCTCTCCGCCATAAAATTTTTTGGTTTTTCAGGTCGGACCGCGGTAACGGTTGGGTCTTGCGCAATGAGAACTCATGAATCCCGCCAGGTCCGGAAGGAAGCAACGGTAAGTGACAATTCTTATGTGCCGTAAGGCAGCCTGATCAAGCTACCGTGGCCCGACGTAAAAAACACTACAGCAGCCGAGAAAGGCTGCTTTTGTTTATAGGTGGAACAGAAGAGGCTGCGCTATTTTAAAAAAATTTGATTTGTGGTGTAAGCTTAGGTGATAAAGATAGGGTAAAGTGTTGGCAGTTTGATTCGTAGAAAAAAAGGAGACCTGAATGATGGCTTATGTTGCTTTATATCGTCAGTGGCGGCCGCAGGACTTCGACAATCTCATTGGGCAAGAGCCAATTAGTACTACGTTGAAGAATGCTATTAATACTGGGAAAATTGCTCATGCATATTTGTTTGCTGGCCCGCGGGGAACTGGTAAAACCAGTACAGCTAAGATTTTGGCTAAAACGCTTAATTGTGCTGAAGGTCCAACTGATACGCCCTGCAATCGTTGCGCGAATTGTGAACGAATTAATGCTGGTACGTCGATGGATGTTTTTGAAATAGATGCAGCTTCTAACAGAGGAATTGATGAAATTCGTGATTTGCGGGAAGCCGTCAAATTTGCGCCAGTAGATGCCAGGTATAAAGTATATATCATTGACGAAGTACATATGTTAACCACCGAGGCGTTTAATGCCCTTTTGAAAACATTGGAAGAGCCGCCAGCCCACGTTGTGTTTGTGCTGGCTACTACTGAACCACATAAAATTCCGGCAACGATCCATTCGCGTTGTCAGAGGTATGATTTTAGGCGAATTGCTGTTAGCGAAATTGAGCGGCGGTTGAATGATGTGGCCCAAAAGAGCGAGTTGGATGTCACGGCTGAGGCTTTGCATATGATTGCTGTGCACGCTGATGGAAGCATGCGCGACGCACTTAGTATTCTTGATCAGTGTACGACGGTCAGTGACGGAGCTGTTGTTGCTGATGCAGTGCGGAATCTATTAGGCCTTGTTGGGCATGACTGGGTATGGAAACTGACGGACGCCGTTGCTGACCGGGACGCAGCAGCAGTAATGTTGCTGTTGGATGAAATTATTGCGCTTGGCAAAGATGTTCGCCAGATATTACTTGAAGTTGCGCTTCATGGAAGAAGCTTGATGTTATATAAAGCTGTTCCGGATTTTAAGGGGGCAGCAATGTATAGCGAAGATAAAGATGTTTTAGCCAAACAGAGCTCGAAGTTTACATATGATGAGATTGTTGGGATGATTCAGGCAGTTCAATTGGCGGCTAATGAAGCGAAGTGGGCGGCTGAGCCACGCATAACCTTGGAAATGGCGATGCTGGCATTATGCCGTCGGACTGGAAGTGAGGGATTTGAAGCCCTGGCTGAGCGGGTTAAAACGTTAGAGATGGCGGTTTTAGCTAGAAGTACGCTTGTTGAAGCACTACCAGTAAAGACGCAAAATGTGAGTAAAGTACAGTCGCCGCAATCGTTAAGGAGAAAGCCTGAAACAGTAAATGATAAGCCAGCAATTGAAAAGCCGGATGTCACGCTTGGGGTTTCTAGTGATGGAAAACCTGAAGAAATTTGGGAGGCTGTGCTAAAAGACTTGATCGCAAGCGGTAAACGCTCAGTGCATGCTTGCTTGGCACAAGGGCGGATTGCTATACTAAACGATAGTCAAGTGACGGTAGAATTTGCTTCGCTATTTGCTAAAGAACGTAGCGAAAAGGAAGACTATTGTAACATTATAGAAAAAATACTGGCGCGGATTTTGGGACGTCAGATTAGGTTGCATTGTGTATTGGCAACTGCTCAGCCAGTTATATCGACAAAGGCTTCTGGTCCGGCAGCGCCCGGGGGTGAAGACAATAAGGTACATCCCGCAGTGGAGGCGGCTATTAAAATTTTTGGTGGCCGTGCCATAAAAGAAGAAAAGAATGGGGAGGAATAGAGTATGTTGGGTAATATGGGAAATATGGGTGGCATGATGAAAAAGGTGCAAAAATTGCAAGAGGATATGGCTAAGTTGCAAGAAGAACTCAAAGCCAGAACGTTGGAAGCAACTGCTGGCGGCGGTGCGGTTAAAGTGGTAGTTAACGGGGAAAAACAATTGCAATCAGTAAAAATTGATCCGGCAGCAGTTGACGCTGAAGATATCGAAATGTTGGAAGATTTGATTTTAGCGGCAGTTAATGAAGCTATTAAGAAAGTCGATGATATGATGGCTCAAGAAATGGGTAAATTGACCGGCGGGTTAAAACTGCCAGGTTTGTTTTAAGAAATATGCAGCATATAGCGCCGCTGGCTAAGCTGATTGAACAATTTAGACGTTTGCCGGGAATCGGGCCGAAGACGGCTGTGCGGTTGGCGTATCATGTGTTGGCGATGGAAAAGCATCAGGCCCAAAAATTTGCTGAGGCGATTCTTGAGGCGAAAGATAAAATTGGCTATTGCTCAGTGTGCTTTAATTTGACGGATTGTAATCCATGTGGAATTTGCAGCAGTACGGAGCGCGATGCCAGCTTAATTTGTGTTGTAGAAGAACCGAAAGATATCATGGCAATGGAACGTACCAGGGAATATAAAGGTTATTATCACGTATTGCATGGCTCTCTATCACCACTTGATGGAGTGGGACCTGATGATCTCAGACTGAAAGAACTATTAGTTCGGGTGCGCGAAGGAGGCGTGCTTGAGGTGATTATGGCAACTAATCCTGATGTGGAAGGAGAAGCTACGGCTATGTATGTCGCTCGGCTACTCAAGCCTTTAGGCATTAAGGTAACCCGTATTGGCCACGGGTTGCCGGTGGGCGGTGAATTGGAGTACGCTGATGAAGTGACTTTGTCCAAAGCGCTAGAAAATCGTCGTGAAATGTAAAATATGGTTATTTACTTCTGCTTTTGGGAATACTATAGAGCAGGAGGGATGGCCGTGAAAGCTTTGTGGCCGAAGAAACTACTGAATGGGCTGATAGATGCGGAATCGTGGACGCCGCAACCTGCTCTACCGCTTCATGAAGCGGTAGAGCAGGCTCGACAGGAGTGGCTTTATGCGCAAAACTATTACAATTCGGTTTTAGATGTTGATTTGGTAGATCATGCAGCGTACTTACTTAAAGCTGCCGAAAAGAAGTACATTTATTTGATGAAAAGTGCGCGGAGTCAGGGGATAACATATTCGCCGTTTGATAAAGCCTAAAATCAGGGTAAGCCACCCTGATTTTTGTTATATTATGAGATAGGCTGTATATATATTAATTATAAAAAAATTATTAAAGCAAGACATGATGGATGTTGGTGTATTAAAATATAATTATAAATATTGAAAAATGGGAGAGTGGATTAGCAATGCCAAGTATACCGGGAATTAGCTGGGATATAAATGTTATAATTGCGTACATTTTCGGGATTTTTTTGATTTATTTAGTGGGCAAAATATTTGTAATGCCAATTAAATTTGTATTTCGCTTGATTTATAACGCAATTATTGGTGGAATTATGCTGTGGGTAGTTAATTTTATTGGAGGTTATTTTGATTTTATTGTTGCCATCAACCCGATAACGGCGTTGGTTGCTGGTATTCTCGGCATACCAGGTGTAGTGCTGTTAATTTTATTTAAAGTATTCTTCGCTTAGTACTAGCATAGGGTTAGTTATGTTGTCATAAACAGAGTAATTAAAAGTCCTGGGAGTTGCATCGATGGTGATACAAAAAGTTGCTGAACTTAATGGTTAGGGCGATTACCTGGGACAGGTTGTTCCCAACTTGAAAGAATAATGCCAAATATTTTTTTTTGTAGGGATGGTTGACATAATAAAAATAGCGTGATAATACATAAAAGCTGTTGAAAACGGCGACGTGATTAAAACAGCGAAACAAAAAAATATGTTGACAAAACCGAATAGTGATGTTAACATAAATAAGTCGCCTCAAGCGGGGCGCGAACGGCGGAAACGCCAAAGTGAGGTCGCTAGAAGCGAGTATCGCAAGGCACGGTGAGGCCGACACCGGAGGCGTACGTGAGAACGTACGGTGAGGATGGCGGGTGAATCGT
>JAGGAD010000047.1 GCA_017889625.1 Bacillota bacterium | reverse complement strand
TTGTTACAACCGTCTTTGAATTTCACATTGGGACTTGCAGCATCCGCCAACATATTCACCATCGTCTGCGGCAAAACACACATCCCTCGTCCTATGTGACGCCAGAGCTTCTCGGAAAAGAAGCCGTTCAATAGCAATGGCAGCATCCGCGAAAGATGCTGCCATTGTTGTATGTATTTTAAGTTATCGTCCCATCGGCGGATCAGCTACGTTGAGTACGGTCACTGCCGCTTTGAAATTCTTTATTCATCAGACAAACCAGTATCTTCCCATTTTTTTCATCAGCCCACCTCCTTGGACAACTGCCACTTGACTTACTGCTCACCGCCACCTAATCCATACCGCACCTATTTTAGACCCCTGCGCCCCCTAACCGGCTTATATTATGTGCTTTCGGATACACTTTTCTACTGTACTTATTTTATCGTGTTAAGCCCCGGTAATAGTGACAACATTATGACATTCCCTATTCGTTTCACCTAAGCCCTTTTGCCCATCTAAAATCGACACAATTCGCTAATTTTTCCCTAGTGGCAAGCAAAATTAGCAACATATCCAGTGTTAAAATTGCCCATCAACCCTGATTCCAGCTGGGTTAATAAGCAATTTCAATCTTAAATGAGCCACCCCTCCAGTGGCAAGTTTTGGCAAGTTATCAATTTTTACAGTTTTAAATCCATTCCTATCTACGTTTCCCGGAAATATTTTACATAGCACGCCCTTAATCCATCTCATGACAGCTATTATTTTGATATTCAGCTCCAATATTGGGTGAAATTGCCCTATTTGATTTTCCAAAAGCAAAATTCAACACCAAAATAACGCCGCCTGCCGTTTACTAGGACGAAGGTCCTAGTAAACAGCAAATTCCACTATCAGCCAGCCGTTACTTAACGCAATTTGCCACTTGCTTACCAGTCGCGGAAGGATAATACCTCTTGGTGTCGAATATAAAAATCCGTAAAGCCTAATATATTGGGCAAACCTAGTGAAAGCTAGGGACGCAAAGCCATTGGGTCTAAAGGCCTAGCCTATGACTGCCAGGTTGCATCATTTTTCTATGGTGTAATCTGGCATTTTTTATTTATTCTCCCGCCAATACAAAAAGTACTTTTCGTTACACAAAAGGATGTGTTATGATGACCAAGAAATCAAACAAAAGAATTATACTTTTTATATCGGAAGATCTAGAAAAAGCGGTGTTTCGTTCAAGAAAAAAGCCTCGGGAAATTATCAATACCCTTTCAATCCTCCATCCCGAAGTATACTTTAACCAAAAAACTTGGGATGATCTAAATCCCAGTAAAAGAGACGTAATTATAAGGCGAATTCGGCGAACTTTAGAAGCCATATATTAATATGGTCATTATCCCTTGTCTTCACTGCCGCCTAGCCCGCGCAATCACCGGCTAACCCCATAGATACACTATAACCCGCTACTATTTCCACTGTTCTCCTTTCGGAGCAAGGTCTATCGGCCTTGTTTTTTAGTTTAATCACTTAAATAAAAAAGACTGCTGCACATCGGCTGATAAAACCAATATGCAGCAGTTTTTTCTGCTATTAAAGCTTTTTTATCCTTAAATTGAAAACTTACCAATGGCATTCTGCATTTCTTCTGCCATTCTAGCCAAGGCTTGGCTAGCAGCCGCAATTTCTTCCATTGAGGCCGACTGTTCTTCCGTCGCCGCCGATACCGTTTGGGTTTGAGCTGCCGTCGCCTTGTTTACCCGTTCAATGTCCTGGACAACATTTACTACATCCTGACTGCCGATTGCAATCTGATTAATCGCCGTTGAAATTTCATTGACTTGCGTTGAAACCTTATTGATTAACTCAACAATTTGGCTGAAAGTTTCACCGGCAGTATTGACCACTTCGTTTCCAACCTTAGCCTCACGTGCCCCCGCGCTCATAGCCGTAACAGCACTATCTGTTTCACCTTGAATTTTGCTTATTAAATCGGCAATCTGTTTAGCCGCTATTTGCGACTGCTCAGCAAGTTTACGAACTTCATCAGCCACTACCGCAAACCCTTTGCCCTGTTCCCCTGCTCTGGCCGCCTCTATAGCAGCATTCAGTGCTAAAAGATTGGTCTGCCCGGCAATACCGGATATCGTATCAACAATTTGGCCGATTTCTTTCGAACGTTCCCCAAGCTTAACTACAATCTCTGACGAATGCGTAACCGCTTTTTCAATATTAAGCATCTGGCCAACCGCCAAGGACACCGCTTGACCGCCTTTTAGCGCGGCATCGGCAGCTTTGTTCGACGTATCAGCTACCTTATCAGCCCGTTGGGCGACTTGTGCCGCAGCCAGCGAAGTTTGTTCCACTACCCCCGCTGCCTTAGTAATCGCTTGAACTTGTTGTTCGGTCCCTTGTGCAACTTCAGCTATGGATATAGCCACTTGATTCGAGGCTTCCGCCGACTGTTCAGCACTTGCCGTAAGCTGCTCTGAGGACGCGGCAACCTGTTCGGAACTGGCATGTACCTTGGTAATCAAAGCCCGCAGATTATCTACCATTTTATTAAAACTAACCGCCAAGTGCGCAACTTCATCCTTCCCCGTAACCACTGCCTTCACTGTCAAACTACCCGCTGTAACCAAATCAACCTGACCAGCCAGCATTTCTAGCGGTTTCGTGATCCGTTTTGCGATAAAATAGGTGACTATAATCACTAATAAAATTGAGAAAAACGCGGCCAAGCCAAACACCCATTTTAAAACACCCAATGGTTTATAAACCACCGCTTCCGGCACACTGATCGCCAAAGTCCACCCGGTCGTCGGCATTTTTTGATACGCGATAATCTGCCCTTCGCCATGATCTATTACCCGCAAAATACCTTGATTATTTGCAACCAACTCTTTAAAAGCTGTTGTCATACCACTTAATTTTTCTGCTTCAAAAACATTTTTTGACACCAACTCGGCATCAGGATGAGCCAAGACCACGCCTTTAGCGTCAACAAGAAAAGCGTAACCTGCCCCCTGCAAATTTATATTCTTAACGTTATCTACTAACGTTTGCAATAATATATCTTCCGAAAGGATTCCTCGCATTTGCCCGCTTGAATTTTTAATCGGCATTGCCACCGCCACAGCCATCTGGTTGGTAACTATATCCAAATACGGATCTCCATAACTAAGTTTTTCCTGATCCTTAGCCCCTTTATACCACGAGCGGGTCCGCGGGTCATAGTCCGCCGCCGGCACCCAGCCGCTGCCATCAATCATTCTTCCGTCAACAGTACCAAAATACATATCTGACACTTCTTTATCTACAAATTTATAACCAGCCAGCATCGGCACCGTGATTTCGCCATCGCCGTTCATACTTGTTAATGTTCCAGAAACAATTTCCAACATTTTTGCTTTCCCACTTAACCAACCATTAAGCATATGAACATTAGCCGCGACACTCGCTTTCATTTCCTGCTGAATCCCCTGCATGACTTGATCTTGTGAAAATAAGTACCCGATAATAGAAAATACTAAAATAATTAGCGCCGTTAATACCGAAAAAAGCATCGTGAGTTTGTTCTTTAAATTCAAGTCATTTCCCCCTAGAATATTAGAATTATTCTCTAATTCAGCCTTAATAGTAAATCATTAGTTCTGCGACAGTTTTTAAATGGCTTAGTTTTTTGTTTCAACCATAATACAGCCTACCTCCCCTAATAGAAGCCCCGAAAAAAGAAAGGCCCAAATCATATCTTTCGATATAATTTGGGCCTCATTGCCGCTATAACTTTTTCAAGCTATTCAAGTCTTTAATTATTATACTTATATAGTAACACGTTCACCAAGCATCGTCTATATCAAACCACTCACAATTATATTTTTAACCTTTTTTATCCATGGATTATAATTGCAATGGACTGCCGCATATCGACTTATAAAAATCGGTCCTTTGCTTAGCGTGTTATTCTCTTAGTTTTTAGCCATAGCTGTTAAAAGACTCTGTTCCGAAATACTAAGTTCCTGATCCAACTGCCCATCAGTAACAATCAGCAGAATCAATAACCGAATAACATTGCCGAAGCTTCTGGCGCTAGTGAAGAGCAAGCCTTGAGCTAAACAAAGTTTAATAACTTGGACTGTTAATTCGTTATTCGGCTCTTTTGTCTGGCGGTAGTTTCTGTTCTTCAATATATTTAATATTTCTATACCAGCAACACAGGCCAGCGGGTTACCGCCATAAGTTCCCCCAACATTACCGGCTCCCGGCGCATCCATTATCGCAGCCTTCCCTGTTACTGCGCTCAACGGTATTCCGGCGGCAATAGATTTTGCTGTAGTCATAATATCCGGTTCAACACCCCAGTTTTCTATAGCAAACACTTTTCCTGACCGGGCATTAACATTATTATCCTGCAACGGCTATGTGCATCGTGCACAATAAATTATGTAATTTCGCTAATTAGAAAACATCCGTCTTTAGGCCTATGGTTCTAAGACTCACGCCTTATTGGCAAAGCATCCAGCGGAAAATACAATATATATTAGAGAGATTAGGTAAATTAACCAGTCGTAAAGTAGGTGACATGATGAAAATTTTGCGGTCAAAACGCGGCAGTATTCTTATCCTAGCAGCGCTAGCTTTTACTGCAATTTTAGGGTTAGCCGCCTTGGTCATCGATGCCGGTAATTTATATATGAATAGAATTCAACTTGCCACCATTGCTGATGCTTCCGCGCTAGCTGCAGCCAGGCAACTTCTGACAACAACAACTGAAACCCCGGCTCAGGCCGCCCAAGAGTTAGCGACTTTAAACGGGAAAAAATCAACTGATCAACTAACGGTAACGATTAATAACCATACCGTGACCGTTACCGCGTCCCGAAAAATCACCTTTTTGTTTGCCCCCCTGTTAGGGCTAACCTCCTCCAACGTCACCGCCAGCGCAACAGCAACAACGGGCGTTCTGGGCTCAGCCACGGGAGTTGTGCCGTTCGGAATCGAACAAAAAGCCTTAACTTATGGTGTTAGCTATGTGCTTAAGAACGGCGGCGGCAGCGGAAATACCGGCAACTTTGGCGCAGTAGCCCTAGGCGGCTCCGGTGCCAACACCTATCGAGAAAATATTGAAAACGGCTATAGCGGCACCTTACATATTGGCGATAAGATCTATACCGAACCCGGTAATATGTCGGGTCCCACGACTACCGGCGTAAATTATCGTATCACCCAAGATCCAACCGCCACCTTCCCCCCCAGCAGCAACTCCCCCCGAATCGTGACTGTACCAATCGTCGATTCGATGGATGTTAACGGGCGGAAACAAGTAACAATCGTCGGCTTCGCCGCCTTCTTTCTTGAGGGCGTAGGCGGCTCGGGCAACAATAACTATGTGACCGGACAATTTATAGAGATGGTGCAAAGCGGCGACTTATCAACAGCTGATACCTATTACGGAGTTTATAATATCAAACTTACCCAATAACCTTAAGAACAACTACCTAATACATTTCATTATCTCGTTTCAACGCTAAATATTCTTCTCTCATCTAACGGCTCATTCCTATACTTATTTCAAGTCTAACTCATCATTAACACACGCTGGTAGTGGGCGTCCTTCTAAGCCGGCTAGTAAATTGTCAACTGTCAAATTTACCATTTTAATACGTGTTTCCGTCGTGGCCGTGCCCATATGTGGTGTGATTAGAACATTGGGTAATGTAAGTAATGGATGATTCTGCGGGAGTGGTTCCGGGTCGGTAACATCCATGGCTGCATAAGCTATTTTTTGGGTAACCAGCACCTCAACAAGGGCTTCGGTATCAACAATCTTGCCTCGGGCTGCATTGATAAAATAGGCAGTAGACTGCATTTTCGCGAATTGTTCCCGGCCAAACATTCCACAAGTTTCTGGTGATAGTGGCACTAATACAATAATAAAATCGGCTCGGGCCAAAAGTTCATTAAACGGCGAATAACTGATACCCAGTTCCTGCTCATCAGTCCTACGATTTCTATTATAATAGATTATATCTAACCCAAATGGTCGCGCGCGCCGGGCAACCGCGGTGCCAATATGCCCCATCCCAACAATCCCTAAAGTTTTCCCAAATAAGTCCACGCCGAAAGACATATTTTTATTTTGCTGCCAATAGCCTTGGCGGACAAATTCTCTACCTTCATGAATACGTCTAGTGGAAGATAACAATAACCCAAACGTTAAATCAGCCGTAGCGTTAACCACTACTCCCGGGGTAAACCCAACCGATATTTTTCGTTTTGTGCAAGCATCAATATCAATATTATCATGACCAACGGCGGACTGCGCTATAACTCTTAGCTTGGACGCATGATGCAAAAATTGTTCATCAACTTGAATATGGGGAGCTACAAGTAAACCTTCCGCATCCTTTATCCATTCCAGCAATAATTCTCTCGGAATTGGTTCTCGTTTGTCCCATTGCTTAACTTCACAGTATGTAGAAATTCTTTGATAGACTATCGGCAGCATTTTGTATGCCACTACCACCTTATACCTCACTTATAGCACCCCCACGCATGAGTAAATTTATCTCAGATTGTGAAATCCTTCAAAGAGCTTTTTCATCATATAAAAAAACAAAGCAGAAACAACGCATATCGCGTCTCCTACTTTTCTTTTGCGCTGTTAACCTGTAACAGCAATATTTAATTGGTTGCGGGGACAGGATTTGAACCTGTGACCTTCGGGTTATGAGCCCGACGAGCTGCCAGCTGCTCCACCCCGCATCCCTAGTATACCACACTTTACGGGAAATAACATTATTAATTAGTTTACTATATTGGGGGTTGAACTTTCCATTTCGTCACTCAGCTAAATTTGCTAAATAAACTAGCCTTATCAATATTTTATTGATCTAGAGCGCCTTTTATTGCTATTCTCTGTCCAGCTTTCGGAATCCACATCGTTCCATCGGTAAAATGCACTTTTTCTAAGACTACTTCTATTTTTGTTGTGTTCTCGTGACCACGTAAAGTCCAATAATAATCATCACCAAAAGTCTGACCCGGACGAACAGTTCTCTGATTTATCCCGCTAAACCGATTACTTCCCTGTGCATAAGGTTTTACTTTGTCACCAAATCGATCATAACAAAAAATGCCTACCATATAAGCATCAACCGTTTTGGGCGAAATATTTTTAACAACTACTCTGGCTTCCGGATTACCACTATCATTTAATTTAACTTCCGCCTCCACTAACTCCAACGGATGATTTAAATAATCCGCCGACTCAGGCAAGCTATTATCCTTATTATCCAAACACCCGACACTTATTAATGTAATTACTAAAATTAGTAATCCAAAGGCTACCCTTCTTAGCACCAAAATTGCCCCCATTTTATCATCTATATGCCAATTTTCTACACTCATCGCTCATTTTCCTATCAAAAGTTTCAAACAGTTACGATAAATAGTACCAATCCACGACTCTCTAAACATAAAACTCCTGCCAAGTAGTATCTGGCAGGAGTTTTATCTGATTTATAAGAGCCTATCACTTTAAGATAATAGGCGCTATATACTATTTAGCAACCTCTTCGCCAACCATATACCCGGAGTTACACGCCCAACTAAGGGAAGCACCAGTCGGAGCATACCTTTGCGTAACCCAGCCACTTGCAAGATCGCCGACAGCATATAAGCCACGGATAACCTCGCCTTTTGTGTCGATAACTTCCAAATTCTCATTAATTTTTAGTCCACCGTGGGTTGTATCAAAAAATCTATGTCCGAAAACTGCATAAAAAGGAGCCTGAACGATAGGACGGAGAAATTCTTTACTTTTAATAAAATCAGCATCGTACCCGCTTTTGCAAAAAGAATTATAGCGTTCAACAGTTTCGGCTAAAGCACTAGGATTTACCCCTATACCTTCCGCAATATCTTCTACCGTATTAGCAATTATTACCCGTTTGCCATCATTTTCTTTTTCAAGTTCCCCTTTAAGAAATATAATATCTCGCCTGCTTGGATCTGTTCCAACGTCATTTTTTTCAATCATATAGTCACGCGTTGCTGCATCGTAGATTCCATACACAATTGCCTCCGGTTGTTTGCTCACAGCGTAATAGCCTTTAAAATTTATATTTTCGTCTACGAAACGCTCCCCATTTTTATTTATCCAGACGCACTCCGGCCGGCACAATGACATATGGACACTGAATGACCATGGGTGATGGCTCGGACCACCTAGCAAGATCCCAGGAAACTCACCACGTTGAGCCCCGATAGCTTGGGCCATAAGAATGCCGTCGCCAGTAGAGTGACCCAAAGAGAGTCTGCATATAGAAGTCTCACGACTAAAAAATTGCGGGAAAGTTTCTTTGAGCATTTCCTTATTAGCGCCAAAGCCACCAGAGGCGAGAACAACTGAATTTGCATTTATATGAATTTCTTTATCACTACCAGTAGCAACAACTCCGGTAACCCGCCCATTTTCATCGGTGATTAACTCCGTAGCTTTTGTTTTTAGCAGAATTTCTACTCCCAGCTGCTCTACTTCTTTGAGCATTGTCTCAACAACAGTGCTACCGACAAAACCAGGACCATGCGAAGGGTCTTTGCCCGGGTGCTGACTCTGGCGTTTAGGCATCATCATAACTGGCGTATTATGCCAGACATGCGGTTGGAATGCCATCCCCTTAGTCTCTAACCAATCAATAAGTGTACCGGAGTTTTCCATATATTTACGGACTATTTTAGGATCAGCCGCCCACTCCATTTCCTCCATTGCTGACTTAAAAATTTCATCGATACAAATTTGCGTACCGGCGACTCTTTGCGATGCCGAATTAGCGGCAAACATACAAACTGCCATCCAGGCATTACCGCCAACTCGGCCGGTTTTTTCCAAAACAATTACTTTATTTGCGCCACATTCAGCTGCTCTAACCGCTGCAACCATCCCCGAGCCACCTCCGCCAACAATAACGACATCACAGGTGCGATTTTCAATTTCAGTTTTTTTTACAAACTTGACCTCAGCAAAAAATTCATTATCAAGACTTTCCATTTTAGACATAATGACTTCGCCTCGTCTTTCTTCTTAAAACTATAGAATTAAGAAATCAATAACCTCCTTACTAAAGAAATTTTTGATATTACCCTAAAAAAGTATAATAACCAACACATCCTCATAGTTAGATTCTTTTTTAATATTTTTAATATTAAAAACATTCTTGTATTAATTATAGTTATATTATTCCAGTAAATATAATATCATTTTTTTCTAAGAGTAAGAAGAAAAACAACTATTTTACCAGCCTCCAGTTTCACTAATTTAATACTCAAACTTTTGGCCCTCATGTCATTCCGACTATAAATAATTTGCCTACAGTGGTAGAATAGTCTCATGGATCAATGCAGCACATAAACGAAGTATTAAACATAAATTAATGGTGGTGAATATTGTAGTGAAGATCTTATATTGATCCTGATTTTTCACTAAATAAAAATGACAACTACTCATAAAGCATATCTCTATCTCTTAATCACTTTTTTTGCCTGGGGCAGTTTATATGTGGTAAGTAAGTTTGTTTTGGGAAAACTTCCGGTTATTACGATTTCTTTTCTACGCTATCTGATTGCGGGAGTTATCTTATATTTGATTCTCAGACAACGACAGGTAAAAAAAATCGACCCGCAGGATTATAAGTATATATTTTTGATTGGTTTTTTAGGTTATTTCGTCGCTATTGGTGCCCAGTTACTGGGGACAAAGCTGTCAAATGCCTCGCTGGCTTCACTGGTTAATTCGATGAATCCCGTGGTCATTATGATATTTGCCGTATTTTTATTGAAAGAAAAATTAACGGTAAAAAAAATCACTTGCGGGATTTTAGCAATTGTCGGAGTTTATATCATTGTGGGCGGAGCAGGCGGCGACGGACAGTTATTAGGAGTTCTAGTTTCAATCTTTTCAGTAATTTTATGGTCGTTAGTAGCTGTAATTGTTAGGCAAATTACCCAAAAGTACGATGCATTTCAGATTACTACCTACGGAATTATTATTGCCGCACTCTGCACCTTTCCTTTTTCCCTTTGGGAACTTGCAGTAACACCCGATGTTCAATTTGACACCAGCGTTGTTCTTGCGCTTTTATATATCGGGGTGATTTGCACCGCATTGTCGCATGTTCTATGGAATAAAAGCTTATCCTTAATCGAAGCCGGAACTTGTTCCTTATTTTATCCCTTACAACCAATGGTCGCTGTTTTTCTCGGCTGGCTGCTTTTAGGTGAAAGCATTAGCCTTAACTTTGTGGTTGGAGCCATTCTTATTATCGGCGGAGTCTTATTCAGCATTATTGATAAACAGGAAGCCTAACTATATCCAGCCAATAGATTTTAGAGATACGTATTGGAAAAACACTCGCGCTTTGGCTCGTCTCAGCCGCGCGCCCTTCAAGCGGTATCACTCGTACTATAATTTTCACGTTTCAGCAAAATTCAGGGATACTGAAATGTATAAACATATAAAAAAGATTGTTACATGGCATTCTAGCCCTATAACATTTTTTTGCTTTTAGTATGCTTTTTGAAAGATTTACTTTTCGGTTACCTCCTATTTCGGCACTCTTTTCATCTAATCCCGCTTTTTTTAGATGACCTGCAGCTTTCTTTATTGACTTAAATATTCGTAACAAAAATCAACTATTTTAGTCTTAAAATCAACAAGGTTCTGAATGTATTACTACATCACAAGGCGAGAACCTGGCCTGAATTCGCATTTCTATTTCATCGCATATATCGTGTACTTGCTGCAAATGTAAATCAGCTTCTAAAATAACATGCACATCCACTAATCGCGTACTTCCCGAACGCCGAGTTCGCAGAAGGTGGTAATCGATAATTTCTGGATGATTCTCAATAATATCGCGAATTATAGCTTGTTCTTCGTCCGGCAAAGCGCTGTCAACAAGTTCGCTCAGGCTCTTTTTGGTCATAGCATAACCTGCTTTAAAAATGATCAAAGCCACTGCTATAGCGATAACCGGATCAAGCCAGGTTAATCCGGTTACTTTTATAGCTACTAAACCAGTCATCACCCCAACACTCGTCCAGATATCCGCTTTTAAATGAAGAGCATCCACCTCAAGGGCCTGTGATTGAGTGATCTTGGCAACTTGTAACAGTCTCCTAGATACAAAATAATTTACGATAATGGCGATGATCATAATGACAATGCCATATCCCAAATCTTTTGGCATTGCTTCAATAAATAGTTTTTGACTTGCTTCGTATATTATCCATAATGCAGCAGCAATGATTAACACAGCTTCAACAGCGCCTGATATATCTTCTATTTTACCATGACCATAGGTGTGATTATGATCTGGTTGTTTATCTGATGTCGAAACAGCATAATATGCAATCAGCGCGGTCAACAAGTCGATCGCCGAATGAGCCGCTTCTGATATAATGCTAACTGATCCAGTTAAAAATCCTACTACTATTTTAATTAGTACAAGCAAAAAGTTTGAAAAAACGGAAATACTAGCCGCACTTTTCTTGCTTTTATTCATAGCCATCATTCTCCTAAACATAAAAATAAACCTATGGAACCAATTAGTCCCACAGGTTTTACCTGTTGCTTAATAGCCCAGCTAATCCGGAAATCGGACGCCTGATCTACTCTCTCTCTATTAAAATAAAGAGTATCATATATTTCTATCTTATGCAAGATACTTATTTTTGTTCTTATTTTTGTTGTTTATCAAAAAAATATGGTTATTTCACTGTCCAGTTTTCTATAATTAAGCTTTATTCTTGTTCTTGTACTTTGAAAAAGCCCAATATGAAACAAATGAAATTACCACCAGTACTGCCAACCGCACAAAATGTTCATGATAAGAAGCCAAATCATGTCCCAAGGTTACCTCAATTAAAGCGGATGGAATTTTACCAATAAGTGTTGCTAAAATATAGTCTTTTACAGTAATACTGCTAACTGCTCCCAACGCCGAGATAATTCCTGAAGGAACAAACGGAATGCACCGGGCTATCACCATAATTTTAAAGCCATTACTGCCGCTAAAATCATCAACTTTTTTCAGGGCATTACTGCGTACTATCAGTTGGTGGGCATAATCATGAAAAAAATACCGCATTAGCGCAAAACTAATAATTACGCCAAAAGATTCTGCCGCCCACGAGATAATCGTGCCTTCCACTACACCAAAAATAATCCCAGTTGCCGCTAGCATAAAAATATTGGGAAAAACAGCCAAGATATTAATACAAGTGATTATTACAAAACTGACAACTGCAGCATATGGTCCGAACGATCGGATATACTCAATACTACCCGCCACATCTCCCGTCGACAACAAGTAGACAATTTTTCGCAGCGGCTCAGGATTGAGCCAGTAAATAAGTAAGCAAAATCCAATTAACACTACCAATGCAACGACTCGAGTAATAGCTGCTTTTTTGTTTAAATCTCCATGGTCACTCATTATCTAAAAAATCCTTTCCGAGTAGCAAATAACCCTCAGCAGCTATTAGCAAATATTTAGCTTCATTGATATGGCTGAGTATTTAGTAATTCAGCTACTGTAACAAAAGTATAACCTTTGTCCTTTAACCTATCAATTATATCCGGCAATGCTTCAACACTTCCGGCAAGCTTTGGACTGGCTCCGTCATGCTGTAATACTATATAACCATTTTGCATTTTTGATACTACTGAAGCTTCAACCGTTGAGGTATCCTTTCCTGTCCAATCCTTAGTATCAATTGACCATAAAATGATAATTTTATTTTTAGCATACACAACATCATCGACAACTTGGTTATGGAATCCAAACGGCGGCCGGACAAATTTTGGCGTTTCACCAATAATATTATATATCACTGAGTCACATTCTTCTAGCTGTTGGTTAATTTGCTGGGAATCGGCTTTCTTTAAATTTATATGATCAAACGTATGATTACCAATAACATGACCTTCACTATAAATTCTTTTTAGCATAGTCGGGTGTTTTAACGCCTCTTCCCCAATAACAAAAAAAGTTGCCTTTACCTTTTTTTCTTTCAAAATATCAAGAATTTTTGGGGTCCAATGTTCTTCCGGTCCATCATCAAAGGTAAGTGCCACCATTTTATCTTGTTCACTTCCAGCCCAATAAAGTTTTCCAGGAATATTATGACCGCGATTATACCGGTTGCCATCGATAGGCGCGGCTAACTCCGGTGTCTTAAAATGATTATATACAAGCAATGAAGCAATAACGATTGCTAGAACCAAGCTAAGCATATAAATAAGTTTTCTTTGCATGAGCCTCCCCCCTTCTGCTTTATTTATGGTTATAAAGCAGAATTCACAAGTAATGTTTCCATTAGCTTAGCACGGTAGCCATTTATTATTCAAAACGTTACCCCACCAATATTTGCATAGCGACATGAAACAATAAGAGACCTTCACAAAAGTCTAAACAACTTTTAGAAGCCCTCTCTTTAACCTACCTCATTTACTATAGCAATTGCTTGGATTGTTCCAATTTTTATAAATTGTCAATTTTTATAAATTTGTAAACAGTTCAAAAATGCGTTAAAATGCCCAGCGAAAATCCTTTTGCGTCATAAGAAGGGTTATGACCTTTACCAAATATAGTGCCACCATTGGAGACATGCATTAATTTGTAACCGATGTTCACTGAATAATT
The DNA here is from genome assembly GCA_017889625.1 of Bacillota bacterium. Taxonomy (GTDB): domain Bacteria; phylum Bacillota; class Negativicutes; order Sporomusales; family CTSoil-080; genus CTSoil-081. The sequence continues at coordinate 4,395 of JAGGAD010000047.1, read as the reverse complement.
TTCCCCTATTTTATAAATTAATTGAGGTCCAATCCGCCACATAAAATTATAATTTCTTCCTCCGGCTGGAAATTTTTTATCATACAAAAGTAATCCCCCACTCATATCTAACGAAAATGCCATCCTCCCGGATTGGAACGGTTCATATCGAATCATGTAAACAGGCCCGATGCCAACTGCCGAACTATCTCTCGTCTCACCATTTAAAGATATTTCTCCCCGTGGACGGGTGATCGTGATACCTCGATATGATGAAAAATTACTTTTCTTAGCCGGAATTTTCTTAAGTATATTTAAAGATAACGTAGTGACATCGCGGTCATTGTCTATTGGCGTCAAATATTCCCACTCCATCTCACTCTGAGAGTCGGTCGCATAAGCATATGACTTTCCCGGCATACAAATCAGCAACAAATTAATGACCATTACCAAGCAGATTAAATTACGCATAAAGAAGCCTCCTTGTAAAACTAAATCAATAAATTAGAACTGAGCAATACCATCCTTTCTTGTTATTTTCGCATTTAACTTTTTCCGGTTTTTCCATGTTTTTATAATAATCTTTTTTATGTATTTTACTTAATTATAAGCACACTATGAGTAATTTATGTTCACTTCGGTAGTATTAATTTAGAAAAATTCGGTTCTATAATGACAACTTAAGCCAGATTATACTTAGCTTAACATTCAGCCACAAAAAGGGCCGTCGCACTAATTTTTTGATATGCTCCCCCTATAGTCGACAATTTGTTTTTTCATTGTCTCCTATAGGGGGAGCATATCATTTTCTTAATGCAACAGCCCCCTATCGCTCTTTAGTCCTATAACAAAAAAGCGATTAGTCAGATCACGAAAAGTATTCAGTTCTCCGAGCGGTCTTTGCCGTTCCCATAACCACAACAATTTTTCGCCATTTTTATTTGCCGCTATCCCAAAAATGGCTTGATAAAGGCGTTTGTCCAGCAACTAGAGTACAACTGGCACTCTATCAATGCTAGCAAAAGAAACTGAAAAATACCCAAAAAGCTAAAAACAAATTACTTAGTCTGGTATGATTACAACGAAGCTGCTTCCTCCTCCCGTGTTATTTTTTACATATATGCTACCTTTATGGGCATCAACAATCCACTTAGCGATGGATAACCCCAACCCTACACCTTGCGTATTTCGCGAGCGAGCCTTGTCCGCCCGGAAAAACCGTTCAAAAATCCGCTCGTAATCTTCTGGCGAAACACCAGGGCCAGTATCTTCAACTATTATTTTCACACCAGAATTACCGCCTATTTCCGTTCTTTCCAGTCGTATTATAACCACGCCATGTTCAGGGGTATACTTTATCCCGTTATCTACTAAGATGTAAATAAGCTGCTCAATTCGCTGAGCATCAGCAGTTATCTCGATCTCTTCAGGGGTTATCAATTGGAACTGGACAAATTTTTGCCTCGCAACAATTTTTAACGAACGTAAAATTTGCTCAACAATTTCATTAAGCGGTATTCTGGTTTTTTTTATGGAAATGTCACCGGTATCGGCCCTAGCCAGCGTTAATAGATTACTAATCAGACGCTTGATGCGTTGCATCTCATCTTTAACGTCCTCTAAAATTTGTTCTGAGAAAACCGACAATTTATTATCTTCATCTAATTCAATAGCCTCAATTGATGTTTGCAGCACACTAAGCGGAGTTCTAAGTTCATGAGAAGCATCGGCAACAAATTGTTTTTGCCGGTTGATTGATTTTTCAATTGGAATTAATACCCGACCAGCTAAAATATAACCAATTAAGGCGGCCAGCAGAATAAAGCCAACCGCAGCAATTAGTATAGTGACGGCACTTTGCTCCAATGTCCTAAAATAGGCCGTTAAATCTTTGCCTACAAAAACTGTTCCCACCAATTCATCATCTCTAAAAATCCTATGCACTGTCAAGATAACAGCGGCACTTTTCCCTTCCCCAAAAGCGATGGTAAACATACTTGTTTGTTGACCATCATCCCAATTAGCCACTCTCGCCAAAATTGGATCTCTGAGAATCGGCACCGGCAAATCGGCTTTAATCATTTCTCCATGCTGATCAAAAAGATAATAAAAAACTTGACCACTTATATCATAGTTATCTTCTATTGATAAGTTTGTTGGCAACGACTCATGATTTTGGTCATGCTGCTTTATAACATCATGTTGTTCTTTAGCAATTTGCCCAGCTAACAGTTCGACTTCCTCAACCCGTTCATAGTAAAGGCTCCATAAATTAGCAATACTAATAATCAGAATGAACCCTAAAAGAAAACCGCCAAAAACCACGGTATATAGCATTGTCAATTTATTATGGATTCTGGATAACATCTTTATCCTCCAGCTTATATCCCACCCCGCGAAGGTTATGGATTAACTCCGGCTCGCCGGAGTTATCAACCTTTTTTCGCAGAAGACGAATAAAGGCATCCAGGTTATTGGGTGATACTGCATTCTCCCAGCCCCAAACACGATCAAGCAGTATCTCGCGGGGAAGTACCCGGCCATAGTTTTCAGTCAACACTTCAAGTAACTGAAATTCACGGCTTGTCAAATTAAGATCACGTTTCCCACGTTTAGCAGTTTTAGTCAATCGGTTTAACTCCAAGCCAGCCACTTTGATAACGTCGTCTTTTAAAGTCACATTACTCCGTCTAGCGACGGAGTGAATCCTAGCGATGAGTTCCTTTAACTCAAAGGGCTTGACCAAATAATCATCCGCCCCACTCTCGAGTCCTATAACTAAATCATCGACAGCGTCTTTAGCCGTAAGCATAAGAATACCGCCTTGATATTGGCCACGCCTCAAGTCCCGACAAACATCCAAACCGGATTTTTCAGGCATCATCCAGTCCAGGATAATTACTTCATAACTATTATTCAATGTAAATTCCCAGGCTTCAACCCCATTCTGCACCCAGTCAACTTGCATTCCTTGCTTTACTAATAACTTCTGGACAAGGTTACCTAAACGATAATCGTCCTCAGCCAACAATATTCGCATACCACACCTTCTTCCCCGCGGTCAAATACTCGTACAAATCAATATAACTAAAAGCTCGACGTACATCTCAACTTGATTTTACGGAATAAAAATATAACCCGCTAAAGAAGTATCACCATCTTTAAGTAAAAAGGCTTTAAAATTTTGTAAAGCATAAAATAGCTGTGTAAACCTTAACCGTAACCAAAAATGGTAAAAAATATGTGTCCCTCCGCCAAAGATAGGAATCCGATTCAAAGTATATAAGGTTGAATTCTCCTTATCTCGGCCAAAATTAACGGTAAAAGCAGCTCGATATCCAGCATTTTTTGTCAACTGAATTACCCGTTGGTCGTATTCCCCGCCTGGATAAGCTAAATAGTCAACTTTTTTACCAAGATGCCATTCCAAAGCTTCCTTAGATTTGACCAATTGGTTGCGTTCATCTTCATCAGACGCTTTCGTTAACGCCACATGACTCAGCGTATGATCTTCAAAAGTTATCCCCGAGTCATTCATTTCCCTTATTTGATCCCACGTTAAATATTTGCCATATCTGCTGACAAAATCTGTGATAATAAAGATCGTTGCCGTAAAATGATACTTTTGCAAAATGGGATATGCTACCTTATAATTATCTTCATAACCATCATCAAATGTAATCAATACTGGATTCAGCGGAAGCTCTTTTCCATATTGTACATAATCAGCCAACTGATTCGGCGAAATAGCTGTATAACCAGTTTTATATAAATACTCCATTTGAGCCTCGAATTCGGTATCACTTAAGGTTAACGAATTATGATCGTTATTATTAATCTGATGATAATTTAACACCGGCACGCCTTGAAAATAATTTAAAGATATATAGCTAATTCCCACTAACAAAACAAATACAATAGTGCATCCCCATACAACGTTTTTTTTCACAAATGCTTGCAAAGAAATAACAGCCTCCTACTATTGAACTTGACGATATTGATCAACTTTATATTTGATATCATGCTTTATTACTTTTCTACTTTATTTTTTCTAGCTCCTTCTTTCAAATAAAATTTTTTCTGACTATGCAAAATCAGCCCATCAGCGAAAGATTGCTCCAGACTTTAAACAAAAGATTGAATTGGGAAAGCCATGAATCGATACAATAAGGTTGTTTAAACTTAAGCTTGGTATTGTATTTGTCCAAGAGAAGGTTTGGACAAATACAATACCAATTGATACGTAATGTCTACTGCAATTACAACAAAAAATGCAGACAAAATCAATACCCTCCTATAATCCCTCGCACATAAAGAAAAATCTATAGCACCGCTATATTACTTTTCCCATAATTGACATGAAAAAAGGCTTTTGGGAATTTACCCAAAAGCCTTAATCTTATTGGTGCCGAGGAC
>JAGGAD010000046.1 GCA_017889625.1 Bacillota bacterium | reverse complement strand
TGGTGGAGACGAGGGGGATCGAACCCCTGACCTCTTGAATGCGAGCCAAGCGCTCTCCCATCTGAGCTACGCCCCCATTGATCGGTATGAGCACTTGTATAGTGCTTTTTGTAAGGTTACAACGTTAATTATAGGTATTTTTTTCATAAAATGCAAGGTTTATGGCGTATTTTTTTATGTTTTTAGTGATAGTGTATACAATATCTTCCTGGGTACAGTCTCACATCTTGTTTTATTGTTCAAGCAGTTTCAGCGCTTGATCGCTGGGCAGGTCTTCGACGGTACGCAATTTTCGTTCTATGGTTCGCGACTTCCGGGCGGCAGTGTCGATAGAGTTACTAGCCTCTTGCAGTTTTTTCTGGGTTTTTTCGAGGATATCGCCGAAGCGGCCAAATTCGGTTTTTACGGCCCCTAGGAGTGCCCACACTTCGCTGGAGCGTTTTTCAACCGCCAAGGTCTTGAAGCCCATTTGCAGACTGTTGAGCAAGGCCGCCATTGTTGATGGCCCTGCAATGACTATCCGATAGTCACGCCGCAGATTGTCGGCCAAACCGGGCCGACGGAGCACTTCGGCGTAAAGACCTTCAACGGGAAGAAACAAAATAGCGAAATCCGTGGTATGAGGCGGATCAATGTATTTTGTATGGATGTCTTTAGCCTCACTTTTGATCCTGGCTTCTAGATTTTTCACAGCTTCATCGGCTAACGGTTGATTGGCCGCCTCTTGGGCATCGAGGAGCCGCTGGTAGTCTTCCTGGGGAAATTTGGCATCGATAGGCAGCCAAATTACTTCTTCGTTCTTGTCTCGTCCTGGTAGTTTAACTGCAAATTCGACCCGGTCATTACTGCCCTTTTTGGTGGCAACATTTTGAGCGTACTGTTCGAGCGTAAGAATATCATCTAAGATGTTACCCAGATAAATTTCACCCCATATTCCTCTGGTTTTTACGTTGGTCAGTACACGCTTGAGGTCACCGACGCCTGAGGCCAAGTTCTGCATTTCCCCCAATCCCTTATGCACAAGTTCCAGCCGTTGGCTGACAAGTTGAAATGATTCTCCCAGGCGTTTTTCGAGGGTTGCATGCAGTTTTTCGTCAACCGTTCGACGCATTTCTTCTATTTGTCGATTATTGTCAGCTTGCAATAATTTCAAACGTTCTTCGACTGTTTGCCGCATTTTTTCGAGTTTTTCTTCATTAGCTTGCGATATTGTCAAAAACTGTCGGGAAAAAGAATCAGCTTGTTGAGTCTGTAAGCCGGCAATATCCGACATTCGCGCCAGCACCGAATCGTTGAATTGACGGAGCGAGCCAGTGCTTTCCCGACGATTCTCGATAATTTCCTGTTTTACGGAACGTTCTAGACGTTCTTGACCTTTTTCCCAGGTGGCAACAAAGGTAGGTACACTACGCCCTTTCATCAGCAGTATGGCTAATAAGATTATTGCCACTATGTTTAGCCCTAGCGAAAATGTTATAAGGATTTCAAGCATTGGTTAGTCCCCCATTATACAGTTGTTGTGTTATATTTCCATAATTCTTATCATTTTCCTTTATATAAAAATATCGGATATATTTTTATTTATTGTTTAAACTAAGGCTAGCTTTAGAGGTTAAAGCTAGTTTATTTATCTCAAGGAGGGATCGTATGGCTAATAATAAAGATCGGAATGACTATTCCAGCAAGAAAAATTCTTCTAATGCTGGAAGTTCAGACCAGAAAAAGTCAACTGATCGAAATGCTAAGTCGCAGTGACCCACCCCACTCTGGGCGACGGTCACGCCGTAAAGTTTTAACGCCAAGGGGGAATTTATGATTAGAAACCAATCTTCTAAGAACGGCTACGGACCTAATAATCCTGAACCGAAAGAGTTTAAGGAATCTGCTACTGTTTTTAAAAAGAATGCCGCCTTCGAGGCCAGCGATGCATATATTAATGGCACCGCCTCTGAAAAGAATAAATCAAAAGATAATGCTTCGCATTCTACCTAAGGACGTTGTTGCCATTCTTAGGTCCATTTAAACGAAAAACGCCGTTTCAGCTGCTTAAAGGCAGTGAAGCGGTGTTTTTCGTTTATCTGTATTTCTTTACTTATAGCGGCGCGCGCCAATATAGTGTTCTACATAATAAGTGTCATTTAGGTTGGAAATAGTTACTTTTGCGGCAACTGAGCTGGCGTGAATGAATTGGCCATTGCCAATGTAGAAACCGACATGAGACGCACCTGGTTTATAGGTGGTAAAAAATATTAAATCACCTACGTTAAGGTCCGCTTTTTCTACTGCCGTGCCAATCGCAAATTGTTCAGCCGCAGTACGTGGCAGTGTAATGCCGTTTTCTTTCATTACATATTGCGTAAATCCTGAACAGTCAAAACCATCAGGAGTTACCCCGCCCCACACATAAGGTACACCCATATATTTTCGAGCGGCAGTAATTATCGGTGAGTTAGCAGCCTCTGAACTTATACTGGTACTTGCCCCCAGTACTTTATTAGTATTAACCGCAGATGACGCGGTGTCAGTTATATTGCCAAACAACTTGCCCAAAATTAAGCCAAGTAAAATGTTAACGATTCCGCCGCCTGAGGTGATGCTGCCAGCACCTGCATTGCCCAAAAGATCGGCCAACCCTGGCGCCGCTAAAACTGGCGTTGTCGCCATAAAAGTAAAGGCTACTAATAAAATCAAAATTATCGGTAATTTATAACGCTTCAAAATCCCACCCCCTAATACTTCTACGAAATAAAGTAAGCTAAGGTCTTCAACCAAGCTTGTCTATGATAGCACATGTTAAGTAGTTATGTAAAGTTATTGGCCAAAAAAAGCCCTTCCATTTTATAACTAGCTGGTTTTTTAAAAAATAATCCTTTATCGTATTGTCGTTTTTACTGCCCATTACATAAAATATACTAATGGAAAGGGGGTGCTGTAGTGGGAGAAGATTTCAAAAAAAAGAATGATCACAATTGTATCATCAATATTTTTTGTGGCGATGGCAAGTGTGATGATAATTATGATATAAAATCCGACGGAAAATGCATTATCAATATCTTCTGTAATTCTGAGAAAGATGATGATCCTGCGGATAATGAGGATAATGAAGACGACGACTGGTGAGTCTTTCGTCTAATTATCTAATAACTAGCACCATTGATATCTAACTTGGTAAAGTCAAATAAAAAGCCTCCTAAGTAAAATTGAACTTACCTTAGGAGGTTCTTTTATGTTCAGGCAACAACTATTCTTTTTTATTTATTTACTCGGTTATATTTTATTGCCATATTTCGTATTTTAGCCGCCAACGCTTGGGGTATGCTATTTGTCTGTAGACACCAGTCCCAATTGCCTTCGGCAGTTCCCGGTACGTTCATCCGGCTCTTAGCGTCAAGGCCTAGAAAATCTTGAACCGGAACAATGGCAAGTTCAGACCGACAACGATATGCCAGATCAATTAGCTTCCAGGCGATATCATCGGCGCTGTAGTCGCCAAGGTATTTGCCGACGCACCCACCTTCGCCTTTCACTACGTTTTCCTGATACCAACCAAGGGTGGTGTTGTTGTCATGAGTTCCGGTATATACAACGGTGTCTGGTTCACACCAAAGCGGCTGCGGATTCCCGTAATGGTCACAGTCGAACAGAAATTGCAGTACTTTCATGCCAGGAAATCTACATTGTTTTCTTATTTCAACTACTTCCGGGGTTATTACACCAAGGTCTTCAGCAATAATCGGTAATTTGCCAAAGTATTTTTCAATTACGGTAAATAGCAGGTTGCCCGGTCCTTTTACCCATTGGCCGCTTTCTGCGGTTTTGTCGCCAAATGGCACTTCCCATGCCGCTTCGAAGCCCCGGAAGTGATCTACTCTGACAACGTCAACAATTTTTAGGATGGCCGCAAAGCGATCCCGCCACCAGTTAAAGTCGTCTTCGGCCATTTTATCCCAGTCGTATAATGGATTCCCCCATAGCTGCCCGGTTTTACAGAAGTAGTCTGGCGGTACACCAGCAACGGCGATGGGCTTTCCAGCCTGGTCCAGTTTAAATAGTTTCGGGTTAGCCCAGACATCTGCGCTGGAATAGGCCACGAAGATCGGTAAATCGCCAATAATTTCGATGCCTTTGCTGTTGGCATAGCTTTTAACAGCTAACCACTGCCGTGAAAAGATGTACTGGGTGAAAATATGATAGTTAATTTCTTGCGCCAGTAATTCCCGATAATTGTCTAATGTAGTTTGATCCCGCTTTGCTACAAGATCCGGCCAACAATTCCAATCTAAGGTGTTAAAATGCCGTCCCAATGCCATATATAAGGCGTAATCATTTAACCATGGTTTGTTGTCGCAGAGAAAGGTCGTAAAGTGTTCGCTATGGTTTGCATCAAAGTTCTTAAATGCTATTCTGAGCAATTTTTCTTTATATTGTTTAACCGCTTCATAATTAATTTTGTTTTTTATCGTGCTGATATTGTATTTTGTCTGGGCTACTTTTATTTTATCTTCCTCCAACAAATTATCCGCTACCAAAAGGTCAATATCTACTAATAATGGTTCTGAGGCAAACGCGGATACGCTTTGATACGGTGAATTTCCCGCTCCGATTGGATTTAGAGGTAATATCTGCCAATATTTTTGACCAGCCAACGCTAAAAAGTCAACAAAGCGGCGAGCTTCTTTACCTAGACTGCCGATACCATGCACTGATGGCAAGGATGTTATATGAAGTAGTGTACCGCATTTTTTGGGACAATCATCAAGTTTAGCTAACAACAACTTGCCCTCGAGTGGTCGAAGGTAAATCGAGGTCTGACCAGTGCCGATAGCGATTTCCTGACCATAGTTAAGAATATCAAACAACAGTCCCTGACACCACGGGCTAAGGTCAATGGATACTTCGCGAGCCTCTAAGCTCCGATTAATCAGCACCACCACAACATTATCCTCTTGGCATTCGCCAAAGGCATCCCGTCCATCGTTCAAGCTGCGAATATAGCCGTAGACATCGGGATGAGGCGCAATTGGATGCCAATACCCGGTACGAAGAATCGCATATTTATTGCGAAAGGCAATTATTTTTTTATACCATTCAATAAGTTCCGGATCTTCTTTACCCCACGGGTAGGGCCGGCGGTTAAGGGGATCAGTGTAGCCTTCTAATCCGGCTTCGTCACCATAATAAACACAAGGTGCTCCAGGGAAGGTCATTTGCCACAGTACCGCAATTTTAAGACGATTAATTGCTAGGATGCGCTCTTCAGCATTAAGTTTCCGTTTCATTTCAACGCCATAGGGGCCATCGGGGCGCGGCTCATGTCCCCCCAGTAAAGTAATTACGCGCGGAACATCATGACTTCCCAGGACATTTAAACAAGCATAAAAGTTCTCTTTGGGATAGTTTTCATACAGCGCCATTTGAATTGCCCGAACAGCGGTTGATTCACGATAGCCTAAGAGAAAGTCTAGTACAATGCGGCGAAACGGATAGTTGGTGACGGAATCAAGTTCGTCACCACTAAAGTAACCCCTGGTTTCACTATAGCTAACTTTGTTAGAGGCGTCTTCCCATACTTCACCGATTATTACCGCATCTTTATCTGTTTCTTTAACAGCTTGCCTTAGTTCCCTCAGGAATTGGTCGGGTAGTTCATCGGCTACGTCAAGCCGCCAACCCTTAGCGCCAAGCCGCTGCCAATGTCTTATTACGCTATTGTCGGAATGAAGGATGTATTTCCGGTAGGAAGGCTCCATTTCTTCAACGTTAGGCAGAGTGCCTACACCCCACCAGGATTCGTATTGATCGGGATGTTTGGAAAAACGATACCAGGAGTAGTATGGCGACTTCTCGGATTGATAGGCACCTACTTCAGGGTAGTTGCCGTCTTTATTGAAGTAAACGCTATCACTTCCGGTATGGCTAAACACGCCATCAAGGATGACCGATATTCCCATTTGCCGGGCTTTATCGCAAAATTCGCGAAAAATTTCATTAGTGCCAAAGGTGGGATCAATGTTTTTGTAGTCGGCGGTATCGTATTTGTGATTGCTTGGGGCTTCAAATACTGGGTTTAAATAGATAACACCGACGCCTAATTCTTTTAGGTAGGGGAGTTTGGCAATTATTCCTTTTAGGTTTCCCCCAAAAAAGTCATAAGCTAGGATGGCCCCATCGGCGCGTTCTCTAATGTAGATGGGGTCATTGTCCCATGAAGAATGGATTAGGCTACCTAGTTTTAGGTTATGAATTTTGCCATCAGGATTTCCATTATAAAATCGATCAACGAATATTTGGTATACTACAGTATGTTTAAACCAATCCGGAGTTTTACTTTTCTTCTGGTATACGGTAATTTGATAGGACGACGGTGGAATACGGGATATTTCACCCACTCCGCCGCTCTTATAAAGATTATTGCCATAATAAAAAATGTCGCCCCGGCTTCGAATAATGAAATAATACCATAGTAACCCAGGATTTGCTGGTGCAGCAAAGGTAGCTCGATATATTTTTTTATTATCGGTATTTGCTTCGTAGGACATGAGAATAATTTGTTCACCGCTACCGTCACGCCATGTTCTAAGCAGCACCTCGTCTATTGTCCGACTAGCATCAATCGCTAGCCGCAGTTGGACATCCGCGTTGCATGGTAAAGCACCAAAAGGAGATCGATAAAAAAGTTGTTGCGAATCATGTACAAGCCAATCAGTAAACAAGGCAGCCACCATCCTTCAGGCCTATCGGCTACTGTCGCTTCAGAAGCGGCCGGATATGCCAAATCTCATTTGCATATTCATTTATTGTATTATCACTAGAAAAAATGCCGGAATGCGCGATATTATTAACTACAATTTCCCACCAAATGTCATCATGCCGAAATAAATTGTCAATTTTAGTTTGCGCTTCAATATAGGATTGAAGATCCACTAATTCAAAAAATTCCCCATTGCCATAAACAAGATGATTATATAGTGGCTGTAAGTCTTGGCTAGTTCCCGGCAAAGTACCGTCAATTAGTTGATCTACTAGTTTCTGAATGTGCGAATTATTGCTATAATATGCCCGGGAATTATAGTTTTCATCGGTATATTTTTGAATAACTTCATCGGCGCTAAGGCCAAAAATAACAATGTTGTTAGCGCCAACCGCTTTTTGGATTTCAACATTGGCCCCATCCAACGTACCAAGCGTCACGGCACCGTTCATCATAAATTTCATATTGCCTGTGCCGGAGGCTTCTTTGCTTGCAGTAGAAATTTGTTCGCTAACGTCAGCCGCCGGAATTATCAGTTCGGCCAGAGAAACTCCATAGTTTTCGATGAAGATTACTTTTAGCTTATTATTGATTACGGGATCGTTATTGATTACGTTGGCCAGAATCGAGATTAGTTTTACCACTTTTTTGGCTAAAAGATACCCCGGCGCGGCTTTACCGGCAAAAATAAAGGTCCTCGGGACAATATCTAGCGCCGGATTTTCTTTTAAGCGATTATATAAATCCATGATTCCCAGCGCATTAAGAAGCTGGCGTTTATAGGCATGAATGCGTTTTACTTGAATATCAAAAATTGATTTTTCATCAATTGTTTCACCATATTTATCAGTGATAAATTTTGCCAGGGCTTTTTTCTTTTGTAATTTTACTGCTGCCAATTCGGCTCTAAAATCAGCATCTTTAACATGGGCTATGAGTTTATTTAATTCGGTGGCATTTTTCACCCAACCTGAACCAATGGTTTTGCTAATAAGGGCAGCAAGTTCAGGATTGGCGTGCAATAGCCAACGACGATGAGTTATTCCATTTGTTTTATTGTTGAATTTTTCCGGCATTAATTGATAGAACGGGCGCATGATGTCCTTTTTTAAGATAGCGGTATGCAGTTCAGCCACACCGTTAACACTGTGACTGCCTACAACCGCCAGATTAGCCATTCGGATATAGTTGTCGGCAATTATTGCCATAGCGGCTATATAACTCCATTCACCAGGGTAGTGCTGCCATAGGGCCTGACAAAAACGTTCATTAATTTCATGGATAATATCATAAATTCTCGGGAGTAGTGAACGGAAGATATCAACCGGCCATTTTTCCAAAGCTTCAGGCATTATGGTGTGATTGGTGTAGGATATGGTTTTTACTGTTATTTCCCAGGCTTCTTCCCATTCTAGGCCTTCTTCATCAATGAGTATCCGCATTAGTTCTGGCACCGCTAAAGCCGGATGGGTGTCATTAATATGAATCGCCACTTTTTCAGGCAGGACACGGATCGTTGGGTGATTTTTTTTAAGGTAGCGAATAATGCTTTTTAGGCCAGCTGAGACAAAGAAATATTGTTGTTTTAATCTAAGCAGCCGTCCTTCGTAGTGCGAATCATCGGGATATAGTATTTCTGAGATTGCTTCTACTGAGTATTTGTATTCTACTGCTTTAGCGTAGTTGCCTTGATTGAAGGTGTTATAGTCAAATTCACTGTCAAGGGCTTCAGCACTCCACAACCTTAGAGTATTAACAACTTCATTGTCAAAACCAATGATGGGGATATCATACGGAACTGCCAGTATTGTTCCCAAGCTATCCCCAAATTGCACTTTAACGGCTTTATCAATTTTTTTGAATTCCCAGATGTTCCCGTTTTTTAGCCAATTATCAGCATATTCTATTTGATCACCATCGACGATTTTCTGGGTGAATAGTCCATATTTATAGCGGATTCCACAGCCATGGCCCGGCATTTTTAGGGCGGAAAACGAATCGAGAAAACAAGCTGCTAACCGCCCTAACCCTCCATTACCAAGGCCAGCATCGTGTTCTTGGTCTATGAGTTCGTCGTAATTTACACCAAGTTCTTCTAACCCCTTAACCCAGATCGCTTTGACTCCGCTATTTTCTAGATTAGTGTCCAGTAGCCGCCCCAAAAGAAATTCAATAGAAAAATAGTATACTTGTTTTTCCTTGCTCTGGTCATATTGGCGGTTTGTTTCAACCCATGTCTTGCCAATTCTATCTCGTAAGAGGCTTCCTAGCGCCGTATACTTATCATAAGCTGACGCTTCTTCTACGGTCTTTCCGTGCATGGATTCGAGTCGTGCAATAAACGCTTGCTTAAAGTACTCCTTCTCTTTTGACATTTCCAACCCCCGCTTATAATAAACGGTCATATACCTTCAAGTATTGATTTGCCGAGCGGCCCCAACTGTTATCAGTTTCCATGGCACTCTCCACCATTTCTAACCAAACAGTTCTTTCCCGCCGCAAACTTAGAGCTTGGTTGATAGCTTTAAGCATCGCCTCGCTAGTATATGAGGTAAAGCTTAAGCCGTTCCCTTCTCCAGTATATTCATTATAAGGGGTAATTGTATCTTTTAGGCCACCCGTTTCTCTTACAATTGGTATAGTGCCATATCTTAGTGCAATGAGCTGGCTAAGGCCACACGGTTCATTCAGCGATGGCATAAGATATATGTCAGAAGCAGCATATATTTGATGCGCTAATACATTATCAAAGTAGATATTGGCAGAAAGTTGCTTCGGATAGTGGTCGGCAGTTGACCGGAAAAAGTTTTCATAGCGTTCTTCGCCAGTGCCAAGAATGACTAGTTCTACTCCCAAACCAAGCAGCCGTTCGATACCTGCCGCAACCAATTCAAATCCTTTCTCGCCAACCAATCGAGAAACCATCCCAATTAGCGGAATATCACTATCTACGATTAAGCCCAGCTTTTGCTGCAGGTTTCTCTTATTAGTTATTTTATGTTCAGGGGACTGCGTAGTGTATTGTACATCTATTGCCTTATCAGTGGCCGGATTATACATTTCGTAATCAATGCCATTTACAATTCCATGTAATTCCTGACGCCTTGAACTTAGCAGTTCGCCCAATGCTAAGCCGCCTCTTCCTGTAACAATTTCTTCTAAATAGCTAGGACTAACCGTAGTCAAAAGATCCGCAAATGCTATTCCTGCTTTCAAGAAATTTGTATTTCCGTAAAAATTCAAATCTGGATGATCAAGGTATTGAGTCTTGTCCAAGTCCAATAGGTCGGCCAGCAAGTTTTTCTCAAATACTCCCTGATAACAAATATTATGTATTGTCAGTACTGTTTTTAGGTGCTCATATTCAGGTTGTTGCTGATAATGGGCTTTAAGCAACACTGGCACAACTCCAGTATGCCAATCATGGCAGTGTAGTATATCCGGCTTAAAGCTAAGTTTTGGCAACACCTCTAGTACCGCCCGACAAAAAAAAGCAAATCGTTCAGCATCATCACCAAAGCCATAAATCCCGCGGCGTTTAAAGTAATATTCATTATCGAGAAAATAATAGGTAATTTGAGCTTCTTCCAACATGAACAGACCGCAATATTGCCTACGCCATCCTAAAGGTACTGTAATATGGCCGAGAAAGGTCATTTTTTCTTGCCAGTATTTTGGTATATCGTGATATTTAGGGAGAACGATTCGTGCATCGGTGCCCTGCTTCTTGAGTTCTTTTGGCAATGAACCGGCTACATCCCCTAAGCCACCTGTCTTTATAAAGGGAACGGCTTCTGCGGCCACAATCAGAACCGACCTCAACACTACACCACCATCCCTTTTTCAATTACCATGACATAGTTAGGATCGCCAATCAAGCGTTTACCTTCAGTTATTTTGACATCTTTATCACAGATGATATTTTCAAGCATTGTATCGGCACAAATTATACTTTTTTGCATAATAATGCTGTTTTTAATGTGGGCACCTTTCTGCACGGTAACGTTTCTAAACAATATGCTATTTTCTACCGTGCCATCAATAACACAGCCATTAGCCACTAAGGAGTTGTGTACTATGGCATGCTCCCGATAGTTGGCTGGCGGAGTATCTTTGACTTTAGTATAAATAGGTCCAAGTTGACCGAATAGTTCGGTCCAAATATCTGGGTTTAACAGACTCATATTAGCCCGATAATAGGCTTGTATTGAATTAATTTTTGCCATATATCCGTCATAGCTATAGCCATATATTTTATATCGGTGCATGTTTTTGATGATGCCCTCTTTTATAAAGTCAAACTCTCCTCTGGCCACACACTCTTCAATTATTTGTACTAATAACTCTTTTGCTATTACAAAAATATCCATACAAATGTTACCGCCAGCTGTTTTATCTGCTTTTACTTCCATATCGGTCACTAAACTTTGGCTATCGACCTTTAAAACGGTTGCCATAGCAAAGTTTTTTTCCAGACCTGCTGGCTCTTGTTTGTAGACAACAGTAATATCCGCCTGCTTATCCAAATGGAACTGAATAACCTCTTTGTAATTTATATTGCAAATTGTATGGCTACCAGCTATTAGAACATAGCGCTGCTGGCTTTTTTTTATTGAATCAATATTATTATAGAATTGTTCTAAATCACCTTTATAGATACTATTGGAATAGTGTACATGGTCTGGTGGCGGCAATATAAACAGTCCATTGCGTTTGCGGGCCAAATCCCATTCTTTTCCTGATCTGATATGATCCATCAATGCCCGATACTTGTTTTTAGCCACAATCCCTACATGATGCATTCCCGAGTTAACCATATTCGACAAGACAAAATCAATAAGCCGAAATCTGCCGCCAAAAGGAACGGCTGCAAGCGGACGGTTACGAGTAATTTCCTTTAGCAGTCTTTCATTTTCATGGAGGTTTATTAGTCCTAAAACGTCGTTCATAAGTTTTCCTCCTTTATCAGCTTCAAAAAAAATTCATTTATTCCACCACTCTTCCTCCTGCAACAACCGAATTTTCGGGAACAATAGTTTTTTCCGCAACAACCGTAATTTCAGATTTTTTTCTGTCGCCGATGTGGCAACCGGCTCCAATAACAGCCTGCTGTCCAACAATAGCTCGTTCGACAACCGCCCCTGAACAAATTTTGGTTCCTGGCAAAATTACCGAATCTTTTACTACCGCCCCGGCGCCAACGTAAATTCCCGAAAATAATACTGAATTTTCTACTTCGCCAAGTACCATACACCCTAAGCTGACTAGAGATTTATTTAATTTAGCCTCAGCCGAAATAAGTTGCGGCGCCGCCTGCGGATTAACCGAATAAATCGGCCAATCGCGTTCATATAGGTCTAGTTTCGGCTTGTCACTTAATAAATCCATATTAGCTTGCCAGAGACTTTCCAATGTTCCTACATCTTTCCAATAACCAGCAAAGGAGTAGGCCATCATTTTCTGGCCGTTTTTAAACATAAGCGGGATTACATTTTTACCAAAATCATGTCCTGAACTGCCATTATTGTCATCATCTTGTAAGTAAGCGCGTAGTACTTTCCAATTGAATATGTATACGCCCATTGATGCTAAGTTATTCTTCGGTTGTAACGGTTTTTCTTCAAATTCAGTAATCCGACTGTCTTTATCGGTATTCATAATTCCAAAGCGAGGTGCTTCGTTCCACGGTACTTCGACAACCGATATTGTGGCATCAGCTTCAGTCTGTTTATGAAATTCCAGCATATAGGAGTAATCCATTTTATAGATATGGTCGCCGGACAATACTAATAGATAATCTGGACTAAACTGATCGATAAAACTAGCATTCTGCCAGATAGCATTGGCGGTACCTTTATACCACTCACCACCTTTTTGTTGAAGAAATGGCGGTAATATATATACACCGCCATCATTACGATCAAGATCCCACGGACTACCAATCCCAATATAGCTGTGTAGTTCGAGTGGCTGATATTGCGTTAAAACTCCTACTGTATCAAACCCGGAATTGTAACAGTTACTTAATGTAAAATCAATTAGGCGATACTTTCCGCCAAACGGAACTGCGGGTTTTGCCAACGTCTTGGTTAACACCCCCAACCTACTACCTTGCCCCCCAGCTAAAATCATCGCCAGACATTCTTTACGGCGCACATACTTCACCTACCTCAATAGCAATGTCTTGGTTATCAATATTAATATCTTCACTATCAATATCAATGCCTTGTTTATACTTTAAATAGATAGTTGCCAACGGCGGAACCATCACTACAAGCGAACACGGCTGACTATGCCAAGTTATTTTTTCTGCAATTATATCGACGTTCTTAATATCGGATCCGCCATATTCCTGCAAATCGCTGTTAAATATTTCAACATATTTTCCTGCTTGGGGAACTCCCAATCGATAGTTATGCCGCACAACCGGCGTGAAGTTAGACAGTACTACGGTGACTTCGCCATCTAATGTTTTGCGCATAAAGGAAATTATGCTTTGCTCATAGTCATGGCAATCAATCCATTCAAAACCTTTCCAGTTAGTATCTGCCGACCACAAAGCCGCGTCTCCTCGATAATATGTATTAAGTGCTTTTACATAATGATGCAATTTACTGTGCATATCATAGTTTAAAAGATGCCAATCAAGGCTGTCTGCCTCATTCCACTCGATAAATTGGCCAAATTCGCCCCCCATAAACAGCAATTTTTTCCCAGGATGAGCCATAAAGTATCCGTAAAATGCCCTTAGATTAGCAAATTTTTGCCAGTAGTCACCAGGCATTTTATCTAATAGCGATTTTTTACCATGCACTACTTCGTCATGGGATAAAGGAAGAATAAAGTTTTCAGAAAATGCGTAAAGCAAGGAGAAGGTTAATAACTGATGATCCCATTTGCGGTATACCGGATCAGTGCCCATATACCGCAAGGTATCGTTCATCCAACCCATATTCCACTTGTAGTCAAACCCTAGTCCCCCCAGATATACCGGCATTGTTAACAAGGCCCAGGTTGTCGATTCTTCAGCAAATACCAACGCCCGCGGGTAATATGCATGGATTACTTCATTAAGTTTTTTGATAAATTCTACCGCCTCCAGATCTTCTTTGCCCCCGTATTTATTAGCCATCCATTGACCCGGTTCTTTCCCATAATCACGGTATAGCATATTGGCTACCGCATCTACCCGAATGGCATCAATATGAAATATGCCAAACCAGTATAGGGCATTACTGATTAGAAAACTCCATACTTCCGGACGACAAAAATCAAAATTCAGCGTCCCCCAGCCATAGTTTTCCGCTAATTCAGGAAACCCGCTTTCATACAGCGGCCCCCCATCAAACCAGCTTAACCCATGGTCATCCTTGCAAAAATGCCCCGGTACCCAATCGAGAATTACTCCGATCCCTTTAGCATGGCAGCAATCGACAAAGTATTTGAAATCATTCGGCTCGCCATACCTACTGGTAGGAGCATAAAAACCAATAGCCTGATAACCCCAGGACCCGTCAAAGGGGTGCTCGGCTACCGGCATAAGCTCAACATGCGTATACTTCATGTCCGCTATGTAATCCACCAATTGTTTAGCCAAATCCCGATATGTTAATAGTTCGCCTCCCTCTTTTAGCCGCCAGGAGCCTAAATGAACTTCATAAATAAGCATCGGCTGATCTAATTTACCGCTGGCATGCCCTTCTTCTTGCCATAACCCATCATGCCACTCATAATCGCCAAGTCCGACTACTTTTGACGCCGAACCTGGCCGCAGTTCAGCCCAAAATGCATATGGATCTGCTTTAAGTTTTATGTTGCCATTAGCCGCCACTATTTCATATTTATAAATTTCCCCTAGCCCAATATTAGGAATGAATAATTCCCAAATGCCCGAATCAGTCAGTCTGGTCATGATGTGGTCAGCCCCCTGCCAGGCATTGAACTCGCCGACTACCCTTACTTCCCGGGCCTTAGGCGCCCAAACAGAAAAACGAACCCCCTCCACTCCTTCACTTATTCCAGGGTGGGCTCCCATTATCTCATAGCTTCTAAAATGCCGACCTTCATGAAATAAATGTTGATCATAGTCACTAATAATCGCTAACTCCTTCAGGCTAATATTGTGTATCTTTGATACATGCTTGTGAGCATTACTATGTATATTTTTTTTTGTCAACTCTTATACCCCCTAATAAGTCTATTCTGGTTTGTGTGCTACCATAACAATTTTTAATAAATCTTTTTGAAAAAGTCTCGTCCAGTTATTCAGCATAAGTACTTTGATTTTTTCGTAATTTATTAATTAAAATATTATTATTTTGATTTTAGCAATCTACTATCATTATTAACCGTTTTGTCACCATTTCAAACGTCCGCCGATAAAACAGCTATACCAGTACTTTACATCGCTAATATTTGAGGCATTCCCTTAAATAGCAAGGAATATAAAATAGGGAGGTGGTTTTATTAGGATGAAAATAGCGCAAAAAAAGCCAGCAACAAACGCCCTCCAACTTGCCGGCGCCTACTGGTGGTCAAACGACAAAGTTTTTGCCTGGAGTCTTTTACTTGGAGTGCTATGCTTAAACTTAGGCATAGTATCTATTTCCGTGCTAATGAATACTTGGCAAAGTACCTTCTACCAAGTCATTCAAAATTATGACCAGGCTGGTTTTATTAAAGCTATCATTGATTTTGGCTTATTAATGCTTTCTTTTATTTTTTTAAGCGGCTACCAGCTTTATCTTAGGATGCTGCTCCATATCCGCTGGCGTCGCTGGCTAACTGACCAATATCTGAATGCTTGGCTGTATGCTAAAACTTATTACCGCCTGCAATTAATGGCCGGGGATAAAACTGATAATCCGGACCAACGGGTAAGCGAGGACATTGAATTATTTGTTTCACTTTCCCTGCGGCTTTCATTAGATCTTGTCCAAGATATAGTAACAATTCTCTCCTTTATATTCATTTTATGGAATTTATCAGGGATATTATTGGTAAATGTTTCAAATTATATACTACCTATACCCGGATATTTAGTATGGGCAGCCATCTTTTATGCGGCCTTTGGTACTTTATATACCTTGAAACTGGGTCGCCCCTTAGTTGTCCTTGATTTTGACCAACAGCGTTATGAAGCCGATTTTCGTTTCAGCCTGATGCGCTTACGGGAAAATGCTGAAAGCATTGCCCTCTATTCCGGAGAAAGGCGGGAACAAGCTAATTTCCAGGATCGGTTTATGAACATTTTTCACAATTACCTTGCCATTGCTACTTTGCGTAAAAAATTGTTGTGGCTAACAACCGGCTATTCACATATTTCGATCATTTTTGCCATAGCGGTGGCCGCTCCCCAATATTTTCAGGGCGTTATTCATTTAGGGCAAATGTTCCAGATAACTGACGCCTACCGCCGGGTCCAGGAAGGGTTTTCTTTTGTTGTTGACAGTTTCACCCGCATTGCTGAGTGGCGGGCTGTGGTTAGCCGCCTTAATAATTTTTTGCTTAGTATGTATTTTGTTAATTCGAGCTTATCGGGTGACTATGGTTTAAATATTTCTAAAGTTCATCATCCAAGCCTTACCGCAAAAAATTTAACTATTTATTTACCAAGCGGACGAACGCTTGTTAATGACTTTAGCTTATCGTTAAAACCTGCGGAAAAGCTCTTAATTATGGGACCGTCCGGTTGCGGCAAAAGTACCCTGCTCCGAGCTTTGGCAGGCATTTGGCCTTATGCCAAGGGTGAACTTACTTTTCCAATAAAAGATAAAATTATGTTTGTTCCGCAAAAAAATTATTTGCCACTAAGCTCACTGCACGATATTCTACTCTACCCTAATTTGCCAAAAAGTATGCCCGCGTCTACGTTGGAAGCAGCATTATCCACCTGCAAACTTGATTATTTGATTCCTAAACTTCATACTCTTGCTAACTGGAGTCAAACTTTATCCCTGGGTGAGCAGCAACGCATCGCGTTTGCTCAGGTCCTTTTGCAAAAACCAGACTGGCTATTTTTAGATGAATCAACGTCAGCAGTGGATGAAAAAACTGAGCAAGTGCTATACCACACCTTATTGAACAGGTTGTACCCAACAACAATAATCAGTGTCGGCCATCGGCAAACACTGACAAATTATCATTCGACAAAGTTAGAACTTGACCAGGCTGGTTGCTGGCAATTATCCCCGACTTAAAATTAAGGCACTTCCCTCCGGTAAATGTTGGCACGCTTTTCACGTGATTTTTCTTTAGCAATATGTCGTTGATATTTTTCCATACACATTTTTTTGTTTCTGACAATCCAGTCCACGGCATCCAGCAAAATATCAATTTCATGGTAAGTATTGTATAGTCCGAGGCTGATCCGTACTAACCCCGGCAACGGCTGCTCGTGATGATCCTTATAGTAATCCAAGTCCTCATCGGTTATGTTAAGCAAACGTTCAACGTAGGGGTGCGCACAAAAGAGGCCGCTTCTGACAGCAATTCCCGCTTCGCCTGCCAATATTTTGGCCAACAGGCGATGATGGATACCTGGAATATCAAAGGCCGCAATACCGATACTTTCGGCAAAGTTTTCCGTAGCGCAGTATAATTTTAGGTCAGGGATCCCAGACAACCCTTGAACTGTATACTTAATTAATGCTTTTTCGCTTTTATCTACTTTATTCATCCCAATATCTTTTAGCGTTCGTATCGCCGCAACAAGCGCCGCAACGCCAATGACATTTGGTGTACCTGCTTCATATTTGTATGGAGCATCATCCCATTTGACAAATTCAGAGGAAGTTAATTTTACCGCGCCCCCGCCACGATAGACCGGCTGATATTTTTCCAAAGTATCTTTAGGTCCAATAAGAACCCCCACCCCGAAGGGCGAATACATTTTGTGCGCTGAAAATGCCAGGTAGTCGATATGTTCAGAACAACCATATTCTTTCATGTCAACCGGGGCATGCGGTACTAATTGCGCCCCATCGACCAAGATCTTTGCCCCATATTTATGGGCTAAACAAGCAATCTGATAAATTGGGTTTTTGTAACCAGTGACATTGGAGGCTCCAGTTACGGTTACTAGTTTTACCTTACCATTATGTTGTTTTAGTTTTAGCTCCAAGTCCGACATAACTAATCGCCCGACAGCATCAATTTGAACATAATCGGTATTAAATATATCTCGCCAGGGCAAATCATTGGCTAGATGTTCCATTCGGGTACTTAGAACAACTGTATTACGATCGTTATCTTGAGCTAAAATATAGGACAACATGTTAATTGATTCAGTAGTGTTTTTGGTATATATCACAACGTCTTTTGTTTTATCCGCTCGGAGGATAGTATTGATTTATAGCCAGTACCGCGATGCACGGATGAATACCACGGAATAAACTCAGTCACTTCCTTTAGCACCGCTTTAAGCGGCGGAGTTGTAGCCGCATTGTCAAGGTTAATGCCAGTTACATACTCGCCGTTGGTTAGTGGTACTTTTTCATTTGCGCCAACAATCAGGCTTCTCCGTTCCGAAGTTAAGTAGTCCACTTTACGGCCCCCCTTGTTGCTATACAAGTCCACACATAACAGTTTTGTATAGTATATTCACTAACTGGCGTCCAGCGTTACGACCAAATGCCGATTTTTCATCAAAAAAGAGAAAGAATACCGTTTATTTTAAACAGCAATCTTTCTCTCGTAATGGTCCAAATAGCATAATTTTTTATTTTATTCCCAACGCTTCCCCAGCTAGTTTGTCCGCTAGTTCATTGCCAGCTACGCCGGTATGACCAGCTACTTTGTTGAATGTAATCTTCTTAAGATACGGTTTAACAAACGCAGCATAGGCTTGGGTAAATTTATTGTTTGTTTTCCAGTCCCCCAGCGCCCAGGCCGAAATCCCCATATAGTCATGGTTAATTATTACGAATTCTAAGCCTTCTTGGCTGGCCCAATTAATAGCTTTGACCGCAGCGGCTAATTCACCGGCTACATTTCGCATAGTTACAGCTTCAGCGTCCTCACCGACACCGCTGGCGGTATGAATTAATTCATTACCTTTATAAGCTACAAATGCCCAACTATAATTTTTGCCATTGAAACTGCCATCAACAAATATATCAATAGCATTATCATCCTTAGCTAAGCCAGCAGCCATGATCTGAGGCTGCGAAATCCCGGCAATATAGTCCACGGCTTGCTGTTTAGTGGGAAAAGATTTATATATTGCCCCTTTGAATTTGTCGATCTGAACTTTACATTGATCCCACGTCGTGTATATTCCCGTCGCCCGACCTACTTTTACCGCATAATACTTTGTCGCCAAACTAGCGTTACCATCCTTATCTGTAATATCCTATCCATTACTATAACAGTCTCTAGCCCTGGCACGCAATAGCATTTCCTTTCACCATCCAGGATTATTGTAGGTTTATTTTTTATACTGCCTTTCTAACTCTAAAAGCTGCTTTTTAATTTTAAGGCCGCCCCGATAGCCAATTAGGTTTCCATTTACGCCGATAACACGATGACAGGGGATAAATATCGGAATTGGATTTTTATTATTTGCCATACCAATCGCTCTAACAGCTTTAGGCCTGCCTATCCGCTGAGCCATTCCTTTATAACTTTGGCTTTCCCCATAAGGAATTTTTTCCACCTCCGCCCATACGCACTGCATAAACACTGTACCGCTCGGGGCCAGCGGAACAGAAAAGTCTTTGCGTCTACCGGAAAAGTATTCGGTTAGTTGCTGAGCAGCTTCTTTTAAAAGTTCTGTTTCTTGAACAACAGCCTGTTGTGGTAGGCTTTCTTCTGAAAAATAGAGATTGGTTATGGCAGTTCCATTCTCGGCTATCTTTAGCGCGCCAATATCGGTTTGATAAACAAATATACTTTTTACCATTAAACGCCTCCGCACCATGCTACTGCTATAAAATTAGCTTTATTCTAAATGTACCAGGATTGTTTCATTTTATCTTATAATATTTCATTATAATTTACATCCAGCAATTTTAAAAGGCAGTACGAAGGCCTTCAAAGCCTTGTACTGCCTTTGGTTTTATTGTATAAATTATTAGAATTCGGGTGGCGCTCCTGGGCCGCCATCAGGCATTTCCATCATTTCCGGGCCGGATTGGCATGGACCAGACTGGCCAGGGCCAGGTTGACCAGGTCTCGGGCCTTTAGGGCCAGGCATTCCTTCATGTAATTTATCTATATCTTGTTTAAAGGTATTTTCATCAACACCCAGAGTCTTAGCAACATCCCGCCAATCATTATTGATAGCTTTCATCGACAGGACTTCCGCTACTGATTTTTGGGTATCTTTAGCCAACACGGCCGCAATACCAATATCTTGTGGATGGTAACCATTTTTTAATAATTCTGCAACAGAATCTTTAGATAAGGACAGTTTCGCTGCAAGTTTTGTCGTTCTGGCTTCTTCCATGAAGGCTTTAACTTGATCTTTGGTGACGCCTAGAGTTTTCTCTACATCCTCCCAGGTATTTGCCAACGTTTTCATCGACAGAACTTCCGTCAACGACTTGCCACTAATTTTAGTCAGCGTAGCAGCATGCATCATTTCGCGTGGATCAATTCGTTGGTGCATGTACTTAGCTACTTCATCTTGATTTAAGCCAAACTCTTGCGCCATTTCCTGAATCATCTTGTCTGGGCCACCCTCAGGTGGCGCTCCGCCTGATTTTTGCGCAGCCTGACCGATATAAGGAATTGCTACTCCAACACTAACCACGGTGGCTACCATCATTGCGACTAAAGTTTTTTTGCTAACCATGCTTGCTTCCCCCTCGTTTATTTAAGATTTCCTTTGTTGCTCTTATTGTAGCAATACTTTTTCGCTGTTTATTGTCAGTTTTATTACTGTTGTGTTACAAAAAAAGTTTTTTAACGGCCAGCAGCAATTTCCCAAAGATAAAGTGATGCCACTGTACCGTAGGGTGAATATCGTTTTTTATATTTTTCAAATTTTACTTTATCCAAAGTTCGGTGATGATATAAGAGCATCATCCCCCTCCGAATGGCAAGGTCACCCCAACTGACTATATTAGTGCGTTCTAATGAAAATATCATCAGCATTTCCACCGTCCAAACGCCGATTCCGTTTAAAACTGATAGCCGTTTGACCACTTCATCATCAGGAAGTTCAGCTAGCTCGTTAATATTGATTTTTCCTTGCAAAACGTCTTCTGCAATGCCTTTAATGTAGCCAGTCTTTTTCATGGTAATACCGCATTGTTGAATTTCCGCCGCACTAGCATCAACAATTTTTTGCGGTGTAATTTGGCCCAGACGTTCAAGCAACCTATTCCAGACCGTCACCGCGGCTTTATTGGATATTTGCTGACCGACAATGCTACTAATTACAGCTGTGAATAAATCGGGAATAACTGATCGCTCAATTATGCCAATTCTATCAATTGCTTCGGCTAATTTTTTATCTTTCTTTTTTAAATACTCAATTTCGGTTTGGCCATAGCGAAAAAACTTCATATTATCTCCTGAGATGCTTGGCGCAATCAAGCTCAGCTTAGTAGTGTCAATCTCAAATTGCGCTATCCTCATTTTTTAGTTTATCAAGAACGTTCTGTTCTGCCTTCTGCAATTTCATAAAATATAAGAAATACAGCAGTACTAATACTAAAAGGGACTGCCTCTAACAGGTTTAAAAACCTATTTTTAGCCTTCCCCTTTTAGTGAGAATTCTTTTAAAATCACCTAGTGCAAATTAGTTAGTGCGAGGAGTCGATGGATAGCTGCACGCTACTACTCGATTAAGATCCAAACCAGTTACACATCCGTGGCCACAGCACTATTTGCTAACTTTGATGATAATTTGCCCCTTATACGTGCCTGGTTCGATGTTGGTTTCTTGGCCATTCACCGTCATCATTAAGGAACAGCCTGCTGGAGCCGTCACCGTTGATCCAGCTTCAATAGTTAAACTACCAAGGTAGGAATCATGGTTTACTATCCAGGTAGAATTATTGTTAAAGCTAGCGGAATTACCCCAGTTAGCCTTAGCTTTATAATAGTTTCCGTTAACACTAGCGGTTTCGCCAGCGTTATTGGTATAGGAGAGACCTTTGACTTCCCACAAGCCATTATAGCCGTCCGCAAAGGAGCCAGTAAATGTCGAGTTACTAAAGCTAACCGTCAGTGATGAACTTCTGTCAGCTGGTCGACCTTCACAAAAGCGGAATACATCTCCTTCGTTCCAGATAATACCCGATGCGTTGGCTTGATTAAAGTTGAGTACTGGGGTGGAACCTGACTCGGAAGAAATAAGATAGTTATAGTTTTCATTATTTGTGTTTTTAAATGTACTATGATTAAGTTCAAGATTAACTCCGGCCGATTCAAACTCAAATACCGAGCTCGTTAAACCGCCAAAACAACTACCTACCGTGAGATAAGGGATATTGGAGAAATCCGTATCGCCAATGTATTGACCAGCTGAATAGTTGTAGAAGGTGTTATCTAGAACACTGTTTCGAAGGGGTGTATTTTTGGTGTACGTTTTTCCCGCCAGCTTACTAAGCGTAGCTAACAATGTTTTGGTATTACTTGGAGAAACATTATAGTTTTGGCAGAGCTGGCCAATGGTCATGGTGGCATCGCTCATCATATAGTGGGCAAGAGCAGCACTGCCACTGGCTGCACTCCATGCTTCTACAGCTTTATGCGCCGTTTCACCTATAATATAACCCGAAACATCTTTATCTGCAGTAAACGCTACATTGTTAAATACCGAAGTTGAATTTGCGACAATGCCGCCGCGATTTCTTAATGCTATCTGCCCAGTTGCCGAACTGTCGTCAACATGTAATGTTCCACCTGATGCCACAACCAGTCCGGCATCCATTTTAGCGTCAAATGATGAATTTTTAGCGGTAATAACGCCGCCGCCGATAACATAAACGCCCGCTGAACGGTTGCCGTAAACTGTAACGTGAAAATCTTTTGCTTCCACGATGCCGTTACCGAAATCATTAGCCAAACCTGAACCCTGTCCCACAGCATAGCTTCCCGGCAGGCCGGTGGCAGCGTTAATATTTTCCAGATAAGCGTAACCACCATATACAACATCGGCTACATGATTATTCCAGCCGCCTAGCTTAAAGTCGGTATTATAGACATATACTTTAGCCGTTTCCGCTTTTGCTTCCGTAGAACCAGCCTTACTTCCAGCCCCACCGGCGAGAACACCGTTGGAACCATCGCCATTAGCATAAATGGTGCTTCGTTTACCAGCAAGGTTTCCGACCGAAACAACCCCACCATTTGTTGCATAAAGCACTGCGTTCATGCCCCACTCCATAACTACTTCTACATTATAGTTACTGAGACCGACTTCATAGGACATTTTAGCCCAATTGCCAGTAGAGGTAGACACTGCATTCAAATGATCAACTTTAATTGTGCCGTAATCGTCTGCCCATAGCGCACTACGTTCTTGGTTAATTTTGGCACTGGTTTTTTCGCCGCTGTTTGCGGTACTGACGTCTAGCTTTTTATAAGTCTGCTCATCTTTATCTCCCTTTGCCTTGATAACTGCATTAGCAAAAGAAAGGTAAGCCGGATTAAGTGCGGTACGAGCGCTGAGGCCGTTAAGATATGCATTGTTGCTAACAATATTGACAGGGTTATAGTTGTAGGTAAGACGATATGGTGAATAGTAGATAGTATCAATATCGCCGTCGTTATCGCTGTCCCGATAGTCAATGTATTGGTAATAGAGATTTGGGTTTGCGTTAGGCAGCGTTTTTGCCGTACTGCTTCCACCATATATTTCTTTACCGGTGGCAACATCATAGGCAACTACATTTTTATCTAAAACTACCTTATTGCCATTAATATAATAGCCTTCAGTAAGATTTAGCCGATTTTTTACGTCACCATAGGAGCCCTTGGCCACTACATCAGCAAAATTAAGGGCATCCGCTTTCGACAACACCCGGAACGTTTTGTTGAGGTCGCTAGGACTAACTATTTTTTTAAATTGGTCGAAAATAGAAATTTTCTTTTCAACTACTGTATAATCATTACCGCTAAAGGTAAGGGTAACCGCTCCATTTTCCTGATCCGGTTTCTCGGCATAAGTGCCATTAGCAATGGCTTTGATTGCCTGCTGAGTGACTTGATTAGCTTTATCAGCCGTAGCAACATTGAGATAGGTTCCCCCGGCGATTGTTGCTTTTTTCAAGTTTTCCACAGCGACGGAAACAAGTTCCGTACCATCGGTCACAATAGTCTTGCCACCCGCCGCTTTCTGATTTGTTCCTTGCGGGAGGTAAAGAGCTGCATTGCCACTACTCATGAATGCGCTATCGTTAATTTCTACCTTCGGATTCGCAAAGGAAATAATAGCTGCCGTGTTGAGATCATAGAACGCCCATTCAGATACTTTTTCAACGGTATCAGGCACATAAACCGCGGCAATTTCATTATGGTGACCAAAGGCTTGCGCTTCAATAGCGGTAACTTTTGCTCCGCCAAGGACGCTAGGAACAATGATCACGCTGTTGCTTTTACCAGAATAAGCAGTAATCGCACTGGTTGTGCTATCGCCTGCGGTTATAAGCTTAAATGTCCAGTCTCCCTCGGTGGTAGAAACTGAAGTGGTCTGTACAAACGGTCCGCCTCCCGGCGGCATCCCTGGTGGCGGTGCCAGCATGGCCAAAGCATTTGAGGATATTCCCATTGTTAGCAGGGAAAGCAGCAGACACAATATAAATATAAGCCGTTTTTTCAATTGAAAACATTCCTTTCCTTTACTAAACTCAGATTCTTTGCTTCTAGTCACTAAATTATACTAAATCTGCAATCATCCGTAAATCGCCCGCGGTAATCACCCCTTGGCCGGGATCTAGCGAGGAATAAGTTGACCCCCATTAACTAACGAATAGGTTAACCCGCCCAGCGCGCTATTAGCACTAAGGTCTTTAGCATAGTAAACATTATGTCCATTACCCACAATATTGGTAATGGTTGTGCCACTAATTCCGTCCTTGTCGTCTAATACCGTTAACACCGAGTCTTCAGCTACCGTCCAGGTACTGGTAGCATCAATGCTAAGGGCCGCAACTTTTATCGCCCCGTCGAGCGCAGAGCCATTCATTAATTTAATTTCAATTGAACTATTAGCATCGCTAATAAATGCTCCCTTTAACACATTATCATTAGCCATAAAGGTTACGTCGCTGGCTGTCTTGTCGGAGCTTTTGGCCTCAACAATCGTTCGCGTGCCGGACGTAATCACGGTTCCGTGTTGTACGGTAACCGCCGCCTTGGCCTCCCTGACTAAAATAGCACCGCCACCGATTGAACATAGCGAACCGCCAGTAAATATTGCTTTGCCGGTAGGAACATAACTTGTGTCAGTTACCGGAGTAATGGGGTTATGGATCATTAACCCGTTTGTTCCCCCGACTATACTACTATTGGTAATATTTAATATACCGTTTCCGGCAATTACCCCACCCTCGGCTTGCGGTGAAACAAGCTTGGAATCAATAATCGTCACTGAACCATTCCAATCGGAATATACCCCAGCCGACCACCGTCCCGCTGCAGTAGCGGTAACTCGCTTGAGGTTTAAGCGACCCCCGCCATAATCAGTTGCCAGCGCGGACGCATGGTCATTTGCGGTTTCCACCGTAACATCAGTAAGACTAATAGTCCCACCATATGTAGCATCAGCCCCATGCGAAAATCCCCCGGTCGTTTTTATTGAGGCATTAGCCATGTCAATCGACCCGCCGCAAGTTGCAAATAAGCCCCCGGCCACAAACCCGGTTGTGGTTACTTCACCCCCAATACAGGTTATATCTCCTTTGGCATTAGCAAATATCGCCGCATTAACGCCCCACATACTACTGTTAAAAGGTTCGGCGGTATCGGTACTTGCTCCGGTAGTATCAACAGTGCAATTTTTCAATAGTAATACACCGCCATTTTCAACATAAATCCCTGATTCATTAGCATTGGCCGCCGTATAGGCTTTATCTGACTCCGTCGCCGTCCCGCCATCCAATAGATAGGACGCAGTAATCAGGCTTCTCGTTTCTTGCGGCATAATTTGCTCTTTCGCCACACATATTCCCGCCAGCGAAACGCTGAATATCGCAACCGCCGCCAACGCTATAGCGCCGCGAACTATTGGAAACTTTTTCATGTTCCTCTTCCCTTCTCCGATTTTATTGAACTGCTAGGCTAGTCCAGGAAATGCCCCACAGATGGAGCATTTCCTGGACTACATTTTGACATATATTCTGTTACTGAACCTGCGGCTTGTCGTAAACCGTCATATGAATAGCCCCAGGCATATGGGACTTCATTTCATCGTAAAACTCCTTGGTAATCTTCCCAGCTTTCAGATCATTATCTAACCGGTAACCATTACTGCCCACCAGCTTGGTCACCAGATCAACAACCGCCTGTACTTCAATTCCTTGTTGTTCCGCCAGTTCCGCCAGGGAAAAACCCTGGGCGCGGGCTTGATCAAACGACAGTTCATCCATGTTTAATAGTTGTACAATCTCTTGCTTGTCCTGCGGACTGAGCGGCGGTGGTCCAGGCGGCGGTCCTCCTTGTTGTCCGCCAGCTGCTGCAGCACACGACATCATACCAATCAGCAGGCCTAAAACTACTAATAATATCATTTTCTTCATGCTAAAGCTCCCCTTTCCCATATACAATTTTTAAGACCTATGGCCTTAGAAAAACCATTCCATCTGCGCCCTGTATACTTTTAGATCAATCAACCCGGTATCCGCATCTTTACCATTCATATAGAATGCCGTCAGCTTTGAATTCTGCATCGGTACATACTCAAAACCTACGCGAGTGCCTTTGAAATCGACTGCATAATAATCTTCGGCATCATTACGGTCATAGACCGCAGTGGTTGGTATCTTGCGATATTCTACAAATATATCACTTGATCCAGGTACATTAATATCCGCTAACTTATATTTCAACTGGGTTAAATACGCTTTACTCAACGAACCTTTATTTTTATTATAGTCGGACTGTGAGGCTGCCGCCATCAACCCAAAATCATTCGACAGCTTAGTATCAAAACCACCCTCATAATAAACGCCTACCGACGGTTTGGTTACAGTATCGGTATCAACCGAAACCGTGCTATCGCCGTTGGACTTGACATGCTGCGTAGCCAGCCGGATATTGGTAGTGGGACTTAGCGCCCAATCCAACTTCGCCACCTTGTGCTGGTCATTATAATCAGTGCGGCCCCAATACACAGTTGTCTTGACCTTTGTCCCCACTGAATACTGCGCCCCATTACCCTTACTGTTGTATACCAAACCATAAGCCGGTGCCCAGTCAAACTTACCCACCTTTATGGTCGAACTGCCAATAGGTCCGGTAGCATAAAGCTGCTTGGCTTCATTTTTTAACGCCGTGTAATAATCATAATTCCAAGTCGCCGAAGTGGTGGACGACGGATATAAGATGCTTCTTTCCCAAGAACTTTCCGCCCGTACAACCCAATCCTGATTTACCTTGTACGTAGCCGCCACCGCTAAATTTACGTGCTGCTTGTCAGCCGTAGTATAAGCATTACCATCAGTACTGGTTGAATTCGCATCATCAAGCCGCAGTCTTAAGCTGCCGGAAACCTTGAATTTGCTAACCTTCTCCTCCAGCATCTTAATGCTGACATTCATACTTTCTAACTCATCTTTATATTCATTAGCTAACTTATTAATAAGCTGCTGCTGATCACGATTAGCCTTGTCTTCCCTGGCTATAGCCCGGGCCACAATAGCCGCAACCTCATACCTGGTAAGTGTTCTGTCTCCCTGGAAAGTACCGTTGCCATTGCCATCAATAATTCCCTCAGCTACAAGCTTATTTATCGCTCCATAAGCCCAATGCCCCGCTGGAACATCGGAAAATGGATTAGCAGCAAACGCTGTACCAGCAATTCCCATTACGAATACAAGCGTTAAAATCATAACTAGGCTTTTCTTCATACTTTTGTCCCCCTCGTATTTTCTTAGCTGCCTCACAAGAGGCTTGTCCTACCGCTTGTAGTGGCCTAGAAGAACACATAAGTTGCTATAAACTGGAAGTTGTGGTCATTCCAGTTATCGGCCGTGCCTTTTGCCGCTTGATACCTCACCCCAACCATTAAACCCTGCATTGGGACAAACCGGTAACCAAGTTCAACCCCTTGCCAGCCATGCTCGCAGTCTTCGGTATCATAAGTACAAGAAATATTCGCATTAGATTCGCTTCGAGCATACATCACATAAATGTCATGTGAACCATTAACAAAAGGAATCGTAGTGCCATACCTTAGACCTACCAGATAGCCATTATTTTGCGTGGCATAATTAGTCCTGACCGCCGCGCTTTGGAAAAATACATCCTTAGCAACCTGGGTGTTAAACCCAATTTCATTCCAATTCTTCGAATTACCAGTAGTGCTGTTATGCAACCCATGATAAGCATATGACGCCTTTGTAAATTGATTAATTGTGTAATTAGCATACAACGCCTTGTACCCAATCCCCTTAGTACCTGAATCAGCATTATTGAACAACGTATCCGTAATAAAGCTATGAAAATTAATACCAGCGTCAATATAACCATCCACCAAAGTAATCGTCATTGGTTTGCCGCCGCCTGGAGCCGGTGGAGCGCCTGGTGGCCCTTTAGGCCCTTCCGGCCCGATACCGATACTAGCCTGAGCCCCGGTAACATCATCACAAAATACATACGCTGAACAAGGGTCTTCAATATGAAATCTACCGCCAGTAACATCGACAACGCCCAGCTTGCCACTGACACTAATATTCTTGGTAACATCATCATTACCGGCACCGATACCGCCAGCCGCTGATTTTTGAAAATTCCGTGAATATTCGCTTGTCGTATTAATCGCCCAATCATCATTGATCTTATACCGAGCAAACAACTGCATTTTTTCCTTCCACTTGTCATAAGTCGTCATATCCGCCGGAACACCCGCATGGGAATGTTTCTCATATTTAACCAGGAGAATGCCGACATAACTAAACTTGTCAACCTCCTGCTTCAACTTATCTATCCGTACATTCATCGACGTCAGCTCTTTGGAATATTCCGCCGTTAACCGTTCGATCAGCGCCTTATCTTCGACATTGGCCTTATCCTTCCGATTCAGCGCCCTTGCAACAAACTGAGCCATCTCATAACGAGTAATCGTCTTGTTGCCATTAAAGGCTCGCTCATTATAATTATCAACAATACCGTCTTTAGCCAGTTGAGCCACGGCGTTATACGCCCAATAGTTGGCAGGGACATCGCCAAAGGGATTGCTTTCATCAGCCAGCGCCGTACCGCCAAAGCCAAGTACCAGCACCAGCGTCAGTAGCGCCACCATACTTCTTCTCATACGTTTCCTCCTAATTTTTACATTTTTGCCCGACATGTTCTGAGTCTCCAGGTTTCCTCAAAACATTTTTGTTGCAAAAAACTTGCCTTATCACCTCTCTCAACGTACTGTTGTCATTCCTGCCAACCTATCCTGGATTTGTGCTATAACCACTAGGATTTGTAGTTTACCAAGATTGTCTTCCCATCACATGGTGTTTCTTTATGTAGTAAATCAGTGCAACGGCAAATATAACGAATATTCCGACAGGTAATGCCAAGTTCTATGCTGTAACCCCAACCGCCGCAAGTTTTGCGGCGATTAGGAGTAACAACCTAACTAAAAAACTTCATTTTGGAGCTTACCTTTAAAACCAGCCGGTCGTTCGGCGTTTGTAAAACTACTGACGTGTCGTAGCAGCCATTTCAATCGCGGTGCGGCGTTCTCTTGAAACCATCGCGGCAATAAAGCCAAGAACACAAATGACTGCTACTAGCGCAAAGGACGCATGATAGTTA
>JAGGAD010000045.1 GCA_017889625.1 Bacillota bacterium | reverse complement strand
CGCGAGGATGACTTTAGCCGGTTTTAAGGTGCGCAGCCACTTAATAGCAGCTTTTACGGTGTGTCCCGTAGCAATACCGTCATCAATAATTATTGCTGTTTTTCCGGCCAATTGTGGTAGTGTTTCTGTAGCTTGGTATACGGAGAGTCGTCGTTTGATTTCTTGATATGCTTTTATCGTAGCTTGAGATATATATTCTTCATCAAAAATATTTTGCGCCTCTGCATCAATAATTGCACTGCCGTCAGGCATGACCGCCCCGATAGCAATCTCCGCATGAGCCGGATGACCGATTTTTTTGGTTATAAGTACATTTATAGGTACTTCTAGTCTTTGGGCAATTGGAGCGGCAACAACTATTCCGCCCCGGGGAATTGCTAATATAATTATTTGACCATAGTTATGATTCGTCAGTATTTCGGCAAGTTGACTACCGGCTTCAGTTCTGTCCTGATACATATTGCACCTCTCTTAATTATTTATAGGCAAACTTATAGATGTATCTAGATTTTCCTACAACACTAAAGGCATACTCACTACTTCAAACTATGTACATATATTAAAAAACCAATCCATGTAATGGATTGGTTTTTTCTATGGTGCCGCAGGGCGGAATCGAACCGTCGACACGCTACACCACGGGGCCGCATTTTTGGTGGGCGATGACAGGATCGAACTGCCGACATCCTGCTTGTAAGGCAGGCGCTCTCCCAGCTGAGCTAATCGCCCGAGATTGGTGACCCGTATGGGAATCGAACCCATGTTATCGCCGTGAAAGGGCGGTGTCTTAACCGCTTGACCAACGGGCCAAAAACTGGTGATCCACGATGGATTCGAACCATCGACACCCTGATTAAAAGTCAGGTGCTCTACCAACTGAGCTAGTGGATCACGTCTCACAAGAACTAATTATATAGCAAACATAACAGTATGTCAACATGTTTTTTAAACTTTTTTGTCGCTTTTTATCTCTATTTTTCTACCAATAAAATCGTTGTTTTTCTTAATATAAATCGACTAAGTTGATAGTCTGATCGCGTTCTGGACCTACCGATACTATTCCCAGTGCCACGCCAGATACTTCACTCAAACGTTCAACATAGCGCCTAGCATTGAGCGGAAGTTCAGCATAGGTTCTAATGCTGCTAGTAGCTTCAGTCCAGCCTGGCATTTCTTCATATACCGGTTCAACTTGAGCCAGTACTTTAAGACTAGCCGGAAATCCAGCAATTGTCTCGCCTTTATATTTGTAGCCAACGCATATTTTTAGGGTTTCTAATCCATCAAGGATGTCAAGCCTAGTAACCGCTAAATAGTCCAAGCCGCTTACCATTCCGGCATAGCGAATAACGCTGGCGTCAAGCCACCCACAGCGCCGCGGACGGCCGGTGGTTGTACCGTATTCACGACCACGTTCTCTAATAAGCTCCCCAGTTTTATCAAGTAATTCCGTGGGGAAAGGCCCTTCACCGACACGAGTAGTGTAAGCTTTTACTACGCCAACGGTTTTATTTATTTTAGTCGGTCCAATACCCGCACCAACGCATACTCCACCAGCTACTGGGTTAGAGGAAGTTACAAATGGATAAGTCCCATGATCTAAGTCCAGCATAGTTGCCTGAGCGCCTTCAAACAGTACTTTTTTACCACTTTTAATGGCATCATTCAGGACAACCAAGGTATCGGTTACATATGGTCTAAGTTCTTCGGCATAACCTAGATATTCTTTTTTCACGGTTTCAAAGTCAAAACCGTCTACTCCATATACCGCCTTAAGTAAATGATTCTTTGCTTCTAATAGCCATTCTAGCTTAGCACTGAATTCTTCTTCATCCATAAGGTCAACCATTCTAATGCCGATACGGGCATTTTTATCCATGTAGCAAGGGCCTATTCCTCGCTTAGTGGTACCAATCTTATTTTCACCACGCGCCACTTCTTCCACTTCATCTAAGAGCCGATGGAATGGCATGATGACATGAGCACGATTAGAAATTTTAAGCCCAGAAGGGTCAATTCCTTTTGCTTTCATATCATTAATCTCTTTAAGCATTACAGCTGGATCGATTACTACGCCGTTACCTACGACACAAGTTTTACCCTTATACAAAATACCCGACGGTAATAGGTGTAGTTTAAATTCTTGACCATTGACGATTACAGTGTGTCCGGCGTTATTACCGCCCTGATATCTTACGATAACATCGGCATTTTCTGCCAAATTGTCAACTATTTTACCTTTGCCTTCATCTCCCCATTGGGTACCGATGACAACTATTGCTGACATATTTTTCACCCTTTCTACAGGCCAAACCGGGCCATTATTGTATCTACAGGCGCAACACCAATGCTGCATCAACGCAAACATCGCTTTATTCAGCCATAAGATACCATTTTATATTTACCTAGTGGTTTAGGTTTAACGCTAAAGTCTTGTTTGAAGCAACCAATTTCAGTATCTTCATAGGTATTTAATTTTTACGCTTGACAAAAATAACTCAAACTGGCGCATAACTACGCCAACATTTGAGTTATCTGCGCACAAGATATTCGACTTTTACCCTGAATTATCATAGCATTTTGCCTAAAGGGGTGTCAAGGATGTTTCGAATAATAATCGCGTATACATAAAAAACGTTCGGCAAATGTTACGGATTTACTTTCCTGAGGCGACATTAGTACACCTAGGATGTGCCAACTTGATTTATAACACTAGTTAGCTGACCAATATGTACATTGGTCAGCTAACTGTTCAGCCTGATTCGGCCATTTTTGTGTAATTTCGAAATTTAGTGTACTCTTTTTGAAAGTGTAAAAGTACAGTATCTACGGGACCATTGCGGTGTTTGGCAATTATTACTTCGGTAAGGTTTTTTTGCTCGGTCTCAGGATTATAGTAATCTTCACGGTATAAAAACGCTACAATATCCGCATCTTGTTCGAGTGAACCAGATTCTCTCAAATCACTAAGCATAGGTTTCTTTGATTGACGCGATTCAACACCACGACTGAGCTGAGACAAGGCAATTACCGGAACGTTTAGTTCACGGGCAAGCGATTTCAACGAGCGCGAGATTTCAGAAATTTCTTGCTGTCGATTTTCATTGTGACTACTAAATCCGCTGCCCTGCATTAGCTGCAGGTAGTCAATAACAACTAGTTTTAGCCCATGTTCTGCTTTTAGGCGTCGACACTTTGCACGCATTTCGGCTACGGATATCCCCGCCGTATCATCAATAAAAACCGGAGCTGAAGATAATCGCTCTGCTGCTACCACCAGTCTTTTCCAATCATCGTCTTTGAGATCGCCAATCCTCAGTCGTTGGGCATCAATCGGCGCTTCTGCACAAAGCATACGCTGCACTAGCTGTTCTTTGGACATTTCGAGGCTAAAAAAAGCAACCGGCATTTTATCTTTAACAGCACAGTTCTGAGCAATATTAAGTACGAAGGCTGTTTTACCCATACTCGGTCGTGCTGCAATTAAGATAAGGTCTGACGGCTGCAATCCAGCCGTCAGTCGGTCAAGATCTTTAAACCCGGTGGATAATCCGGTAATGCCACCTTTAGTCGCGTATAGTTGTTCAATGCGACCAAAAGCATCTAGAATGATAGTCTTTACTGGTGTAAAATCTCCGGTTATTTTCCGCCCTGATACTTCAAAGATTATTTTTTCAGCCTGATCAAGTATGCTTACAACTTCATCATTTGCTTCATATCCCATACCGGCAATTTGAGTTGCCGCATTAATGAGCTGTCGTAAAAGAGCCTTTTCTTCAATAATTTTAGCATGAAAGCTAACATTGGCTGCCGTAGGTACGCTATTTGCTAGTGAGGTAATATATGATATCCCACCTACGGCTTCAAGTTTTTCTTCACGTCGTAGGTACTCAGTTACAGTAATCAGGTCTATTCCTTCATTTTTATCGGCTAAAGTCAACATCGCCTGATAAATTAAACGATGGGCCTCCCGGTAAAAATCTTGCGGACGCAGAAGTTCGGCAACCTTGGCAATTGCCTCACGTTCAATCAGCATGGACCCCAGCACCGACTGCTCTGCTTCCACATTTTGGGGTGGTATTCTATCTAACAAAGAAAATCCTCTCCCTTACGCAATAGCTGTAGACGGTTTGAGAAACAAGATGGCTAATGCTTCATCCACTGTTTCTACCGCGCATACATTAAGGCCTAAATGACCTTGAGGAATATCTTTATCATTTTCTTTAGGAATGACAATCGTGCTTATCCCCGCTTGTTTAGCACCATATGCTTTTTCAAAAACCCCACCAACGGCCTTGACTTTTCCCTGGATAGACACTTCGCCAGTTATGGCAACGTCTTGCCGAATCGGTTGGCTTGTGATGGCGGATATAATCGCAGCCAGAATAGCTGTACCTGCCGATGGGCCATCGATACGTCCCCCACCTATAACATTAACATGGATATCATAATCGGCCACATCTTGCCCGGTAAGTTTACGAACTACAGCTGCCGCATTAAATACCGAGTCTTTGGCCATGCTGCCAGCAGTATCATTAAATCTGATGTGGCCCTTCCCCTTATCCTGAGCAGTAAAGGCTACCGCTTCAATTTCCAATACTGATCCTAAATATCCGGCCACACCTAGTCCAAAAACTTTGCCGATTTCTCCATTATTCGATGCTTTTTTACTGACATAGGGTGACATTCGACTAACCTGAGCAACCCGATATACATCTTCAGCTTTGATCGTCACTTTATCTCCTTCATTTTTTGTCCGATAAAGTGCCAATCCATAGGCATCAGCTAATATATTAATGGCCTTACGGCCTTCAATAGTATATTCGCTTATGATTCGCGGTACGTCAGGTACTATTTCAACATCAAGCTTACTAGCGGCATTATAAATTATTTGTTCAATATGTTTAGGAGTAAGCGGTTCAAAGTATATTTCTGCGCAACGTGATCTTATCGCCGGAGTTAGGTCATGAGCTTCACGGGTGGTAGCCCCGATTAAAATAAAATCAGCCGGCGCACCGTCTTCAAATAGTTTTTTAATATATTTGGGTACATTAGGATCACTAGGATCATAATAAGCCGAATCAAAAAATACTCGCTTGTCCTCCAGAACTTTAAGTAGTTTGTTCTGAAGCATCGGGTCCATTTCACCTATTTCATCAATGAACAATATTCCGCCATGCGCATCCGTAGCTAACCCTGGCTTAGGCTCTGGTATTCCGGTGTCAGCTAAATCACGCCTAGCACCTTGATATATCGGGTCATGAACCGAACCGAGAAGCGGGTTGGTCATATCCCTTGGATCCCATCGCAAAGTAGTCCCATCGACCTCAATAAAATCAGCATCATTGGCAAATGGCGAATATTTTAATTTCTTAGCTTCTTCCATAACCAATCTGGCCGCCGTCGTTTTACCGACACCAGGCGGACCATATAAAATCAAATGCTGTGGGTATGGTGATGCTAGTTTAGCTTTAAGTGCCTCTACCGCCCGCTCTTGCCCAATAATTTCATTGAGCGATGCTGGCCTTAACATGGTCATTGCCGACTGGGTTAGATTACGTTGTTCAAGTTTTTCTAGCATAGCGTACTTTTTTAATGTCTGAGGATTTTCAATACTTTCTTCTTCTTTAAGCACTTGCATCTTTATTTCCCGGACATATTCCTGATGCCGCTCATCCATCTTTTCAGCAATTTTCTTCTCCAGCTTGTCCTCGACAGCCCGCCGCGCGATAATATCAGCTATTTCTTCTTCAACTTCATCTAATATTTCAGGTATCTGACTATGCGAGGGCTGCTTTGTAACGGTTGGGTCTTCAAATACTAGTTTTTGCAGAGCCAGCACTCGTTCCGGCAAATATTCTGACCTCAATAATTGAATAGCATCAAGTTTGCCTGCTTTAAGCACTACTTTATCAGTTCCGATAAGATTCGAATACAACCCAAACAGTGCTGCCACCCGACGTTTAAGCTGAACTTCCTCGGTGTCTTGCGGTTTTAGTTTGTTTGGCAGAATCTTATTGAAAAATTTTCTCATATAATAACCCTTTCTATGGTCTACCTATTACCTGCACTTGTATTTGTGATGTTATTTCAGGATGCAGTTTGACAGTAACTGGATATGTGCCCAGCGCTTTTAATGCATCTGGCAAATCAATTTTTCGTTTATCCAGTTCTACACCATGTTCCGATTTGAGAGCCTCCGCAATGTCCTTACTAGTTACTGACCCAAATAGACGCCCTCCTTCACCGGTCTTTACCGCTACTGTCACTGTCAACTTACCAATTTGGGAAGCATATACTTTTGCTTCATCTAAAAGTCGTTTAGCTCTGTGAACTTCAGCATCTTTTTGTTGTTTAGCAGTATTTACATTTGTTGCCGTGGCCGGAATAGCCAATTTTTTCGGCAATAAATAGTTGCGTGCATAGCCTTCAGAAACCTCAATAATGTCACCTTTTTTACCAACTTTTTTAATCTCTTGTTGTAGAATTACCTTCATTAGTTTCACTCTCCTTTATATGCTTGGTGACAAGCTCAACAACCCGGTCTTTGACCTCTTCAATACTGGCATTCTTCACTTGAGCGCCAGCCATGGTTTGATGCCCGCCACCACCGATTTCTTCCATTATAACCTGAACATTTATATCACCTTGAGACCGTGCGCTAACTGCTACACCATCTTCTATTTTAAACAATACTACGCTTACCCGAACTCCATCAATATTAAGCAACATATCCGCCGATTGCGCAGCAGCTATCTGACCGTTTTTTATTTTGTTTGGATACGCGGCAATTACCGCTCCTCCCGGAAGCATTTCGGTGTTATTAATAATTTCAGCCCGATGTTTTAATGTATCCAAATCAACTCTAAATAGTTCCCTCACCAGCCTAGGATCCGCGCCTGCACGTCTTAGTTGAGATGCCGCTTCAAAAGTCCGGACGCCGGTTTGTACCGCAAAACTTTTAGTATCAACCACAATCCCAGCGTATAATGTAGATGCCTCCAGCCTAGTAAGTTCTAGTTTTTCATCGAAATATGGCAATAGTTCCGTAATAAGTTCACTCGTGGATGAAGCCGAAGGTTCCATATATACCAACATAGCATTGGAAATAAAATCCTCAGCTCGGCGATGATGGTCAATGACAATTATTTTACTGGTCTTGCCCAAAAGTTCCGGCGCCGCAGTTATTCCTGGCCGATGTGTATCCACAATAATGAGGATTGTCTCCGATGTGATCATTTCCAGGGCAACATCCGCCGCAATAAATAAATCATGATATTCATCATATTCACCCATAAATTCCTTAAGCCGGTTTACCGCATCACCAGGATAGCTAACCACAACATGACAAGTTTTCCCTAAACTACGGGCCAGCTTGGAGGCTCCTAATGCAGCACCAAGGCTATCAAAATCCTCATTAGCGTGCCCCATTATCAGCACTAGTTCGGTATCCTCAACAGTATCACGGATGGCTTGAGCAACCACGCGGGCCTTGACTCTGGTGTTTTTTTCTACCATCAAAGCCTTACCGCCATAGAACTGAGCTTCACTTTCAATATAGACTACAGCCTGATCACCACCTCGCCCAAGCGCCAAATCAAGGCCTGCCTGACCGCGTTACCCCCATACTTAGCGTAACCGGCAAATTATTATCTCCTAAAATAGTTCGGACTTTATCTAGAATATCAAATTTATCAGCCAGAACATTATCTAAAGCGATGCGGTCAAATATCGCAATATAAGTATCTTCGGAATATTTTTTTATAAATCCTTCTAATCCAGCTACCCACTCCGTTATATACCGATTAACCTCAGCCAATATTGCTGAACGCTGGCTTTCATCCAAACCTTTTAAAACATCACTGTAATTATCAATCTGAATGTAAGCTAAAACCGGCATCAAGCCATTGTTTTCATTGTTTTCTATCAAACAGGCAGAAACATCCGTAAAACATAAACCCAATACTTCGGTTCCAAAAGTACTTATACCTACTACCGGCTTATAAACCACTTGATACCGTTTATCGTCGGCTATAATACTTTTGATTCCAGACTTGCCCCAAATCCGCCCAGTTTCAATTTGTGGCCAAGCCGCTTGAATGTCATCACCAACTTTTAATGCTATACCCGGCCAGTCAAATAGCACCTTATTAAGCCAAACAACCTTGCCATTGCTATCAATAAAGGCAATGGCCATTGGCAAATTTTCTAAGGCCTGCAATAACACATGTCCTGTACTTTCTGACATTTGTTCGAGAAATTCACCCAATTGCTGCTTTTGCTCAATATACCGATCTCGACCATAAAGATAAAGCACATACAGTAAAATCGCTCCAAGTGCAGCAGCCGATTTATTATAAAACACAATAATTACTAAAAGTACTGCCGCAACGGCTAAATATACTCGAGTATCAAACCATAAGGACGGTCCCTTAAACATTTTGACCTCCCCCAGTCAAGACAAACGTGGTTTTCTTAGCCGACGGTAATCTAAAGCAATTTCAAATGCACCGCCGAAAACCAATATATATTGATATACTAGGTTAGTGAATATTAACAATAGTATAATCCCACGCATCAATCTTGACAATTTGTATTTGTCGGCAAGATAGTAAAATACCGACAACCCTTGCACAAAAGTAAACGATATCCCACACCATTTAAGATTTTCGCCAATAGTTATTGCAGCTTCTATCTGCTGATATTTCCCAACATAACTGATTATAAAGCCAAGAATAAATATATATAGTACATATGGCGGTAACACCCAGTTTTTAAATGCTGGTAAC
This sequence comes from Bacillota bacterium, assembly GCA_017889625.1. Lineage (GTDB taxonomy): Bacteria > Bacillota > Negativicutes > Sporomusales > CTSoil-080 > CTSoil-081. The sequence continues at coordinate 17,299 of JAGGAD010000045.1, read as the reverse complement.
CCGGCCATGTTGTAGCCGGTCCGGTTTATTATCTTACGAGACAGAATAAAGGTTACATAAGCCATAAGCACTGAACCAACTGCGATAAATGCCGGAAAAATTATTCTTACCGTATCAATCATTGCCCGCATACTTGTCTCTACCATAGCCACTTGCTGCTCATCAAGCCCTGCACTTCGGTAATAATCAAGCACTTGGGAAGTCGACTGTTCCATGACGGAGAATTCCATTTGTAAGGGATCAATTCCCATTACCACAGCAGCCAACACAATGGTTATTCCCATTGATACCAGCCCCGCGACTGCCCCCCATAATATCATAGGCCCTGCACTCATTTTCGCCCTAATAGCATATCCAAACACAATTCCGGTCAGACCAAAAGTAACCACGATCTGGACTGCATTAAGCGGCCCCATAAGAAACATGGCAATAATTGCTGCAACTACTATTACCATAATACTCCATTTAAGTCCATGCCTAACCCCAGTCAAAATAATTGGTAACGGCAAAACTAAATTAGCCAAAGCTCCTAGTATAGGAATGTACATACTAATTAAAGTAAGCATCACAGTTATCGCTGACATTATCCCTGCTGCTACTACTTGTCTACTGTTATTATAAACCATATTCACCTCTTATCACGAAAGTAGCGGCGAAGTTCGCTGTAGTCACCAAACCACTTTTCTGCTTCATGCCCATTTCTACTGCCATCAGCTAGCTCTTTAATAATTACCGTATCAAGAGCCGCAAAATCAATTCCCAAGCGTTTACCCAGGCAGTAGCAGACAACAACCACTGCCGCAAGGCCCTCCCCAATAGCTTTTTCACTATTAAGAGCTACAGCTTGAAACATTTTGCCCACACTAAGCACCAACTCAGCTTTAAGCCCCTCGATAAGCCGTAACTTTCGTAAAATATCTGTTTCATGGGAAAACAAAATTATCACTCCCCAGTCGTGCTAATATATTCGCCGAACATAGGGGCTGTTTCCTGCGTCGAGAATAAAGTAAATTATTTGTCAATAAGAATACTACTAAAAAGGAATTCTCAAACAATCGGCGAATACACACACGTTGATTCTTTTGGCGATGTTTTTTCTGTGATTAAACTTCGCTTTTTTTTACTTGTTAAGTGTAGCTTTTTTGCCTCGCTTACTATAAACAAGGCTTTTATTCCCTTGTAATAAAATTTTACTTTAAGGAGCGAAAGATGGATATAAAAGCTATTAAAAAATTAAAACTATATGGGTTCAATAATTTAACCAAAACATTAAGTTTTAACATGTACGACATTTGCTATGCTAAAACTGCGCAACATCGTGATGAGTATATTCAATATATTGATGAGGAGTATAACGCCGAGCGACTAACTTGTATTTTAACCGAAGTCGCCAATATGATTGGAGCCAATATTTTAAACACTGCTAGACAAGACTATGATCCCCAGGGAGCCAGCGTAACTATGTTAATTGCCGAAAATAAACATACGACCAGCCCGACAGAACATGTCGAACCTAGACCTGACGCGGTCGTCTGTCACCTTGATAAAAGTCATATCACTGTTCATACTTATCCGGAAAGTCACCCAGACCAAGGTATAAGTACATTTCGGGCTGATATTGATGTATCCACTTGCGGTGAAATTTCCCCTCTTAAGGCCCTTAACTATCTCTTAAATAGCTTTAATCCTGATATTGTAAATATCGACTATCGGGTTAGAGGCTTTACTAGAGATATAACCGGCAAAAAATTTTTCATTGATCACAAAATCAATTCTATCCAAAATTATATTGGTAAGGATACTCGTAATCTTTACCAAATGATTGATGTTAATGTGTACCAAGAATACATTTTTCACACCAAAATGCTGTTAAAAGAGTTTGATTTAGATAATTACTTATTTGGTACAGATAAAAAAGATTTGCTTCCTGGTGAGAAGAAAAAAATTAAACAGCGCTTAAAACGAGAAATGGCTGAAATATTTTACGGACGAAATATTCCAAAAGTATAATGTTAAAAATAGAAAGAACACGGCTAGGCCGTGTTCTTTCTATTTTTAAAACAGCTTAGTAACTTGCCTATTATGCCGGGAACTGCGGTGTCTTGTCTTTGCCTTTTCTCAACCAAACATGGAACTTATCAGATGCCTTTTCAATTACTACAAACAGCACCGGTATCAAAAATATACCAAGCGTAGTTGCCATAAACATTCCACCAACTACAGCATTCCCCATTGACTTTCTAGCAGCCGCACCAGCACCTGAAGCTAATGCCAAGGGTATACAGCCAATAATAAACGCCAATGACGTCATCAAAATTGGGCGCAAACGAATTTTCGCTGCTTCAATAGCGGCATTTAACGGATCCATCCCCTTGTCAACCCTAATCTTAGCAAATTCAACAATAAGAATGGCATTCTTAGCCGCCAATCCAATTAACATAATTAAGCCAATCTGCATATAGATACTATTTTCCAGGCCCCGAACTTGCTGGAACAAAAAGGCTCCAAAGAATCCTGTTGGCACTGCAAGAAGTACGGCAAACGGAACCGTCCAACTTTCATAAAGTGCCGCCAAGCATAAAAACACGAACACTAACGCCAAACCAAACAATATCGGCGCTTGCCCACTGGATATTTTTTCTTCACGACTCTGACCTGACCATTCATAACTAAACCCGCTAGGTAACGTCTGGGCCGCAACTTCTTCCAACGCGGTCATCGCCTGACCGGAACTATAACCATTAGCCGGACTACCATTAATCTGAATAGATTGCGAACCATTATACCTGGCTATCGTTGACGGCGCATTGGTAGGTTGCGCTGTTAAAATTGAGCTCAACGGCACCATCCCACCAGACGAGCTCTTTACAAACAATAGCCGTATTGCATCTATATCGCTGCGAGCCCCAGGTTCAGCCTGCATAATAACTTTATACGTTTTCCCGAAAAGGTTAAAATCATTGACTTGAGAACCGCCAAGGAACGCTTGAATCGTACTAAATACATCACTAACTGAGACACCGAGTTTTTCAGCTTTCTCACGGTCTAACGTAAATTTATAGCCCGGCGTATTGCTTTGGAACCCAGACCGAATCATGCCAATTTCGGGCCGTTTTTGGGCAGCGGCAACAAATGCGCTCGAAACCTTTTCCATTTCTTCCATGGAAAGTCCGCCTCGATTTTCCAACATCATCGAAAATCCGCCGACCATCCCCAAGCCCGGTAGGGCCGGTGGTTGAAAAGCAAAAACTGATGCTTCGGGAAGTTTAGCACCTTTCATAAGAATCGTCAAAGCTTGCATATCCGCCGCCTGCCGCGGATCTTTCCGTTCATCCCAAGGTTTTAATCCAACGAAGGATGCACCGGCACTCTGTTTTTCACCCATGCCCATAAGATCAAAGCCAGTAATCGCCATCGTCGTTTCAACCCCCGGCTGAGTACGAATATCGGCCGCTAATTTATTTACTACGGCTTTAGTCCGATTCATACTTGAACCTTCCGGCAAGTTAACCGCGGTAATAACAAAGCCTTGGTCTTCCGCTGGAACAAAGGAACTTGGCACATTCTTGTATAATACTCCGGCCAATATGATCACCACGACCAGCATGGCAATCACCATTGGAGCCTTACGGATAAGCCGTTTCAGACCACCGCCATAACGTTCGATTGTACGCTCAAACCAGGTATTAAATTTGTCAAACATTTTCCCAACAAAGCCCTGGTAAGCATCCGGATTATACGGTTTTAACAATAGCGCACAAAGTGCTGGCGTCAGGGACAGCGCCACTACTGCGGATATCCCCATTGATACGGCAATTGTCAGAGCGAACTGACGATATAACACGCCCATCGTTCCTCCGAAAAAAGCTACAGGAATGAACACTGAGGCCAAAACAAAGGCAATCGCAACAACCGGTCCCGAAACCTCACTCATTGCCCGCTTGGTCGCATCTACCGGACTAAGCCCGTTATAACGCATATGGTGTTCAACGGCCTCAATAACCACAATCGCATCATCAACAACCAATCCAATAGCCAACACCATCGCAAACAAGGTTAAAGTATTAATCGTAAACCCAAGCACTAAAAAAGACGCAAATGTTCCCAACAACGAGACCGGAACCGCCAGCATTGGTATAAGCGTAGCACGTCCGCTCTGCAAAAAGATAAATACCACGATTATAACTAATACCAATGCTTCAACAAGCGTCTTACACACTTCATATAGCGACTCCCGAACAAACCGGGTATTATCAACCGCTACATTACATTCCAGATCAGGCGGAAACTTTTTTTCCGCTTCAGCAATAACTTTACGGACATTACTTACCGTTTCCAGCGCATTGGCATCACTGCTGAGCTGGATTGCAAAACCGGCTTGCGGCTTACCATTCGCCTCACCGCTAAAAGAATACGATTTATCGCCAAGCTCAACCCGAGCCACATCTTTAAGGCGAATAAATGACCCATCTGTGTTGGTTTTAACAATTATATTACCGAACTGGTTTGAATTCTCCAAGCGCCCCTGTATCGTGGCGGTGTATTGATATTCTTGATTTGGCAAGCCCGGAGCCTTGCCGATGCCTCCAGCCGGTGCCTGCTGATTCTGTGCCGTAATCGCACTGGATACATCGCTTGTTGTTACACCAAGCTGGGCCATTTTCTCTGGATTAAGCCAAATTCGCATCGCGTAGTCGGCGCCAAACTCCATAACATTACCGACACCCTTGACCCGCTTTAGATTTTCGAGCAAATAATTACTAGCATAGTTTTTCATAAACGAAGCGTCATACGTTCCGTTTGGCGAAACAAAATTGAACATAACCGCCATATCATTAGCCGATTTTGTCGCCGTGACCCCCGTACTCTGAACGGTATCAGGCAAAGAAGCCGTAGCCTGGGCTATCCGGTTTTGGGTCTGCACCGCAGCCATATCGCCATCTTTGCCGGTTTCAAATTGAACTGTCAGCATATAAGAACCACTGTCTGAACTGGATGAGGACATAGATACCATGCCTTCAGCCCCGTTTACCTGTTCTTCAATGATCTGGGCAACTGTTTTTTCAACAACTTCAGCGTTTGCGCCCTGGTAACTAGTACTAACCCTAACCTGGGGCGGACTGATCTGTGGATACTGGGCCACCGCCAAATTAAATACTGCAATCAAACCACCCAATGAGATTAGGATTGATAACACAATGGCAAAAATCGGACGATTAATAAAGAACTTAGCCATGTTACCCCCCCCTACTGTGCCGACTGATCAGTGAGATCATCCGGACCAATCATGGTAACATTCATTTCTGCGCCAGGCTGGACTTTCGCATATCCGTCGACAACCACCACATCACCGGCATTCAAGCCGCTTGTTACCATCCATAAGTTACCGATACGGCTTCCCATCGTCACATTTCTCGTTTCGGCCTTATTGCCTTCAGCTACAACCGTTATAAAAGTTTTACCTAAGAGCTGCTGTACCGCTCGTTGCGGAACAAGGAGCGCCCCCGGAACCGTCTCTCCTGTCGCTACGATACGAGCAAACATTCCTGGCAGAAGAAGACCGTTAGGATTCTCAAACGCTGCTTTTATCGTTATACTACCAGTATCCGTGCCAAGACCCCTGTCAATTTGATCAATCTTCCCCGTCAACGGATACTCTGATCCATCACTAAGCACTAACTTCAAACTATTTCCCCATGCAGTTGGCAGCGAACCGCCCCCAACTTGAGCTAAATGTAAATATTCAGTTTCACTCATACTAAACTGAGCATAGATCGAACCAACTGAAGATATGGTAGCCAATGCCGTTGACCCTGTTCCAGCATAACTACCCACACGCAATACATTGACCCCAATTCTCCCGTCAAAAGGCGCAGTTATCAACGTATTATTAACATCATCAGCAGCTTGACGGACTTTCGCCTGGTAAGCTTCTACCGCCGCAGCATTTTGTTCTTCAGTCGCAACAGCATTATCCAGAGTCTGCTGCGAAATGGCCTGTTGCGCCGCCAGGGTTTGATAACGGCTAGTCTGTAACCGTGCATTACTCAAAGCAGCTTCAGCCTGAGCCACTTGGGCCTGAGCATTTAGGAGCGCCGCCTCATACTGACTGCGGTCTATTTGAAACAATGGTTGACCTTGGCGAACAGTTTCCCCGCCTTTAACCATGGCCGCAACAATATTGCCAGCTACCCGTGGATAAATTTGTACTTCATTTTTTGCCTGGATTTGCCCCACATACTCATACGTAACTGGGGTATCTCTTTGAATAACACTCATAGCTTTTACTTCAGCCTTTGGTGAACCTTGCATAGCCTGCTGACTGCCACAACCCGCAAGCGCCAGCATCGTCATCACGATACCAATTCCAATAATTTTTCTTTTCAACTGTGACCCTCCTAATACTTAGATATTGCCCCAACCTTATATGCAAGCCAACATCTTTGAGCAAAACCGACGTCTGATTTTTCAAATAAAACCGACGGCAATCGCTGATAAAACCAATACAGACTAACTAGTCAATATTTCTTATTATATTCGCCCTACATCAACTAACTCCTGCCATTTTGTTACTTAACATTCTGTTAATTTTAATAGCCCCAGATGCGCCAAAGCGGCGGCCGGACTAAATCGTCCGCGCACCGCCGCTATTATAACCTTCAGCTAATAATTTTTTAACATCCGCATTTGCCAGATAATCGTCATATGTCATTCGCCGATCGACAATCCCGCCTGGAGTAATTTCAATAATCCGATTAGCAACCGTCTGAATAAACTGGTGATCATGAGATACAAACAGCATCGTTCCCTCAAACTGGGTTAAACCGTTATTCAATGAGGTAATAGATTCTAGATCTAAGTGGTTAGTAGGTTCATCCAGAAGTAGCACGTTCGCCCCGCTCAGCATCATTTTAGCCAACATACACCGTACTTTTTCTCCCCCACTTAACACATTGGCTGCCTTTAGGCTTTCTTCACCCGAAAATAACATCCGGCCTAAAAAGCCGCGAATAAAAGATTCTTCCTGATCACGCGAAAACTGCCGTAACCAATCTACTAAATTTAATTTAACATCCTCAAAGAAGGGCGAATTGTCTTTGGGGAAATAGGCCTGAGAAGTAGTCACACCCCACTTAAATTCGCCACTATCAGCAGTTAATTCACCCATTAGAATCTGAAATAGCGTAGTTTTTGCCAGGCCATCGGGTCCAACAAAAGCAATTTTATCGCCCTTGGCAACCATAAAACTTATGTCATTAAGAACCAATTGCCCATCAATTGTTTTTGACAAATTATCTATTGTAAGCAGTTGGTTGCCCGCTTCCCGATCAGGTTTAAAGGCAATATACGGATATTTACGCGAGGAAGGTTTGAGGTCTTCCAGCGTAAGTTTTTCTAACAGCTTTTTCCGGGAAGTCGCCTGCTTTGACTTAGATGCATTCGCACTAAAGCGTTGAATAAAACTTTGCAGGTCTTTCGCCTTTTCTTCCATCTTTTTATTAGCGTCTTTAGCTAACTGCAACGCTAGTTGGCTTGATTCCAGCCAAAAATCATAGTTACCTACATAAAGTTGAATATTTTGGAAGTCAATATCTGCGATATGAGTACAAACTTGATTAAGAAAATGCCGATCATGAGATACCACAATGACCGTGTTCGGAAAATCATAAAGGAAGTTTTCCAACCAAGCAATAGATTCGATGTCAAGGTCATTAGTCGGTTCATCTAATAGGAGAATATCTGGATTGCCAAATAACGCTTGGGCTAAAAGAACTCTCACTTTTTCTTTACCGCTTAAGTTGCTCATTTTCTGTTCATGCAATTCGACACCAATGCCAAGACCCGTAAGCATCCTCGCCGCTTCAGCTTCAGCATCCCAGCCATTTAGTTCGGCAAACTCGCACTCTAGTTCGGACACTTTTATCCCATCTTCATCCGAAAAATCCGGTTTGGCATAAAGCGCATCCTTTTCTTCCATTATATCAAATAACCGATCGTGACCCTTTATAACTGTTTTTAAAACGTCAAACTCGTCAAATTCGTAGTGATTCTGTTTCAATACCGCAAGCCGCTCGCCTGGTGTAATGGCTACTTCGCCCCCGGTTGGTTCAACATCGCCTGACAGCACTTTCAGGAACGTCGATTTACCGGTTCCATTAGCACCAATTAACCCATAGCAATTACCTGCGGTAAACTTTATGCTTACATCTTTAAATAAAATTCTTTTACCATACTGCAAGGTGAGTTTGCTTGTACTAATCATTTGATCTACCAGCCTTTATATTTTCTTCTACAAAAAAATGATAGCGAAAAGACTCCGCGTCAAGATGCGGAGTCTTTTTATCATTAATAATTACTCAGCCGTAAACGGTAATAACGCGATATTGCGCGCCCGTTTAATCGCCACAGTCAGTTGCCGCTGATGTTTCGCGCAGTTACCTGAAATACGGCGTGGCAGTATTTTGCCCCGCTCGGTAGTATACCGGCGCAATTTTGGAACATCTTTATAGTCAATTGACTCTACTTTATCTACACAAAAACTACAAACTTTTTTCTTGGGTTTTCTGCCTCGTTCCCGTTTCACAAAAACCCTCCTTTTTTTATACCATGGCCAGTCTAAAAACTGCCACTAATTTTAAAACGGAATTTCTTCCTCTGGGAATACCTGTCCACCAAATGGATTAGCGGCTTTGTCATCACTTGATTGTTTGCGTTCCAAAAATTCCATGTTCTGAGCAATTACCTCAGCCACCCGGCGTTTCTGTCCATCATTGGCCTCATAAGACCGAATCTGCAAACGCCCTTCAATCAAAACACGCTGTCCCTTTGTTAGGTTATTGCCACAAATCTCAGCCAGTTTTTCCCATGCCACGATAGGTATAAAGTCAGCTTCTTTTTGGCCCTGACCAGAAAAACGATTGACAGCAATATTAAAAGAAGCCACTGCCTTACCGCTTTGCGTATAACGCACTTCCGGATCCTGTGCCAAACGACCGACAAGTATTACCTTATTCATGGTTGATCCCCCCTGGCCTATTTTTCATCTTGCTTAATAACCATATGACGCAAAATGTCATCAGTAATCTTCATCACGCGATCCAGCTCTTTTACAACGCTAGGCTCAGATGTGAAGTAAAATACAAAGTAGACACCTTCGGTCAAATCTTTTAGTTCATATGCCAGACGTTTTTTACCCCAACGGTCAATCTTATCGACATTCCCGCCGTTGTTTTTTATGAGGTTTTCGAATTTGGTTGCTACCGCTTCGACTGCCTCTTCTTCCGCCGGCTTCACAATGAACACAACTTCATATTTATTCATGAAACCACCTCCTCCTTTGGACTATTCGGCCCCACAACGGGGCAGGGAAGGTTCAAATCGTAATTTGAATCCCTATCTTTAGACCTATCTATTATAGCACTGCTTGCCAAGAAATTGCAATATCCACCTATGATATTATTTTTATACCATCTAAAGTACGTTGTTTTATACATTAAATCGGAAGTGTACTATATCACCATCACGCATGATATAGTCCTTCCCTTCCAACCGCACTAAGCCCTTTTCTTTAGCAGCATTAAAACTACCGGAATTCATTAAATCATCATAACCAACCGTCTCTGCCCGGATAAATCCACGTTCAATATCACTATGAATTTTTCCAGCCGCCTGGGGAGCTTTTGTACCTTTATGAATAGTCCAAGCCCGAACTTCCTGTTCTCCAGCTGTAAAAAAAGTCATAAGCCCTAATAGCGAAAAACCTGCCCGAATGAGTCGATCTAACCCTGATTCATTTATTCCAAGTTCACGCAAAAATTCACCCGCTTCTTCTTCCGATAGTTCCGCAATCTCAGCTTCCATCTTGGCTGAAACCGCAATAACTATCGCACCTTCCTTAGCGGCATATTCCTCTACTACAGCCACATACTGGTTACTTTCAGGATTAGCAACCTCATCCTCGCTGACGTTAGCCACAAAAAGCACTGGTTTTAACGTTAGCAGGTTTAAATCTTTTAGACTATTTAGTTCTTCTTCTTCCGTAACAAGACGTCGTACTGGCTCAGCATTTCCTAATCCCGCCTGAACTTTTTCTAATAGATCAATCTCAACTTGAATTTTTTTGTCACCGCTTTTAAGTAATTTTCGACTGCGTTCCATTCTTTTTTCTACGGTTTCTAAATCAGCCAAGCATAATTCCGTATTAATAATATCAATATCTCTAAGCGGATTTAAGCTTCCTTCTACATGGGTAATATCTCCAGCGTCAAAGCAACGTACTACTTGTACAATTGCATCTACTTCGCGGATGTGCGCCAAAAACTTGTTACCTAATCCTTCACCTTGAGCTGCCCCCTTGACCAATCCGGCAATATCGACAAACCGCATTGCAGCCGGAAGTGTCTTTTTTGGTTTATACATTTCAGACAGCTTGCCTAGACGTGCATCGGGAACGTCAACGACTCCCACATTTGGTTCAATAGTGCAAAAAGGGTAGTTAGCTGCTTCCGCCCCAGCTTTAGTAATCGCATTAAACAAGGTACTTTTTCCCACATTAGGCAAACCTACAATTCCCACTTCAAGATTGGTACTCATTTTTCTTCCACCTTACTACAAAATTTAGTCATTTTATTGTAATTTATCCGTTCCTAGATTGCAATACCTTATACCAGGCCAGACCTAAAAACAGTCTTTCCTTATTCATCACTGGTCTTAGGTACTATCATCTTTACTGCTTTTTCAAACTTAGGGCGCGGTACCATTACCCTGCGACCACAGCCTAAACATTTAAGTCCAAAATCAATTCCGGTACGGGTAATTTCCCAACGATCACTGCCACACGGATGTTTCTTTTTCATTTTTACAATATCACCAATTTCATAACGAATCACAATACTCACCGTTTCTACACCTCCTAGCGTCTTAACATGCTGTCAAACGAACGGGGTGACGGAATTTTTGCTTCATCAAATAAACGTTTTATTATACGCCGATACGCCGCTTCTACTTTTACCTGTTGCAACGGCACCGTCTTGGCCACCACTTGTAATATAATTTCACCAGGAGTTAAATTTACGATTCCGACAACCTTCGGCTTGTCCAAAACTTCCGGCATACTCTCCGCCACTTCATTGCACGCTTGTTCTAATAATGCTAGCACCGTATCTATATTGACTTCATATGCTACCGGTATATTTACTACTGCCTGCATGTGGCCTCTAGTATGATTACTAATTCTTGATATTGCACCATTGGGAATAATGTGTAAGACTCCGTTGCCATCGCGAAGGCGAGTAGTCCTAAATCCGATATCTTCAACAATCCCCGCCATATCACCACTGACAATATAGTCTCCTACCGCATATTGATCCTCAAAAATAATAAAAAACCCAGAAATTATATCCTTGACCAAACTCTGCGCACCAACACCAAGTGCCAAACCAATTATGCCGGCTCCGGCAACTATTGAAGTGGTGTCAATGCTAAATTCCTGCAATACAATAATTACAGTAATAAAATATAGCGCATAATTAAAAATCTGCTTTATTAATGCACTAAGTGTTTTGGCCCTTTTTTCTTCTAAGAGAAATTTCCCTGCGCCTACTCTATTTGTGAAAAATCGTTCGGCCAACACACTAAAAAAGCGCAGGCTAAGAGAAGCAATCGCTAAAATTACAACAACTCGTAAAATTTTAGTGAAAGCATAAAAAACGGTTCCGGAAGTATACCATTCACTCATAAGACTCCCCCAATTTCATTTTATTTTGTCCATTTTTAACCACTAGGCAATTAACTACATAGTATACACGGCAAGCTTTTACGATCGGAGCGATTAGCATGGCTTCTTTAATTTCCAGTACCTCACAAAGTAATTTTAAAACCGTTATCGATACTCTCTTAGCTGATATTAACGCCGTAGTCCCAAACTTCTCTTCCTTGGTAAGCTCCTATCGCTTATTGGTAGGGAGCGCCGAGGAAATTCACCGTACTCCTGGAGTTTCACCAGATATTGTCGTCCGAGCTATTGAACGCTATGACCGAACCGGCGTACTTATTGACATAATCATTGATCTTTTATTTTGTAAGGTTTCCTTTATCAGCGATCTTTTATCGGTTACCGGCGGGCCCATCGATTTAATCCGCCTACTTAGTAATCGCATTGATGTAGCGGATACCCCTAATCAAGTAGCCGAGGATGTTATCCTGCTTGAAGTATTGCGCCGTGCCCAAGAGTGTTTGAACCATAAATCAGATACCGAAGCTGCTCATCCACCTGGACCACCTCCCATAACTTTTGCTACTTCATTATACCAGCCACCGTTCCCGCCTGCGAGTTTCCCACCTCAGGAACCATTACCAGAATTTTTCCAACCGGTTGTTGCTGAAGCTCCGCCACCAACGGTTACGTCTACCGCTAAACATTCAGATACTTCTCCATCAGCCCCACAGAACCAAAGCCCCAAACCAACTAACACCAGGCACGATCAAACTTGCCGGCCACGTAAATTAAGATAAGTAGCTGCCTTCTACTTATCTTTATCCGATAACGGGCAAGCATCAAGCTCAGCATAATTCCCGCATGGTTCAATATGAATGGTTATATCGCAAGGTGCCAGCTTGGCCTCAATTTCCGCCTCTATTTGGTCACAGATAGCATGCGCTTTGTCCAAATGCATATCCTTGTACAAAATAAGATGAACATCAATTAATCTTCGACTCCCAGACCGTCTGGTTCTTAATTGATGAAAATCAATACTGTCGGGATGGGCACTTAAAATATCACGGATAATTTCTTCTTCCACTTCGGGTAAACTAATGTCGGTAAGTTCATACAAGCTTTTCTTCGACATTTGGTATCCGGCGCGAAATACTATCAGTGCCACAATGACCGCAATTGCTGAATCAAGCCAAGTATAACCAGTAATTTTGATCACAACTAACCCACCAAGTACACCTATCGAACTCCAAATATCTGATCTCAGATGCACGGCATCAGCTTCCAAGGCTTGGGAACCAGTTGTTGCCGCCACCTTAAATAATTTGTTCGATACATACCAGTTAACTACGATGGATACGACCATCACTGCAACACCGTATTCCAAAAATTCCGGAGCTTCTGCCTGATAATATTTATTTATAGCCTCATACACAATCCATATTGCCGCCAGTACAATTAAACCTGCCTCAATAGCGCCGGATAGGTTTTCAACTTTTCCGTGACCGTATGCATGTTGTTCATCGGGTGGCTTAACCGCTTTTCGTACCGCATAAAACGCTATAAAGGCCGCAATAAGGTCTACCCCTGAATGGGCCGCCTCAGACACAATACTAACTGCACCACTAAAAACACCAACACTCAGTTTAAGAATAACCAATAATAAGTTAGAACCAACTGATAGTCTAGCTGTCCTTTGTTTTAACTTATTCATCTGCTCCAAAAAATCGCCCCCCTTATAGTAAAGGGCTTGGTCTTAACCAAGCCCTTTGGACGCATTTGCTTCGCTGTTCTGTCTGAGCAGATAACAGATAAGCGTTAATTAAATAAGGTCTTACCTTTTATCGTTAAAAGTTATTGCCCCTATTATTTATATTATCATAAAAGCCCAAGTATGTATAATATTACTGATTACTGCCAATTTTAGCAATATGCGTAATGGTATAACCGGCCGCCACCAGTTGTTCGGAAATAGGCGAAATATCGGTAATATCAGCCCTAATAACCATTTCCACTGTACCATCGGACAGATAATCATTGACCATACTAGTAATATTAATAGAAAGTTTTTTAAATACTTCAGTAATATCCTGTAATACCCCAATATTATCATTAACCACCAATGTTAACCGCGTTTTTCCGCTAGACAACCCCATAACATCTACAAAACACTTGAAGATATCGGTCGAAGTAAGAATACCAACAACACAGCCACTGCCATTAACAACAACCAGTCCACTAATTTTATGAATGTATAACGCCAAAGCCGCTTCTTCAATAGTAGCCGCCTCATTTATAGTTATTACATTTTTTTTCATTATATCGCGAACTAACATTTTATCTAGCAGATATTTTAATTCGTGTACTGACAAGGTTGTTGCCGGAGACGGCGAAACGTCTCTTAAATCCCGGTCTGTTATAATTCCCACTAGGTTGCCAGCATCGACAATCGGCAAGCGCCGAAAATCATTTTTCTCCATAATTTCCATTGCTTCAACAACTCTTGTTGTCGATGGTATCACAACAGGGTTGTGGGTCATTTTTCGATAAACAAACACGGTTTTTCCCCCTCTTTGCTTAACTTAATCAACCACCAAGATACGCTTTACGTACTGCATCGCTTGCTGCCAGTTCTCGCGCCGATCCTTCAAGTGTAATCCGCCCAGTTTCTACCACATAAGCTTTGTTGGCAATTGCCAGCGCCATATTCGCATTTTGCTCAACCAGCAAAATAGTCGTACCACCAGCATTGATTTCCTGAATAATAGAGAAAATTTCTTTAACTAAAAGTGGTGCCAGACCCATCGACGGTTCATCAAGCAATAGCAGTTTAGGCCTACTCATCAGGGCACGGCCCATCGCCAACATCTGCTGTTCCCCACCGCTTAAAGTGCCGGCAAGTTGATCTTTACGTTCTTTTAGGCGAGGAAACCGCCTAAAGACCATTTGTATATCCGCCAAAATTTCCGTCGAATCCGAGCGTGTGAAGGCACCTAGCTCAAGGTTTTCCATAACCGACATATTAGCAAAAATCCGTCGTCCTTCAGGAACTTGGGAAACCCCAAGCTTTACGATTGATTGTGCCTTCATGTTAGAAATTACATTGCCTTCAAATTCGACCTGCCCGCTTTGTGGCCTTATTAGGCCGGAAATAGTGCGCAGCGTGGTACTTTTACCTGCACCATTAGCCCCAATAAGAGTAACAATTTCTCCTTCATTAACTGCAAGACTAATTCCCTTTAGCGCATGAATAGCTCCATAATATACATCAATATTATTTACTACTAACATCCAGGCACCTCCTCACCGAGATAAGCCTCAATAACTTTCGGATTATTCCGGATCTCGGTCGGCGTGCCACGAGCAATAACGCTACCATAGTCTAATACCAAAATCCGTTCACATACCCCCATAACCAAGCTCATGTCATGCTCAATCAGCAGCACCGTCAGATTGAACTCTTTACGAATCCAACGTATCATTTTCATAAGTTCCTGAGTCTCCTGCGGATTCATTCCTGCTGCCGGTTCGTCTAACAGCAATAGTTTTGGCTTAGTCGCCATCGCCCGGGCAATCTCCAACCGGCGCTGTTCACCATAAGGAAGATTTTTGGCAAGTTCATCCCGTTTATCCGCTAAATTAAAAACCTTAAGCAGGCTAAGCGCTTGTTCTTCAATCTTGGCTTCTTCCGAATGGAAGCGGCCTAATCGAGAAACCGCTTCCAAGATACTGTATTTTACATGAAAGTGATATGCAACCTTAACGTTGTCTAGTACAGTTAGCTCGGAAAATAGTCTTATATTTTGGAAGGTCCGGGCAATGCCATGCTGAGTTATTTGATAAGGTTTTAACCCTACAATGTTTTTGCCATCCAACTCAATTTGACCATCAGTTGGTTCATATACTCCCGTCAGAAGATTAAATACTGTAGTTTTTCCGGCACCATTAGGCCCAATTAACCCCATCAAATCTCCAGAATTTATCTCCAGCTCAAAGTTAGATACTGCTTTTAATCCCCCAAAAGCTTTCGATACTTTACTTGCCTTCAGCAGCGTCACGTCGCCCACCTCCAATTAGCCTAGTCAACATTTTCAGACTAAGTTCCTTGTTACCAAATAAACCTTGTGGGCGATACAACATTAAAATAATGAGCAATACGGAGTAAATAACCATTCTAAGTTCAGGAATATCCGCCAAGAAAAAGGTTAGTAGTGTCAGGACTACTGCTCCGGTTACCGCTCCGGTCATACTTCCGAGACCGCCAAATACAACCATAGTTAAAATGTCAAATGACCGTAAAAAGGTAAATGAACCCGGATGCGCCATATAATTATAATGGACAAATAACGCTCCGGCTACACCAGCGAAGCCTGCACCAAGGGCAAAAGCCAACACCTTATATTTAGTGGTGTTTATCCCCATTGCTTCAGCAGCAATTTCGTTTTCCCGAATTGCAATACAAGCCCGACCATGGCTGGACTCAACAAAGTTGCGAATAAATAGCAATGAAAAAACCATCAAGGCAAAAGCCCATGTGAACGTGGTATCTTTAGGTATACCAACTAGACCTGAAGCCCCTCCCACATAGGATATATTAAGTATAACAATACGGATAATTTCACCAAGCCCCAAAGTAGCTATTGCTAAATAATCGCCGCTTAAACGAAGCGTCGGCAGTCCAATTAATACTCCAAGCAAGGCGGATGCCGCCGCACCAGCAATAATTGCAACTACAAACGATATACCAAATTTTACGGTTAAAATAGCACTGACATATGCACCTACCGCCATAAATCCGGCATGCCCGATAGAGAATTGTCCCGTTATTCCGTTTATTAAATTAAGGCTAGCGGCTAATATAATATTAATACAAACGGTTACAATGCTACGTTCTAAATACGGCGGGATAGCCCCGGTTAGAATAAGTACTTCCCCAACTAAGTATATCAGCACACTAATACCTACAAATATAATATCTCTTTTTGTTCTAACCTTCATACTTCCACCTACACTTTCTCGCGTACATTCTTGCCTAATAACCCAGCTGGTTTAAGCAAAAGAATGATAATAAGGATAGCAAACGCTGCCGCATCGCGATAAGTAGAAGACACAAATCCACTGACTAATGCCTCAACAACACCCATGATTATTCCACCAAGCATTGCACCAGGAATAATTCCTATACCACCCAAAACTGCAGCAATAAACGCTTTTAATCCTGGCATAATCCCCATTAATGGGTCAATTGAATTATAGTACACACCAACTAATACCCCGGCCGCCCCAGCTAAGGCTGAACCAATTGCAAAAGTCGCTGAAATAACCAAATCCACGTTAATGCCCATTAATCGAGCTGCATCAGTATCAAATGACACGGCCCTCATCGCTTTGCCAATCTTAGTACGCTGAACAATATAAGTTAATATTACCATAAGCACCAACGAAACTACCAATATCAGCACCTGCTGACTGCTAACAACTACACCAGCAAAGTTATACAGCGTAGTCGGGAATACTTCCGGAAAGGTTCTAGTCTGAGGTGAAACTACCAATATCCCGCCATACTCCAAGAATAATGATACCCCA
>JAGGAD010000094.1 GCA_017889625.1 Bacillota bacterium | reverse complement strand
CATTATTCAGCAGTTTCTTCAAGAATACGAGATTGAGACTGCTGAAGATATTCAGGATGCGCTGAAAGATATTCTAGGCGGTACTATCAAAGAAATGATGGAAGCAGAAATGGATGACCACCTAGGCTATCAAAAGAATGGTCATTCTAATAATCCCAATAGCCGCAATGCGCTGAGTATGGAGGCTGCTAGAAATGAAGGGATATTCTGTGTATAGCAAAATACATCAACTCAAGGAACGTGGATTCCGAAAAGACACCGTGGCTAAATGTCTGAGTATTAACTGGCGAACAGTGGATCGCTACTGGAATATGACCGTGGATGAGTATGAATCCAATGTAGCTACGGTCTGTAAGGCCAGGCTGCTGGATGATTACCGTGATACAATCATCAACTGGCTGAGGGATTACCCCAACTAAGTGCGGCGCAGGTTTGCGATTGGTTAAAAGAGCACTATAGCGCAACCTTTACCGAACGCACTGTCTCCCGATATGTAAAAAGCCTGCGTAGAGAGTATGATCTGCGTAAAGCGCCAAATCAACGAGATTATGCAGCTGTTCCAGAATTGCCAATGGGGCAACAGCTGCAAGTGGACTTTGGAGAGAAGTGGTTGGAAAATGCAAATGGTGGCCGCACCAAAATCTATGCAGCAGCCTTTGTTCTGGCACACTCCCGCTTCAAATATGCCGAGCTGCAAAGCTGGCCCTACACCGCAGTAGATTTGGTGCGAGCCTGTCATCAATGCTTTAGGTATATGGGCGGAATACCGCAAGAGATGGTCTTTGACCAGGATAGTATTGTTTGTGTAGCAGAAAATGCCGGTGATATCATTCATACCTACGAATTTGAAAAGCTTCGGCAGGAGTGCAAACTGAGCATTTATATGTGCCGCGGCGCCGATCCTGAAAGCAAGGGAAAGGTTGAAAGCACCGTAAAATATGTGACGGGCAATTTCCTTGAAAACCGGCTCTACGTGGCTGATGACATCCTAAACAACAGCTGTCTGGAGTGGCTGGAGCGTACCGCAAACGTAAAAATCCACGGAACAACCAAGCGTGTGCCCGCCGAAGTCTTTGCCGAAGAATGGGAATACTTGCGTCCACTGGTTGAGTGTGCAGAAACCAGCGGTGCCAATATTTGTAGAACTGTCCGCAAGGATAATACCGTTATTTATGATAGTAACCGATACTCCGTTCCGCTTGGCACTTACAATGTGCAGAAGGATGTTTGTATTGTATCCGAGGACGGCATTCTATACATCCAGACTGTATTTGGCGATCACATTTGCCAACATCGCATTTCCAGCGGTCGCGGTTTGCTCATCCAAAGTAAAAGCCACCAGCGCGACAGAACTAGCTCACTAAATCAGATGCAGACCGAATTGAGCACGCTTCTTCTTGGTAAGGCAGATGATTTCCTCCAGACGATCCGCACGGAGAAATCCCGGTATGCCAGAGACCAATTTAAGCTGATTCGTACGCTTTGCGACCAATATAATGTAGATGCTGTCCTAGAAGCTATTGTTTTTTGCCAGTACAACAAGCTCTACAGCGCGAATTACATAAAAGACTATCTAGAACACAATGCCTGTAAACAACCTAAACCACCAGAACTGCCTATTCCTGTGAGCAAAGCAAAATATCATGTGACAACGCAAAAGCGCTCGCTTCATGTTTATGCCCAGGTTGGTGGTGACCGATGATGCGGCCAATTGACAGGGTAACCGGATTGCTTTCCGATTTACGCATGAACCCCGTGAATTTTGAAGCACTTTTTGATGGTGAAAATATGCTATCACCCCTGGAAAGTGTAGAATTATTTTTGCTGGAACAGCAACGACTCCGGGTGCAAAAACAAAATCTGCTGCGACGCCGCAGAGCAAACTTGCCTGCCGAGAAAACCATGGACTTTGGGTTCCAACGCAGCGTTTCCAAGGAACAGATGTTGCGATTGAGTGATATGACTTGGGTTGAACAAGCATACAACGTTTGCTTTCTTGGTCCTCCGGGCGTTGGCAAAACACACCTTGCTCTGTCTCTAGCCGTGAAGGGGCTCAACTTAGGCTATGCAGTGGCATTTGAAACCTTGGACACTTTTATGAAGATTCTAAAGACGGCTGAAATTTCAGGAGCCAGCAAACAGCGACTCAAATATTTGAGCAAGGCTGCTCTGGTGATTGTTGATGAAGTCGGGTTTATGCCGCTTTCACCTGCAGAGGCTAATCTAATCTTTAGCTTTGTTTCTTCTATGGCCGAACGTACTTCGATGATTATTACTTCCAACAAAGGATTTGACGAATGGGTCGAATTCCTTGGCGATGCAACGATTACAACAGCAATACTTGACCGTTTGATTCACCACTGCGAGATCATCAACATGACTGGTGATAGCTACCGCTTAAAGCACCGCAAGAGTATTACCTGAAAAACTCTGCACTTTGTGGCGGAAAACTCTGCATTTTGCTTGACTGCTTACAAAAACGGTCCACAGCTATAGGCGATTCCGACTGCATCTAGGGAAGGTAAGCCGAACATCATCTAATAATTTATCAAGTCCCACACGCCCTTTGTAGCGATCGTAGCTATATTTTAGAACTTCATAAATTGTCTGATTCTCACGTTTCGTCATACTTTCCCGACTTTGTATCCAAGCATAATACCCGCTTTGGGAGACTTCAAATGTCCGGCACATCTTCACCACAGAATGCTCCTTGCGGTTATCGTGGATTATTTCGTATTTTTTCTCTGGCTCTGACTGAAGATGGCCGCCGTTTTTTTTAATATTTCTACTGTGTCCGCTAAATCTGCTTTCTCCTTTCGGAGTTGTCGAATTTCAGCTTCTTGCTCGCGTAGCCGGACTTTCTCGTCATCGTGACTATCCGCTTCGAACGAAAGCCAACGTTCCATCGCATTCCTTGACACACCAAGATTACGGCATACCTCTGCAATACTTTGTTTGTTCTCTAAAACAAGCTTTATAGCTCCTTGCTTAAATTCCTCACTATATCTGGTTCCTTTACTTTTTCCCATCCCGAACACCCTTTCGTAGTGATTTTATTTTACACTACTCTCAACTCTCCGGCAATTCGGGTATAGGCCATATCCTTCGTATCATCTTAGTAAAAAAAAACTGGATTTCTATAATTTTGGATGAAACAGTTGCAGATGGTCGAATTATGGAATTAGTAGAAAAAAGTTATGAGATTGTTATGAAGGAGGGGGGATTAAGAGAGGAAATGAGGCCAGGACTAAGGAATGGATTATTCCAGCAAATCCGCTATATTTTGATTTAGAGAAAGCTTTTGCAGAAAACTCGGAGATTATTTGGAAGCAGAGTAACCAAATTGCCGTGAATGATATTGTTTACATGTATGTAGCGGCACCGTTTTCAGCAATTTTGTATCGGTGTTTAGTTGTAGAGGTTGATATACCATATAATTATGAAAGTAAGCAGTTGACGATTCACCGTGTTATGAAAATCAAACTTTTAGAGCGGTATAATAAAAACCTATTTACTTTTCAATGGTTAAAGAGATATGGTATAAAGGCTGTTCGTGGTCCTAGAAATATGCCAGAAGCTTTGAGTGTTGCTATTTAAAATAGAAAATTTGGTCAATGATTGTTCCGGTTACTGATAATGGAACGCCCCACCATGTAGCTATATGGTGGGGCACTGGCACGACTAGTAATATAGATATGAATTATGTATATGTCAGTTCTGCTAAGTATTTTACTGAAGTTTCAGAAAAATACAAAGTTGATATAGAAATGAGCGCACACGCATGGGTAGATCCTTCTTTTGAAAGAATGGATGCACTGCGTAGTCGCAAGCCTGGAGAGCCACATCCTTTTGTCATTGGACAGGAAAAATATCAACAATATCAAAGAATTTTTATAGCAAATGGAGAGGCTGAAATTGCAAAAATACCAATGTGTAAGATTCTCAAGATATCTCGCAGTACGTACTATTCCTACGAAGAACCTGAGAAGAAAAAAGATAAAATCAATGATATTGTAGTCAAAATCTTTAATCAAAATCAGCATGTATATGGAACCCGTAAGTTAAAGGCAGAGCTGGCTAAAAGAAACTATAAGCTATCGAGGCGTCGTATTGCCAGGATTATGCGTTATAATGGACTGATATCGGCCTACACGATCAAAAAATACAGGCCACATAAAGAAACCGTCAATAATGAAGCCTATCCTAATCTTTTAGAGCGTCAGTTTGACGAAAAAGATCCCTACGAGGTCGTAGTGAGTGATTTGACTTATGTCAGAGTCGGAAACGATTGAAATTATATTTGTATTTTACTTGATCTACATAATCGTGAAATTGTTGGCTACAGCTGCGGCAAGCATAAAGATGCTAAACTGGTTTATGATGCTTTTGCAAAAATAAAAACGAATTTAAAGAATATCTGCGTTTTTCATACGGACCGTGGAAGTGAATTTAAAAATTATCTGATTGATGATTTTTTGAAAGAATTCCAGATTCGCCGCTCGCTTAGTGCAAAAGGATGTCCTTACGATAACGCTGTAGCTGAAGCACAATTTAAAATTATAAAAACAGAATTTGTTCGTTCTAGGAGATTTCAAAATCTTGAGCATTTAAAAGTCGAACTTATGGCATATGTTTATTGGTTTAACAATAAACGAATTCATAGCAGTCTAGGATATAAAAGTCCGGTAGAGTTCAGGCAATCACTCCTCTAAAAAATTGTCCTGAAAAGTGTTGCCAATCCAGTTTCAATTGTCCATCAAACGTGGTATGGGGTAAACTAATCCTGAGAAAGAAACATTGCTAGAGCGAGTAAAAGTATTTCCAATATGGTGTTCTTCGAAAAAAGATATAGAAATGATTTGTTGATTAGCAGTCTGTAAAATCAATGAAATAACTTGGTAGGAGTTCATAAAAAGCACCTTGCATTAGAATTAGTAATTAATGCGAGGTCCATTTTCTAGATATAATTATAAAGTACTTTTTTATGAATCTTATTTCTTTTTTAAGTTGACGACATTGCCAGTCAAACGGGTGTTTTTGATTTTTGTGAGAAACGGAAGAATGGTCGTGTAATTTTGGAAGCTGATATTCTGCGGCGCAAAAAGGAATTCTTTAAGGAGTAGAAAACAGCCCTCTTGGCCAATGCGAGTCAAGAGGGCTGTTATTATGTATTGTGCAATTTTATTACAGCTTCCAGCGACAGCCAACATTATAGCCCCAGGGCTTGCTCACTGCGCTCCCCTGACTGTGCTCTAAATCTATATATATGGAGTGCCGCTTGTTATCTTCGGTGAAGCCGATGCCGGCGATCAATTGGTGGCCTTTTAGGGAGGAATCAAAGCCGTAAT
>JAGGAD010000044.1 GCA_017889625.1 Bacillota bacterium | reverse complement strand
ATTACCCCGATTGCTATTGAAGAAGGTCTGCGTTTCGCTATTCGCGAAGGTGGCCGTACTGTTGGCGCTGGTGTTGTAACCGCGATCAACGAATAATAGCTTAAATCATTGATTCAGCCGGATGGGGCGAGCTAGTATCGCCCCATCCGAATGAAATGCAATTGATGCGATGACATGGAAGGTTGCCTGAAACAAAGGGAAATTTCCATGGAGAATGTTCAGTTCAAGAAACTGGGCGATAAGGAGGAAATACTATGGCTAAGCAACAAAAAATCAGAATACGCTTAAAAGCGTACGATCATAAAGCTCTGGATCAGAGTGCAGTAAAAATAGTCGATACAGCAAAAAGGACGGGGGCGTTCGTTTCCGGACCGATTCCACTTCCTACGGAAAAGAATATTTTTACTATCCTGCGGTCACCGCATGTCAACAAGGATTCTCGTGAGCAATTTGAAATGCGCACGCATAAACGTCTTATTGACATCATTGAGCCGACGCCTAAAACCGTTGATGCGCTAATGCGTCTTGACTTGCCGGCTGGTGTGGATATTGAAATCAAGCTGTAAAAGGAGGTGGCAGTAATGGCTAAAGGAATTTTAGGGAAAAAAATTGGTATGACGCAGATTTTTACCCAACAGGGTGAGGTCGTACCGGTCACGGTAGTAGAAGCAAGTTCTAGCGTTGTACTTCAAAACAAAACAGTTGAAAGCGACGGCTATAATGCGGTGCAACTGGGTTTTGGCACTGTTAAAGATAAAAATGTTACCAAGCCAATGCAAGGCCATTTTGCCAAGGCTGGCGTAAAACCTGTTAGGTTCATCCGTGAACTGCGCTTAGCTGATGCGCCTGAATATAACGTTGGTGACAGCATTGGGGTCGACGCATTCGCTGATGGCGAAATCGTTGATATAACTGGTATCGCAAAAGGCAAGGGATTTGCTGGCGGCATTAAACGTCATCATTTTAGACGTGGACCAATGGCCCATGGATCTAAGTCCCATCGTGAACCAGGCACTATCGGCTCACGGATGAGTGGTGGTGGCGGTAAAGTCTTTAAAGGTAAAAAGCTCCCTGGTCGGATGGGCGGAAACAAAGTTACGATACAACGTCTGACAGTAGTAAAAGTAGATGCTGAACGTAACCTTATCCTAATTAAAGGTGCCGTTCCAGGACCTAAAGGCGGCTTTGTAATTATAAGAAATACCGTTAAACCAATGAAATGATCCAAGTTTTGGATCGTGAAAGGAGGATGTGCATATGCCTAAAGTAGCAGTGTATGATATTACCGGCGCTACGACCGGTGAGATAGAATTAAATGAAAGCGTATTTGGTGTGGATGTTAACGAAGCTTTGTTGCATCAGGCCGTTGTTATGCAACTTGCTAGTCAGCGTCTTGGAACTGCAGCGACCAAAACTAGAGGTATGGTACGCGGCGGCGGCAGAAAGCCTTGGAAACAGAAAGGAACTGGCCGAGCTCGGGCTGGCACCATTCGCTCACCGCTATGGGTGGGGGGCGGTACTGTTTTCGGACCGCATCCGAGGAGCTATGCTTTTTCAATGCCTCGTAAAGCACGCAGATTGGCGTTGAAAGCAGCTTTATCCGCGAAAGTAATGGCTGGTGAACTTCTAGTGATGGAGGATATCAACTTTAGTGAACCTAAAACTAAAAGTGCTGTTGCAATGCTTAACAACCTTAAAGT
Source organism: Bacillota bacterium (assembly GCA_017889625.1). Classification (GTDB taxonomy): domain Bacteria; phylum Bacillota; class Negativicutes; order Sporomusales; family CTSoil-080; genus CTSoil-081. The sequence continues at coordinate 36,998 of JAGGAD010000044.1, read as the reverse complement.
AGCGGGGGAAAAGACGTTGATTATCACTGGCGAAGTTAATGACAATGTAGAAAAGTCGTCACGTAACTTACCAGGAATTAGAAATATTACCTCACAGGGACTTAATGTATATGATATTTTGTATCATGGCAAAGTTCTTGTCACTAAAGATGCCATCAGCAAAATAGAGGAGGTGTTGGCGTAATGTCAAACCCACGCGATATACTAATTCGCCCTCTGATTACTGAGAAAACTACCAATATGATGCAAGAAAACAAATACACTTTTATTGTACCGCTTAAGGCCAATAAAATTGAGATTCGTCAAGCTGTTGAACAAATTTTCAAAGTGAAAGTTCTTGTCGTAAATACCATTCGGGTAATGGGTAAAACAAAACGGATGGGTAAGACTCAGGGAAAGCGTCCGGATTATAAAAAAGCTATTGTCAAAGTGGCACCGGGCCAATCTATCGAGTTTTTTGAAGGATTATAATCCAGGTTGAAGGAGGGACATAAATGGCAGTAAAAAGCTTTAAACCATACGCGCCAGGCCGACGGTTTATGACGGTAGCTAGTTTTGACGAAATTACTACCAATAAACCAGAACGCTCTCTCACCGAAAGCCTGATAAAACATGGCGGCCGCAACCAGCAAGGGCGGCTGACTGTTCGGCATCAGGGCGGCGGGCACAAGCGCCTCTATAGAATTATTGATTTCAAACGTAATAAAGATGGCATTCCGGCAAAAGTGGCTAGCATTGAATATGATCCTAACCGTAGCGCTAGAATTGCTCTTCTCAACTATGTCGATGGGGAGAAACGGTATATACTGGCTCCTAATGGACTAAAAGTTGGCGATCAAGTTACAAGTGGACCGGAGTCTGACATTAAAGTTGGTAATGCATTACCGCTAATCAACATTCCTGTTGGTACTCAGATTCATAATATTGAACTTAAAATTGGCAAAGGTGCTCAGATGGTTCGTAGCGCCGGCGCGTCAGCTCAGCTGATGGCAAAAGAAGGGGAACATGCCCTATTACGTTTGCCTTCCGGTGAACTTCGCAAAGTTCATGTAAATTGCCGAGCAACTATTGGTCAAGTGGGAAATCTTGACCATGAAAACATTACTATTGGTAAAGCTGGCCGTTCACGCTGGTTGGGAATTCGTCCTGCTAACCGTGGTGTAGCAATGAACCCGTGCGACCATCCACATGGTGGTGGTGAAGGCCGTTCACCAGTTGGACGTAAACATCCAGTTACTAAGTGGGGTAAACATGCGTACGGTGCTAAGACCCGTCGTAAAAAAGCTTCTGACAAATTGATTGTCAAAAGTAGGACGAAATAATAAGGGATAGAGAAGGGAGGCCTATAAGGTGTCCAGATCGATAAAAAAGGGACCATATGTTCATGAAAGCTTGCTTAAGAAAGTTGAAGTAATGAACTCGAAGAATGAAAAGAAAGTTGTAAAAACTTGGTCACGTTCTTCAACAATTCTCCCTGGCTTTGTCGGCCATACCATTGCTGTGCATGATGGTCGTAAGCATGTACCTGTATATATTACTGAAGATATGGTTGGACATAAACTAGGTGAGTTTGCACCGACCCGTACCTATAAAGGTCATGGTGGTACTGAAAGGTCAACATCGTTAAGATAGCAGCCGAGAGGAGGTTCGTACATGGAAGCTAAAGCAGTTGCGAGATATGTGCGGATAGCGCCGCGCAAAGTGCGCATTGTTATTGATCTGATTCGCGGCAAAAGCATAGGCGAAGCACTTGCAATATTAAAGTATACGCCTAAAGCTGCGTCAGAAGTAGTGGAAAAAGTGCTAAGATCAGCAGTTGCAAATGCGGAGCACAATTATGATATGGATTCAGATAAATTGTTTGTTGCCGCAGCATATGCCGATCAAGGTCCTACACTTAAACGCATTCATCCGCGCTCACGTGGGCAAGCGTTTAAAATCTTGAAACGTAGTAGCCACGTAACGCTAGTTGTAAAAGAAAGATAACGGCGAAGGAGGGAAAAAAGTGGGTCAAAAAGTAAATCCGCATGGTCTTCGGATTGGCATCATTAAAAGCTGGGACGCAAAATGGTTTGCCGATAAAGATTATGCTAAAAACCTTCACGAAGATATCAAAATTCGTAAATTTGTGAAAGCAAGATTATTTGCTGCCGGGATATCCCGAGTTGAGATAGAACGTGCTGCCAATCGTGTAAAAGTCACTATTCATACTGCTAAGCCGGGTATGGTTATTGGACGGGGCGGTTCGGGTATTGAAAGCTTAAAGGGCGATCTAAAAAAGCTTTCCGATAAAGTTATTGACGTTAGCATTGCTGAAGTAAAACAAGCTGAACTTGATGCAACTTTGGTTGCAGAAAATGTTGCGGCTCAACTTGAACGCCGGATTGCTTTTCGCCGGGCGATGAAACAATCCATTGGGCGCACCATGCGTATGGGCGCTAAAGGGATTAAAATTACGGTTGGCGGACGTTTGGGCGGTGCTGAAATCGCACGTAGTGAAAGCACTCGTGATGGTAGTATTCCGCTGCATACTTTGCGTGCTGATATCGATTATGGCACAGCAGAAGCTCACACCACCTATGGCCTCATCGGGGTAAAGGTGTGGATTTATAAAGGTGAAGTTTTGCCTGAAGCTAAAAAGATTGAGATAAAGAAAGACGCTGCCGTCGCCATTGAAGGGAGCGAGAACTAATGCTTATACCGAAACGGGTAAAACACCGTAAGCAATTTCGCGGTCGTATGACCGGTAAAGCTCAAAGAGGCACCACTGTTAGCCATGGTGAATATGGTTTAGCTGCTCTTGAGCCGGCTTGGATTACTAATCGCCAAATCGAGGCTGCCCGTATCGCGATGACTCGTTATATTAAACGTGGCGGTCAGGTTTGGATTAAAATATTCCCGGATAAACCTATTACAGCGAAACCTGCCGAAACCCGTATGGGTAGTGGTAAAGGTTCGACGGAGTACTGGGTAGCAGTAGTAAAACCAGGCCGGGTAATGTTTGAATTGGCAGGTGTATCGGAAGAAATAGCTAAAGAAGCTATGCGTCTAGCGGCTCACAAATTGCCGATAAAAACAAAGTTCGTTAAACGTGATGGACTGCCAGAAGTTCATGAAGAAGTGGGTGAAGCAGATGAAGGTTAATGACATCCGCGACATGAGCGCTACTGAACTTGATCAGAAACTTTCAGGACTGAAGGATGAGTTGTTTAACCTTAGGTTTCAGCTTGCCACCGGTCAACTGGAAAATCCTATGCGGATTAAAGAAGTCAAGAAATCTATCGCCCGCATAAAGACTATTCAGCGTCAACGTGAAGTGCAACAAGCAAAACAAGCTTAATGATAAACAACAGGACGCAATGGTTAATATGTGCTTGATAAGGCGTAAGCCGGAAGGAGGGCTGGTAAAAGGTGACTGAAAGAAACGAGCGCAAAGTCAGAATTGGTAAAGTTGTTAGCGATAAAATGGAAAAGACGGTTGTTGTTGCTGTAGAACGTCTAGAGCGCCATCCGCTTTATAAAAAATCGGTAAAAATGACTGATCGGTTTAAAGCCCATGATGAAAATAATGATAGTCATGTAGGCGATACGGTTAAAATAATGGAAACCCGGCCACTGTCGAAAGACAAACGCTGGCGGTTAGTGGAAGTCTTAGAAAGAGCCAAATAGATGGTTATAGAACGGCTTTCAATTCTTTGTATGCGAAGGAGGGATAAGCGATGATCCAACAAGAAAGTATGCTAAATGTAGCTGATAATACTGGAGCTAAGCAGGTTCTGTGTATCAGGGTGCTTGGCGGTTCGTACCGCCGGTACGCTAATATTGGCGATATCATAGTGGCAGCTGTTAAAGATGCCAGTCCTGGTGGAGTTGTAAAAAAAGGTGACGTGGTAAAAGCGGTTGTTGTTCGGACGCGCAAAGGATTGCGCCGTCCAGATGGTTCATACATCCGTTTTGATGAAAATGCCGCGGTGATCATCAAGGAAGATAAAAGCCCGCGTGGCACGCGTATCTTTGGGCCAGTTGCCAGAGAACTGCGCGAAAAAGACTTTATGAAGATCATTTCGTTGGCACCGGAAGTAATCTAGGTGTAAAAGGAGGTGTCCTGCAGCATGTCCGAGACTAATAAACTGCACGTTAAAAAAGGCGATACAGTTCTTATATTGTCCGGTAAGGATAAAGGTAAAAAAGGTAAAATCATAGAAGCTTTGCCTAAAAAAGGGAAAGTTGTTGTTGAAGGAGTTAACAAAGTAAAGCGTCATGCTAAACCGACCCAAAAGAGCCCGCAAGGCGGTATTTTGGTGAAAGAAGCTCCTTTAAACTCGGCGAAAGCCATGTTGGTATGCCCGGCTTGTGATAAACCTACTCGTATTAAAAAGTCGGTGCTTTCTAGTGGCAAAACTGCCCGCACCTGCAAACAGTGCGGCGAAATAATCGACAAGGATAAGTAATCACGCAGAAAGGAGGTAACAATCTGTGGCTAGATTGAAAGATAAATTTTCAACTGAAGTAGCTCCAGCTATGATGGAGAAATTCGGTTACAAAAATGTAATGCAAATCCCTAAGATTGAAAAAGTGGTCATAAATATGGGAGTAAGTGATTTAACCATGATTGCCGGTCAACGTCCGGTAGTAACCAAAGCCAAAAAGTCAATTGCAGCTTTCAAAATTCGTGAAGGCATGGCGATTGGAACTAAGGTTACCCTGCGTGGTGAACGGATGTATCAATTTCTTGATAAGTTGCTCAATGTATCACTTCCACGTGTTCGTGACTTCCGTGGTGTAAGTCCGCGTGCTTTTGATGGTCGTGGTAACTACACTTTGGGAATAAAAGAACAACTTATTTTTCCTGAAATCGAATACGACAAGGTAGATAAAATTCGCGGAATGGATATTGTCATCGTTACCACCGCTAAATCGGATGAAGAAGCGCGGGAAATGTTGAAATTAATGGGTATGCCATTTAGCGCGTAAAAAGGAGGGACTCTTGTGGCCAAGAAGGCGCTTGTTGAAAAATGGAAGGCTGAGCCCAAGTTCCAAGTGCGCCGTTACAATCGGTGCAAGATTTGTGGCCGTCCTCATGGTTATTTGCGTAAGTTTGAAATGTGCCGGATATGCTTTAGAAAACTCAGCTATCAAGGTGCCATTCCTGGAGTAACTAAAGCTAGCTGGTAGAAAGAATTACCGAAAGGGGGTTATGTCTAATGGTAATGACCGATCCGATTGCCGATATGCTGACGCGTATTCGCAACGCTAACTCGGTTTATCACGATAAAGTCGAAATTCCTGCCTCAAAGATTAAGCAGTCAATAGCTGATATCCTTAAAATTGAAGGATTTATAAAAGACTATGAGACGATTGCTGATGGTAAGCAGGGCGTACTACGTGTAGGGTTGAAATACGGCTCTAACCGTGAGAAAGTTATCACCGGTATTAAAAGAATCTCCAAGCCAGGGCTTAGGGTCTATGCCAAGAAGGATCAATTGCCACGTGTACTTGGTGGTCTTGGTATCGCAATTATTTCGACATCTAAGGGCATTATGAGTGATAAACAGGCTCGAAGAGATGGTCTTGGTGGCGAAGTTATCGCGTACGTTTGGTAAAAAGGTTTGACTAGGAGGTAGAGACATGTCGAGAATCGGTAGGATGCCGATTGCTGTTCCAACTGGCGTTACTGTCAATGTTGACGGCAATGTGGTATCTGTAAAGGGTCCTAAAGGCGAACTAAACCGGACCGTTCCTAAAGACATGCTTGTTCAGATAGAGGATAATCAGGTTGTAGTAACCCGCCCTACTGATGAAAAAGAGCATAGAGCGATGCACGGTTTGACTCGTACGTTGATCGCTAACATGGTAACCGGTGTTTCCCAAGGATTTACCAAAACTTTGGAAATTTCTGGTGTTGGCTACCGTGCTGCTAAAGCCGGTACCAAAGTAAACTTGACACTTGGTTTTTCTCATCCGGTAGAAGTTGAGCCGCCAAAAGGCTTAGCACTGGATGTTCCCGCTCCGAACAAAATTGTGGTTTCGGGCATTGATAAAGAAGCTGTCGGTGAATTGGCTGCCAAAATTCGTTCATATCGTGAACCTGAGCCGTATAAAGGCAAAGGTATCAAGTATGAAGGCGAAGTTGTTCGCCGTAAAGTTGGTAAAGCCGGCGGTAAAGGCAAGAAGTAAACTGCTAGAAAGGAGTGAATACCTTGCTGCGTAAAGGAAATAAAAATGCGGCTAGACAAAAACGCCATTATAGGCTACGTAATAAGGTTGCTGGTACAACTCAAAGACCGCGTCTGAATGTGTTTCGCAGTTTGACTCACATGTATGCGCAAATCATTGATGATTCAACTGGCAATACCATTGTTGCGGCTAGCACTTTAGATAAAGATGTTCGCGAAGCAGTAGAGTATGGCGGCAATATCGGCGCAGCTAAAGCGGTTGGCGCTGCTGTTGCTAAAAAGGCGATTGAAAAGGGCATCAAACAGGTAGTTTTTGATCGTGGCGGTTATATATATCATGGCAGAGTGGCTGCGCTTGCAGAAGCAGCGCGGGAAGCGGGCCTTGAATTTTAGACAAAGGAGGGAAATCAATGGCCAGAGTTGACTATTCGAGTCTTGACCTTAAGGAAAAGGTTGTATTTATAAATCGGGTTGCTAAAGTAGTAAAAGGCGGTCGCCGTTTCTCGTTCAGCGCATTGGTTGTTGTCGGTGATGAAAACGGTCATGTCGGCATGGGATTAGGCAAAGCTTCTGAAGTGCCTGAGGCTATTCGCAAAGGCGTTGAAGATGCTAAGAAGAACCTGATTACGGTTCCACTGGTTGGTACAACAATTCCACATCAGATTACTGGCATTTTCGGTGCCGGCCGCGTATTGTTGAAACCGGCTTCGGAAGGTACTGGCGTTATTGCTGGCGGTCCGGTTCGTTCTGTGCTGGAACTTGCTGGTGTCCATGATATTCTCACCAAATCCCTGGGCTCTTCTAACGCCAATAACATGGTAAGGGCTACCTTAAAAGGTCTTGACCAGTTGAAGCGTGCGGAAAGAGTGGCTGAACTTCGCGGCAAAACTGTTCAGGAACTATTGGGCTAGGAGGAGAGAAATTATGGCAAAGTTAAAGATTACTCTTACCAGGAGCTTAATTGGCAGACCAGAAGATCAACGTGCTACCGTTAAGGCATTGGGATTGGGTAAAATTAATAGCTCGATTGTTCAGGATGATACTCCGGCGATAAGAGGTATGATCCATAAGGTGGAGCATCTTGTCACTGTGATAGATGTACAAGACTAGATTAAGGAGGTGCTACTATGAAATTGCATGAATTAGCTCCGGCTCCCGGATCTAAGAAAAAAAGCACCCGTGTAGGTAGAGGACTTGGATCGGGCCTCGGTAAAACAGCAGGTAAAGGTCATAAAGGCCAGAATGCTCGTTCAGGCGGCGGTGTACGTCCAGGCTTTGAAGGCGGTCAGATGCCGATTTATCGTCGTTTGCCAAAACGTGGCTTCTACAATAAATTTGCTAAAGAATACACTGAAATCAATGTGCAGGTGCTTAATCGGTTTGACAACGGTACAGTTGTTGATCCAGTGCTCCTGGTTGAAACAGGCGTAATCAAAAATGTTCGCGATGGTATTCGTGTTCTGGGTTGCGGTGAACTTGAAAAGTCTCTTACCGTTAAAGCCAACGGGTTCAGCAAGTCGGCTGCAGAGAAGATAGAGGCAGCTGGCGGTAAAGTTGAGGTGATCTAAGTGCTTTCAGCCCTATCGAACGTACTCAAAATTACTGAGCTCAGGCAAAAAGTAGTGTTTACCCTCGCTATGTTTTTGGTATTCAGGGCCGGCACACACATTCCGGTACCTGGGGTTAATACCGCGGTTATTGAACAATTGTTTACATCAGGCAATCTATTTGGACTGATGGACTTAATTTCAGGCGGTGCACTAAGCAAGTTCTCAGTGTTTGCAATGAGTATTACCCCGTATATCAATGCTTCAATTATTATGCAACTATTAACAGTGGTTGTGCCGAAGCTTGAACAGTGGTCCAAAGAGGGCGAAGAGGGACGTAAGAAGATTACTCAAATTATCCGCTATGGTACGGTACTCTTAGGCTTTATTCAAGCAATTGGCATGGCCTTTGGTTTAAGATCAGCAATCATTAACCCTGGATTTGGTTCGATACTGTTGATTGCATTAACGCTAACAGCAGGCACAACCTTTTTGATGTGGTTAGGTGAACAGATCACCGACAAGGGTATCGGCAACGGAATTTCGTTAATTATTTTTGCCGGCATTGTTTCGCGGTTGCCGGACGGCATAATGGTAATATACAATTACCTAACTGCTGGTACAATTAATTTCTTTAATATTGTTTTGTTCCTGCTTATTGCGGTAGCGATGATTGTATTTGTTATAGCAATACAACAAGGTCAACGAAAAATACCAGTTCAGTACGCTAAACGTGTGGTTGGGCGTAAGATGTATGGTGGTCATACCACTCACATTCCGCTGAAAGTCAACCAAGCTGGCGTAATCCCGATAATCTTTGCGTCATCCGTGCTAATGTTTCCTGTAACCATGGCTCAGTTTATAAATGTTGGCTGGGTAAAAACGGTGGCAGATTGGTTTGCGTGGGGATCAGCGCTAAATACAATATTGTATGCTTTACTGATTATATTTTTCACGTACTTCTATACTGCGGTTACTCTGAATATATCGGATATGGCAGAGAATATGAAAAAATACGGCGGGTTCATTCCGGGCCTAAGACCAGGTAAACCTACCGCTGATTATCTAGATCGTGTTATGACCCGTATCACGCTTGCCGGAGCAATTTTTCTGGCTTTGATTGCGATACTGCCGAACATAGTTGTATGGGTGACAAATATCCAAGGCGTCTATTTCGGCGGAACCGCACTCTTGATAGTGGTAGGTGTAGCACTTGATACAATGAAACAAATTGAGTCGCTAATATTAATGCGCCACTATCAAGGCTTTATGAAGTAGGGGAGGCGGACTAATGTATATCCTGTTGATGGGACCACCTGGGGCTGGAAAAGGTACTCAGGCGGCCAAGCTAGTTGATAAATTCAGTATTCCGCATATTTCCACCGGTGATATGTTTCGTGCTGCAGTTAAAGAAGGAACCCATCTTGGACGGCAAGCGAAAGAATTTATGGATGCGGGACAATTGGTGCCTGATAGTGTAACTATTGGCATTGTAAAAGAAAGGCTGGCAAAGCCTGACTGTAAAACTGGCTTTATCTTGGACGGCTTCCCACGGACGCTTGAGCAGGCAGCTGCTCTGGATGTAACATTGGACCAACTTGGTATAAAGCTCGATCGTGTTGTTAACATTACGGCTCCTGATGACGAATTGGTCAAAAGGATCACTGGTCGACGGATTTGTAAGGGGTGTAGCGCAACTTATCATGTTGTGCTTAATGCCCCTCTAGTCGCTGGAAAATGCGATAAATGCGGAGCCGAGTTATTTCAGCGTGGTGACGATCAAGCAGAAACTGTTACCAAACGGTTGGAAGTGTACCAAGTACAAACTGAGCCGCTTATCTCGTATTATCGGGATAAGGGTGTGTACGCCGAAATTAACGGCCTACAACCTATTGACAAGGTTTTGGATGATGTTGTAACCAATTTGCGAGGAAACCGGACATGATAATCCTCAAGTCCGATCGGGAACTTACGTATATGCGAGATGCCGGGAAAATTGTGGCAGAAGCGCTTACGGAAGTAAAGAAAGCGGTAAAACCTGAGGTTTCGACGCAGGACCTGGATGAACTTGCTGAAAAATATATAAAACGGAGTGGAGCTACTCCTGCATTTAAAGGTTATCATGGATTTCCCGGCAGTATTTGTGCATCAATTAATGAGGAAGTTGTTCATGGTATTCCGGGATTAAGAAAGCTTAAGAGTGGAGATAATGTAAGTATTGACATCGGAACGGTAATTAATGGATATAACGGCGATGCTGCCATTACAGTACCGGTTGGTGAAGTAGATGCCGAGGTCCAAAAACTCTTAGACGTAACCGAGGAATCTCTGTATCAAGGTATCGCTCAAGCTAATGTTGGTAATCGGCTCAGTGACATCTCACATGCGGTTCAATCTTATGCTGAAAAATATGGCTATGGTGTAGTTCGTGATTTTGTCGGCCATGGCATAGGCCGCAATATGCATGAAGATCCCCAAATACCGAACTATGGAAGTCCCGGCCGCGGCCCACAGTTGAAATCCGGTATGACTCTTGCTATTGAACCGATGATTAACATGGGAACACATGAGGTAAAAACGCTTAATGACGGGTGGACGGTGGTGACTGCCGATAAAAAGCAGTCAGCTCACTTTGAGCATACTATCGTAATCACTCCGGAAGGGCCGGAAATACTAACCAAGTTATAGGGGGCGGGTTGCGTGCCGGTAGATGGTGTAAGTTTAGGCCAGGTGGTACGTACTAATGCCGGGCGAGATAAAGGAAGTATTTATCTTGTCGTGGGTATTAAAGTCCCTAATGGAGTTTGGGTAGCTAATGGAAGAAATCGTAGCATAACCAAACCAAAACTAAAAAATGTCCGGCATATCAGTGTCCTGGCGTTAATTGACAAAGGTGTCGCAGCAAAAATTGCAAGCGAGGTACAAGTAACCGATGAGGAAATTCGTCAAAGTATTAAAGCTTGCGTGTACACCGGAGAGTAGTGAGATGCGGACGAGGAGGGAGTCTCATGTCCAAACAAGATGTAATTGAAGTAGAAGGCATCGTTATTGAGGCGTTGCCCAACGCAATGTTTCAAGTTAAACTAGATAACGGGCATGTTGTAATGGCGCATATTTCCGGTAAGATCCGGATGCATTTTATCAGGATTTTACCTGGAGACAAAGTGCTTATCGAACTGACGCCTTACGATTTGAAACGCGGTCGTATTACTTACCGTTATAAATAGCGGAGTCGCGGGATTTAAGGAGGTTTAAGTATGAAGGTTAGACCATCGGTCAAGCCCATCTGCGAAAAATGCAAAGTTATTAAACGTCATGGTAACGTGATGGTGATTTGCGAGAATCCAAAACATAAACAGAAACAAGGTTAGGAGGTGGATGCTGAATGGCACGTATTGCCGGAGTAGATTTGCCGCGCGATAAACGGGTTGAAATCGCATTAACATATATATTTGGTATTGGCCTGACTCTTTCAAAAGGAATTTTGGCTGCTACTGGCGTTAATCCGGATACGCGAGTCCGTGATCTTACTGAGGAAGAAATTTCTAAACTCAGAGAGAACATTGATAAAAATCACAAAGTGGAAGGCGACCTTCGTCGGGAAGAATCACTTAATATCAAACGTTTGATTGAAATTGGTTCTTATCGTGGAAAACGTCACCGGATGGGGTTACCTGTCCGTGGTCAGAAGACTAAAACTAATGCCCGTACTCGTAAAGGACCGAAGAAAACGGTCGGCGCGAAACGGAAGAAGTAGGGAGGGATAAAGCTTGGCAACAAAGAAAGCGGTTAGACCCAAACGTCGCGAACGTAAAAATGTCGAGTCTGGGGTAGCTCATATTCGTTCAACATTTAATAATACAATTGTTACAATTACGGATTCTCAAGGAAACGCTATTTCCTGGGCTAGTGCCGGCGGTATGGGCTTTAAAGGATCGCGTAAAAGCACTCCTTTTGCAGCTCAGATGGCTGCTGAGCAAGCTGCTCGTGCTGCAATGGAACATGGCATGAAACAAATCGAAGTATTTGTTAAAGGCCCTGGAGCAGGACGTGAAGCTGCAATTCGGTCGCTGCAAGCTGCTGGATTAGAAGTAAATCTTATTAAGGACGTTACGCCTATTCCGCACAACGGCTGCCGTCCGCCTAAACGTAGAAGAGTATAAAGATTTCGGGAGGTGTTAGACGAGAATGGCAAGATATGTAGGTTCGGTTTGTCGACAATGTCGCCGCGAGGGTGCAAAATTGTACCTCAAAGGCGATAGATGTTACAGCGATAAGTGTTCCTTCTCCCGCCGTAGTTACGCTCCGGGACAACAAGGACAAAAACAAGCTCGTAAGAAGGTTTCTGAATACGGAATCCAGCTTCGGGAAAAACAAAAAGCACGTCGTATTTATGGCGTCCTTGAACGTCAATTTAGTGCGTATTTTGAAAAAGCTGATCGTCAAAAAGGCATCACAGGTGAAAACTTGCTTGTAACGCTTGAAAGAAGATTAGATAATGTTGTATTCCGCCTAGGATTTGCAGCAAGCCGCACTCAAGCAAGACAATTAGTACGTCATGGTCATTTTATGGTTGATGGTCACCGTGTCGACATTCCGTCGTATCAGGTGAAACCAGGAAATGTAATTCAGGTAAGAGAAAGTAGTAAAGAGTCCCCGCTCTTGAAAGAGGCGATTGAAGCCCTTGCTACTAAAACAGTTCCAGCATGGTTGGAATTGTCAGCGCAGGACGCTAATGGTAAAGTGGTACGGTTTCCTGCCCGGGAGGAAATTGATGTTCCGATTCAAGAACACTTCATTGTTGAATTGTACTCCCGCTAATCTACCCTCAACAATGGAAATGGCGTAACTTTTTAGCTTGCGCAAAGAGGAGGGTTTTTTCCGGATGATCGAGATCGAAAAACCGAAAATCGAAATAGTGGAAATTAGTGAAGACAACCGTTACGGCAAGTTTATATGCGAGCCTTTAGAACGGGGTTATGGTATTACTCTAGGCAACAGCTTGCGACGCATACTATTGTCGTCGCTGCCTGGTGCTGCTGTTACTTCGGTCAAAATTGAAGGTGTGCTCCATGAATTTTCTACTATTCCCGGTGTTCGGGAAGACGTCACCGATATTATTTTGAACATAAAGGAACTCTATCTTAACCTCTATGGTGACGAGTCTAAGATGGTGCGGATAGAAGCTAGTGGCGAAGGCGAAGTTACTGCCGCCGACATCATTAGTGATCCTGATGTGGAAGTACTTAATCCAGAATTGCATATTGCTACGTTGGATGCTGGTACTACCCTAAAAATGGAACTGATGGTTGAACGCGGTCGGGGCTATGTCGCTGCCGACAAGAACAAAAAGCCTGATCATGTCATTGGTATTATTCCAATTGACTCGATATTTTCGCCGATTTCACGGGTCAACTATAGTGTAACCGATACCCGTGTCGGTAATGTTACTGATTATGATAAACTTACACTTGAAGTGTGGACCAACGGCAGTATTCGTCCAGAAGAAGCTGTTAGTAAAGCGGCAAGTGTTTTGGTAGCTCATTTGAAGTTGTTCCAAAACATGGCTGGAAACGTATTTGAAGATGAAACCACGGATGGCACCTTTGCTGAAGTTGTTGAAGAGGAAGGCGCAAAATCGATGGAAATGACCATCGAGGACCTGGAATTATCTGTTCGCTCATATAACTGCTTAAAGCGAGCTGGCATTAATACTGTAGCTGAGCTAGTTCAGAAAAGTGAAGATGATATGATGAAGGTGCGCAACTTAGGCCGAAAATCTCTTGATGAAGTCAGAAAGAAGATTGAGGAACTTGGGTTGGCACTATCTGAAAACGAGGAATAAGAGGGGAGGGTAATTAGATGTTTTACCGCAAATTGGGCCGCGATAGCAGTGCCCGTAAGGCATTATTTCGCAGTTTGTTGACCTCCTTCTTTGCACTGGGGCGTATTGAGACAACCGAGGCAAAGGCTAAGGAAGTCAGCAAATTAGCCGCAAAAATGATTACATTGGCCAAGCGGGGCGATTTACATGCGCGTCGGCAGGTACTTGCGTATATCATGGACGAGAAGGTAACAACAGCGCTATTTGATCAAATAGCAGCTAAATATGCTGACCGTCAAGGTGGCTATACCAGAATAATGAAATTAGGACCTCGACGTGGCGATGCTGCGCCAATGGTAATTCTGGAGCTGGTTTAGTTTTGACCCAGGTGGCAAAGACAGAATATCTGCGGGTCGCCTGGTTTTCATTTATATTGTTATCAGTCAGGGGCGGCCTAAAGGTCGCCCCATCCTGCTATAGGACCTTTTAAGGCACATAAAGAACGAATAGTTGTTTAAATGGTCATGGCTGAAGGAGTCATAAATGGAAGAATTAATAAAAACAGTAAATTTGGGGCATAGCTACCGTGGCCCTGAAGGTGACATGGTAACGGCTCTTGAAAATATTAATCTTACCATTCATAATGGTGAATTTGTAGCCATTATTGGGACTAATGGATCAGGTAAATCAACATTAGCCAAGCACTTTAACGCTTTATTGTTGCCAACAAGTGGTAAGTGCTTGGTTAATGGTTATCAAACTGATGAAGTTAGTAACTTGTGGGCAATTCGCCAGACGGTAGGAATGGTTTTTCAGAATCCGGATAATCAACTAGTCGCCGCAGTAGTAGAAGAGGATGTTGCTTTTGGTCCGGAGAACTTAGGAATTGAGCCATGTGAAATAGTCAGGCGGGTTGATGAAGCTTTAAAATTAGTTGGTATGAGTGAATATCGGTTGCATTCGCCACATCGTTTAAGCGGCGGACAAAAGCAACGAGTGGCAATAGCCGGGATGCTGGCGATGAACCCAAAATGTTTGGTATTGGACGAGCCGACTGCAATGCTTGATCCGGTAGGAAGGCATGAAGTGGTAGAGACGGTCAAAAGCCTAAATAAGAAAGGCATGACTATTATCTATATTACTCATGCGATGGAAGAGGCAGTAAACGCTGATCGCGTAGTAGTCGTTGACCGCGGTAAACTGGCCTTTCAAGGTACCCCAGTGGAGGTATTTAGTCAAGTAAAACGCCTCAAAAACATAGGTTTAGACGTGCCAACTGCAGCTGATGTTGCGTGGCGGCTGAAACTAAAAGGCTTGGTTTTGCCGGAGACGATTATTACCAATAAAGAACTGGCGGTGGCCTTATGTCCATAACATTTAATGACGTTAGTCATATATATATGCCTGGCACACCGTTTGAACAAACTGCGCTTAAAAAAATAAACCTTGAGATTAAACAAGGACAATTTGTGGGAATCATAGGTCATACCGGTTCAGGAAAATCGACTTTGGTTCAGCATATGAATGGAATATTGAAACCAACTCAAGGGGCCGTAACCGTTGAAGGAATAGATGTTAATGCTAAGGGAATGTCAGCCCGTGATGCAAAACAAAAAGTAGGAATGGTTTTTCAATATCCTGAGCACCAGCTATTTGAAGAAACAATCTTTGAGGACATTGCCTTTGGTCCGCGTAACCTTGGACTGGACGAGAAAGAAATTGAGCGGAGAGTAAAGACGGCATTAGAATTCGTTGGTTTAGACTTTAAAACATTTAGCAAGCGATCACCGTTTCAATTAAGCGGTGGACAAATGCGCCGGGTGGCAATTGCTGGAGTTATAGCCCTTGAACCTAAATATCTAATTTTGGACGAGCCGTCAGCGGGTCTAGATCCTCGCGGGCGTGAAGAAATACTAGAACAGATTTCTGAATTGCACAAAACAACGGGAGTTACTGTCATAATGGTATCTCATAGCATGGAAGAAGTAGCAAAACTAGCTGATCGTCTAGTAGTGATGTATAATGGCCAAGTCAAGTTGGATGGCTCACCAAGAGAAGTTTTCCGGCATGGCCGGGAGGAACTGTCTCGCGCGGGGGTTGACGTTCCAAGTGTATGTACTCTTTTAGCTGAAATAGCGAAAAGAGGGCTGACTGTTGATGGCTTACCACTGACGCCCGAAGAAGCTGCTGAGGCTATTTGGACGGTAAAAGGGAGGCATAGTTAGTGCTAACTGATATTACACTTGGACAGTATTTTCCGGGTGATTCATTATTGCATCGACTGGATCCTCGTACAAAAATTTTGGCTACTTTGCTATTTTTTTGCGGAATATTTCTAGCGGATGGTTATACTTCATATTTTATTCTTATTGCGTTTACGGTAATCTTAGTTGGCAGTGCTGATATACCGGCAAAACTTTTGGCCCGGTCGTTAAAACCTTTATGGTTGCTTATCATTTTAACAGTTGGTGTGCACATTTTTTCAACACCGGGGACAGTAGTCTTTAGTATAGGTCCGCTAGTAGCAACGATAGAGGGAATACGGCAAGCCAGTTTTATGACCGTTCGGCTAGTACTCTTAATTCTTGTGGCTTCGTTGTTGACGCTGACTACTTCACCCATAGTTTTAACAGATGGTATAGAACATCTATTAAGTCCATTTCGACGAATTGGTCTGCCAGCCCACGAATTGGCAATGATGATGACAATTGCGCTGCGGTTTATTCCTACTTTACTTGAAGAAACAGACCGTATAATGAAAGCCCAGACGGCGCGGGGGGCGGATTTTGCTAATGGCAACATCTTGCGGCGGATAAAAAACATGGTGCCGTTATTGGTACCACTATTCATCAGTGCATTTCGCCGGGCCGATGAATTGGCGGTGGCCATGGAAGCGCGTTGTTATCGTGGCGGCGAAAATCGTACACGAATGAAAGAACTACAGTATTCTTATCGGGATGCGATAGCTTTTCTGGCTATAACTGTTTTATTAGTATTGTTGGGTGGGCTAAGATGGATCGCACACTAAAATTAACCGTGGCCTATGATGGTACCAACTACCATGGCTTTCAGCGACAATCTAATGCGTTGGCAATCCAAGAAGTATTAGAAAAACGTCTGCCAAAAGTCTTTGGGCATTCGATAAAAATTAACGGTGCGGCTCGGACTGATTCGGGGGTTCACGCGTATGGTCAAGTCATTACATTTTCCACTACTGGCCTAATTCCGGCGGATAAGATTCCACAAGCCACGAAAACTATATTGCCTGATGATATTGTCATTACTAGGGCCGAGGAAGTAGCGAGTGATTTTCATGCCAGATTTTCCGCCAAAAGCAAAATCTATATTTATCGGCTACATGTCAGTGAATTGCCGAATCCATTTCAACGAAACTATACGTGGCATATGAGGAAAAAACCAAATGTTCTTGATATGCATCAGGCGATACAGGTAATAATCGGTGAACATGATTTTTCAACTTTCCGAGCAGCCGGTGGTGCACCGATAAATCCGGTACGAACAATGTTAAACGCGGCATGTTTCCAAGATAATGAAATAGTTGAAGTAATGATTCATGGTACAGGATTTCTCTATCATATGGTTCGTAATATAGTGGGAACACTAGTTAACGTAGGTTGGGGACGGATTACTGTTTTAGAATTTGAAAAAATTTTGGCAGGACGGAATCGGGCACTTGCCGGAATAACGGCCCCCCCTCAAGGACTGTATTTAAAAGAGGTTTTTTATTAGAATAGAAAAATTTTGTTAATTTCCCCTTAAAAAAATTGTGAAAGACAAGGTAAAAACCTTGACATTGACAACTCTTTTTTATACAATATCTTCGTGAGAATTTGCCATGTTTTCCATTAGCCCCGGAATACAAGGTCAAATAATATTACTGGATCAACGTTTGCAACAAGGAGGGATATCGCATGAAAACAACATTTATGGCTAATATTGCCAATGTTGAACGTAAATGGTATGTCGTTGACGCAGAAGGCAAAACTCTTGGTAGACTTGCTGCTGAAGTTGCTAAAGTTCTGCGTGGTAAACATAAACCTACTTATACTCCTCATGTGGACACCGGCGATCATGTAATTATCATTAACGCCGCTAAAGTGCACTTGACAGGTAAAAAATTGGTACAAAAGACTTACTTCCGTCATTCCGGATATCCGGGTGGTACGACATTTACTACTGCTGGTAAAATGCTTGCTGAAAGACCGGAACGGGTGTTGGAACTGGCTGTTAAAGGCATGTTGAAGGAGGAACATGAATATGGCATTGGTTAACTACTACGGCACAGGCCGCAGAAAGACCTCGGTTGCCAGAGTTCGTCTGGTTCCGGGCGAGGGCAACATCATTGTCAACGATCGCCCTCTGGACAAGTACTTTGGTTTAAAAACGTTGGAGCTTATTGTAAAACAACCTCTCAACGTTACCGATACACTTGGCAAATATGATGTTTTGGCAAAAGTTGAAGGCGGCGGTCCTACCGGACAGGCAGGCGCGGTTCGTCATGGCATTGCTCGGGCACTTTTAAGGGTTGACGCTGAATTCCGTCCTGGTCTAAAAAAAGCGGGTCTTCTTACTCGTGATCCGCGCGAAAAAGAACGTCGGAAATACGGTCTCAAGAAAGCCCGTAAAGCATCGCAGTTCTCAAAACGTTAGGAATACCAACAGACATTCGGATTTATTTCCGGATGTCTGTATTTTTTTAGAAAAGAACCCATTTAAAACATTTGTTTTAAACGGGTTCTTAGTATTTCGTTACTTGGCAAAGTGGAGGTGCGCTGTTTTGGCTTCCTCAGCGGCTGTAGGACCGATATAACCGTACTTAACCAAGACGGATAGAACTATCGCTTGGCGCTGCTTGGCGGCGCTGTAGTCAACATAGGGTGAGTACAGTGACGGGGCATTGGGGAGACCAGCAAGAAGTGAGCTTTCAGCCAGGTTTAGCTGAGCCGGCGTTTTGCCAAAATAAATGTCGGCTGCGTCAGCAATCCCGGTGGCCCCTGAGCCAAAATAAATAGTATTAAGGTAAAGCTCAAGAATTTCCTCTTTAGAGTAACGTGCCTCCATATCAATAGCCAAAACTACTTCCTCAATTTTTCTTACCCAAGTTCGTTCATGGGTAAGAAAAAGATTCTTGACTAATTGCTGTGTGATTGTACTGCCACCCTCTTGTAATTCCCCGCTTTGGATATTAACCAGTGTCGCTCGGATAATACCTTCAATGTCAAACCCATAATGGCGGTAAAACCGATTATCTTCTACTGCAATTATCGATTGCTGTAATGAAAGAGGAATGTCTTTCATTTGAGTGTAATTAAGTTTACTTACTTTGCTATGTACCTCTTCTTTTAAGGCAATGACCCGATACAGGCGGTGGAAAAGCGTTGCATTATCAAAACTTATTGCTGGTTTTGTAATTGAAACTGGCGTAACGTTATTGCCGTTGGCCCAATAGAAAGCGATGAAGAAAATAATTATTAGAACAAGCCAAATCTTGCCCAGCCGCATAGTAACCTCCTGAATAATAATAGGACACTATAACTATTTTACTCTATGGTCAATTAAATGACTAGATAAGTAGTGACTATTTACGACATAACTGCATAATGTCCGGCATATGGTTGTTGTGAAAACAGCTAGGGGGATATAAAAATGCGGATAAAGAATCTTAGAGGGAAAAGCGTAAGAATAGTTGTAGCTATTAGTCTAATCGCAGTGGTCATTACTCAGTTATGGTCGCAAAACATCCCAAATTTAAAAGATATTGAAGCTGCTGATTTGTCGATACTGTCAGGCCGGATAATTGTTCTTGATCCGGGTCATGGCGGAATTGATAGCGGAGCACAAGGTAATGGATTTTTGGAGAAAGACATAACATTGGCCTTGGCAATAAAGATTGGCAAAATACTAGAAAATAATGGCGCGACTGTTATATTTACGAGAGACAGTGATATAGATTATTATACGAGGGGGAAAGGTGGTAAGCGCAAAGATCTATTAAAACGAGTCGAGATAATTAATAATTCAGGAGCAGAGGCTTTTGTCAGTATACATACTAATGCTATTCGTGGCAAAGAGTGGTTTGGTGCCGAGGTGTACTATAACCCAAAACTTGCTGAAAACCAAGAACTGGGTGAAACCATGCAACAATCTTTAAAAAATTTTTCGCCAGGTAATAAACGTCAATCTAGAAAGGATTTAAATATCCTGGTGTTGAAGAACTCTAACTTGCCGGGGGTATTAGTTGAGGCAGGATTTTTGACCAATTCGCATGAAGCGAATCTATTAGCTGATGATGGCTACCAAACCCAAATGGCTGAACATATTGTCAAAGCACTTGCGTATCATTTTTGCCACAGTGTGGCAAGATAACTGCTGAGAGGAGTGATTAAGTGAAACACTTGGTGGCTTGTGCGCTGTTGCCGCATCCGCCAATTATGGTGCCTGAAGTCGGAAAAAACGATTGTAAAAAAGTTCAAGCGACTATCGTAGCGACCCAGCAAGTAGCACAAGCCGTGAAAGATGCAAAAGCTCAGACTGTAGTTTTAATGTCGCCGCATGGACCGGTATTTAAGGATGCAATAGGATTGAGTGTATATCCACGGCTTAAAGGAAACTTTGCTGCTTTTGGAGCACCAGATGTGGTATTGGGTTATGAAACTGACAGACAGTTACTAAAACAGATTCTACATAAGGCTGAGCGGTTAGGCGTAAATGTTATAGAAATAACCGATGAAGTAGCTAAAACGTACCGTTTTGCCCTTGAACTTGATCATGGGGCAATGGTACCGTTGTATTACTTACAACAGGCTGGTTTTCGAGGACAGCTGGTTCATATATCTGTTGGCATGTTGCCGTATGAAGAAATGTATACCTTTGGTAAAGCTGTACAAGCAGCTATAGGGTTAGTTAACAAAAAGGTTGCGGTGATTGCCTCCGGGGATCTTTCGCATCGGCTGGCACCAAATGCTCCGGCAGGCTATAGTCCACGGGGAGCCGAATTTGACCGGCTGCTTTTAGAAAAATTGGCCTCATTAGACACTAAAGGTGTCATAAATATTGATAAAAAATTAGTGGCGGAAGCCGGAGAATGTGGATTAAGACCAACCGTATTTTTAATGGGCGTTATGGGAGAGCTAAAGGTTGATACCAAAGTGCTTTCTTATGAAGGGCCATTTGGGGTTGGGTACGGGGTAGTACTGTGCACAATGAAAAAGGATGATGACAGTGCAAAATGAAAGTATACCGGTAGCACTTGCCAGAGAAAGTCTGGAATACTACCTGGCAAAAGGCGAACTTTTGTCAGCTGCGGCTGTGGATGATGCGGTACTTACACCTCCAGCCGGAGTGTTCGTTTCCTTAAAAAAACAGGGGCGTCTGCGTGGCTGCATTGGTACGATCCAGCCAACTCAGGCAACAACAGCGAAAGAAATTATTCAAAATGCAGTTAACGCTGCGACTAGCGATCCGCGATTTAGTCCGGTAAAGCGAGATGAGATAGACGGGTTAACTATTTGGGTGGACATTTTAGGACAGCCGGAACGGATAGATTCGGTTGAAGAACTTAACCCCAAAGACTATGGAGTAATTGTGCGGTGTGGTCGGCGTTCGGGACTGTTGCTACCGGATTTAGAAGGCGTGGATAGTGTGGAAGAACAAGTGGCAATAGCCAGACAAAAGGCCGGAATTGGCCAGGATGAAAAGATAGAACTATATCGTTTTATAGTTACAAGGTATAAATAGAGGTGGCATCGTTGCAGCAGGCGGCTTATTTTAGACAACATGAACAGTGTGGTGTAGTCTGTCAACTTTGTCCCCGGGAATGTATAATTAATGAAGGGAAAAACGGGTTTTGTCGGGTTCGTTCCAATACGGCGGGAGTGCTTTATGCAAATAATTATGGTTCCTGTACGGCCTGTTCGTTAGATCCAATAGAGAAAAAGCCACTATATCATTTTTATCCGGGAAGTTATATTTTGTCGTTGGGTAGTTGGGGATGCAACTTTACATGTCAATTTTGCCAAAATTGGCATATAGCTCAGAAAACACCGGAAACAGTTGAAATGTCGCCACGCGAGGCAACCAGTAAAGCGGTAAAAGCGACTAAGATTGATAACCGTAATATTGGCTTAGCATATACTTATTCTGAGCCAAGTGTATGGTATGAATATGTGTTAGCTACTGCTAAACTTCTAAAGGCAGAAGGACTGAAAAATGTATTGATAACCAACGGCTTTATTAATAAAGAGCCGCTACTAGAATTACTGCCATTTATTGATGCTGTAAACATTGATGTTAAAGCCTTTAATGATGACTATTACCGCAACATTTGCGGTGGACAGTTAAGCGATGTAAAAAAGACCGTTGAACTTGCAATAAACTTAGCTCATGTTGAAGTAACCTGTCTGGTAGTACCTGGAGGTAATGATGATCTGGAAGAACTAGCGGCGCTGACGAAATGGTTGGCTGAACTTAATAAGGATATACCGCTGCACTTTTCCCGTTACTTCCCCAACTATAAAATGACCAATCCGCCGACTCCAGTAACTACGTTAGAGGCGGCTTATCGGGTTGCACGCCAGAAATTAAACTACGTCTATTTGGGAAATGTCGAAGGTAATGGGAATACTTATTGTCCTGGATGTGGCAAATTAGTAATTGATCGGCAATGCTTGCGTAGCTATTTGACCGAAGAAAATCAATGTTCTGGCTGTGGGAAAAATATTAAACTTGCCGGAAAACCAGTATTTAAATAATAATTTAAATTACTATGAAAATGGAGGTTGCCATTAGGCGAACTTCTTTTTTTTACAAGTTCACAGAGTAGCAAAATAAAACAAAGAAAAAACTAGAATGAGCTGGAAATAAGGACACAAAAACCAAGCTGTGAAGAAAATAACTTACAATATTATCATTGAATTTTTATACAACAAGATGTATAATTATAAAAAAAGAAAAATAAGGAGGCTGGAAAATGAAGGTAAGTATTATTGGGGCAACAGGCTATACTGGAGAAGAACTGCTTCGCATTTTAGCGGCCCATCCGGCTGTAGAAATAGTGTATATTACTTCGGAAAATCAAACTGGTCAAAATATAAATCAGGTATATCCACATTTTAAACATGTACATAATAAGACTCTAGTTAGTATGAGCCAAATAGAAGAGATTGCTCAAGCTAGTGATGTGGTATTTCTAGGTTTACCTCATGGGCATGCTATGGCTGCCGGGAAAAAGCTATTAGCAGCAGGCACTAAGGTCATTGACCTAGGTGCCGACTATCGGTTCTCGGATATAGAGGTATATCAAAAATGGTATAAAGTTCAACATATTCATGCGGATGCGCCATCAGTTTACGGTTTGCCGGAGCTTTACCGCAGTAAGATAAAAGATGCCAGTATTATTGGTAACCCTGGTTGTTACACTACTGCAAGCATTTTGGCATTGGCGCCGTTAGTGAAGTATCAGCTTATTGATCTTAATAGTATTGTTATTGATGCCAAGTCGGGAGTATCTGGTGCTGGGCGGGGCTTAAACTTAACTAACCATTTTACCGAGACGTTTGAAAACGTACGGGCATACAATATTGGTGGACATCGCCATACTCCGGAGATTGAAGAACAGTTAACTAAGCAGGCTGGAGTCGAAGTGGTGGTTACTTTTACCCCCCACCTTATTCCGATGGCGCGAGGCATACTGAGCACTTGTTACGGTAACCTTAAACCGGATGTAACAGCTGTTGATGTTAATCAAGCTTATGAGAATATGTATGGAAATGAATATTTTATTCGACTATTAGGACTTGGGGGTTACCCTGCTACCAAAAACACTCGTGGTTCTAACTTCTGTGATCTGGGTTGGCACCTTGACAGTAGGACCGGGCGGGTAGTGGCTGTAGCCGCAATTGATAATCTAGTAAAAGGCGCAGCTGGGCAGGCAGTGCAAAATCTCAATATCATATTTGGATTAGATGAAAAAACCGGATTGGGTCAAGTTCCTCTTTACCCATGACGCCCAACCGAGTTTGAAAAGTATATTTAGTGGAGGGAATAGTATGAGTAAAAATATTACTGGTGGTATTTGTGCCCCACAAGGGTTTAAAGCGGCTGGTGTTAAAGCTGGAATTAAAAAAAGTGGGAAAGAGGATGTATCCATAATTTATAGCGAAGTACCTGCGGCTGTGGCTGCGATGTTTACCACTAATGCCATGGCTGCGGCACCGGTTATTGTATCGCGTCAAGCGGTTCAGAATGGAACGATACAAGCTGTAGCCGTAAATTCAGGCTGTGCGAATGCTTCTACTGGAGAGCAAGGTCTTATTGATGCCAAGACAATGGCTGAAGTTGCGGCAACGGCATTAGGAATTGCCAAAGATGAAGTCATAGTGGCGTCCACTGGCATTATCGGAGTAAATCTTCCGATGGATAAAGTAACAGCTGGTATAAAAAAAGCGGCAGGTGAACTATCCAAAGATGGTTATGCTAAAGCTTTAAAAGGTATTATGACTACTGATACCTTTGAAAAAGAATGTGCCTATGAATTTGAATTGAACGGAAAAGCTGTACGCATTGCCGGCATTGCCAAAGGTGCTGGAATGATACATCCTAATATGGCGACAATGCTTTGCTTTATTACTACGGATGCGGCTATTAGCCCGGCAGTGTTGAAAGAAGCACTTAATGAAGCAGTTAACTTGTCCTTTCATATGATTACCGTTGATGGTGACACCAGCACTAACGATATGATTAGTGTGCTGGCTAATGGGAAGGCAGGAAACAAGCTAATTGATGCCAAAGCCAGTTCTGACTATCAAAAATTTGTGGCTATGCTAAAACAAGTATGTATTCATTTGGCTAAACAAGTGGTGCAAGATGGCGAAGGAGCTACGAAATTCCTTGAAATCACAGTAAGGGGAGCGACTGATTTTGCGGATGCCAAGGTTGTAGCTATGGCTGTAGCTAAATCACCGTTGGTTAAAACGGCATTTTTTGGTCAGGACCCTAATTGGGGCCGAATTTTATGCGCTGTCGGCTACTCAGGAGCCAAGGTTGACCAAACCAATACAACGTTAGCGCTTGGCGGTATTACTATTGTCAAGGGCGGTGTTGACAGTAAACCCGATATTCATGCTCTTAATAAAGTAATGGGTGAGCGGGAGATAAAAGTGGAAATTGAACTTGGTCAGGGTACGGCTGAAGCCACCGTCTGGACTTGCGATTTTTCTTATGAATATGTAAAAATCAACGCCGACTATAGCACCTGATTGTGGTTGTGAGGAGAGACAAGTTATGTTGAAGACAGTAGAAAAAGCTACCGTGCTAATTGAAGCATTGCCATACATCCAGAAGTTTGTGGGAAAAACAGTAGTTATCAAGTATGGTGGCAATGCAATGGTAAATGATGAACTAAAGCGAAGTGTTATTCAGGACATTATCCTGATGAAATATATTGGCCTTCGTCCCGTGGTGGTACATGGCGGTGGGCCGGAAATAACCGCTATGCTAAAAAAAATGGGAAAGCAGTCTACATTTGTAAGCGGTCTTCGAGTTACTGATGCTGAAACTGTAGCGGTGGCTGAAATGGTGTTAATAGGTAAAGTCAACACTGAAATAGTAGGACTGTTAAATCAGTATGGTGCCACAGCAGTTGGCATCCATGGCAAAGATGCCGGCTTGCTAAATGCTACTAAACATTTGGCTAAAGTTCACGATGATGGTGAGCTTAAAGAAGTTGATATTGGTTTTGTCGGTGATGTCGTGAAAATTAATCCTGACATTTTATACACCCTTATAAATAACGATTATATTCCGGTTATTGCTCCAATTGGAGTAGGCGAAGCCGGAGAAAGCTATAACATTAATGCTGATTATGTAGCCGGTGAGGTGGCGGGAGCACTTGGGGCAGAGAAACTGGTGCTGTTGACTGATGTAGAGGGAATTTATCGCGATTATAATGATAAAAGTACCTTTATTTCCACCCTGACTTTCGCTGAAGCGCAGAACATGATTGAAGAAGGCAGTATTGATGGGGGGATGATTCCCAAAGTCGAAGCATGCATTCGGGCATTAGCCAGCGGAGCGGCGAAGACACATATTGTGGATGGTCGTCAGCCGCATTCGCTATTGTTGGAAATATTTACGGATACTGGTATTGGTACTGAAGTTGTAAAGGAGAGAGGAAAAGAAAATGGATGCTAAACAAGTGATGGACACGGATAAACAACATTATATGCCGGTATTCGCTCGCTATCCCCTGGTGCTGACTCACGGGGAGGGACCCTATGTTTATGATGCCAATGGCAAAAAATACTTAGATTTTTTGGCAGGCATTGCGGTAAATATTGTCGGTCATGCTAATGCTAAATTGGTGGCGGCGATAAGTGAACAGGCGGGCAAACTCATTCATGTTTCTAACCTGTATCATACTTTTCCTCAGACTAAGCTGGTCAAATCGTTGGTCGATCTTAGTGGCCTTGATCGGGTTTTTCTGGCCAATAGCGGTGCTGAGGCCAATGAAGGAGCCATTAAACTGGCGCGTAAATACGGTAAAACATTAAGTGCGGATCGAATTGAAATTATAACTGCTGAAAATTGTTTTCATGGTAGAACGTTGGCTACTTTAACAGCCACAGCTCAGCCTAAATATCATCATGGCTATGAACCTTTGCCGCAAGGCTTTAAATATATTCCGTACAACGATTTATCGGCGTTAGATAAAGCGGTAACGGACAAGACCTGTGCCGTACTCCTGGAACCTATTCAAGGTGAAGGGGGAGTTAATATCCCAGATGCTGATTATTTAGAAAAGGCCCAGCAAATTTGTCACTCGCGCGGGGCACTCTTAATTCTTGATGAAATTCAGACTGGCATGGCCCGTACGGGTAAAATGTTTGCTTTCCAACATACCAAGGCTAAACCAGATATTATAACAATGGCTAAGGCGTTGGGCGGCGGAGTCCCAATCGGCGCATTTTTAGCAACCGAAAAAGTTGCCGCGGCTTTTGCTCAAGGTGATCATGGCACTACTTTTGGTGGTAACGCACTGGCTGCTGCGGCAGCTAATACCATACTCGAAATAATTGCTGAAGAACATCTTATGGATAATGCTCAGACTATTGGTGAATACATGGCGAAGATGTTAAGCGAGTTAAAAGTCAAGTATCCTGAAACTATCGCGGTAGTTCGCGGGCAAGGTTTAATAATTGGTATGCAACTAAATGTACCAGGCAAGGAAATTGTAAATGCTTGTTTGGAACAGGGGGTTATCATTAATTGTACCGCCGGCAATGTGTTGCGGTTTGTGCCGCCGCTTAATATTAGCAAAACTCATGTTGACGAAGTAGTAGCTGTTCTTGACGGAGTTTTGAAAAAATTGTATAAATAAAGATTTATTTAGATAAAGACCAATAGGTAAGATTTTTTGGGGGTTTTATGGGTGAAGGGAAAAGATTTATTATCCATTGAGCAGCTTTCGGTGGAGGAAATATATAAGATTTTTAGCGTAGCTAAAGATTTAAAGGCTAAAACCAAACGGGGCGAACAACATCATCTGTTGGCCGGTAAAACGCTAGGAATGATTTTTCAGAAAGCCTCGACTCGTACCAGGGTGTCCTTTGAAGTAGGAATGTGGCAACTTGGTGGGCAGGGATTGTTTTTAGGGGCCAGTGACATGCAGATTGGTCGAGGCGAACCAATAAAAGACACGGCTAGAGTCTTGTCGCGTTATTTAGACGCAATAATGATTAGGACGTATTCCCAAGCTGAGGTGGAAGAGCTTGCTGAATATGCAGATATTCCAATAATAAATGGTTTAACGGATTTGCTACATCCTTGTCAGGTACTAGCGGATCTCTTTACGACACTTGAGTATAAAGGCGATCTAAAAGGAAGAAAACTAGCCTATATCGGCGATGGTAATAATATGGCTAATACCCTAATTCAGGCTTGTGCCAAGATTGGAATGGACATTGCGGTGGCCACTCCACCAGGCTATGAACCTGATGCTGGAATTGTTGGCAAATCGCTGGCTGCTGCTGCTGCCAGCGGCAGTAATGTCACGTTAAGTAATCGTGTATCGACGGCGGTTAGCGAAGCCGATGTTATATATACCGATGTTTGGGCTAGTATGGGTCAAGAAAGTGAACAGATCAAAAGACAGAAAGATTTTGCAGGATTTCAGGTTAATAGTGGTATAATGAAACTAGCGAAACCTGATGCTATAGTTATGCACTGCTTGCCGGCGCATCGGGGTGAAGAGATTACCAACGAAATTCTGGAAGGTCCGCAGTCAGTGGTATTTGACGAAGCTGAAAATCGGCTTCATGTCCAAAAAGCGATAATGGCCCTAATAATGGGTGGAATATAGGAGGAATTCTTAATGAGTGATATTAAAAAAGTAGTGCTAGCCTATTCCGGCGGCCTAGATACTTCTGTTATCATTCCGTGGTTGAAAGAAAACTATAATTGTGAAGTTATTGCAATGTGCGCCGATGTTGGTCAAGGTGAAGAATTGGAGCCTGTACATGATAAAGCGCTAAAATCTGGAGCCAGCAAAGTATATATTCAAGATTTGACAAAAGAATTTGTTGAGGAATACGTATGGTCAGTAGTCAAGGCCGGAGCTACCTATGAAGGGAAATACCTTTTAGGTACTTCGTTTGCCCGCCCGGTTATTGCGAAAGCGTTGGTGGAAATTGCTGAAAAAGAAGGTGCCGATGCCATTGCGCATGGTGCAACCGGTAAAGGCAATGATCAGGTAAGATTTGAACTGACAATTAAAGCTTTGGCTCCACATCTTAAAATAATCGCACCATGGCGGTTGTGGGATATTAAATCGCGGGAAGATGCTATTGACTATGCGGAAAAACATAATATCCCCGTGCCTGTTACCAAAAAACGCCCTTATAGCATGGATCGTAATATTTGGCATCTTAGCCATGAGGGCGCTGATCTGGAAGATCCATGGAATGCGCCTAAAGATGATGTGTACATGGTAACGAAGACTCCGGAACAAGCGCCGGATAAAGCTACATATGTAGAAGTTGAATTTGATAAAGGTATTCCGGTGGCTGTAGATGGCAAAAAGTTGAATGCTGTAGCTCTTTTGGAAAAACTCAATGAACTTGGTGCAGCCAACGGCATTGGTATTGTTGATATTGTGGAAAATAGGCTTGTAGGGATGAAATCCAGAGGCGTGTATGAAAATCCGGGCGGAGCGATTATCTACTTTGCTCATCGCGAATTGGAATATTTGACCTTAGATCGGGCTACTATGCACTTTAAAGAACAGATTGCGGTTCGTTATGCTGAACTGGTATATGACGGTATGTGGTTTTCACCTTTAAGAGAAGCGTTGGATGCTTTTGTCAATACCACTCAGGAAACGGTTAGCGGTATAGTACGTCTAAAACTGTATAAAGGGAATATCATCAGTGCTGGGACTAAATCTCCATATTCGTTGTACCACGAAGGCTTTGTCACTTTTGGCCGAGATGAAGTTTATAACCAAGAAGATGCCGAAGGCTTTATCAATTTATTCGGCTTGCCGCTGAAAATCAGGGCGTTGATGCAACAAGGGGTGAAAAAGTAATGAGTAAGTTATGGGGCGGTAGATTCGCGAAAAGTACTGATATAATGGTGGAGGAGTTTACCTCCTCCATTTCTTTTGATAATCGTCTATATAAAGAAGATATTGCAGGGAGTATTGCACATGCTAAAATGTTGGCTAAATGCGATATTATCGCCAGTGATGAAGCTGAACTTATCATTAATGGATTGAAAGGTATTCA
Source organism: Bacillota bacterium (assembly GCA_017889625.1). GTDB lineage: Bacteria > Bacillota > Negativicutes > Sporomusales > CTSoil-080 > CTSoil-081. Next base: position 7,651 of record JAGGAD010000044.1, on the reverse strand, counting down.
GACTGACATTGAAGCTGGTAATTTTACATTTGAAATTGGACTGGAAGACATTCATATGAATATTGAAAAGCGTCTGACTGAACGCATTGGTCCGGTAGGTGGGAAGCTTCATACTGCTCGCAGCCGGAACGACCAGGTAGCGCTTGATACTCATATGTATGTGAAACGAGAATTGGTTAAAATCGGTGAGTTATTAGCTGATCTGGAACAGGCAATTCTTGAGACTGCCCAAAAAAACAAAGATGTAATAATGCCTGGATATACCCACCTCCAGCGGGCTCAGCCCATTCTATTTGCTCATCATATGTTGGCATATTTTTTTATGTTGATTCGAGATTTTGGGCGGCTTAAAGGTGTTTGGGAACGTGCCGACATTATGCCCTTAGGAGCTGGAGCATTGGCAGGGACAACATTTCCTATTGATCGACATTTTGTGGCTCAGGAACTTAACTTTGGTGCTGTCTACGATAATAGTCTTGATGCAGTGAGTGACCGTGATTATATTTTGGAATTTATGTCCTTTGCCTCGATATTGATGATGCATCTAAGTCGGTTGAGCGAAGAATTTATTCTGTGGTCGTCAGCTGAATTTCAGTTTATTGAATTGGATGACGCTCATTGCACCGGCTCTAGTATAATGCCGCAAAAGAAAAATCCTGATGTATCGGAATTAGTACGAGGTAAGACTGGCAGGGTTTATGGAAACCTGATGGCGCTCCTTACGGTAGCAAAGGGGTTGCCGTTAGCATATAATAAGGATTTACAAGAAGATAAAGAAGGATTATTTGATACTATTGATACGGTAAAATTCAGTCTGTCAATATATGCCGCGATGCTGAGAGGGATCAAAGTCAATAGTTCTAGAATGTTAAATACTTTGCGTCATGACTTTTCTAACGCTACGGATATGGCGGATTACCTGGTAAAACAAGGCTTGCCATTTAGACAAGCCCATGAAGTGGTAGGGAAAAGTGTGCGTTACTGTATCGAACAGGGAAAGACCCTTACAGATATGTCGATTGATGAATTTAAAACATTTTCTCCGCTATTTTCAGATGATATTCTTGAGGCAATAACTATCGAGACTTGTGTGGCCGCAAGAAACTCATATGGCGGTACGTCATCTGAACAAGTGGAATTGGCTATTGGACGGGGAAAAACAGAATTGAGCAATCAACATTCAGCACTTGACACTTATCGAAAAAATATACTATAATTCTTGCTAAGCTATTCCAAAATGACGCGTTTGCGCCAGGCGTTTAGTATTAAGGGGGGCTTAACGATGTCAGAAATTACAATTACTAGAACTACTAAACCGGGAAATCTTCCGGATGCGACTAAACTCGGCTTTGGCCATTGTTTTGCTGATCACATGTTTGTTATGGATTACGAAAAAGGAAAAGGCTGGCATAATTCCAGTATTGTTCCTTATGATGAATTTTGTATGTACCCATCGGCAATGGTTTTGCATTACGGTCAAGCAATATTCGAAGGAATGAAAGCCTTCCGTACAAAAAATAACGAAATTACTCTGTTTCGTCCGCAAGATTACCTTAGTAGATTTAATCGTTCGGCTGAAATATTGTGTATTCCGCAGATGGATACAAAGATGGTGCATGAGGCTCTTAAAACTCTTATCCAAATGGACAAAGCCTGGGTGCCAGACTGTTTCGGAACATCACTGTATATCCGGCCATTTGTAGTTGCTACCGATCCATATGTTGGGGTTAAAGTTTCAGATACCTATAAGCTGTATATTATTCTTTCGCCGTCGGGCGCTTATTATGCTAAGGGCTTTGATCCGGTAAGCATCAAAGTAGAGGACAAATTTGTCCGGGCTGTTCATGGTGGTCTTGGTGAAGCAAAAACACCGGCTAATTATGCCGCTAGCTTGAAAGCTCAAGTTGAAGCTCAAAAAGAAGGATTTACCCAGGTATTATGGCTGGATGCGGTTGAACGTAAATACATCGAAGAAGTAGGAACGATGAATATCTTCTTCAAAATTAATGGCGAACTGATTACGCCTGCTTTGAACGGTAGCATTTTAGGTGGTATTACCAGACGGACAGTACTTGAACTGGCTCGACATTGGGGCGTTAAGGCCACCGAACGTGCAATAAGTATTGATGAGGTATATGAGGCTAATGCCAAGGGGCAGTTGGAAGAAGTCTTCGGGTCAGGTACTGCTGCCGTTATATCACCGGTTGGTGAACTGTCCTGGAAAGGTCAGAAGATTGTCATTAATAACAATCAAACAGGTCCATTTGCTCAGAAATTATTTGATTATGTCACTGGTTTACAGTACGGTAAGGTAGAGGATACCTTTGGCTGGGTGGAAACAGTGGCCAAATTGTAGGCATAGCTTATAAGACTTGGCTGAGGCCAAGTCTTATTTTTTATAAAATTAGCGCGATTTTTAAAAAGAGTGAAAAACCATAAAGAGGTTTTTCCTCTTTTTGGGTAGAATAGTTTTAGCTATTATGCATCGAGGAGTTAGCTATATGTTACAGCAAATCCAGAGGATTCTTTCAACTGTCGGCTGGTTGGATATTATCGATATTTTAATTGTAGCAGTGGTATTATATAAGCTATACATTATGATACGGGATACCCGGGCAGTAGCGTTGCTTAAGGGCTTAATTGTTCTGTTGATCGCGACTCTTGTCAGTAAATGGCTTAGTTTAAATGTGATTAATTGGCTGTTGCAAAAGACCATGACAGTGGTTTTAGTGGCGTTGCCAATCGTGTTTCAACCTGAACTTAGACGGGGACTTGAACAACTGGGACAAGGCAAGCTATTTAGTAAACGCATCTTTTTGGATGAAGAAGAAACTCAATCCTTAATGGAAGAAATTGTTCGTGCGGTAAGTCAGTTGGCTAGAACAAGCACAGGGGCAATTATTGTTTTTGAGCGAGAAACGGGCCTTAGTGATTATGCGGAGACGGGTACGCGGGTTGATGGGCTAGTATCAAGTGAGTTACTAAACAATATATTTGTACCCAATTCACCGCTTCACGATGGGGCTGTGCTTATCCGGGCCAATAGAATAATGGCCGCAGGCTGTATCTTGCCGTTGTCCGATGCGCGTACCCTTGGTAAAGAACTGGGTACAAGGCATAGGGCAGCATTGGGTTTAAGTGAACAGGTTGATGCATTGGTAATAGTAGTTAGTGAAGAAACTAGCATTATTTCAGTAGCTCAAGGTGGGAGTTTAGTGCGCTATATTGAACCGGATGGTTTAAAAGACTATTTACGGCCACTGTACATAACAAAGTCTTCTCCTTGGGGTGAGTTTTTTAGCCGGAGGCTGTCATAATGGAACGAAGTAGTACCAGTCAAATTACAGCGAGAATTCTGGCCGTTGTTTTTGCGTTTGCTCTTTGGGTATATGTATCAAATGAGCAAAATCCACCCATTGAAGCGGTATTTACAGTTCCGCTAGAAGTAAGAAATGTAGCAGATTCATTAGTACCGGTGGATACTTCTGAAACGGTAAAGGTTAAAATTAGGGCTTCTCGCAGTGTAATTGCCGGGATTCAGGCTAAGGATCTTAAAGCATATGTTGATATGAGCGGACTGGACGAGGGACAGCATGTTGTTAATATCCATGCCGGGATACCGGCAGCAAGTGCCGAACTTGTAGAAATAACGCCTGAACGGGTACAGGTAAAGTTGGTGGCGATGATTAGCCGCAAAGTTCCTGTAGAGGTGAAGTTTACCGGAGAATTGGCTAATGGGCTGTTAGTGGATAGATTTATTGCTGAACCGGATAAAGTTTTGCTCGAAGGGCGGCGGGATGTATTAGAGGCAGTGGATAAAGTAATTTTGCCGATTGATATCACGGGAAAGAATACTAACTTTTCCGAGGAGATTACACCTTTCGTTTTAGGGAAAGATGGACGGGAAATTAAGGGGCTTACCATAGTGCCGGAAAAAGTTAGTTTGTCGGCTACATTTAGCCAGTCTCAAAGCAAAAAGATGGTGACAGTAAAGCCAGTAATGTATGGACAGTTAGCGGCGGGGATAAAAGTAGCGAATGTTACTAGCAAGCCAGCTCAGGTCGAGATAGTGGGAAATCTTCAGAATTTAGCCAAGATCGATTTTGTCTATACTGATCCAATTAATATTACAGCTCTTAGTGCTGACACGGAAAAAGAAGTTAAGTTGAAACTACAAGAGGGAGTTTCAACATTGACAAAAACTGTAACTGTAGAAATAAACGTAAATGCCGGGCGATAAGGAGAAGATATAGTTGCTCAGAATTACCAATATGCGGATCGCAGTAAAGGATGATACTCCGCTAACCAAATTGGTGGCTAAACGGCTAAAACTGCCCCAACAAGCGGTAGAAGATGTAAGTATTGTTCGGAGGGCTATTGATGCGCGGCGAAAAAATAATATCAGTTTTGTTTATACCTTAGACGTTGAAGTTGGTCAGGCTGATGGACAAGTTCTTGCTCGCCTGCGAGGTGATCGAGACGTAGCTGTACAAATGAAAGTGCAAGAAGTGCCGATAGAGCAGGGAACTAGAGACATTGAGTATCCGCCGGTAGTGGTGGGAATGGGACCAGCCGGACTATTTGCGGCGCTTAAGCTGGCTGAACAGGGTTATCGTCCGGTAGTCTTGGAACGGGGACGGTCTATTCAACGTCGATCCATTGATGTTCAAAAGTTTTGGCAAACCGGTCAATTTGATCCTACTTCTAATGTACAGTTTGGGGAAGGTGGTGCGGGGACTTTTTCGGATGGCAAGCTTACCACCAGGGTTAACGATCGCCGCATGGATGATGTGCTAAACATACTAGTTGATGCGGGGGCACCGCCGGAAATTAAGTATTTACATAAACCTCATGTCGGTACCGATAAGTTGATGGAAATAGTTCCAAGGTTACGCGAACAAATTATCGCCTTGGGAGGACAGGTGCAATTTGAAGCTCAAGTTACTGACTTTGATATCCGTGATGGGATGATAAAGGGGGTAATTGTTAACGAAACCAAGTGCATACCGTGTAATGTTGTGCTGCTTGGCATTGGACATAGTGCTAGAGATACCTATTCCATGCTTAACCAGCGGGGCGTGGCAATGGAAGCAAAGCCTTTTGCTATCGGAGTTAGAATTGAACATCCACAGGACCTTATTAATCGTAGCCAGCATGGTGAAATGGCCGGATACCACAAACTTGGGGCGGCAGACTATGCTTTGGTTTTTCACGATAAAGCGGTTGGCCGGACGGCGTATTCCTTTTGCATGTGCCCTGGGGGCGAGGTAGTTGCTGCGGCTTCAGAAGACGGCGGTGTAGTTACCAACGGCATGAGCCTATTTGGCCGTAAGTCAGATAGTGCTAACAGTGCGTTAGTGGTCAATGTAACTCCTAATGATTTTGGTAGTGGGGTATTAGCTGGTATTGAGTTTCAGCGCCATTATGAACGCTTGGCCTTCAAATGCGGTGGTGCAAACTATTATGCGCCAGTACAGTCGGTAGGTGACTTTCTAACCGGAAAGTCCGGGAATACTGACGGTCTGGTTAAACCGAGCTATCGTCCAGGAACCAAACGCGTTAAGCTAACCGAATGTCTCCCAGATTTTGTGACTGCGACCTTAGCTCGAGCGTTGCCGGTCTTTGGCAATAGTATCCGGGGTTTTGATCATCCGGGCGCATTAATGACTGGCGTAGAAACAAGAACATCAGCTCCAGTGAGACTGTTAAGAGGATCAAATTATGTATCGGATAATATGGACGGATTATATCCAATCGGTGAGGGTGCTGGGTATGCCGGGGGGATTATGAGTGCTGCTCTTGATGGAATGAATGCAGCAATAGCGGTTATCAATAAATACAAACCTTGTTGAGGGGAGCTATAAAATGGGAAAACTTTTTGGTACTGATGGAGTACGTGGTGTGGCTAATACTGAACTAACGCCTGAATTAGCATTTCGGTTAGGAAGGGTAGCGACGGCCCACTTTGGGAAAAAATGCGCCCGCCCAGTATTTGTCGTTGGGAGGGATACCCGTATTTCAGGGCAGATGCTGGAAGCAGCGCTGTCTGCCGGAATCTGCTCTGCTGGTGGCGAAGCTATCATTGTTGGCATAATTCCTACTCCGGCGGTGGCCTATCTGGCCCGCACGTTAGGAGCTCAAGCTGGGGTGGTAATATCAGCGTCACACAATCCGTATCCCGACAATGGCATAAAATTCTTTGCTGGTAATGGCAACAAACTGCCGGATGCTATTGAAATCGAGCTTGAAAAACTGGTGTTAGCTGAACCAGATCTATTAGCTCGGCCTTCCGGAGAAAATATTGGTATAATTAAAAATCGCCATGACTTAAGCAGGTCGTATATTGAACATGCTATTAGTACAGTTAGTGAGACATTTAAAGGCCTAAAAGTTGTTGTTGACTGTGCGAATGGCGCATCTTATGAAGTGGCGCCGGTAGTTCTCAGGCGCTTGGGGGCTGAAGTAATAGTTCTTAATGATCATCCTATCGGTACTAATATTAATCTTAAATGCGGGTCAACCAATTTAGAGGGGCTAAAAACGGCCGTAGTTAGTCATAAGGCTGATTTTGGTATTGCCTATGATGGAGATGCGGACCGTTGTCTGGCAGTAGATGAAACCGGGCAAGTTGTTGATGGCGATCAAATAATGGTTATTTGTGCCATGGAACTCCTGCGTCAAGGCAAACTAAACGATAACACGCTAGTAGCTACCGTCATGAGTAATATTGGTTTGCATCAGGCGGTAAAACGTTTCGGGGGAAAAGTGGTGGTAACTCAAGTCGGTGACCGCTATGTATTAGAATCGATGAATGCGAAAGGGTATAGTTTGGGTGGAGAACAGTCCGGGCATATTATCTTTAGTGAATATTGTACCACTGGTGATGGAATTGTTACATCGCTTCAACTTATCGCTGCCCTAGTTAAATCAGGCAAAAAAATGTCAGAGCTAGCAGCGCTTATGACAATCTTTCCCCAACTGTTGCAGAATGTTCGAGTTGGGAGTAAGGACGGGTGGCAAGATAATGCTGCTATTAAAGCGGCTATTAAGGCCGCTGAAGATGAACTGGGTGAAACTGGCCGGGTTCTTGTTCGACCGTCAGGTACGGAGCCTTTGATTCGGGTAATGGCTGAAGGTCCGTCCAACGATGTTCTTGAGCGATTGGTAAATGAAGTCGCGGATGTCATTAGAAAAGAACTAGCGGGTTGACCGGACAAGGTAATTATTATAGAATAGATACGTATATTGCAAGGGAGCACTGCGGTGCTCCCTTGCAATATGAAATATAGTGCTTCTGGAGGTGATTAAAGCTAGAAAATATGAAAGAAGGAGGACGGTGGATAAAAAGAAGCTTTTGCGAGAAAATATAAGCGCTGGTGCTTGCCTAAATTAGTTGGGGTAAGCAGACGAGGAAGAGGTTTATCGAAGCGTCAGCGGATACCTCTCGGTCATACTGGGCCGTTAGTAGTCGACAAATCCATGGGGTGACCTGCGGGACAAAACGACTGTAACAGTATAAATGGGAGAGATAAACTTAATATCGGGAGGAATACCGAATGTGTGGTATTGTTGGATATATAGGACCTGGAGCGGCTGCGCCGTTTTTAATTGAAGGATTAAAGAAACTGGAATACCGGGGCTACGATTCTGC
>JAGGAD010000043.1 GCA_017889625.1 Bacillota bacterium | reverse complement strand
TCTTGGTTAAAAGCAGTTTATGGCAAAAACCGGTGGTTATTGTTGGAGCCGGGAAAACAGCTGAATTGTTAGCCAATAGATTTAGTACGGAGGAAGGGTGGGGTTATGTTATCAGGGGACTAGTAGAGGACAATCTGGAGAAGTCTTCCTTAGTAAAAAAGTATCCATGCCTTGGGGGTTTTACTCAGGTGGAACAAATAGTTATCGACAGCAAGGTCAAGGAAGTTATCGTAGCTGCACCGGGTCTTAACCGTGAAAAATTAATTGATTTAGTATGGCGTATTCAACCATATGTGAGTAATGTTACAATAATTCCTGATTTATTCGGAGTACCACTAAGCAATATGGAAGTGGAAACCTTGATCAATGAACGGGTGGTTATGCTAAGAGTTAAAAACAATCTAGCATTCTTTCACAACAAGATAATTAAAAAAGCTTTTGACCTTGTGGCAGTTATAACAGTTTTTCCGGTTATTTTAATAATTATATTGATACTTATGGCAATTGTAAAGCTAGACTCAAAAGGTACAGCTTTATATATTGGAACACGGCTAGGGCAAAAGGGAAAGTTATTTTCTTGCTATAAACTGCGGACAATGTATGAAAACTCCGATATGCGGATGGCAGATTATTTTAATTCACATCCATTAGCCTGGAAAGAATGGAGAAAATATTCAAAATTAAAAGAATATGACCCTAGAGTGACTAAAGTCGGGAAATGGCTACGCAAAGCTAGTTTAGATGAATTGCCGCAAATATTTAATGTTCTACGTGGGGAGATGAGCCTTGTCGGCCCAAGACCATATTTACTGTGTGAACTGGAACAGATGGGATTTCAGGCAAGGACTATTTTAGAAACTGTACCAGGTATTACTGGCTTATGGCAGGTCAGCGGGCGAAATGAAATTGATTTTAAAGGCAGGCTGCAAATGGATAGTTGGTATGTTCGAAACTGGTCGGTTTGGCAGGATATTATATTGTTGTTTAAGACTATGGGGGTATGGCTGGGACGAAAAGGGGCTTATTAGCAAGATTATGAAAAATATAGTAATAAAGTTTTGATACTCTGTGGGATGTAAAATAGATGCCAATCTTGACCGGCTAGAAGCGAAGAAAGCTAAGAAAGATGTTTATCGGAACATAAGCTATTTGTCAATTTTGCGGATGGTTAATTATGGGCTGCCATTGGTGACGTTACCGTATTTAGTGCTAACGCTTGGCGCAGAGATGTTTGGCTTAATTTCTTTTGCTCAAGCAGTTATTCAGTATTGCAATATTATTGTTGACTTTGGCTTTAATTTATCGGCAACCAGAGATATTTCAATTCATCGCGAAAACCAGGCTAAAGTGGCGGAAATTGTTAGTAGTGTGCTGACGATGAAGCTTGTATTGATGATCGGTGTATTTCTGGTATGGTGCGGGATGATTTTTTTAATTCCTAAATTTAAAGCCTATTGGATGATTTATTTAGTAACCTACGGTCTTGTGGTGGGCGATGGGCTGTTTCCGTTGTGGTTTTTTCAAGGCCTAGAGAAAATGCAGTATCTTACGGTGTTGAATGCGGCAGCAAAAATTATTTTTACAGTTCTGATTTTCTTAGTGGTTAAAGATAAAGCTGATTATTTGTTAGTACCGCTAGTTAACTCATTTGGACAAGTTATCATTGATATTATTGCATTATATATTGTTTTTAAAAAATTCCAAGTCAGAGTTATCATTCCCCAATATACTATATTAAAGCACTATACGTTGGATAGTTTTCAGTTGTTTTTATCAAGAGTATGGCTTTCGCTATATACGGTTGCTAATACCGTAATTTTAGGGTTTGCTACCTCTAATGAGCTAACTGGTTATTATGCAGTGGCAGAAAAGTTGATCCGGGCGTTGGAGGGCTTGGTTCAGCCGTTGATTGATGCGTTATATCCTTATATGGCACGGAGTCAGAATAAAATGTTTATAAAAAATATCATTCAGCGATTAACTATTGTCAATGTAGTATTTATTAGTATGGTTTTTTGTTGTAGTGATTATATTTGTATAATACTATTTGGGAAACTATTTTTGGCAAGTGCAGTGATATTTAAAATATATTTGGTTGAAGTAGTCATTACAATTCCATCGGCATTATTCGGATTACCGTTTTTAGTAGCTTTTGGCTATTATAAATGGTTTAATGCTAGCAACTGTTTAGGGTTTATTGGTTATATTTTAGGGGTGCTGATTATCTCGATTGATTTTACGGCAGAAAAATTAGTGATTATTGCCGTTTTAGCTCAAAGTATCGTTTTAGTTCATAGAATTTATGGAATATATAAATTTGATTTATGGCCCAAGAAGAGGGATATAAATTGTGAGAAGTTTTATCGGAAGACTAATAATAAATTTCTATGGCTTTACAGCAAATACAATGATTAGAAAACTTTGCTGCCATATTGTTTTGTGGCTAGAAGAGGGCTGGTGCTGGTCCAAAAGTATTCGGGAAATTTATCGTAAATATCATAATATATCAATTGGCTACGGCACCTATGGCGGAGCTTTTGATTTAAGAAAGATTCCGTCAGGAACTGTTTTTGGCAGGTATTGTTCTATTGCCGCCGATGTTTGGGTTTTTAATGGTAATCATCCCAAAGAATATTTTTCTTTGCATCCGTTGTTTTATAATCCGGCATTAGGTCATGCCAAACGGGATATGATTACCAGAAATATGTTATATATTGGCAATGATGTGTGGATTGGGGCTAACGCTATTATCTTGCCGGGAGTAACGAAAATTGGGGATGGAGCTATTATTGGTGCGGGCTCAGTAGTTACCAAAAATATTGCACCGTATCAAATTGTAGCGGGGAATCCGGCCAAAGTTATTAATATGCGGTTTAAAGAGGAACAACAAAATAGATTAATAAAGTTACAATGGTGGGACTTAGAAAAAGATAGCTTAACTTTGCAACAAGAATTTTTAGAGAAAAACTTAATTAATATTAACGAGTAAGCCCTGGATTTGTTAGGGGGACTTGTGTTGAAAAATATAAGTTTAGTTGTAAAAGCATTGTTATGCTGTGGTTGCGGAGCTTGTGTAGTTATTTGTCCGGGGCAGTGCATCCAAATGAATTTTGCGGCAAAACATAATATTCCCGTTGTTATTAAGCAATGTATGGAGTGTGGAAAATGCTTAACGGTATGTTCAGGGATGCAACTCCTAGCAGAGATTGCTGAAACCAATAAAGTCGGTGAGAATATTACTAATGCTGAATTTTTAGCATGCTACGTGAGTAAATCGGCGGATCAAGGTTTGCAGAGGTCGGCTGCATCGGGTGGATTTATTACTACGTTAGCTCTACATTTATTAGCACGGAAGAGAATTAAAGGGGTTGTTTGTGTGAGGTCCGGCCCAAACAAACCAACTGAAAGTGAGTTCTTCATTGCTAAAACGTCAGAACAAATATATCAAGCCAGCGGCTCGCGATATTCCCCGGCATCTGGATGTTTGCCGCTTAAAGAGCTGTTGTTGCTGAAGGGTCAATATATGCTTGTTGGTAAGCCTTGTGATTTAGCTGGAATTCATTTACTAGAACAGAATATAGCGGTTTTAAAAGAGCGAATATTAGTTAAGGTGGGCATTTTGTGTCATCATACCCCGTTTCGGACGGCTTTGCAGAATTTATTACAAGGATATTCGCTCAAAATTACCGATGTAGCATCTTTGCAATATCGTGGCGAAGGCTGGCCGGGGAGTTTTTGCATTGAATTAAAAAGCGGGGAAAATTTAGTTCTTCCCTACCGTAAAGCCTGGAATATGTATTTTTCTCGGCTGAAATATGTACCAATCCGGTGCTTGTTATGCGACGATGTTTTTGCAACGTATGCTGATATAGTAGTGGGAGATCCGTGGGGGGAAGAGTTTAAAGCTGAGAAAATAGGTTATTCTTTAACGATGCTAAAAAATGATAAAGCGGTGGACATATATAATGATTTGCGCGGATCCGATAAGATATATGATAAAAAATTGGTTCAAAGTAAGATTGTTTCATATCAAGCTAACTTGATTAAAAAAGTTCGAGCAAAAAGACTTTGGCTAATAGCTTATATCATCCTTAAGCACGGACTAAATATAAAGGTACTAGCAAGTTCGGTGGTGACAAAGTATTCATTTAAAGAAAAGGTAAGTATAGTAAAAAAATTTCTCATTTTATTGAGAAAAAGGAGACAATAGTGAGAATCCTACTTATGGGGGGATCGTTGCGTTCGGGAAATCTGGGAGTAAATGCCTTAACTAGAGGCACGATAGAACTTTTGATGTCCAACTTTTCAAAGCTTGATATTAGTGTGCTTAAAATTTCTAATATGCATAGTGCGGATATTTGTGTTGAACGGGGTAATAAAACGATACAAGTGCAAGAAGAAACCTGTAATGGCAAAAAACTGGTGTTGTTGATGGCACTAATGGTTTTAAATAAATACATTTTAGGATCATTATTCACCAGGTTTTTTATGCACGCAAAACTAGTAAACCTAATAGGTAAAGTTGACTATGTTCTAGACTTAAGTGAAGGAGACAGCTTTAGTGATATCTATGGAATAAAACGGTTTATTATCCATTCGGTAAATAAGTATTTGGTTTTGTTAATAAAAACACCGTTAATTTTTTTACCACAAACAATTGGGCCGTTTGAAAATAGATGGACAAAGATAATAGCTAGCTATATTTTAGCAAAAGCAAGACATATTTACGTAAGGGATGAGTTAAGTTTTAATGTATGCTGTAAGTTGCTTAATATTAAGCAAGACAAATTGTCGTTGATGCCGGATATGGCGTTTTTTATGAAATCATCGTGTAAGTCAAAGGTAAAGCCAATGTTACCTAAAATAAAACTCGCACATGAGATGGTAGTGGGGTTTAATATAAGCGGCTTATTATGGAATGGAGGATATACCCCCAATAATATGTTTGCTTTACAAGTTGACTATAAAGACGTGGTGATTGAAGTGGCAGAAATGATTTTAAATGAATGGAGTAAAGTGAGGCTGTTGTTTGTCCCTCATGTATTTGCAGCTGACACCGCCATAGTTGAAGATGATCGGGTGGCCTGTAGGCAGGTTCAACAAGCATTAAATAAAAAATATGCAGGAAGGGTTTTTTGCGTTGAAACAGCTTATAAAGAAAATAAAATGAAAGCAATTATTGGACAATGTGACTTTTTCATCGGTTCACGGATGCATTCCTGCATCGGGGCTATTGCGATGAATGTTCCCACTGTACCGATTGCGTATAGCCGTAAATTTCTTGGGGTGTGGAAAATGTTCGGTATTGATATGTGGGTTGCTGATCTTCGCCAGCAAAGTATTGAGGAGATATTAGCGATGATTTTTAAGGCAATAAATGATCGCCATATTTTAAAGCAGCAGTTAGAAATTAGGTTAAAAAGAGTTTCCAATGAAAGGCAGCCAATTATAACAATGCTTCAGAATAAATGAAGCACTGTCATGAATTAGGCAGGAAGCGCGGTATGACAGAAAATAAAGTATATATCATTATGGTTAATTGGAATGGGTGGCAGGATACAATTGAGTGTCTCGAAAGTGTGTTGCGTAATCATTATAAAAATTATCGGGTGATAGTATGTGATAATGGTTCGGAGGATGGCTCATTAGAAAAAATTAAGCAATGGGCGGTTGGGGCTATTCCGGCTTATTGCGAGGCGAATGCGTGTATTCAGCTATATACTCAGCCACCAATCACAAAACCATTACAATATATTGAATATGATCGAATCCAGGCCGAACAAGGCGGAACCCTTGGTAACGATCCGCAACTTATCTTAATTAGGATTGGAGCTAATTTAGGCTTCGCCGGCGGTAACAATGTGGGTATGAGGTATGCTCTGGCGAGAAATGACTTTGAATATGTATGGCTGCTCAATAATGATACGGTTATTGAGGCTGATGCATTAGTTAATTTAGTTGTCAGACTGCGAGAGCACAGGAAATATGGGATATGTGGATCAACGCTGTTATATTATGATCAACCATTTCGAGTGCAAGGCTTGGGGGGGGCAAAGTATAACAAATGGCTAGGGACTTGTAAGCATATTGGTATAGATCAGCTTTTTAGTGGAAAAATCAATGAAAACGTTATCGAACGCAAGATAGATTATATAATTGGGGCATCAATGTTGGTTTCAAAAAGTTTTTTGACTGATGTTGGATTGTTGACGGAAGATTACTTTTTGTATTTTGAAGAAATTGATTGGACCGTTCGCTGCAAGAATCAATATAGCTTAATTTATGCGTCACGGAGTCTGGTATTTCATAAAGCGGGCAGGAGCATGGCCTCAGGCCGAATCCAGGGAAAGCGAAAAAGTTATATAGCGGATTATTATACCGTGAAAAATCGCATTTTGTTTACTAAAAGATATTTCCCTTATGCATTAGGTACAGTCTATTTAGGCTTTTTCACTGTTATTTTTAATCGACTTAGACATTTTCAATGGGATAGAGTCATTATGATGATAAAAATAGCTGTTAACGGCTTATAAAGAAATGAGGTTAGTTTTTCAGCTAGTACAGTTTGCGATAATCGTATTTCCGTTTAATGGATTGCCATATTTTCAAGATATCTTGAAAGAGTTGTCGCCTGATGCATCGGTATATCCCTTTATTATAGCTTTATTTATTTGGCTCATGATGTTTTTGATGGGAATTATTAAGCTGATTATCCCGATGAATGTGACGTTTAAGCTGTTACTACTTTTTATCTTCTGGAGCATAGTTTCAGGCATTAGCAACATGGCAGAAATTAATGAGAACATCTTTAAAGGGCGTACAGGTATCGAAAAATATGTGGGTCAAATTGGGGTATTACTATTTGTGTCTCTGCTATTTTTGCTAATTTATAATGTCTGTATAAAAACAAAGAAGCCTCTTCTAGAGATAAGAAAAAGCATTTTAATCTCGTTTATTATTGTAGGCATGTATTCTGTAATAGAAATATTATATTTGAATGGCAATAGCAGTGCACAGACTGTTCTAGAAAGTATAAACCCTTTTATTCGTGATGAGGGAACTAACTCTTTAGGTCAATATGGATTAAGATTGCGATCAGTAGCGTTTGAGCCATCACATTTTGCCATGTATTGCAGTTTTGCGTTTCCCTGGTTATTAAGTTATATAATTACTGAAAACAGAAAATTATGGCCATATTTATGCTCTATTTATATGTTGCTACTAATGCTCTTAACAAATTCACGCTTTTGTTATGTCATTGGGAGTGTTCAATTGTTATTATTTATTTCTAAATTAAAAATAACTTATAGAATTAACTATCGTAGTTTAATTGGTACTTTGATTCTAATTAATACAGTGGTGATGATAAGCTGTTTTTTGGTAAGTGACGATAGTTTATTTTCCATAATTAACACCATATTATCACTGTTGGATAGTGATAATAGCTCCAATATTGCTAGATATGGTTCTCAAGTAACGGCTATCCGGATGGTGCTCGATTATCCGATAGTTGGTGTTGGCTTGGGGCAATTTGGTTTTTACATGGCTGATTATGTACCAAGTTGGGCTTGCTATAATCCTGAGATTATTTCTTATTTAGCAAATATAGAAGGGACACATTGGCCAACCGTGCATAGCTTGTATCCAAGAATTGCGGCTGAATTAGGGTTTCCCGGATTATTTATTTGGCTGATTATGTGGGCTAACCTTATTAGTGGGTGTATCAGACGCTATTATATTAATCTTAAAATAGGTCATCAAACTGATGCAATGGGATTAACCATTATTCTTAGCATCAGTGGAGTTGTTTTTTCGGGGTGGAATTACGATTCTATTAGGTTTTTTGGCTATTGGCTGATGCTGGGGTTTGGTATGTATTATATAAATAGTAAGACTGAAATAAGCCAAAAGCATCCGTAAGGCCGCTTTATAGTTTTGGAGGAACTATATGGAGATCTTGTTGGTAGCACCAGTGATGGGGTATGCAATGAAAAGCTATGTGGAAAGCTTAGTGATTGCGTTATCAAAATATGAAAATAATATGCATATAACTCTAGTTGTACCTAAGCAATTTGATGAGAGTTATATAATTAGCCGCGATTGTGCTATTACCATTGTAAGAATGCCTACCCCAGTAAATAAAATTAAACGAGGTTTTTATTATTTTAATCCAATTGCGCAAATTGGTTTACTAAAATCCTTAAGACGGTGTAAACCAGATTTAGTTCATTTAATTAATGGGGATGGCTACTTAATTAGTGTATTGCTCGGTAGTTATTTCAGTACAATTCCCTTATTATTAACTTTACATGATCCGGTAGCACATGCTAAGGATTATATAGGTTATATAAATTCCTGGATTCGGAATTACTTTTCACTTAAACAGTTTGATGCGGTACATATACATAATAAGTGCTTTACCGATATGGTTAGAGCTAGGTTAACCAGAAATCAACAATTGTTTGTTGTGCCGCATGGAAGTTTTGCGCATTATTTTAAGTGCTATGATACCTCACAGCTTGAAAGAGAAAATAGTATTTTGTTTTTTGGCCGTTTGGAGTATTACAAAGGAATTGATATATTAGTTGAGGCCGGCATTAAGTTAGCAAGTGGTAGGAAAAATGTCAAAATTATTATTGCGGGACCAGGAAAGTTAGCGTTATCTATCCAAGCTGAGATAGGTAAAAATAGCCAGTTATTTGAATTTCATAATAAACTTCTTTCTAATAAAGAAGTAGCGATTTTGTTTAAACGAAGCAGTATTACGGTGTTGCCATATCGGCAGGTTACTCAATCCAGCGTTCCCTCAATTGCTATGGCGTTTGGACATAAAATTATTGCGAGTGACGACGGGGCTTTTCATAATGAAATTCCTAGAATCGGGGGCTTGGTGGTACCAGCTGGTTCGGTTGATGCTCTTGCTGAGGCAATGAATGTATGCTTAGATAATACGTGTAACCAAAATGTAGCGTCTGAAGACATATACGCTTGGAATAATATAGCATTACAGTTTGGCTCAATTTACCGTACATTAATAAAAAAATGAAGACTTGTTTATGAAAAAAATTTTACAATGGATAGTCTTTTTGTGGGTGAAATAATTTGCAGATCCTTTAATAAAAAAGGTACAAGCCGAACAAGAGTCTAACTCTTGTTCGGCTTGTACCGTCTATGATAAATTTGACTATAAGCTTAGCATTGGCAATAAGTGAGCCCGCGGTATTTAATTTAAAGTAATCTTAAGTTCTAGGCCGAATTGCTTTTTAAACCATTTTTGATGGCGTTCCGCATCGGCTAACTCAATACTAGCTACCAGGGGATCGCCAGTTATTTGAAGGTAGGCCGCATTTTTATCAAAACTGGTTTGTATTTTTTGGATAAGTTGCATCTGAGTAGCATCAAGGGATTCCGCTAGTGCCAATAACAAGGCTAATTTGTGAGCGTTGGGCCAGTCGGATTTGTCAAGAAAGTGGCTATAGGATCGATTGAGGGTGTATTTGGCAGATGGGCCGTTATGCCAGCCAGCGATTACCGACGTCAGCATTTGTTCTCGGTGGGTAAGGCCGAAGAGCCGGGCATTTTCTACTAAATATGCGCTATGACGAGGGTGGCCGTAAAAATTAATGGTAATACCAATGTCATGCAGCAGGCAAGCCACGCGCAATAATATTCGGTCACGGTTGTCAAGATTGTGGAGCTTCTGCCACCCGTCAAACATTGTTTCTGCTAAAGCTGCAATATGCGTAGCGTGGGGAACATTTGCTTTATAAAACAGTAGCATATTATGGGCACTGTGTTCAATAATGTTATCAATAATTAATGGTTGGCCCATATTAGTAAGGTAGTGTTTAAAAAAGAGTCCTTCCCGGACGCCGAAGCCGCCGGTAATTAAGCGATTGGCATTGGTAATATCAAAAAGGCATTTAACTATAGTAGTGCCTGCCACAATGATGTCGCTACGCTCCCGACTTAAACCTGGGATTTTGGCGCGCTGATTAGGACTGGCATAAATGAGTGCCTGCCACAAATTATTAAATGAACTAACGCCTACCCGGTAGTTATGGACTTTGTTAAAGGGGTAATTTTTACGCTTTTGATCTATTTTTGCAATATTGCGAGCTGTTCCGCCGACGCCAACCAGGGGGAGGCTGGCCTCCGCCAGCCAAGGAATTTTATCTAGTTCTTGGATAATATAAGTGCTAAGTTCATAAAGTTTTGTAGAGTCGACTTGATTTTGCGTACCGAATTGTTCGGTAAGGTTTACGGCACCAAATGGTAAACTAATAGTGTTTTGAGGTTGACGGTTTTTAATTAAAGTTAATTCGGTACTGCCGCCGCCAAGATCAAAAAGAACAGCATCTGTAATGTCAAGGGTGTTAATAATGCCGGTATAGCCTAAGTGGGCTTCGTCAGTGCCGCTGATAATATTAAGTTTTATGCCGGTTTCAGTGGCAACTAACTGGATAAACTTCTCGCCATTATCAGCGTTGCGTACCGCGGCCGTAGCTACCGCTAATATTTCACTGACCTGAAAGAGCTTACACATATGACTAAAGGTCTTAAGCGTTTTTACGGCCCGATCAATGGCGTTTGAACTTAAACTGGTGGTAGTACCCATACCTTCGCTAAGGCGGACAGTTTCTTTTTGGTGGTAGACTAAATTGTAAGCGCCGTTAACATAAGTGTGCATTATAATAAGTCGTGCTGAATTAGAGCCCAAATCAATTATTGCAATTCGTTCTGTCAATCAATCACCCCACTTGTTTGTAATAGTATTTCGTTTTTTTGTCAAAAAACCTTGCTAAATAGGGAAAAAATTTAGTTGCTTCTGGGTAAAATTAACAAAAAATTAACAATTGGCGTGTGTCGAAATAGAGGATAAGACCTGATCATATTCGAATTTTATGGTAATAAGGATTACATAGTGGAGGTTTAACTATGAAAAAATGTTTGCCGAAACGGTTTGCAGTTATGCACATTGGCTCAGAGCAGGTAAGCCTCCAAGTGGTAGAATACGTGTCCTTGGCAGAGATGAAGGTTGTGGAACGTGCCAGTAGTCAGGTGGCATTAGGAGAAGAAACCTTTAAAAATGGCCGAATTGGTTTTGGCACAGTTAGGGAAATCTGTGACTTGCTCAAAGGCTATCGTCGGATTATAAATGAATATGGTGTAAAAGATTATCGGTTGCTGGCAACCACGGCTATTCGTGAAGCCGAAAATCAAGAGTACATTGTTGATCAAATTAAAGTAAAGACTGGTTTTACAGTAGAGGTTGTTGATGTAATTCAGGAAATATTTCATAAATATGTGGCGATGTTTAAGGCCGTGGATAGCCAAGGCTTGGCAGGTGGTGAAGAGGGAATTCTGTTTGTCGATATATCGTCCGGTGGCTTGGGTATTACCCTGTATGAAGCTGGGGGGTTAAAATATCAGCAAAACATTCATATTGGAACACTTAGAATCAAGGAAACCTTTGCTAAGTACCAGCGGGAATCGGCTTGTTTTTATCAGGCTCTATCAGAATTCATTAATAGCACAGTAAGGCCAGTAGGCGATGAACTACGCGACAGTAAGATTAAATACATGGTAATATCGGGAGTTGAGACAAGCTTACTCTTAAAAATGCTGGGATATAAGGAGAATGGTTCGTTAAAATCTATAGGAGTCGCAGAATTTCTTGAATTGCATGACCGGGTAAAACGGCTTAATATACCGCAAGTTATGCATGAATTTAATCTTTCTCAGCAACGGGCGGAAATGGTTTTGCCGACTATTGCCCTGTATAAGCAAATCCTAGACTTAGCTCAGGTTGATGCTATTCTTGTTTCTAGTGTTCAGTTTAGTGATGGAATAATAATCTCGGAAGTTGGCGAAAAAACCGGTGATAGTTGGCGAAGTACGATTGAACAGCAGATTATTAGCCTTACGCATGCTATTGGCTGTAGGTACAAATATGACCAGCGACATGTTAATCAAGTGAAAAATGCGGCGCTGTTACTGTTTGATAAGATGGTAAAGGTTCATGGTCTTAGTCCCAGGGCCAGGGTTTTACTGCAGATAGCGGCTATACTACACGATGTTGGCAAATTTATTAGTTTGCGGCGCCATTATTTCTATTCCTATCGAATTATTTCTTCCGCAGACTTTCTGGGAGTTTCAGAAGCTGAAAAGGCCATGATAGCCAATATTGCCTGCTATCATTCTAGTTTGACGCCCTCAATGACGGAGCCTCAATTTGCGGCACTTACTGATGAACGACGGATGACGGTAGCTAAGTTGGCGGCTATTATTCGATTGGCAGTAGCAATTGATCGCAGTCACTTACAAAAAGCTGTGATTAAGGATATAGTACTTAATGCTGATGAAATGGTGATTTATGTGCAAGCAGAACAAGATATTTCTTTAGAAGAGTGGACTTTTATTGATAAAACAGAATTTTTCGAACAAGTATTTGGCATTAAAGCAGTATTACGGCGATATTAATTAATGGCGGGATGATGCTGATGTTTAATAAATCGGATTACTTTTTTAACCGGGAATTAAGTTGGCTTAAATTTAATGCTCGGGTACTTGAAGAAGCGAATCAAAAAACCAATCCGCTATTAGAGCGGCTTAGATTTGTAGCGATAACCGGATCAAATCTTGATGAATTTTTTATGATCAGGGTTGCTGGACTCAAACAACGGCTGGAAAGTGGGATAAATAAAAAAGATGCGGCAGGATTGACCGTAGCGGAGCAACTACAAAAAATTAATGAAAGTACCCGACGGTTAGTTCGAAGGCAATATCGCTATTGGCGTATTTTACAACAAGAAATGGAAGAAAATAATATTTGCTTTAAAGCGGTGGCTGAGTTGTCGGATGAGTTGCGAGAATGGATTGAGGACTATTATAGAACGACAATTTTTCCGGTAATTACTCCGCTGGCGGTAGATTCAAGTCATCCGTTTCCTTTCCTAGCTAACCGCAGTCTAAATTTAGCGGTAGAAATTAAACAGGGGCGTTGTGAAGCAAAGATTGCAGTAATTCAAGTGCCGGGGGTACTACCGCGCCTAGTAAGACTTCCAGAGACGGATCACGGTAAGTGGTTTGTTTTTTTGGAGGATATTATTCAAACCTATTGTGTCAATCTTTTTCGCGGCTACACCATAAAAACTATTGTTCCCTTTCGGATAACTCGAAATGGGGATTTAACCATTGACGAAGAAGATGCAGAGGACCTTCTGGCTGAGATAGAAAAGTCGCTCCGGCAACGGAAACGCGGCGATGCTGTACGCTTAGAAATTGGTAAGACTATAAATCATGCGTTACGGCAATTTATTATCGATGGTGTAAAGATAAAAGAGGAAAGCGTATATGACATAAATGGTCCAATCGACATCACATGTTTTATGAAATTCGGAGAAACAATCGGCGATGAACAGTTGTTATATCAATCGTTTGTTCCACCCCTGCCCTCTAGTTTAGCTGATACTGACGACCTGTTTGCAGCTATTAATGCTAAAGATATTTTATTGCATCATCCCTATGAGTCATTTTTTCCGGTTGTTAATTTTATTCGTCAGGCGGCAGTTGATCCTGAGGTATTAGCCATTAAGCAGACTCTGTACCGGGTTGGGGGAGACTCACCTATTGTCTTGGCGTTAGCCGAAGCCGCCGAAAATGGCAAACAGGTAACTGTGTTGGTAGAGCTTAAAGCCAGGTTTGATGAAGAAAATAATATCCAGTGGGCTAAGCGGCTGGAGGAAGCCGGCTGCCATGTGATATATGGTTTGGTTGGTCTTAAAACCCATGCTAAGATAGCGCTGGTGGTCAGGCGGGAACATGGGATTATAAAGCGGTATGTACATATGGCCACTGGCAATTATAACGAAGGCACGGCTCGCCAATATACCGACATTGGACTATTAACTGCTAATGACCAGATTGGCGCTGATGCGTCCGCTTTTTTTAATGTGCTTTCCGGCTATTCCGATCCTCCGATTTGGAACAAGTTGGGGGTGGCTCCAATTGGTCTAAGACAAAAATTTTATGATTTAATTGAACGCGAGATTAGTTTTGCAAAAAGCGGAAAACCAGCGAGAATAATTGCTAAGGTCAATTCGTTAGTGGACACTGAATTGACGCTAAAATTGTATCAGGCATCTTATTATGGTGTAAAAATTGATCTTATTGTTCGCGGTATTTGTACTCTTTTACCGGGAATAGCCGGCGTAAGTGAAAATATTACAGTGAGAAGTATTGTTGGGAGGTTTTTAGAACATAGCCGGATATTTTATTTTGCTAATGGTGGTGATGAACAAATTTTCCTTTCTAGCGCTGACTGGATGACCCGTAATCTAAATGCACGGGTGGAACTGCTATTTCCGGTGGATGATGTTGAGCATAGAGATCGAATTAAAGCTCTTCTAGAACTGCTTCTTCAGGATACGCAAAAGGCTTACGGCATGAGATCAGATGCTGTATACTATCGGGTAGGAAGACACCGGAAGGAGATAGTACATAGCCAAAAGGAACTGCTTAACAGGGCCTTGCAAGTAGGAAAGTCTGCTAACCTGCCTTTGCCAATACTTAAACCGGCGTATCGGCATGAAGAGTAACTACTTGACCACAAGGGCGATGATGAATATAATACTTGTAATGGAAGTGTACCTAGGGTTCCGGCTAATGGATGCGTCTGGTCCAAGCGGTACAAAGACTTCAGGTGAAGTCAACACCGCGGGTATAAAAGACTCTAGCGGAAAGTTTCATGGAAACTTTTTGCGGGGTCTTTTTCCATTAAAAAGTGGAATACTAATAAATTGTTAGGGTTAATTATGGGAGGGGAAAAGGTGTATTGGAACGAACCGATTGAAACCATGGGTCGAGCCCAAATGGAAGAACTGCAAACCACGAGGCTGAGGGAAACTGTAAAGCGGGTTTATCAGCAAGTGCCTTTTTATCGTAGTAAAATGCAAGCGCAGGGGTTATTGCCAGAAGACATTGTTAGACTTGAAGATATTCAAAAACTTCCGTTTATTATCAAACAAGACATGAGGGACAATTATCCTTATGGTCTGTTTGCGGTGCCATTATCAGAAATTGTCCGTATCCACGCTTCGAGCGGAACTACCGGTAAACCGACGGTGGTCGGTTATACTAAGCGGGATTTAGGCATTTGGGCGGAAGTTATGGCGAGAGCCTATAGCTATAGTGGAGCAACCAAAAAGTCATGTATTCAAATAGCCTATGGGTATGGGCTATTTACTGGTGGCTTAGGAGCACATTATGGAGCAGAACTTTTGGGCGCATCGGTTATTCCAATTTCCACAGGTAATACCGCTCGTCAAATTATGTTGATGAAGGACTTTGGGACAACGGTGCTGGCTTGTACCCCGTCTTATGCTTTGTTTATCGCTGAAACAATCGTTGAAATGGGGATGGATCTAAGTGAGTTCTCACTTAAAGCGGGTATTTTTGGGGCTGAACCGTGGTCCGATAATATGCGTCGTGAAATTGAAACTAGGCTAGGTATTAAGGCTCTTGATATATATGGTTTAAGCGAAATTATTGGCCCTGGGGTTGCCTGTGACTGTCTTTGCCAGAATGGCTTACATATCAGTGAGGATCATTTTTATCCTGAAATCATTAATCCGGTGACGGGAGAAGTAATGCCTGAAGGCGAAAAAGGAGAACTTGTTATAACCACTATTACCAAAGAAGGGATGCCGCTGGTGCGCTATCGGACGCATGATCTTACCATGCTTAACCGTGATGTGTGTGATTGTGGCCGAACTTTGATAAGAATGGGGAAAATATTAGGGCGCAGCGATGATATGCTAATTATTCGTGGCGTCAATGTTTTCCCGTCACAAGTGGAAAGCGTATTGCTGAGCATTGGTAATACATCGCCGCATTATCAGCTGATTGTTGAGCGCGAGGATAATTTGGATATATTGACGGTTATGGTAGAAGTAAATGAAGAAATGTTCAGTGACGAAGTCCGAGGCTTAGAAGAACTTGAACATAAAATAAAAGCGGCTTTGTCGAGTGTATTGCAAATCAGTGCAAAAGTGCGGTTAGTCAATCCTAAGTCGCTGGAGCGCAGCGAAGGTAAAGCCAAACGTGTAATTGATAACCGGAAAATTTAATTAGAAGGAGAGGATTATCAATGATTGTACGGCAAATATCGGTTTTTTTGGAAAATCGTCAGGGTACATTAGCAAAAGCACTTAGTGTTCTTCATGACAATGGAGTTAATCTTCGGGCCATGACGGTTGCTGATACTGCAGATTTCGGGATAATGCGTATAGTTGTAAATGAACCTGAGAAAGTAGAAAAAATTCTTCAAGCTGCAGACTATGCAGTAAAAATAACACCAGTACTTGCGCTAAAGGTTGAGGACGCTCCTGGAGAACTTATGAATAAGGTACAGGAGTTGGCGGATGGTGGCATAAGCGTCGAGTATGTATATGCCTTTGCTACCGCAGACCCTGATGGGGCGCGAGTGGTATTTAAAGTTGATAAATTAGAGCAAGCTTATAAAATACTGATTGGCAAAAATATTGTAAACTCGGATGATTCTAATGAAAATTATTGGTAAATAAGGCTTTGTTAACATATACTGCTGCTGGTGTGCAGGAATTTTGCTGGAAAAGTAGTATTATTACCCAGTAAAATTCGGAGAGGGTGTGTGTTATGGAAAAAAAATTTCGGGTAGCGATTCATCATGAAGACGATAGTGGTTACATAGAATATGACCAAGCGACCCAAAAAGTCGTCGTAGTGATAGAAAATCAAGCTAAAAAACAAGCGATAGAAAATTTTTTAGGTAAAGAGCATATTTTACGGTGGCCCAAGGATACTATTTATGATTTTAAGGAAGTTCGCTTTCAACCAACAACTGATCTGGAAAGTTTTAAAATCGTACTTACCAAATTGTGGGAAAATACTCAAGTATTGGTCGATTGGAGTCGTCCAGTACCCTGTTAATCAGGGCTTTTCCTTAGAAAAAAATAAGTTATCAACAAAATTATTCACAAAGTACCTACATATGTGGATAAGTGTGCTGTAATAACCGTAAAAACACATGACTTTCGTAATATAACATGGTTAAATGATTGTGGATAAGTTTTTATAGCAGCTTAATTTAATGTTTTTTTCATGTGCCAAGGTCTTGCTCTAGAGTAAGACTTTTTTGGCATGGAAGAGGATTAAAAGTTCAAACATTAATGAAAGGTGCTCAATATAAAAATTGAGTATTTTATTGAGCTGCGGGGAACATTATTCAGTGATGTATTATTTTAGTTGTAGGGGGAGAACAATCTGAACAAAGGCAAAGAACAAGAAGCGTTGAAAACCCAAAAATTGTCACCGCAAGAATTGGAGATTTTATTAAAAAATGAATACGGTGACAAATTACAGCCCGTAGACGAAGCGCGGCTTGAAAAACAGAGAAGGCAGCAAGCAGCAATAAAGGCCAATAAAATTAGATTTCATAAGTAGTGAAGATTCGTTTTTTATTACATTATTTGTTAGTGAAATAATGATGCCGCAACAAATGAGATGCCTACCGATAGCTTAGGTTAAAAAACTTCTATCGGTAGACAACTTTTTTTTTACCTGTGCAAGAAACGACGAAATTTTTATTTAGGAGCATGTAGAATTATACGAGTAAATTAATTTTTATAGATTATCGCAAGGGGCGTGGAACTAATCGATACTACAAACATTGCAGGAATAGAGGCATTGCGACTGGCTTTAACTAAAATGGTTATTAGTAAAGGTGTTGCAAACGAAAAAGTTATTAAGCTGAGCCAACAGCTAGACGTTGAAATAGTGACAGTAATGAAAACTGAGGCGAGATAAATCATGGATTAAAGTCCTAAAAACGAAAGTGCAATAGTACTTTTGTCCTAGTCGTCCTATCGACAAAATGGAAAAAATGTATTATAATAGAACAAAAGTATATATTTGGCAAACTTGCTAAAAGGTAAGGACGCAAAGCCAGTGGGTCTAAGGTTACTGATGTAGGTAGCTATGATTGCCAGGCTGCTGTTTTAGTCTTTCTAAAATGTTTTTTAAAACCAGACTAAACGTCTGTTTTTTTGTGCTTAGAAAATACGATTTAAAGTAGCGGTAACTTATAAAATACTTCAATAGTAACAGGCTGGTTACTGAAGTTTGTTCATCCAGAATCGGGGGATAACTGGGAGGGACTTCAATGGAAAAAATATTTTACCAATATACCGGTATCGTTTTTGGAGTAATAGGAGCTGTTTTAGCACTAGTGGTTGAAGAAGTGCATGCTTATAGTTACCTTGGTTTGCTAAAAATAAGTGGCGTTTTACCTGTTTTGATAACTACCTTGGCTGTGGCTGGGTGGTTGCTTGGCAGATTGATTCAGACTTTACATGTAGGCGCATACACCGATGCTCTAACTCAGCTCTGGAATCGACGATATTTTTACGTGAAATTTTGTGAAGAAACGAATCGGATGAAGCGTACTAGTGCGCCTCTTTGTATAGCCTTAGTAGATGTAGATAATTTTAAAAATATTAATGACTATTTTGGTCACACTACCGGAGATAATGTACTGGTCAATATAGCCATGATTATAAAACGTCGCACAAGGAGCATGGATATAGTTTTTAGGTGGGGAGGAGATGAATTTGTTATCTTATTTCCAGAAACCAATTTAAAACAAGCGGCAAAAGTTGCGGAGCGGGTTCGGGTGGCTATTGCCAAAAGCAGTCAGTGCAGTAATGCGACAATAAGTGTTGGCCTTGTCGCTGTTAAAGAAAAGGTGAATGAAGCTCAGGTTATAGAGAGCGTTGATAAGATGTTATCACAGGCGAAAAAAATGAAAAATTTGGTGGTATTATCTGATTATAATTAGTAAAATACAGCAAGGTGAAAAAGGAAACAAACATGATTATTGAACGGACGCAGCGGGCAAGAAATTTGCCAGAACGAAAGATGGGTTCAAAGATCGACGTTTAAAGAAATATACACAAATGCGATGAAGCTACTAAAAGGGCATTCATATAAGAAAGTAGAGTCGATAGGCTATTTTTTGTTTTGGATGGGTAATTTCGACCAGTCAAAAAGGGCCTTTTTATGACGTAGGTGGTTGTAGCTCAACCTGTTAGAGCCAGCGGGGATGAATATATAGAAAATCACTAGTTATGTTTCTAAATGTGAGCACTGGTTAAACGAACCGTTAAGAAGAGAATACCAACAAAGCCAGCGTTGACATGGCTTTGTGTAAATGATATACTTCTTAGGTGGAGCAACGGACACTTGTTTACATTTAATTATAAAAACGAAATTCCAAAGCCCGCAAACCATGTAAATACTGTGTTCAACATGCGCCCGTAGCTCAGGTGGATAGAGCAACGGTTTCCTAAACCGTGTGCCG
>JAGGAD010000093.1 GCA_017889625.1 Bacillota bacterium | reverse complement strand
GGACACCGTGATGGATCATTTTGGAAACCTTTTTCCGCATAAAAAGCTTGCTCAGAAGCAGAAAACTCAAAATTAACTCCACATTCCTTACAGGTCAAGGTTCTGTCTTGGTAGGTCATTCAACCAACCTCCTTTGTAATATAACTAAAACAATTGCAGGCCGGTTGGCTGATGACATCTTATGTGATATGCTGGAGTGATTAACGCAATCATTTAGTATACCCCTATAATACCCAGAATAGTAAAGTATTGTCAAGACTAATTGATGATTTTTTCTAATTCGTCTAAGAGTGTTGAAAATTTATGCAACGTAGTTTCGATTGGTTGAGGCGTGGACATGTCAACTCCGGCACGTTTCAAAATATTGATCGGATAATCTGAACCGCCGCTTTTCAAAAATCCGATATACCGTTCTTGAGCTGTAGCACCCTCGTTGATTATTTGATCAGCCAACGCGGTAGCCGCGGAATAACCGGTGACATATTGATATACATAGAAACTGTTATAGAAGTGGGGGATTCGGGCCCATTCAACATCAATTTCCTTGTCGACAACAATATCAGTACCATAATATTTTACATTGAGCTCATGCCAGATGGAATCCAATAGATCTGCAGTTAGCGTTTCGCCTTGCTCAGCTTTGGCATAAATAATTTTTTCAAATTCGGCAAACAACGTCTGGCGATACACGGTAGCACGGATTGTTTCAAGCTGTTCGTTAATAAGGTACAGCTTCTGACGTTTATCAGCAGTATTCTTGAGCATATAATCCATTAACAATACCTCGTTGGTAGTAGAAGCTACCTCAGCGGTAAAAATACAGTAATCCGATGTGATGTATGGCTGATTCGCATGCGAGTAATAACTGTGCATTGCATGCCCCATTTCATGTGCCACCGTCGACACATCATCATACTTTTCATGGTAATTTAACAGTACAAATGGATGAACGCCATAAACACCCCAGGAATAAGCGCCAGTCTGTTTGCCTTTATTCTCATACACATCAACCCAGCCAGCCTTTAAGCCCTTGTCAAAATTGCTTAAATACTCAGAGCCCATTGGTGCCAAGGCAGTGTTGACAAGCTTCAACCCGTCTTCATATTTATATTTCAAATTAACATCCTGGACTAATGGTGTATATAAATCATACATGTGTATTTCATTTAACTTTAACGCTTTTTTCTTTAACGCAACATAACGGTGCAACGGTGCTAAATTATCATGAATTGTTGCAATAAGATTGTCATATACCTCGACCGGCACATTGTTTGCTTCGAGCGCCGATTCGAGAACGGAGCCATATTTTCTGGTTTTCGCATAAAAAATATCTTTTTTAGCATTGCCGTTCAGGGTTGCCGCAAAAGTATTGCGGTAATTATTATAGGTATTTAACAACGCCTTAAACGCCCGTTGCCGGACATCGCGGTTGGGCGAGATAATAAATGAACGGTAGCGGCCTTCGCTAAGCTGAGTTTTATGGCCAGTTTCATCAATTATTTCAGGAAAACGGAGATCGGCGTGAGCCAGCATATTAAAGGCAGTTTCCGGAGTGCTGGTAGCTTCGCTGGCGCGCGACAAAATTTCTTCTTCTGCCGGAGAGAGCACATGCTTTTTCTGGCGGGCCAGATTATCAAAATAAAACCCATACAGCTTTAAATCTGGCGTAGTGGAACGGAAATCGGCTAATTTATTATCAGCAATCGTTAAAATTTCCGGTTCAATAAATGAGGTTGCGGCACTGGCTTCTGCTAAAAGCCCTTCAACTTTACCGGTTAGTGCCTGATACTTACCATCACCGGTATTTTCATCACTGTGCATTCGGGCATACCCATATAGCTTGCCGCTAATAATACCGATTTCGTCTCTAAGTTTTAAGCAACTAAGCAGTGTATCGGCTGAATTGGTCAACTGCCCCTTATACTTAGAAGCTTCAGGGAGAAGTCCCCTGAGTTTGTCAAAGTCTGACTGCCAGGCGGCATCGTCGGCATAAATATCACTTAGATGCCATTGAGCGTCGGCTGGTATCTGATTTCGGTCTGGTACTGTGGTTCCATTATGTGGACTAGCTGCCGCTGTAGAATTATTTTGAAACAGCATACCAACAACAAAAGGAAGCAGAATAGCCATTTTTAACATAATCATCCTCCTTGACCCAAAGAGCCATAATATATTATAACTATATCTATACTATAATTAAGCGAGTGGGTCAAATTTCCTGCTAGTATGCCCCAACCCCATATCCTTATACCGGCTAGACTTTAAAGTACTTGACGATGCCGAGAAAAATACTTTCTGCGGCTTTACAACGTCCGTCTACACTTGCCAACAGCATTTCTTCTTCAGGGTTAGAAATAAAGGCAACTTCTACTAAAATTGCGGGCATATCTGTATAACGAATTACATAAAAACTGGCAAATCTGGCTCCGCGGTCTTTGGTGCCTAATTCCTCAGTCAGACATTTTTGTACATAACTAGCCAGCTTTGTTGATTCAGCATCGCCATAATGGTAAGTCGTTGTTCCTGAAGCCGTGTTATTAGTAAATGCATCATTATGAATACTAATAAAAATATCGGCGTTAGCCTCATTGGCAATATCTACTCTGGCACCAAGTTCTTCTTCGGATGAAGCATTAGGTGAAGATACTTCTTTATCGGCGTCGCGGGTCATTACCGTTACAGCGCCGTTTCTCTCCAGGCGGTCACGTAAAAGAAGGCTAATTGCCAGCGTGTTGTCTTTCTCCCTAATGCCAGTAGGACCGGTAGCGCCGGGATCACAGCCTCCGTGCCCGGGGTCGATCGCGATTGTTTTATTTAATAGTCGTGTACTTTCGATACTCTCGCCAGGAATTTGCCGTTCCGGCGGTGGTACCGGTTGGGTTGAATTCTTCGAATTAATATACACGACTTCGTTGGCGGTGTCATAATAGATACCCCAGTTAAGCATTTTGGCCATGTTTTTTATGGTAAGCAAAATATCTTTTGAAGCCCGCGTCGTAACAGGGATTCTTTGTCCATCAATAATAATCCGCATAAATATTCCCCCCAATATACTTTCAATATAGTATGCAAGCAGCATAGCTGCGGTGAAGGCAGCAGGGGTGGACGTTAAAAGAAAGGTGATACGCTAATGAACTTAGTACTGGCAACGATGACTGCTAAATACAGCCACTCTTCGCTGGCTTTAAAATATCTTGAAAAAGCCTGCCGCCGACAAGGATATAATCCAATCATCAAAGAATACACCATCAACACCGGATTATTAACTGTCTTAGCCGATGTTTTTAATGCTAGCCCTGATATTTTGGGCTTGGCCTGTCACATTTGCACAAAAGGAATATCGGGCCGACGCTTGAATTAGACAGTAAGGTAAAAAAAATACTACCAAAATGCCAGATCAAACTAGGCGGTCCGGAAGTATCTTATGATGCTGAACAAATAATCACTGACAATCCTTCCGTTGACTACATCATTCTTGGTGAAGGGGAAGAACTACTGCCACTACTAGTTGCTGATATTACTTCTGGTAAAAAGCCAACCGTTGGGAATGGTTTGGTCGGTAATCAAATAATTGCTGGTACTCCGGTTATCGTTCAAACCCTGGACAACCTGCCGTTTCCTTATGATGACAGTGATATGCCGGAACTCAAAGACAAAATCATCTATTACGAAAGCTCGCGTGGCTGTCCGTTTTCATGTCAGTATTGCTTATCCAGTGCCACTAGCGGGGTTCGCTTCCTTAGCCGAGAACGAGTCCAAGCTGATCTCGACTTTTTCCTGCGACATGGTGTTCGGCAAGTTAAATTTGTTGACCGGACCTTTAATGCCAAACGTGATCACTATCTGCCAATATTGCAATATCTCGCCGCAGCTGATACCAATACTAATTTTCACTTTGAAATCGCCGTTGAATATCTTGACGATGATGTTCTAGCCTTTCTCGTCACTGTTCCTGTTGGACGCTTTCAATTTGAAATTGGCGTTCAATCCACTAGACCAGAAACTCTTCGTGCCATCAGTCGTCACAATGACTGGCCGCGTATTGTCCGCAGTGTCAACACTCTTAGAAAAGTTGGCAACATTCATTTGCATCTCGATCTAATTGCTGGATTACCTGAAGAGAGCTACCGCCAATTTGCGCAGTCTTTTAATGATGTCTATGCTTTGAACCCCCATATGCTTCAGCTCGGGTTCTTAAAATTATTAAAAGGAGCCGGCATTCGCACGGTTGCCGCTCAGCACGGTTATATCTACATGGACATTGCTCCTTACGAGGTATTAGGCAATAACTACATAACCTATGCTGAACTCCGTAAACTCAAGATCATCGAAGACCTTGTCGACAAGTTTCATAACAGCGGACGGTTTACTCAGACAATGGCTTGGATCATTGCTAATTATAACGGAGATGCCTTTGCCTTTTTTCAAGCGTTGGCCGATATTTGGCAGCAGCAGGGGCTGGATATGGTAGCGCATAGCAGTAAAACGCTTTACCAGAAACTTGATGACTTTATTGGTCAAACCCGACCTGAAATACGCGCTATAACCCAAGAATTTATGAAATTTGACGCTCTTACAAGTGAGGGCGGCACAGTCCGTCCAGACTTTCTTTCCTGGAATGGCGGAGCGTGGGCTGATGAAAAAAATGCCTTTTGGCGTGAGCCGGACAAAGTCAGACCATACCTGCCGGAGTACAGCTTTACTACCTGGCGGGATCTGAAGAAAAAGCACCACATCGAAGTTTTCGGCTATTGTCTGCCCGAATATCTGACAGGCAAAACAATAGTAGCGAGAAATACCGCAATACTTTTTACCTACCAAAACAATGCCGTAACTTATCAAGAAATAAATAATCAAGACTTTTGGACAGAGGAGAAATAATCATGCTATACCAAAATTATTCTAACTACTTGCGCCAGCGTTACGGTGAAAAAGTATATAAACTACCCATTAGCTTGCCCGTGACCTGTCCAAACCGTGATGGCTCTTGTGGCACCAATGGGTGTATTTTTTGCGGTGAAATCGGTGCCGGTTATGAAAATCTGCCGGCAGCCATGACTGTCGGTATGCAAATCCAGACCAATAAAGAGCACATCGCGCCCAAATATAAAGCTAATAAATTTATTGCGTACCTCCAAAACTTCAGTAATACTTATCAGAGTCCCGCCGCCTTTAAAGATTATATGGAACAGGCTTGCCTCGACGACATCGTCGGCGTAGCCGTAGCCACCAGGCCTGATTGTGTTAGTGATCAGCACTTGGCGGTCATGGCCGAAATTCGTGAAACTAAAAAGGTTGATGTCTTTCTTGAAATGGGTCTCCAGACCGTAAATTATCATACCTTGACTAAAATCAACCGAGGTCATACTCTCGGCGAGTATATTGATGCTATTATGCGGGCCAAAAAATATCGCATTGAGACCTGTGCCCATGTCATCCTCAATCTTCCCTGGGATGAACCTACGGATGTAATAGAAACTGCCAAAATATTATCCGCACTTGGCATCGAACAAGCCAAACTCCATGCGCTCTATGTTGTTAAAAATACCAAGCTGGCTGAATGGTACCAACAAGGACAAGTAACGCTGACAACCAAAGAAGAATATATTGAACGGGTTATAACTTTTTTAGAATATCTGCATCCTGATATCATCGTTCAACGTCTAATAGGCCGTGCTCCTGAAGCCAACACGCTATTTAGTAATTGGCAAACCGGCTGGTGGAAAATCCGTGAAGAAATCGAACGCCGGATGATGGAACGTGAAACTTATCAAGGCCGTCTATGTGATTACCTCAATGGTAAAGCGGTGCGGAAATATTTGTAAACAGTAAAAAAGGAACGTAAAAGTTTACGGACTTGTACATGGATAAGGAGAAATGGTAATGATAACGTGGAGTATCCTGGAAATTGTGGGTGTTATAGCGTTTGCGGTTTCGGGGGCGTTAACAGGAATTCAAAAAAAGTTGGATATTTTTGGAGTGCTGGTATTGGCTATAACCACCGCTGTTGGCGGTGGAATTCTGCGGGACGTGATTATTGGTAATACACCGCCGCTTACCTTTCGTGATCCTACTTTTTTTATGATCAGTTTGGTTACTACGATTGGGGTCTGTTTTACTTATCGCTGGTTGGATAAATTCAAATATACTATTCAAATATTTGATGCGATTGGGTTGGGGGCATTTACGGCTACAAGTGCTAATTTGGCTATCCAGTATAACTTGAACACGTTGTTTATCGTAACGATGGTTGCGGTAATTACCGGGATTGGCGGCGGGGTAATGCGTGATTTGTTTGTAAAAGAAATCCCCTACGTTTTTCGTCAAGAAATCTATGCTATAGCCACGATAGTGGGGGCAGTAGCTTTTTATTATTCGCAGTTTTATTTTACTGGCAGTATGCCGTTGTATCTTTGTTTTGGTCTGACTACCGGGCTACGACTATGTGGGATTAAATATTGCTGGAATTTTCCGGTGCTTGGATCCCATTTGAAGGATGGTGTGGCTGTTAACCGCAATTTAAAAGGTTAGCTAGGACGTTAATCCGGGCCTAGGTGGCAAAAACTACAATTTCGAATAATATCTACGGAGGAGCATAAGTGTGAAAACAATTGGGTTAATCGGTGGATTAAGCTGGGAATCATCGGTAGTGTATTACCGTCTAATTAATGAATTGGTTCGAGAAAAGCTTGGCGGGACTCATTCAGCAAAAAGTATCATGTATTCTGTAGATTTTGCGGATTTTGAGAAACTCCAGCATCAGGGTGAATGGGATAAGCTTACGGAGTTAATGATTGCTGCCGGGCTAAGGTTGAAAAATGGCGGGGCGGATTTTATCGTTATCTGTACGAATACCATGCATAAAATGGCTGATGCGGTTGAAAGCCAAGTTGGTATTCCGGTACTACATATTGCCGACGCCGCAGCGGCAGAAGTAAAGAAAAGAGGTCTGCGTAAAGTTGCGTTGTTGGGAACCAAATTTACCATGGAAGAAGATTTTTATAAAGATCGTTTAGCTAAAAACCATGGTATTGAGGTGGTTATACCCGTTCAAGCTGAACGCGAAGTAATTCATTCAGTTATTTACCGAGAATTGGTATTGGGAAAAACCTTGGAATCTTCACGAAATCAGTTTGTGAAGATTATCCAGAATGGGCAGAAGCTTGGTGCAGAAGGTGTGGTTTTAGGGTGCACGGAAATTCCACTACTAATTAGCCAAAAAGACAGCAACATACCGATTTTTGATACGACGCAAATACATGCCGCCGCTGCAGTTGAATTTGCATTGAAATAGGGAAATACTAAAGCGGGCAGCTGCTTAAAGTAGCTGCCCGCTTTAGTATTATGTTCTCAATTGATCAGCCATGGATTTAATCAATAAAGATCTCAACCCGGCGATTTTCAGCGCGGCCTTCGGCAGTGTCGTTTGTAGCAATCGGTTCGCGTTCACCTTTGGCTTCAAGCGTAAGGCGATTTTCGGTAATTCCTTGGCCAATCAGATAGTACTGGACTGTTTTTACACGCCGTAAGGACAGATCCATATTGTATTCGTCGCTGCCAATGCTGTCTGTATGGCCGATAAGTACAAAGTCCCAGTCGGGGTGCTGGTTTGCAAGGGTGATTACCTTGTTTAAAATCGGGTAGGCTTGTGGTTGAAGTGTATCTTTATCAAAATCAAAATTTACACCTTTCAGGACAATCTTTTCTATTTTAGGTGTTTCTCTAATAACAGGTGGAGTTATTGGTTTTGGCGGCGTCTGGGGAATTGGCGGCTTTGGTGGTTCGATAACTGGGGCGGCTTTTTTGCCAAAAAAATGAGTTACACTAACTAATATCCCCTTAGTCTTTATTGTGCCGGATGAGTCATAAGTTGGTTCATTATAAGCATCTTTAATTCTGAACCAGCGATAGCCGATATTGGCTTGCCAATCATCCCTGAGATTAGCGGACAAGCCTAGTTCCGTCTGTACTAAATTGTGGCCGCCAGCTCCGATAATAGCATAAGCTTTGAGGCGGTCATTCAAGGGAGCCGTGGCTATTACTCCAGCTTGGGCTACGTTATACGTATTCTTATAAGAACAATACTCGCTTCGAATATGATTAACTCCGGCAAATAGTGCAACATTGGAATCTTTCCCCAATGAATATAGCAGATTCAGTTCATTGGTGCTGCCGTTGAAACTTTGGTTTGGTGTACGGTCGTGGGGGGCGATATCATAGTAACTATACCTGAGTCCCCAGTGATCGTTTAGACCCCAAGTTGCGGAACCAAAAAGCCGATATTGGCCTGAAAAATCCTGGTGGTCACTGGTTACTTCGGTTCGCCATCCTCCTAAATCAACTGAGCCATTATAAACATCAAAGTTAGTCAGCGGGGCAGCTTGGGCAGTACCAATGCAAATCATTGGAATCAGGCAAAACAAGATAAGTAATTTTTTTACCATTAAATTTTCACTCCTTTAAATGTTTTATTCATCTCCGTTCATGGTATATTCATCACGAAGAACAGGGATTGCTGATAATATAACTATGTATAAGTTGTGACATTATGCTTAGTTTGCTATTGCATCTAGATTTTTGCTGGGCTTTCTTGACGGTTGTAAAAGAGTGTGCTATCATATGCAACATACGGCAAGAGACGATGGGTTCGCGCTTGAGAAAACTCAGGGCGTTTTTTATTGCCTAGCAGGCTGTAGCGATAATGAAAAATATGTTGACAAAGCCAAACGGTAATGTTAATATATAAAAGTCGCCTCAAGCGGGGCGCGAACGGCAAAAATGCCAAAGTGAGGTCGCTAGAAGCGAGTATCGCAAGGCACGGTGAGGCCGACACCGGAGGCGTACGTGAGAACGTACGGTGAGGATGGCGGGTGAATCGT
>JAGGAD010000092.1 GCA_017889625.1 Bacillota bacterium | reverse complement strand
CCGATCAGGTGCTGTTTCGATGGTAAGTTGGCTGGCTGCGCTGGCAGCGGTAATCATCTTGCAGCGCTTGCTAGAACTAATCCTGGCAAATCGTAACCGCAAGTGGATGCTTAAACAGGGGGCCAAAGAATACGGAGCTCAGCATTATTCCAAGTTTTTCATCCTGCATTCGGGATGGTTGGTTTGCTGGTTTGTTGAGGCGGTTTATTGTGGGCCAAGCCTAGCCCATTTTTGGTATGTTTGGTTAGCCTTATTTATCCTCGCCCAGGGGTTGCGCTACTGGTGTATCGTAAGCCTTGGCCACTATTGGAATACGCGTATATTAGTAATTCCGGGGGAAAAGCGAATTTGCCTGGGACCATATCGCTTTTTTCAACACCCTAACTATATGGCGGTTGCCATAGAATTAGGGTGTGTACCACTAATTTTCAATGCCTGGCTTACGGCCATGATGGCTACAATACTAAATGCTTGGCTGCTGCTTAGAGTAAGAATTCCGGCGGAGGAAGAAGCCTTAAAGCAATTAACCAAAAAATATATATGATATGCAGTAAAAGACATAAAGGAAATTGGTGAAAAATGTCGAAAATAACTAGGTGATAAATGATAGGGAGGGATAGTAAAATGGCTAATGATCTAAACCACAGCAATGAAGAAATATTAGCAGCGTTTAAAGTAGTATTACCTTATCTAAATCGAATTGTTCGTGAAGATATGGCTGTTGGTTTGACTGACTTGAAGGAATATATCGCATATTATCGGGCGAAAGATTTTGAACTGGATTTACCAGCCGGTAAACCGATAAAAGGCATTGATACAGTTGAAGAATGTATTCGTACAAGCAAAAACACTTATGATGATGTACCGCCTAATGTTTATGGCCGAAATATAAAAACAATATTTACTCCGATCTATGGCGTTAATAATGAAGTTATTGGCACGCTAAGTTCGGGTATTGATCGGGAAAATAGTCTAAGCTTAGTTAATAACGTAAAAGATTTAGCTGAGGCAACTGATCAAGCTTCAGTAAGTGTTGATGAGATCGCGAAAAGTGCCACGGAATTGGCAGCTGCCGGTCAACATGCAATAAAAATATCGCAACAGTTGGTTGAGAAAAACCGGGACACCGAAGTAGTCCTTGAATTCATAAAAAATATTGCCGCACAAACCAACTTACTTGGCCTTAATGCGGCTATCGAAGCGGCTAGGGCTGGTGAACAGGGCCGGGGCTTTGCGGTTGTTGCTGAAGAAGTAAGAAAACTTGCTGAACAATCACAAGATGCCGTGAAAAAGATTCAACAAACCCTCCAGGAAGTGAGTAAGTCGGTAGCTGATATGAGTAAATCCATTGAAGTTGTCGGTTCGATTAGCGAAGAGCAAGCCGCATTTTGACAGCCTCTTTTTCAAAATAGACTTGGCTTTGTAAGGGGGTGAAATCAGAGTTAAGCCACGATATAAATTTTTACATCCGGGTCAGCATTCCAGAGCGGTTTAAGACCAACGAAGACATCATTCTGGAACATTGCGCTGGACAGATAAGCCTTTGCGTGGTCTATGCTGTCAAAGCCGTGAAGTACCTGAACGTCCTCGTCACGAATCAATAGGTCTTTTGTCAGAGCACCTTCAATTGTTTCCAAAAACGGGCCGCGATAATCGGTATAAACCTTGGCAGCGGCGGCACGTTTGCCTTCCTCAATTTTCATTGTGATTTCCAAATAAGCGTTTACTTTCATGGTATTACCTCCTTGTGCTGTGACTCTTTTCGCTTGTTTGAGTCTGGTATCATTATATTTCAAGCAACCCAAGAGCAAAAGATATCATCAAATTTATGAGTTACTAATAAATTTCATAGTTACTTGTTGGCGTGGGTACTATGTATTAAGCTTATTTTTGTTATATTGTGCTATCAATATTATGAAAGGATGAGTTTGATGTATCGACATAAACTGGAAGAGGATATTCGGTGTCCGCTTGAATATGGACTAGAAATTTTTGGCGGGAAATGGAAATCAAGAATTATATGTGTTTTAGCTGAAAAGGGGACTTTGAGATATAGTATCCTTCGAAAAGAAATGAGTAATATAACAGATGCCGTTCTAGCAGTCGCCCTAAAAAACCTAATTGCAGATGATATTGTGCAGAGAAAGTCATTTGATGAGGTTCCTCCCCGTGTGGAGTATTGCCTGACAGAGAAGGGAAAATCCGTGATTCCTATTTTACAAAGTATTTGTCGATGGTCTGGAGCATATCACAAGGAAGATAATGAAAATACAATGACACAATGTAAAAAATGTGACTATAAGGAAGGATAAGGTGATGAGTTATGATGTCAATACCTATACAGAAAAAAATTACACAAGACGAAGTACAAAAAATATTTTTATCTGTTGATTGGTTATCAGGACAGTACCCCAGCCGATTATATAAAGTGTTGAAAAATTCTTCTACTGTCTTATTTTATAAAAAAATTGGCTTTAAGATTATGGAAGATGGCGTAGCAATGCAATTGTGCAATTACCGATTTGTCTTGTATTCTGAAAACCCAACCTTAAAATTTAAAATTTATTCCCGCGCCAACACCTTCTTCATTAAAAGTATAAATGTTTGATTGACTATAAGAACCATTTTTTAAATCGGGACTCCAGTAATTGTAACCGATTATGCTTTGCCCTTTCTGTAAATCTGTTACTGGAGCAGCCAATGCTGCGTTAGTCATAATAATCAATGCTGCGATGGTTAGTAATACCTTTTTCATAAATACAGCTCCTTAAATTACAGTTTCTATAATAAAATAGGCAGCCAGTGATGACAGCCTATGAATATATGGTTGTATATTTTTAATTAATGTTAATTAAATACATTTTAATGTAATACTACAAATTATAGTTATTTCCTTCATGATTCTACGAAATATTAGGAAAATTACGGTTTTTTGGAAAGTAAATAATGTTGTCTACCGGACTAATATAAGAATTACCATCCCACCAGGCACTTGAAATTAATTTTTACACAGACTACTATATAGTATAGAATTAAATAATTGATTTAAACTTCGATCTATTATACATAAAAAAATCCACACAGGATACTACAGGGGGCAAATACATTGAAAATTGAACAAGTAATTAATCTGCCAACAACTCCAATAAATGCACCGGCATACATATTGACTTCACCGGAATTTCGCAAACGGGAGTACATTTCGATTCTCTATGAAACTGATATGGATAGGTTAAATGAGGTTGTACCGGAGCCGCTCGTTATTGTTGAACCGTTTGTGCGCTTTGAATTTATGAACATGCCCGACTCGACAGCTCTCGGAAGCTATATGGAGTGCGGACAATTAGTCAAAGTCTCGTACGATGGGGTGCTGGGCGAATTTAACCTCGGCATGTACGTGGACAATTTTCCGGCGGTTGCCGCAGGCCGCGAAATGACCGCATATCCTAAAAAGATGGCCAAGCCGTCGCTTTACATTGATTCTGATACAATAGTCGCAAAACTTGCGTATGGTACCCTTGACGTGGCGATTGCAACAATGGGGTATAAAAACTTTAAGATGACCGAAGAAGACGCGCGCAAGGAAATATCTATTCCTCAGTATTTCCTCAAAATTATG
This sequence comes from Bacillota bacterium, assembly GCA_017889625.1. Taxonomy (GTDB): domain Bacteria; phylum Bacillota; class Negativicutes; order Sporomusales; family CTSoil-080; genus CTSoil-081. The sequence goes on along the minus strand of JAGGAD010000092.1, from coordinate 3,114 downwards.
CGGGATTACACCGGCAAGGCGTTGGTATGTGAGCTGGCTAAATCCCAGATTACAGAGTTTCAAGTATTGGATGCGTGGAAATCACCGGCAAGACTTCAGCTGTTCGAACATGTATCGGCTCCGCTAGCCGATTTGCCGGTTAGAAAAATCGTCGATGCGTCTCACATATTAACCAATCTAACGCTTGGTAAAACCGAGACGGTGTTCGATTATTTAAAATGATCTACAGCTATTGCAATGGCGTCGATAACTGATTTACATAGTGTAAGCGTGGAGGAGTGGGAAGATAGTGGCAAATTATAAAAAAGTGACAACTGAAGTGGTAGCTATGCTGCAGAAAATTGTCGGGGCGAAAAATATATCGGTAGATTTGGGAAAACTATCCATCTATAGTCATGATGAAGTAACCGATCCGCATTATCATCATATGCCGGAAGTAGTAGTGTTTCCTGAAACCACTGAACAAATTGCGGACATTATAAAACTTGCTAACCAAGAAATGATTCCGGTTGTCCCGCGCGGAGCCGGTACTGGTTTAGCCTGTGGGGCTGTACCGCAGCTTGGCGGGATAGTATTGAGCGTGGAAAAATTAAATAAAATTATCGAAGTCAATGCCGATGAAATGTATATGATCGTGCAAGCTGGGGTAATGACGCAAGATGTTCAGCAAGCCGCCGGTCAAGTTGGCTTGCTCTATGCGGGTGACCCCTCTAGCGGCGATAGCTGTTTTATTGGCGGCAATGTTGCCACGAACGCTGGCGGCCTCAAAGCAGTGAAATATGGGACTACTCGTCACCAAGTATACTCCATGGTAATCGTTACCCCAAAAGGAGACATTACTACTGTTGGCGGGCGCCTGAAAAAGAATACCACTGGTTATGCCTTGGAACAACTTATCATTGGTTCAGAAGGCACCCTGGGCATAATCACCGAAATAACCCTCAAACTAGTGCCGCAGATTAACCTGTTCATGGACTTTCTTGCCGTATATCCCGATACTAAAAGTGCTATCGACACCGTATCTAAACTTATAAAAGCCGGGGTTAACCCGACTTGCCTGGAATTCATGGATAATGCGATGATTAAAAGTGTGGAAAAATACATTAAAGAAAAATTGCCTTACGCCGAAACCTGCGATTATCTTATTGTTCAAGTAGAGCGAGATACGGAAGACGAACTTGATGAGGTTGCGGCTGTAATCGACGATATTTGTACCGAAAATGGCGCAGTAACTGTTCTTGTTCCTGATCCGGGGCTAATCTGGGAAGCCCGCAAGGCCTCAGCTGAAGCCGTTCGCGCTGAAAACCTTATTCACAGCAATGACGATATGGTAGTACCCATTGAAAAACAACCGATTGTCGCCGCTGAAATGATTCGCGTCAGCAAAAAATACAAAGCCGCCGCCCGCATGGTCAGCCATGCCGGAGACGGCAACATGCATTTGTCGCTATTGCCGGGAGACATTCCTGAAGCTGAATGGGAAGCTACGGTTAAGCGGATTCAGCATGAAATCTTAGACGTTATAGTTCCCCTGGGAGCCAAAATATCTGGCGAACATGGCATTGGCTTAAAGAAAAAACCACTCATGGAATACTACACCGACCCGGTAGAATTAGAAATGATGCGAGCCATTAAAAAAGCCCTTGATCCGAACCTCATCCTAAATCCGGGCAAAATATTTGACGTTGAATAACAATTTGATAGTATAGCACAACCAAAGAAGGGGGCAGGCCATGCGGCCTGCCCTTTATCAATGCTAAAATAGATACCATACTTGACCGGTAATTAACTTCCTGCTAGTTTGTCCGTCAAACGATTTCAACGGATTATAAGTTGCCGTAAATACCATCCGCGTTGCCAGAGTTGTTTCAATACCATAACTGAAGCCTTTCAGATTGTCGGCGCTGCCGCCGCCCGAACCGGCGCTCCAATTATAAGCCGTAGGCCAGGAGTTTGGCGAAGCATTTGCATAAAAGTCAAACCCGGAAACGGCTTTTTCATACTGGACCCATACTCCGGTCGAACCGAGTACGAACGGGTTGGCACCTTTATATTGCGCCTTTACAAAATAGGCATAAGGATTATCTTCACCTGATGAAGATTTCGCCCAATCGCTGCGGTTAATGCCATACTCGCCGGTTAAGGCGATTTCCGGCGTAGCCTTTAGTTCAAAGCCCACCGCGGCTGAATCATAATAAGTTTTTTGTTTATCAGCTGAATACGCCAAGGACATATTAAAGTCTTTGCTAAAGTTATATTGGAAATCGCCGAACTTATAGTTGACGTCCTGACCGGACATATGAACGGCGTATAGGTTCATGCTTAGTTCGGAGTTGTTGAAGGCGATATGTCCGCCATCCATAAGCGGTGTTGACATTAGCGTTCCCTTGCCGATAGTTGGGAAAAAGCGTCCGAGACTTAATTCCACTTGGCCGGCCTGATATGCCATAAAAGCTTTTTTCACCACAATCGAGCTGTCGCCGATGCCATCCGAGTCTAGGTTGTCCGAAGCTAATTCATTTTGCAGACTGCCTTCGAAACGTGTCGTACCGTCGAACTGATTGGCGATGTTTACCCAGATTTCATTACGATTTCTCACCTTTGTTGGTGTATCGTAACCCTTGACTGCAAAAAAACCACTATAGGTTTCCGCATTTTCATAGCGGTATTTGAACCAACCGTCAATTTTCAACGGTCCAACTTTATCTTCCAAGGTCTTTACCCTGACGCCGAGCGTCTTTAACTCATAAGAAAACTCTGTAGCTAATTTATTGATCAGCGCCTTATTTTCCGCACTGGCTTTATCGCCCCGGGAAATGGCTTTAGCCACAATTTGCGCTATTTCGTACCTGGTAAGAGTATTGTCGCCCTGGAAGGCGCCGTTGTTCCCAACGATAATCCCCGCTTTAACCAGCTGATTTACAGCTCCATAGGCCCAATGGTTTGCCGGAACGTCGTCAAAAGGATTGTTCGCCGCTGCCGCTACGCTGGCAAAACAAAATAGACCTAACACAAGCAACGTAATTATGCTTTTTTTCATAAAATACCCACCTTTTTTCTTCATGTTACTTTTGTACCGTTGCTGGCAACAACAAATGGCAGTTTGAGGCCTAA
>JAGGAD010000091.1 GCA_017889625.1 Bacillota bacterium | reverse complement strand
ATATTTACAGATAAATACCCGATAAGGCAGACTTTTTTACGGTCTGCCTTATCGGGTAGCTTTTATTACTGGAACAGTGATTTTTCGGTTATTGTTTCTTTATTTTTACTAATTGTTCAGAGCGGCCCAACGGTTCACTGAGATCCATATGACCGCTGATGGTATCAATTTTTTTGCTGTTAACAAGAATTTGAACTTTGTCAATTTCCGGGAATTGGGTCAAGGTATCGACGATTGCGACAACCAACAGCATTTCCGCGGTTGCACCGTCATGGTTGTTTTTGATTAACTTTTCGCTGAAATTAGCGTATGCGACATGGTCGTGAATACTAACTTCCAATACTTTTGTTCCGGCTGGTACAACGGCAACCAAGTCTGGATTTTTCGGCCCACTAACTAAAAGTTCGAGGGCAGCTTGCGCCGGATGGGCAGTTTGGGCTACGGTATGGTATTCAGGCACCAGATACTGGGCATCTTTGCTGGCCTGATAAGTGGTCAATTGCATGGTTTGCTGTGGCGAAGCGGGCTGAGTGGTATTCAATGTTGCCGGGGCCTGCGCTTGAGTAGCAGGCGGGATATTAGTCGGAGCATTGTCACTCTGAGTCGCCGGTGCATCACAGCCAGCAATTAATAGGACAAGTGTTACGAGCATGATTAGTGTAATACTACGGCGCAACATTAATTGCCACCCCCTATTTTAGCGGCCTGTGTGAAAAAGTCATCGATACCGTTAACAATTCCTTGGGCCATTTTTTGTTGAACTAATGGTGTGTTAAGTAATTTTTCTTCCTTGGGGTTTGATAAGAATGCCAATTCAATAAGTACAGCCGGCATTACGGTATGCTTTAAAACGTAGAAGTTTGCCGGATAAATTCCCCGGTCATCCAGACCAGACGCATCGGCAAGATTGCTTTGAATGGTTCTTGCCAGCACTTTATCGTAGATGGATTTTTTATAGTAGTAGGTCCCCGCTCCGCCAACTTGAGGATTGGTAAACGAGTTAGCGTGAATATCGACAAAGATGTCCGCTTTATACTTGTTACCAACTGCAACGCGGGCCCCAAGTTCTTCTGAAGCGCTGTCATTGGGCGCAAATACATCCCGGTCATCGGTTCTGGTCATGTATACTTTCGCTCCGGCTTGCTCTAAGAGGGCCTTCACTTTCATCGACACGGCCAGGGTTACTGCTTTTTCCTGAATGTTAGTTGGACCGATTGCTCCGGTGTCACTGCCGCCATGTCCGGGATCAATAGCAATTACTTTTCCTTTGATTCCCGGCGTAAAACTGAAATCCGGCAACGGCACTGGTTTATCAATATCTACAACTACCCGGAAAGACTGTTTATTGGCCGGATCACCCGGTAAGGTAAATACCCGGTAGTCTGATTCATCAATGATTTGCGACAGATTAATGGTAACTTTACTGGTGGTTTCGTTTAGCGCGGACATGTTGATGGTTTTGGCAATGCTGCCATCAAGCACAACGGTGTCAGGTTGCTGGGCGGCAAAGGCTGCCCCGTTTATCGTAATCGTCAGGCTCGGTGTTGAATCCATGTCTGAGGTTGCGTTTACCTGCACCGGGCCGGTAACGTCAAAGACTATCCGCAGACTTTTTCCTCCAGTTGCAGCATCGGTACGTATTGCATAACGAACATTTGAAATTTTATTTCCTTTTTCGTCTGAGGACACTGGAGTCGTCGGAGCAGCCCATGCTAGCTGCGATAGTAGGGACAGCATCAAAACCATAATCGATATCACTTTTTTCATCGGCATAAGCAGCCCTCCCAAATAAATCTTTGCAGCCAAAACTAATCTCGCATACTGCCAGTAAGGAATACAACGGTCACATTTAGTCTTATTCGTGCTAAACCGGATAAATCCTACTTGTCCACGTTTTGTAATTTTTTACAGACCCCTTAGCCGGATCCGCCGGTAGGGTTACCGTCATTTTTGCAAAGTTACTGCCATATAATGAGAACTAAAGTATTCTTCACGAATATAAAGGTTTCGTTATTACGGGAGGTACTCTTGGAAGAATTATATCTCTTAATGACCGGGTTGAGCAATAGTGTTATTAATGGCAAAATTATTTTGCTTAGTATTATCTTTGAGGCTTTACCGTTTCTGGTGCTAAGTGTTTTTGTTTCTGCGACGCTTAATAATTTTGTTACGGAGCGTACGATTCGTAATATTCTCCCCCGGCACAAGTTTTTTAATATCTTGCCAGCGGCACTATTGGGCCTGTTGCTGCCAGTTTGCGACTGCGGCATGGTAATCATCGTTCGCCGCCTAGTCCAAAAAGGGGTGCCGCTCTATACCGCGTTAGCGTTTATGTTAGCGGCCCCGATTGTGAACCCTGTGGCCGCCGCCGCTACGGCCTTTGCTTTTAAAGGCAGCAGTATAATTGTCGGACTGCGGCTGGGCACAGCTTTGGTGGTGGCCTACACGACGGCTTGGCTGGTTAGTTTGGTATTTAAGGGCTCTGAGTTAAAAGCCGCCGGCGCCAGTACTGTTCCAGCCAAGTGTTGTGGTCATGAGCACTTGGCTGGTTCAAATACCACGCTGAGTTTTTCCGCTAAGTTAGCTCTGACGCTACGCGATGCCGGAACTGAGTTTATTGAGATGGGCAAATATCTTTTACTTGGCTCAATTTTAAGCGCCTTAGCTCAAATTTTACTTGACCGGGAAATTTTAACGGTGCTTGGCCAGCATCGGTTTTGGTCAATCGGTATAATGATGCTGTTTGGCTTTTGTCTCTCGGTATGTTCTTCGGCGGATGCCTTTATCGCGGCTTCTTTTATTACCAGTTTTTCTCCCGGTTCGCTTATTGCGTTTATGGTTTTCGGCCCGATGCTTGATTTGAAAAATTTTCTGATGTTAGCGCATGCATTTCGCGAAAGATTGGTCGTGTTTTTAACGGTGGTATTAATAATTTTATGTTTTGGCAGCGCACTGGTAATTAACTTGTTTTGGGGAGGTTAGTGACTATGGAGCATCACCACCACGCTAAATATCACTTTGACCGCGACGCTTTTTTTCGGGCAATAATTCTCTTGGGCTTTGCGGCGTTAACCATCTGGCTTAGTAATACTAATCAGTTAGCGTTGTATATAAATCCACGGTTCAATGATTTCGTTGAGTTGTCCAGTTTTTTACTGTTTCCGCTTGGTGTTATCCAGCTTCTTATCGTTATCCGTCCGACTCATGAACATGAACACCGCCATACCAACAGGCTAAGTTATCTCCCATTTTTGGCGGTTCTAGGATTGGCGTTTATGGTTCCCGGAAACATGCTGAGCGCCAATTTGGTAGGTAACAAAGGTCTAAACCGTGCTATAAATGTAGCTACTCCCGCCCCATCATCGGTGTCCGCCCCAGCTATATATCGTCCGCTGGCAGCTAAACTTCACCAAGCGCAAAGGATCGAGGTTACTGATCGCGACTATACGGAAATTATATCTGAATTGGAGTTGTTCCCAACTGATTACTTAGACAAGAAAATAACCCTGACTGGTTTTGTCTTTAGACCACCCGGCATCACCTCCAGCCAATTTTCACTTGTACGGTATGTGATTGTCTGTTGTGCCGCGGACGCCCGCCCTTATGGCGTGTTATGCGAGTTGAATAACGCCGCCCAGTATCCGGACGGTACTTGGCTGACAATTAGCGGGGTAATCGAAAATAGCAGGTATGATGGAAAAGTAGTCGCAGCTGTTAATATCAAGTCGCTTAAGCAGGTGGAAATTCCCGCGGCCCCTTATGTTTTTCCGTTCAGCCAGTAAGAGCGTGAGCGTTTTATCCCCGGCTTCGGCCGGGACTTTTTTTTGCCAGCTATTGTATTTTGTGGAATAGATGTAGTAGTATTGTAAATAGTAGTATTACTATTTAGGATGGTGCTTAAGTAATGGATGAATTGTTGAAGGAACTGCGGGCTAAGGGCTACAAGATGACCCCCCAACGCCGGGCAGTCATCACCGCTTTACTGGAGTGCGGTAAGTTTCCCACTGCCCAGCAGTTGCTTGCTAAGGTAAAACAAGCCGCTCCTGATGTCAGTTTGGATACGATCTATCGTAATCTTAGTCTTTTGATTGACTTGGGGCTGGTAAATGAAATCCATCTTCCCGGTCGGGGCAATGTATTTGAGCTGACAACTAATCAACATCACCACCATTTAGTGTGTGTTCGCTGCGGCAAAGCCGAATGTTTAGATTACTGTCCGGTTTCAGCGCAAGACCTGGAAAAAGCCGCCGAACAGGGCTTCGAGATTATCTCGCATTCTCTTGAGTTTTACGGTTATTGCCGAAGCTGCCGCCTGGCTGGATAAGCTATTTTATTGTTAAGGAGAAATCTATGAAATCCAAGTGTAAACCATGGTTAGTTTTAGTAAGTGTTTTATCGTTAGTGTTCTTGTTAGCCGGGTGCAGTACGAAAGCCAATACTGCCAATTCAAATGAAGCCGGTCAAAAGTTAAAGGTTGTGGCTTCGATTTACCCGGTCTATGAGTTTGCCAAGGAAGTCGGTGGGGACAAGGTCGATATCAGTATGCTGGTGCCTCAAGGCGCTGAGCCGCACGAGTGGGAGCCAACCGCCGCCGAAATTATCAAAATTAAAGGGGCTAAGTTATTCTTATACCATGGTGCCGGTATGGAGAATCTGGCTAAGATCTTAAATCAGGCGACCCTTGGCGATACCAAGGCCGTGGCAGTCAGCCAAAATATCCCGGTCTTGACCGATGCGCCAGATGGTGCGGAAGCCATCGGAACGACTGATGACCATGACCACCACGGTCATCTTGATGCCCATATGTGGCTTGATCCGCTCAATGCCCAACAGGAAGTGTTAACTATCGCCCAAGCGTTAGGGAGTGTTGATCCGGCAAATAGTGAGTATTATAAGGCGAACGCTGAACGATACAATCGTCAATTGGCTGAACTGGATCAGGAGTATCAACAAGCTCTGGCCCAGGTTCCACGGCGCGATATTATAACGAGTCATGCGGCTTTCGGCTATCTGACTAAACGTTATAATTTGACGCAGGTATCGATTATGGGGCTAACCCCGGATAGTGAACCGACCCCGGAAAAAATGTCCAAGGTCATCTCTATCTGCCGCGACCATCAGGTCAAGTACATCTTTTTCGAAAATCTTGTCAGTCCCAAACTTTCTGAGACTGTCGCCCGGGAAACCGGCGCCCAGTTGTTGGTGTTGAATCCGATTGAGAGTCTGACTGCCGAAGATATCGGCCAGGGCAGGACGTATCTCTCAATTATGCGTGATAATCTGACCAATATCAAAAAGGCACTTAGTGAATAGGCTAGGTTTTTCTCGCGGGGTTAGTGGTTTTAGCACCGTAATCAGTAATAACAGTGACAAAAGGAATAACGAGACTGACCTCCAGGTGTACAGCCTGCGGGTCAGTCTCGTTTTATTCTTGGCTTT
>JAGGAD010000042.1 GCA_017889625.1 Bacillota bacterium | reverse complement strand
CTTATAGCCTTCTTTACCAATGGTAACCCAATAGGCTTTACCTTTTATCGGCACTTTTACAGTGTAATTCCCGCGTTCATCTGTACTAGCTATTTGTATTCCATTAGTCCCTCCATCCATTTCAAATACTATTTTTGCATCTTTAATAGGTTTAAAATCCGAATCGGTTATTTTCCCTGAAATAGAATAAGTTGAGTTTGCACTAACGATGTTTAAACAGAATATATTTATTAAGATAAACAAACCGCAAGTTATGATTCTAAACTTCTTTCTCGCCAAAATAACACCCTCCCTCACGTTTTAGTTTTCGCAACGTTTCCTTTGTAAATGGTTTATTTTTCTACATTTTTTTAATTGCTTAAAGAAAAATTGTTCAAACGTTCTTTAATAAACTATACTATTATAGTAACAATAAATTTACCGCAATAAAAATACTCGCAATATAAAGTTTTAGCTATTTCAAGAAAATAAATAAGGAGGCGGCAATACTGAATAAAAATGAGCTAGATGATTTTCTGCGCAAACTTACCCCTTTTGAAGAAGCATTACTACAAAAAAAAGACACTGCTAGGTTAAAATCAATAATTATTGATAACGCCTCAAATAAATACATGAAAAAACATCCATTCTGTCAAAATATCAACTTGATTAATACTGTAATGAATCCAACAATGGATATCAATAGAAAACTTCAATCTTCTGAAGAATTTATCACCTTTTGCTGTCATCCCCGCTTTTTGCGAGAAACAGCTTTGCATAGCCATTCTTTTATTGAAATGATTTACGTCTATTCTGGACAATGTCAGCAAACCATTAACGATATCCCCACAACCATGCACCAAGGAGATATTTGCCTTGTTGATATGAATGTGAAACATTTAATCGACTGCGCTGAAGAAAATGATATAATCATAAACTGTCTATTGAATGTTAATTATCTAGAAAATATTGTATTGTCGCGATTAGCCGGTAATGATTTATTTTCCGACTTTTTTATTCATTCCATTTATCAGAGCCGTGAATATAATAATTTTATGATGTTTACTAGCAATGGATCCGATAAAATTTCAGAGTTAATGGCTGAATTATTGTGCGAGGGTTTTGATCGTTCTACCATTTGTTCAGATGAAGTAATCAATTGTTATATGATCTTACTTATGACCGAATTATTGAATAACTATAACAATAATCCCGATGAAGAGACTAAACATACTTTGCAGAGTATAAAATTGTCAGACATTCTCTATTATATTCATTCCAATTGCAATTCCACCACCCTTGCTGATACCGCCGAACATTTTCACTTTCATCCCAACTATTTAAGTACAATGATGAAAAAGGTTACTGGACGTAATTTCACCGGTATTTTGCACGAAGCTAAGCTCAGTAAGGCTTTGGTGCTTTTAACTAATTCTCAATTAGCGGTTTCAGAAATTGCTCATATGATAGGTTACCAAAATATTAATTTCTTTTACCAGATATTTAAAAAGCAATATGGAATGACTCCAGCTGAATACCGAAAACAATCCCTAAAACTCCGTACTAATAAAAATAGCAACGTATAATATTGCCCAGCTTTAAATAGTTATAAACCCCAAGCCCACCTTCTTGACAGCTTCAGCAAAAAGGCGGGCTTGGGGTTTATATAATTATTTTATTTATATGGATATTCAAAACAATACTCGCCTGAGCCAATTTCCAGACAACAGTTCTCGCCCAGCATCGTTTTACCAACTTGGATATATGGACATTTTTCCACAAGTGTTTTAGATTCGATAACTTCTGATGGTTGAACAGCATGCAACTTAACAGTTGCCGAGGCATTAGGTGGAATATTTACCTTTAATCGTACCATTCCAGCCTCTATCGACCAACTAGAAGCTATCTCCCCATATATCGATTGATAGCTTGCTTTAGCATATGTCAATGTTTTATCAGTATCCGGTTGAATAACAATGTGCTTATAGCCTGGTGCCCCTACTCTTATACCGGCGATATATCGGTACATCCAATCTCCTACACAACCAAAAGCATAATGGTTAAAAGAAGCAGGCGTTACTTTCCCCTCTGGAGTAATGGCCGTCCATGATTCCCATATGGTAGTAGCTCCCTTTTCAATTTCGTAGAGCCAGGAAGGACAATTTTTTTGATATAAGAGTCGATAGGCAATGTCTTTTCTTCCGTTATCACATAGAACATCCAGCAAATACGGTACCGAAACAAAACCAGTATCCAACTTAAAGCCATTCTCCTCAATTAGCCCTACTAATTGTTTCACTACTTTTGCTTTCATCTCATCGGGAATCATTTTCATGTTTAAAGCCAAAACATAGATGCCTTGAAAATGGGCGGAAAGACGACCATCATTGTTTAAGTATTCTTCACTAAAGGCTTTACGAATTTTATTATTTAATTCAGCATATCGATTCGCTTCAACAGTTCTGCCAAGTAATTTCGATATCTCTGCCATTAATTCCGTAGAATACGCATAAAAACAGGTTGACACCAATTCGCGAGTAACTACGGCGCAGTTCATCATACCCTCTGGTGTATTATCCCCTACCAGGCTTGGTATCAGCCAGTCGCCAAAATGGAACCCCGTATTCCAAAGATACCGCTGACGCTCCAGGCGTTCTGGCGACGCCTCGCTGGCGAAATTTGTTGATAGCCCCTCATTAGCGCACTTTTCAATATATACTACCCATTTGGTCATAGTTTCATAGGTTTCTTTCAGGATACGCATATCACCATATAAATTATATAATACCCAAGGAACAATGATACAAGCATCTCCCCAACCAGCCGAAGAGTGAGCGCCATCAAATAAAAAGGAGCTGACATCTTCATAACACTTAAAGTAAGGTACGACTGTTGGTATTTGACCATCCGGTAATTGTTCAACTACAACATTACGCATCCACCTGGTAAGAAAAGCGGCTACATCCATATTGAAACATGCCGTCGGTGCATAAATCTGGATATCTCCGGTCCAACCAGCACGCTCCCTTTGCGGACAGTCTGTAGGAATAGATAACATATTTCCTTTCTGACTCCAAACAATATTAGACTGAAGTTGATTAAGCCTCGGATCAGAGCATTCAAAAAAACCGGATGACTGTAAGGCAGAGGCTAACACTACGCCGGTAAAATTATCAACAGATACTTCCCCAGGATAGCCACTAACTTTAACATAGCGAAAGCCATGAAACGTAAACTTCGGCTCGAAAATTTCTTCTTGTCCGCCTTTTAAAACATAAACATCTTTTTGATCCTTATTTTTCCCCAGGATGTTTATTAAAAAATTTCCGTGTTCATCTAAAACTTCGCTATGTTCCAAGGTAACTTCAGTACCAGTAGGACCAGTAACCCTCATTCGTATCCGCCCGGCAATATTTTGCCCTAAGTCGACAACAGTTTCTCCCTTTGGGGTTCTAATCACACCCAAAGGCTTTATTTCTTCAATAGCTTGAACCGGCTCACCATACTGAGCAACTAAATTATCATAGTCATAGTCAGCGATTGTTACATGTACCCAACCGCTATCATCATAGCTACTATTGCTCCAGCCATTTTTCTCTCTTCTAGCATCATAGCGCTCGCCCACAAAAAGATCCGAATATACCAATGGTCCTATAGATGACTTAAAACTTTTATCGGAAGCTATGACCTGAATACTACCGTCTTCATATTCAATCTCTAGTTGAAGCAATAAGGCTAGTTTATCACCATAGTTGCACGGAAGGCCAGGTCCACCGATCCTCCCAGTATACCATCCATCAGCAAGCGTAACACCGATTATGTTTTCCCCCGGTATAAGACGATTGGTTACATCGTATATCTGGTACATTAAGTATTTATGATAGGTGGTAATTTCTGGCGCAAGTTCTTGATTTCCCGCATAACTTCCATTTAACTCCAAAGAATAAATACCATGTGCCGTTGCATACACCCGAGCCTGTTTTATTCCCGGTTTAACAAAAAAACTTTTTCGAATCATCAGACATGGATTGAAATCTTCGTAGGAACGCGGCTCATCTATCGTGTTGACGAATAACATTTCAGGATCAACCGCTTCTCTTTTTACCGGAGTTTGAATAGGTTCAACCCACTTTGCCTGCCAGTCTGTCTTTTCTAAAAGCCCCATTTCCCAGAAGGCTTCCTCGCTCCAAGGCGTGACCCCTGCTTGCTCATCCCAAATCCGTACTTTCCAATAGTAACGTTGTCTGGACACTACTGGTGGACCGCTATATTCACAACAACTAGAAGTAGCTGATATCACTTTACCAGTATCCCACAACAAATTAGTCTGAGTTATCAAATCTTCCGGTGTCGTAGCTATAGTTACTTGATACGCAGTTTGCATGGTTCCACGTTTAGATGATTTGATTTGCCAACTCAACCGAGGGGCCTTCTCATCAATGCCAATAGGATTTTTGAGATATTCACATTTAAGAAAACTAACCGTTACTTTTTTTTTCGTTTCCATGGTAATCGTCATATTTCTCCTCTATTTTAATTATTTCAAACTAGCAAATGACCGGCTTTTACCTTAATCATTACTACTATTCATTTGTTGAAATTGATTTAGTTCCGACTCTTTTAAAGGATAGAAAATTACTAGCAAAATAATAATTGCACTAGTCAATGAGGGAATAGTGAAAATTGAATGGGTAATACCATGAAGGGCCAATGGTGACTGTATCGCATTAGGTATATATCCAGAAAGCTCTAACACCCAACCGCACAAGGCTCCACCAATAGCCATCGCCACTTTTTGCAAAAAGTTAAATACCGCATAGGACACACCATCACCGCGCGTTCCCGTTTTCCATGAAGAATATGCGACAACATCAGGCAGCATCGACCACGGTCCAAGAACTAAAACCGAAATTAACGCCATCGACAATATCATTAAAGCTACAATTACTGTCACACTTGTAAAGGGGAGAAAATAAAGTACCGTGTTAAAAACAATCGCAATGACTGATGATACAATTAACACGTTTCGCTTATCATACTTACGCATAACAAAGTTTGAAACAATGTATACAAGAACCAGACCAAGGAGAGCTCCTATTAAACTTACGACAGCAAACAAACCTTCATTGCCTATGCAGTATTTAAAGTAATACAGCATAACTGTCATCCGCATAAGTACGCCAATAATCGTCATGAGATGAATAATCGCAAGGATTAATAGCGGTTTATTATTAAAAATAAATTTAACGGCATAACCGAAGGTAAAATTACTGTTTGTATTATTATCGCTGGCTCGTTCTTTTGTGTTGATAAAACAGATCATTAAAAATATTACACTGACCACAGCAAAAATAATGCCGGCCCATTGAAACCCAAGTTTAGGAGTCGAAAACTGTGAAACTACTACCATAATACCAACGTTTGCAAGCAGCATACCAATTGTAGAACCAATGAGTAGAAAACCAGAAAGGCTTGCCGTATCCCGGGGGGTTCTAGCTATTGCCGCATTCATAGCCGCATGCGGTATCCCTACCACACTGTATAAAATCATATATAACACATAAACAACAGCGGCATAAGCAATCTTTCCTGTCTCTGACAATTCAGGTGAGTAAAACGACAAAGCGCTTAACACGCCGAAAGGAACTGCCCCATATAAGATGTAGGGACGAAGTTTTCCCCATTTGGTATGAGTATGTTCAATTGCATAACCTACCCCTAAATCAGTAAAAGCATCGATAATTCTGGCAATTAAAAAAATAGTTCCGCCAACAACAGCCGATATCCCAAACACATCCGTATAAAAAAACAATAAAAAATTGGAAAATCCGAATAATAAATCCTTCCCTGTAGACCCCAGTGCAAATGAAATTTTTTCACCAAACCTTAGTTTATCTCCCGATATCGCATTCTGCATATAGTTTCCTCCTTGAAATTAAAAGTGCCAAATATTTAATGTAAATAATACTTTTTGAAGTTATCTCACCACCTTGTTTACTGCACCAGTTTTGGAAAGTTAAGAAACACCCCATCTTGTACTCCAGCGTAAATTCCTCAACCTAAGTGCCATTTCATTGAAAAATGCATCAAAAATCAAAATTATGTGAACAATCCATTGTCATTATTGTAAATCACGAAAGACATTCATCTAATAACGAAATCAAATATTATTATTGACCTTTATAAAGATACAAATGATTCAGCTAAAAAAATATATAATATATTAAGATTAGTCATATTTAAGGCGAAATATGGTCATTTCTATAATTGCCGTCTCTAGATTATCCTAATAGTGCGAATAGTTTATAAAGTTTAAAAACGGAGGCGGTAGAATGCAATATTTTGTGATTAACGGTAAGCTAAGACAGCCAATTGCATATTAGGAAACAAGGATACTAAAACGCAGATTGTTTATAAACAAAAGAAAAAGGTGGGTATTTATGAAAAAAAATTTTATCGCAATATTACTTATCATTCTTGTAGTTAGTATAGCTAGTGTCGCCTGGGCTGCGGATCCTTTTTCCGTCGTTCCTAAAAACGACTGGTCCTACAGTGCTGTTAATCAATTAATTACTGCCGGTATTATCAGTGGTGACAAATTTGATGGGGATAAAACTATCACCCGCTACGAAATGGCAGGGCTCGTAGCTCAAGCTATCCCTAAACAAGAAAAAGCCACCAACGAACAAAAATCACTAATCTATAAACTTAGTACCGAATACAATACCGAGCTATTAAATTGGGCGTTTGTTGTTCGTCAAATACCTCCAGAAACTAAAGCCGATAAACTTAATTTTATCGGCAGTTATCTGGGTACAAGATATGATTATGATAAAAACAACGGAGTAAAGGTTTTTGCCGCTAACCTTGATCTAATAATGACCTACAGAGTAAATAAAGACTTAACTATTACAACCGAAAATGAATTTAATAGAAAATATAACGGTGACAATGGACAAACCAGCCATGGCGCCGGATATGATTTTAACATCTTGGGTGAAACCGCTTATGCTACGCTGAATGGAAATCCTTATACGGTCAACCTTGGGCGGTTTAAGTATACACCGACCTACGGTCTGGTGTTTGACGGCAAAGCTCAAGGTTTGCAAATAACACATGGTCAACCTGGCGAACTGCAATCCACCTTGACGTTTGGCAGCTGGGTAAATCCGATTCCCGGCGATGTGGGTAATGGCTATGTAACTAGCTGGGGCCCTAATAAAAGTGGCGCCTATCAAGCAATCGACGTAATTTATCCTGTAAATTCTCACACAAATTTTAAAGCAAATTATCAAAGATTCACCGGCAACTATTTCCAATATAGCTCCGATAATATAACTTCTACCAATTATTATGAAGCTGGGTTTGACACCAAAGTAGTGAAAGATTTCACTTTACAAGTAGCTGGCGTTAAATCGAGTAAAACTACTGACAATAAAGCCTACCGAGTACAATTGACTTATAAAGGATTTAATCCATTTATAGCGCATACCGGTGATCTGTTTATCTCATATAATAAATTGCCGGATAATGCGGTTGTAAATTCCTTAGATGATTATACAAATGGTTTTAAAGGCGTATGGATTGGCGGACATCTTACCGTTCGCAACAATATGCTTATAACCATGTGGTATCAGACAGGCACCAACATCACTACAGATGCCGGCGGTGATCACACGGCTGGTACCGATCACAAGGTATTCCGCAGTCAGTTGGATGTCTTCTTCTAAAAATGAATGCAGTTCTCCATTTCATAGCAAATCAAACTCCAGCTACTTAGCAACATCACAGTAGTATATTTATATATCATTTTAGTTTTAGCATTAAATGTATCTTTAATTGTTTGCATACAGAAGAGGCAGTTTCTATTGGTTCAAATACCAATAGAAACTGCCTCTTTCTTCATAGGTTCGAATTCATTTAAGATACTTAAAGAAGGCTAGCCGCATTTCTTACTTTAAAAACTAATTGTTTATTCATTATTTATGGTTTTTAGGTGCTATTGTTTACCTTCCTGAAACTTCATTAGTAGAAAAAATAATTCTCTTGGTATACGGGACTATTCGTGTCTGATTAGTAAGTCCATATTCCTGAATCGCTCTTTTTGAATTCAAAAAGGTATCACCAAGTTTTAGCAGCCCCGTTTCTATTAAACGGTTATTTAAAGTCGTTGTAACAATAACTTCTATAGCATTTTTACCCTCATGAAGTCCATCTGAAATATCTACTTTGTAATTATTTAAATCAGCTGGAAGCATTTTTTTGCCATTGACATAAACTGATACTGTTTCGAAAATAGGCCCAAGCTCGAGATATGCCCCGTTATTACCAGTCCATCCTTTCGGCAGATTGAAGGACGTCGTATAATGCCCTATTCCAGAAACCGTATTACCTATTTTAGCAATCTTGGTCCAAGGTTTAAGTTTTGTCAAATCACTCTCAATAATATTTTTATTAGTTTTGTAGTATTCTTCCGTTGTTGTATAAAAACCATTTATATCTGAATTTGCATTCTCCGTAATAGTTACTTTATCCCCAGGACGCCAATCCTCAACCTTCAGGTGCCATTTATTAAGATTAAAGGCATCCGGAACTGATACTTCCTCCATTTTAATGATACCGTTGTTAAGCACGGTTGTATATTTTCCGGTTTTTGTTGCAACAATATTCAACTTGTTATCTTTATAGCCAACTTCATCGGCATTGCTGCTAATGGCATAAACCAAATCTTTCTTTGTCTTATCCAAACCATATAATGCTATACTTCCTGAATTAAGACTCACAGAAACAAATGTTTTTCCATCCTTATAATGATATTTAGCAATTGCCTTTATTTCACCAGTCCAAGGATTCATTTCATAGGGTTTGCCTAAACCATCGATTCCTATCTCATTTTTTATACTTTCATTACTTTGATTATAAGGATAAACAAAACTATTATCTTTAGTCGTCCTCAGTACATTAAGCATATTGCTTGAATCACCGTAGTTAACTCTTGGGGTGACACCAAGGTTTTTTAATGCGTTTACAATCTGTGCTTGCGTATCAACCTTGACTACATTATTAAGCGAAGCAAGGTCAGTCATAACAACTACAAGTTGATCATTTAAACCATCATTATATGGCGTTTCGTTAGGTACATTCCCTACTATTACCACTGGCAACCCATTCTGCGCATATCTAAGCAGTGCTTTTGCCGAATTCAATGGAATTTGACTTTGATTTATAACAATTGCCTTGTAAGCCGGCCCATCAGGAGCAAATATACCATTTTTATCAACTGTAATACTATCATCTTCCAATAGCTGAGGCGCGAAAAATTCATAGGAATATCCTGTCTCCTGCATGGATAGGTCTTTCCAGTACTTTAAACCGCCACCCGAAAAATTCTCCTCAAAATAGCTTGATCTGAGGATACCGACATCCAACTTCTGAATTCCATTTCGCAATACAGTCTGAATTCTTCCTATATAACTAGTAAGATCATTTGCGTCCCGCCACATTGGTTGCCTATCCCCCCAACGTTCGGACCATATTATACCTATACCTTCATACCCAGGCCATTTTACAATTCCTGCCGGGCCAGCTTTACTAGCATATCCGTGCCATATAATCTGGTTTACACCGCCGGAGAAGGCTTTATATATTTGAGAAAGACTATAGGGCACAGTCATTGAGTATGCCTCGCCGCCTCTCGCCCCCAGCTCAAATGACAGTATATTTTTATTATACAGATGAGCAGCGCCAGACTGGGACCGATAGCCATCAAGCTGATCTGCGAAAAAGAAAGTTTCTGTTTCCGGTATATCTACATTCCGTATTGGCATAGAAGTTTCCAGAGTTTCACCATAGGACACTTGGGTACGCAAGTTCATCCCATGGCCATTACACCATTTGCGGGTTTCATTAAGATATTCTTGATATAATTCGGTAAGAGTTTGGTAATAATCACGACGAACCTTTTCACTTAATTTTGGTTCTCCGGTTAAATCAAATTTCACAGGTGAACCTATATTACTGCCGTTCATACCTTTTTTAGCCGGTATAAATATTAACGGTAAATATTTATTAAGCTGATATCCCCGGCGCTTTGAAAACTGATCCAGAAAATCTTTTGTCCAAAATGTATTTGAGGCTGACATAAAACCGCCGTTAGACGATTCAAGTTCCAAGGAGTCCTGAAAAAAGTCGACTTTGCCATTTTGCTTTATTAACTCAAGAATATCATCCGGCAACATATGTGCATCCCAGTATGCCTCCAAGGCCTTAGCTCCAACGGTACCAAAATTATTAACCACATAAGCTGTTTGAAATGAAGAATCTGCGGTTTGATTGGTACCACGCATCCATAGTCCAATTAGCATGTATGTATCGTCATGTGTGCCACCGGGTGTCCATTTAATACTTTCGCCTGAAATGTGTTCTTGATTATTAAGATCAATTAGAGTTGCCGGATCAAGCATAATTTTCGCATCGCTTATTGTTGCGCCCCCTGTTAAACGGGCCCCAACAACTCCAACAAGCTCTTGATTATAGCCATAATTTTTTACAGACATAGTATCTTTAGGTATTGCTCCATTATAAGTACCGTCACCTGCAACCTCAACGTAGCCATATACAATTTCCTTTGAAGCCGCATCCGAGTCTGGGGTAATTCCAGGAATTGCAGGTTGCCAATTAGGTCCACTGGTGAACGACACTCCCATCCCCAACTTGTTTGCTTCTTTTAAAATTGTCCTTATGTCATTATTCCATTCTTCCGTGCCCCATCCATATTTGTTTTTGTCCACAGTCGCTTCAGTAAGTGTCAATATTTCAACACCGCCGTAACCCGCAGCATGGATTTCATTCATAGAATCAAGCAAAGTCTGTTTTGTATGTGACCCTTCAGCCAGCCACCAACGAAGTTGAGGCCGGTTTTCCATTGATGGCTTTGAGAAACTATTAAATATCTCTTTAGCAAACTCTGAAGTTGATGATTTTTGAGTATCCACATTAGGTTCAGCATATACACTTGCTATAAAACTTGAAACGGCAGCAGTAATTGCAATTACTAAACAGCATATCCTAGTTAAATTTCTCATCCCTTTTCATCCTTTATATATCTAATTTTCCATGTTCAATTAAACTGTTTTATTTCACACCAGTTGAAATTTGAATTACACAATATAACCTCCAATTCTATACTTCTCCTACCCCAACTTCGAAAATTCTTAGATAAAAAATATGCTAGATAATATTTTCACATAAACAACTAACCATATTTAATTATAAACCTCGCTAAAGTTTCAACTAATAACGAAATCAACTGTAATTATGACGGAATAAAACCAAATTCAATGACTTTAGTAACCCTTGCTTGTCCTAATAACTGCATAGTCCTAGGATAATTGACTAATATTGCTATATACAATTTATAGCCTCGGCTGACTAAACAATATTTTAATAAATAAATGAGCACCTGCAAAATCTTCGCAGGTGCTCATTGTTTACAACGACTTTGAAATGCAATCAAATTCCAACATGTATTTTCTAACCGAGTCCTTAACGCCCTTCTTTACCGCCGACATAATATGTATATAGTTTGAACCAGGATTGCTAGTCAGTTCATCTCGCAATTTACCCGCCGCCACTAACGACATATCTGTAGCAATATTAATTTTAGCTACCCCGGCCTGGATAGAATTTCGGTATTCTTCTTTTGGCAGCCGCGAACCACCATGAAGTACCAACGGCATATTAAGGGCCAAGTTTAATTCGCCTAACCGCGGAAAATTAAGTTTTGCCTGCCCGCGAACTACCCCGTGGTTTGTGCCTACCGCGATAGCCAAAGCATCAATTTTGGTTTTACTGACAAAATCAACTACATCTTCCAGACTTGAACTTTTTTGCATCTGTTCTTGGTCAAGGCCATCACAACAGCCAACATAGCCCAATTCACCTTCGACTGTAATGCCGAGAGAATGGGCTATCCGTACAATTTCTTTCGTCCGCCGTAAGTTGTCCAGCAAATTCATTGATGACCCATCAAACATAACTGAAGTAAAGCCCCAGCGAATCGCTTTCATAATACCGTCATAACTGTGTCCATGGTCAAGATGGAGCGCGATTGGTACAGCAGATTTTTGTGCGACTTTAACCATTGCGGCACTAAGCGTTTCCACATCGACAAACTTGAATAGTCGTTCTGGAACACCAAGCACCAAGGGGGTTTTTAATTCTTCAGCCACTTCTACAACTGCACTTAATGTCTCAAAATTAAAAACGTTAAATCCTCCAACCGCATACTTCCTTTTCCGAGCATCTTGAAGTAAGTCCCGCATTGAAACTAAGGCCAAGCAAACTCCTCCTTTAACAAACAGTTTTGGGCTCTGATGAGGTATCGTATTCGCGCCGGCAGCACGAAAAACCTGCGAATTATCGCATCTTTTCCAATTAATGGTTGTTGTATTTATGCTGTTTTTCTAAATCTGATATTAGAAAAAATTATCTCCATTTCCAAAACTTCTATACATATTTATCCAAATAAATATTCCCCGGCAGCACCGGGGAATAAGATTAATCACTATTAATAAAGTTATAGTTACCGGCCTTCAACATGAAGTATCCGGGTTTGTTTCGCTAAGAACCTAATAACAAGATAAATTACAAGGTTAACGGCAAAAATCTCCTGCCACAGCCAATCTAGTTCAAATTTTCCTATTGCAAAATAATTACCTACAGCTTCGAGAATTGTGAAGGCTAATATTACTCCAAACAAACCATGGTATTCACGTTTTATAACATGACGCCAAGAAAATTTAAGGGTAAACGGTTTCCAGTTGGAAAATTTAGGACAAAAGGCTGGGGTTTTTTGGGCCCATTCTAGATAAGCCTCACCAAATTTCCCGCGCAAAAATTCTTCTTCGGCATACATAATTCGTTCGTAATATAGCCAGTACGCAACAATAAAGCTTAAAACCAGCCATCCATTGTACGCAAACATCATAACCCCTAACCACATGAAAAAATTACCTAAATATAATGGATGACGAACAAGTGAATAGATGCCAGTAGTATTTAAAACATTAGCTATTTGCTGTGTTGTATTTCTTCCGGAAGTTTTTTCAGGAACATGCCCAATGGTATAGACTCTAATTCCAATTCCTAAAAAGGATACCGCTAAACAAATCATTTCCCATACTTCATCTAAAACCGGATCGTTTCCAAGATACTTAAAGTTACTAATTTCCAGTAGTATAACGCCAAAGAATATCAATGGAAGATAACTTCTAAATCGAAATAATATGTTACCTTGAGTCTTAAATTCTTCTCGTAATGCCAAATCTGTTTCCTCCTTTGAAATACCCTATCGTTATTGCGAACTTATTAATTTAAAAGCTTTCTTATTGTATTATAATTATCGCAAAATAACAACTAGCTTATTTTGTCAACCATGTAACAAGTCCCTGATACGGATGTCTTTACCATATTGTTTTGCGCATTATCGCACTCTCTTGTACAGGACGGTCTTACCATTAAGCGAAACCATAGCAAATTGTTGGGCAATATCCATATCACCAAATCCAGCTAGCCTATTTCCATCGACAATAACATAGGTTTCAGAATTACCTTGAGTCTGAAGATTAAAGGACCTTATCGTCTCTGTGGGCATGGTATACTTTCCTGCCCATTTCAAGTTTTGAAGCGATTCGCTAGTGTTATCTACCAAATTAGCTATTGAGTAACCGCTATAAAAAACTCCGGATACAGGATAGTTACCATACGAAGCTATTTTTGCCCCTTGCGGCGGTAAATATTGCACGGCCTTTTTAGCTGATCTCATATCCGCATAAAAAGTATATACTTGACTATTTACTGTCAGTATTAGTATCATGGTCAAGCCGACGACCAGTTTAAATATTTTATAACCGCTTGTTTTGAGTTGCGCCCAAAGGATTACACAAAAAGCGATTGCGGTTACCACATATATCGCTGTCCAAGTATGCACGGGCGATAAAATTTCTACCCCTATACTAATAGCCAATAAAAGCAACCCTGTCGGTACTGTTAGCCATAACCACTGTTTCTTCCCGCCATCAGCCAGCATTTGTTCAATATACCGGGCAATTAAAATTGCTACAGGGAAGATCGCCGGGAAAACATAGGTTGGATATTTTGTTGCCATCAGAGTGTAAAAAATAATGATCACACCCGGCCATATAACCAAATAATTGATATGGGGCAATTTGAATTCTCTCACTAGCCGCGCAGTCATCCGCAAAAAAATACCGGTCCACGGCAACAAGCTAAGAGGAAACAACACTAAATAGTAATAAACCACATTATCTTTCGGATGTTCCGATATGGTTGCCCGAATATAATTATGTAAACCTAAAAATGTGTTAACGAAATCGTTACCATGTACCTGATACATATATAAATACCACGGCAATGTCACTACCAGGAAAACGACTATTCCCGGAATATAGACTAGCTTCTTCATCATATCCCATTTTTTGAATATCGCAATATAGATAATAATGGTTATCCCCGGCAGTACAATGCCTACCGGACCTTTGGTCAATACTGCCAATGCCGCTGCAATGTAAGCAATTAGAGACCACTTGCGGCCTTTATTCTCAATGGCCAAATATAATGTTGCCATTGTAACACTGCTAAAAAAAAATAGTACAGCATCGGTGATAATCAGTTTAGCTAAGATCCAATATTCAAGGGATGTAGCCATAACAATTGCCGCTACCAACGCCATTCGCCTATTCTTATATAACTCATAAGTAAACCAATATAAGAAACAAACACTAAAAGCACTAAAGATAGCGGCAGGAAATCTTGCAGCAAATTCGTTAATACCAAATAGTTTATAACTAGCTAAAATCAGCCAATATATCATAATTGGTTTATCATACCAAAACTGTCCATAAATGCGGGGCGATAACCAATCTCCACTTATCAGCATTTCTTTAGCCGTCAAGGCATAGTTCCCTTCTACCGGATCGGTTACCGGAATATGCGAGTTAAAGAGCAGAAAAAAGCTGGCTGCTGCCAAAAAAAGCAAAAATACAGGTGTGCGTTTCATCAAAAAGCCTCCAGTTTCCAGTATGCTAACCAGGATATCGTTATGCCAAAGAATTCGTACCGCATTATATATCAATTAAATAGTATAATAACTTTAATACATTAC
This sequence comes from Bacillota bacterium, assembly GCA_017889625.1. Lineage (GTDB taxonomy): Bacteria > Bacillota > Negativicutes > Sporomusales > CTSoil-080 > CTSoil-081. The sequence goes on along the minus strand of JAGGAD010000042.1, from coordinate 5,449 downwards.
ACTTTCATTAAAGAAAGATTAGAACAGAATTAAAAATTAACGTTTACTCTTTTTTTATATATGAAAACATGGTTTTATATATTTGTACTATTAAACTTGGAGGTTAACAGCTAATGACAACGGCAACCAGAAAAATATTAATTGTCGAGGACGAATGGAAAATCGCCAGGTTCTTGCAAATTGAGTTAGAGCACGAAGGTTTCACGACAGTGATTGAAGCAAATGGTCGAAACGCGCTCGACCGAATTATTCAAGAGAACTTTGATCTAGTTCTGTTAGATCTAATGTTACCTGAAATGGATGGTGTAGAAATCTGCCGGCGCGTTCGCGCAGTATCCCAACTACCGATTATCATGGTAACAGCCAAAGATGATATCGATGATAAAGTAAAAGGACTGGATATCGGCGCAGATGATTATATAACTAAGCCCTTCGCTCTCCCTGAGCTGCTGGCCCGTATTCGCGCGGCATTTCGCAAGCATACTGTTACTGAACAGCCCGCTGAAAAAAATGTCCTTAATATTAAAAATTTAGCGCTTTTTCCGAATCGTTATGAAGCCGAAATAGATGGACAACCAGTAGAACTAACGAAGAAAGAGTATGACCTTCTGGAGTATCTTGTTCGCAATAAAAACGTGGTTCTTAATCGCGAGCATATTCTCCAAGAGGTCTGGGGGTATGAATATATGGGCGATACTAATGTAGTTGATGTATATATTAGGTATTTACGCAGCAAATTGGATGAACCGTTTGAGCAAAAATACATTCACACGGTACGGGGCGTAGGTTATGTGGTCAAAGATTAAACCGCTCGCTCTGCCAATATCTATAAAACTAACTATTATTTATACAATCATTCTTTCGTTCATCCTGCTTTTCACCAACATATTAGTCCTTGCTGGAACATCTTATGAGTTGTCGCTTCGTGCAAATGAGGACATCGACCTAACTACCGACGATATCAAACACTATGTTGAGGCCAATAAACCACTAAACTCACAGCTATTAGTAGAAAACCCGTTTACTCCTGGAGTAATAGTTAAAGTATTTGACAGCCAATATAACCTTTTAATTGATAACACTCCCAAATTGCCCAATGATGGTCTTTTAGCTAAGAAAGAAGTAAATTCAGAAAAATTTTTAAAAAATTTATTTTTACTAAAGAAGAAAGCATTACAAATAGTCTACATTGGACATGACAAATTTTATTATAAACACCAGATAATTTTACATGATAATAGCGCCTATCATATATACATATTGAAGTCTTTAAATGAAGAACGTCACTTTTTGAAAACTTTAGCGAAAGGGTTTATTGTAACAAATGTTATTGGGCTGGTCATTGCGATAATCGCAGGTCTATTCTTAAGCCGACGAATCCTGCTACCGCTTCGGATTATTACCAACACCGCCAAAGAAATTGAGGTCAACAACCTCGGAAAACGCATTGCAGAAACAACTAACAAGGATGAACTGCAAGAATTGGCCCGGACTTTTAATCATATGCTTAATAGAATCCAGTCCGGCTTTGAACAACAGCGACGCTTTGTCGGCGATGCATCGCATGAATTGCGCACCCCTATAACGGTCATCAGCGGCTATGTCGATATGCTGGATCGTTGGGGAAAACATGATCCGGCAGTATTGGATGAAGGTATCAGCGCAATAAAGTCAGAAGCAGCTAATATGTATGCGCTTATTGAAAAACTGCTTTTTCTGGCCCGCACCGATCAAAACAGGCAATTAACTACTAAAGCCCCCCTGGACATGCAGTCATTTATTGACGGGATTGTCCAAGAAACGCAACTGATTGCGCCCTATCACCAAATACAATTATGCCAAAATGATCAAGTGACAATTTATGCTGATGCCTCAGCCATTAAACAGATGTTGAGAATTTTTATCGATAATAGTATTAAATATACGCCACTCGGCGGAACCATCAGCGTAACTTCCCGTAAAGTCGATAATCACCTGGAAATCGCGGTTAGCGATACTGGAATAGGAATACCGGAAGCGGAGCAAAACAAAATATTTGATCGTTTCTACCGGGTGGATCGATCCCGTTCAAAAGAAACCGGCGGCGCTGGGCTTGGATTGTCTATTGCCAAATGGATCGCCGCTAATCATTCCAGCACTATTCAGCTGAGTAGCCAACCTGGCGATGGTACAACGGTTACCGTAAAAATCCCCATAAAATCAGTTTCACATCAACCTCGCCGAGAATAGTATTATTGTAGCACTAAAAAAGCAGGCCTATACCTGTCCAATGGACAAGTATAGGCCTAACTATTATTGCTCAATATGTAAACACTGCTTACCAAATTTATTCAGGTGAACCTACATCACGTTGAGCATTTAAATAAAGTGTCTTTAACCCCAAAAATAATTCCTTTTGGTGTTCTTTAGACATTTCGCCAAGCATTTGCTTACGGTGTCTGGCAACAACTTCAATCCAGATTGGGTATTTTCCCACAGCTGCATCAGTCAACAATACCGACTTTTCACGTTTATCAGTTCCAATCCGACGTTCAATAAGCCCCTTCTGCTCTAACTTAAACAAGCTTTTTGAAATTGCCGCCGGTTCAATGTTTAAATAATTTGCTAAAGAAGTTTGAGACATTGAACCTTGTTCTTTTATCACTTTAATAATGGTCCATTCCGAGCTAAACAGTCCCTGCGATTCTAGCATATGATTCAAACTTTTGGATATAGCTCGTGTCGTTTGATACAATTGATGCATTAGTTGATCGGTGGGTTCCATCCAGCCCCAATAAGGGTCAACCTTTTCTTCCGGAATTGTAATGGCAAACTCCCCCTTTGTTTAATTTATACCAAACAATTATCCGGAATACAATTACCTTAATCAAAATTTAGACAGTTTATTGGTTTTTTTTTAAATTCTTTTATAAATTCTTCGGTATTCCGATTAATATGATCGCATATTCTAAAAAACTCATCCAATTTTTCTGGCACAATATCTTTTAATACTGCTTTTATTGTTTTGTCTTCGACTGTTAGTAATACTTTTTGCAATTCCATCCCTTTTTCTGTCAGATAAACTCGATACGCTCTTCGATCATTAGGATCAGCTCTTCGTTCAACAAATCTCTTGCGTTCCAATATATCTAACATCCGCGTAACAATTGTCTGATTTTTCCCGGCAATAACGGATAGTTCCTTTTGATTAATCCCATCTTTTTGGGCTAACGAATTCAGCAAGATCCATTGCTCCGGCGTAATATTAAACACCTTGAACCGAACTGAAAGCATATTAGCAAAATTAGTGTCAGTACTATGCAGAACATCACCAATGTGGCTCTGCTCGCTGGACCTATACATTTTGCACCTCCCATCAATATTTAGATTATCACATTGAAAATTAAATTATCCTTACTGACATTCATCAACGTTTGTGCTATTCTACCTCTTCTGCTAAGGCTAACTCCTCCTTGGCCTTACCATTGTTTCCATGTATCATAAGATATATAACAAACGCCACCAAGAAGATTCCCATCGCCCCAGCTGAATAATCATACATACGAATAAACCCAGTTGTTTCCGCTACGGTACCAAGCAGAATAGCTCCCGCACTTGTACCGACATCTAACATGTTATAGAAAGTAGCACTAGCACCACTACGGCGATCAGACCGCACTAAATTTAACATCCAAGTTAAAAGCGCCGGTAAAAGGAACCCGCCACCAAAACCATATAGCACTGCTACTCCCAGCAACATCAACAGCGATGTAGTTTTAGTAAGCACTACTAATCCGGCCAAGAGAAAAATCGAACCAGGTAAAACTACCCAAGCTGGACCTTTACTATCAAAAACTTTTCCCCCAATTGGCCGTGACAAGAACACGCATATCGTTCCCACTATAAAGAAATAACCGGAATCAGGAATATTGGCTTCTTTGGCCAGCATTGCCACAAAGGTATTTACACTGCCATAACCAACACCAAACAACATTGTAAGGAACGCGGGAAATCCAGTTCCACGTTCAAAAAGTTTGTCAATCAACGAACTGCTTCTTTCCTCAACGGTCTCTTCAGCAACTTCAACCTGCGGAACCCGGCACAATGTTGTCCCGATTAATGCAATGCCAGTACCTAACGCTGAAAATATAAACATAGCAACAAAACCATAGTCGTTAACCAGCCATACACCAGCAGCCGGCGCTAGCGCCATTGCTACAGTGCTGCCTAACCCGAAATAGCCCATGCCCTCACCGCGGCGGGCATGAGGAATAATCTCAGCGGCAATCGCAGCATAGAAAGTAGTAGTAAGTCCGAAGCCAAAGCCGTGCATGATCCTGGTTGCAATCATTCCTTCTACCGAAGTGAATATTGCATAACTAACTGTGCACAAGAATGAAATAATTAAGCCCACATATAAGCATTTCTTCTCGCCTAAGGCTCTTACCCCAAAATCAGTAAAGAAACGAATAAATATTGCTGAAAAACCAAAAATTCCAGTAATAAGCCCGATTTGTGACCCAGTCGCCCCATTATATGCGGCATAAATCGGAAGTGTTGGGAGCAAAATATGAAAGCCCCCAAACATTAATGCATTCGAAAAAACTAACGCAATAAAGTTCTTCGTCCATAATCGTATCGTAGCCATTATCTAACTCCTCTTTTCATAAAAATGTTTAGGTCTTGTTTATTAACTACCAAACTATTTAATAAGTCTTGATCAGTTAATATATGTCAAGCTATAAATATAGTTAACTAGTTAATAATTTCATTCATTATTAACTAGTTAACTATTTTCTCTTAATATACACCTAGCCAACTTCCAATGTCAATATGCGTAGTTTTTTCTGAATTTTTAGAAGGAAAAGACAAGGATTACTGATTTTGTCTTTTCCTTCTAAAATTAGCGGTTTAACAACATATATTGTTGTTTATATCCATCAACCATCGCACTTAAACAAAATAATTTTTCCGCTAAATTTCTTGATTCTATTCCCATTTGCATACGTAACACCGGATTAGCAATCAATTTTACTAAATATTCCTTTACTTCATCTAGCGAATCATAGATATAGCCATTTTTATTAATATGAATTGTATCGATATTACCTGCACATCTTGATAATACCAACGGTAGTCCACTAGCCATCGCTTGAATTACGGCCAAAGGCAGTCCTTCCCACAAAGATGTGGATAAATATATATCCATCTTGGACAACTCATCAACCACTTCATACTTTTGTTTCCATCCTGTTATACTAATATTAGATGCAGATAATTTGCTTCTAAGGTCACCATCACCAACCCAGCGAAATTGTACCAGTTGATTGGGGCAAAAACACTTTGCGATGTCATTAAATAGGTCTGGATTTTTCGCCGAAGTTATTCGTCCTACGGTTCCAACGACAATTTTCGCTGAGTTATCTACTACTTGTTTCGGATAAATATATGGTTCCAAGTCAATACCATT
>JAGGAD010000041.1 GCA_017889625.1 Bacillota bacterium | reverse complement strand
TGGCGATGAAATGGCTTGCAAACAAAAAAGACTGGCTTATCGCCAATCTTTTGTAAGACAAGACGCAACCGTCTTGCTTCTATGAATTTTACTGCGAAAGTGTCGATCCTACTTTATCAGCTTTTTGCCACGTCCCCTTGCTACTCCGGTTGCTCGTTGGATTTGCCGAATCAATAATCCATCTATCACTTTTGTGACAAATCAGAACCGTACCCCCATGTCATCACAAAACAAAAACAGGCTGAATTACACTAGCCTGTTTTTCATTTTAGCCGTTTTTTTAGTTCAGAATAGAAATTCTTTCTTCTTCCAATCTGCATTACAATAACAACAACTTCTTGCTATTTAATCTGGTAAGCAATACGATATTCAACTTTTGATACCTTCAAATGATACGAATAGATTGTTGTCAAATCACCTTTTAGTATTTCACCAATATAAGGATTTTCTGCTAATTTATCAAAGGTTCTTATGAGCTTCTCCCGAACGGGTTTATCCAATTTTCGCAGTTCTTTTGCCGCTGAATTAAGAATGATAAGTTCATACATCGGCGTTTTCCTTTTTTAGCTGAGCTAACGTAATATACTGTTTAGCATTATATTCTCTATCAGCTTCAACAACAAGAGCGTCTACGGCTTGTGCTATTTTTGCCTGATATTCTTTTACAGTATCTTCATTTACAGTCTTACCTTCTTTAGCAAGATCAGCACGAATAATGTCTTGTAGTTGGTCTGCTACGGTATGCGGCTTTATAATGATCTGTTCTCCATCGACTATAAGTTTAACCTTGCTGCCTGCCGACAGCTTAAATTTTTCACGAACTTCCTTCGGCAAAACGAATTGCCCTTTACTGCTAACCGTCATATCATATTCGGTCATAATATCGTCTCCATGTAAGAAGTAAGAAATCTTACATGTATTATAATATGACGTACGGCAATTGTCGAGAGTGACACCATCATAATTTAATCTTTCTAGAAGCAATACTCCTGATACTGCTTACGCGCTGTTTGCCACTGACTACTATATCCACGCTCATACGCATTTTCACGATCATCTGTATGCAGCTTAACGCTATTTCAAATAAAAAACGCTAACCGTGTATGCCGACTCATTCCCGCTAACAGATTTTTAAATATCTAATCTGAAATATTTCTCAAGAGTTATACCCGACTGATTAATCTTGAAGTTTGCCTGCCACGATTCAACTCCCTTTTTCGTACTTCTGTTTACCGCCTCTTTTACCTGTTCGTAATTAATGCTTCTCTCAATTATTCGAAAACCGGGGTTGTCGTAAATAAAGCAAATTAATAGAATTGCTCTTTGATGGTTCTGCAAGCTATTAGTCAACTCTGTAATGTGCTTTACAAAACGCGCTGTTGAAGAAAACGGCATGTTCTTTTTTGTTCTTATATAATCTGGATACTCAATTTGTAAATGCTGAAGCGGCGTCTTCACTTCAATATATGTATTTCCAACAAGAAAATCCAATTTTGAAATGCCGATAAATTGTTCTCTAAGGACTATATTACCCTGTCCGACCATATCTTCAAAACCACCATTTACAAGATAATGTTCCACATAACGATTTGCGGCATTTTGATTAATACCGATCCAAGATTTATTTTTATCTTCTGGCCGATTTAAGGAGATCGCCTCTACCGTATACAGTGTTTTCCGATTAGGATCACTGCTTTTGGATAAAAGGCACGGTCTGCCACTTATATCAAGATTACCGATTCTTCCCGTGGTCGGGCAATGGCAACTGAGGATTTTCCCACATACTTCAACAATCATTGTAAACTGGCTTTTTCTTTTCTGAATAACACCTTCTGTCAAAGGTGATTCAAATATAAGTGCATCCTTTTTCATGTTCATCATGATTATTTGCACTTAATGCAAAAGCCATGTCCTACTGCGATTAAATCCGGATTAAGTTGCAACAAACTTTTCTGCAAAACTTCAAGCTTTTCAGCATTTGGAATGCGTTCCAAGTCAATGGCGGCAATTTCCTCCTTCCAGAAACTATCCATGGTTTTTCCGACCGCATCACCAAAACGCAGCATCAAATCTCCACTAAAGAAAATTTTGCTGTTTTCTTCATAAAAGGCAAGGCCATTCTGTAGATGAACTTCAGAAGGATAATCAATGAATTTTAAAGAAAATCCGTTTCCGTCAAGCAAATCGTCCTGTTTTTTAGCGAGTATTTTCCCATTATAGCCAAAGCCAGGCAATTCTCTTGCACAAAGCTGAGAACAAACAGTAATAACGTCAGGATACTCTTTCTGAAAAGCGATGAGACCGCCGCATTCATCCGATTCCATATGTGAAACAAGAATATATTTCAATGTCTGTCCTTTTAACAATTTTTTTATCTCTGGCAAAATATGCTCTGCTTGCTGCATAGTACCTGTTGAAACAAGGATTGGGTCAGCACACATGAGTAGATACTGATGAATGGTAAACTGCATAGGCGGTATATGAATAGAAAACTGGTACAAATCGTTATAAATCAGGTTCATATATCATTTCTCCTTTGACTTAATTACAAGTCCGCTATATAATTTAAGCGACATTTGTTGCTTAAATTATACTTCTACATTTTTTAGTATTCAAGAACAAAAACTTTATGATACCTAAATTGCAACACAACATGGAGGTTTGTTGCTTAAATGAAAAGGAAAAATGTTTCTACCCAATTGATAAAAGAATATATTTCTGAAGCGCTGCTATTACTGATGGTAAATAAAAATTATAACGACATTTCCATAAGTGAGATTACAAAAAAAGCAGGCGTTAATCGCTCAACATACTATCGCAATTTCGCATCGAAAGAAGCTGTTTTAAAGTTCTCATTGGAAAACATCCTGTTTTCATATATTTCAGAGTTCAAGGACTCGAAGTATACCGACTCTAAAAATTACCTAAATATTATTTTTTGTCATTTTTACAGATATAAGTCGCAGTTGCTGCTTATCCAAAGAAATGGGTTATCATATTTGCTTCTAGAAGTCGTTAACGCCTATTTTGAAAAAACACTTTGCGATCAAATTTCTAACCAAAAAGAAAAATTTCGAATATATTACCACGCAGGAGGAATTTACAATTTCTTACTTTTATGGATGGATAACAGCATGCAAGAATCGCCTCCAGAAATTACGGAAATTGCGATCTCACTTTTTCCAAAAGATTATATTCCTCTACTCATGCCATATATAAAGCCTTTTAGAAAACAAACATAAACTTCTCAACCCCGATTTATATCTGTATCGTCCTCGTGATTTGCTCCATGATTTCGGTGCTTATGATATGACCAGTTGTTTTTTGCAATAAGATGCGTAGGTTAAGTTGGGACAACCAAGGTATCGACACGGCTTAGCTGGTTTTCTCGGCATATTTCACATTTAGTTAAGTAAACAATTAATTGGAGTCTGCGGCATGATCTGAATCGCAAAAGGTGCAAAATGCAGCGACCTAAATCGGGCAATGGTTGTATGATCTGGTGACGTAGCATTTTCAAGCAGATACATAAAATTGATATCGCGTCTACAGGCAAGCTCAATCTGGCGGGAAGAATAGATACTATTCATATAGGCGTAAACTAAAATCTTGAGCATCAGTCTTAGGGCTGGCTGATTTTTCCCCAAACAGGAATAGGACTGGTAAATTTCTACTTAGTGCAACAGCCCTTTAGTTATTGAGAAGTATAATGAAAAACTGATAGCAAGGGATTACGCCTCCGCCGTACAACTTAATTAAAATACCTATTATCAGTTATACTATTGTCAATAGCTCACCAGGGTCTATACCGCTAGGCTCGCTTACTTTACTTCATGTAATTATCGCTAAATCGGAGAACGCTATGTTTGGTAAACAATTTCGGCATATAAAACGTTATCGTGAGATTGCTACGGTGTTAGCCAACCAAGGGTTTGGCTATCTTATCGAAGGAATGGATCTAGTCCAAAAGTTTCCTTATTATGAACGTCTATGGATAAAACCACCCTCCGAAAACCCGACCGATGTTGGCGAAAGGATTCGACTCGCCCTGCAGCAATTAGGTCCTACTTATATAAAGTTAGGTCAGATCGCCAGTACTAGACCAGATATTTTACCGCGAGAAATCATTGTTCACTTGGAAAAATTGCAGGACGAAGTATTGGCGTTTCCCTACGAACAAGTCCAACGGTTAATCCTCGAAGAACTGGGCACTAGCATTGAGGAACTATTTCTGGACTTTGATTCCCAGGCCTTAGCGGCGGCTTCAATTGGCCAGGTTCATGTGGCAACTTTAACAACCGGACAAAAAGTAGCGGTAAAAATCCAACGCCCCGACATTGCTGCCACGATTCAAACCGACTTGGAAATTTTATTTGAGATAGCGGTAACTGTTGAGAATCGGTTTTCCTGGGCCAAACGCTATCAGATTGTTGATATGGTCGATGAATTTGCCAAGTCGCTTCGTAAGGAACTCGACTACACTATCGAAGCCCGCAATACCGAGAAAATTTCTATTCAGCTAAAAAATCAGAAGGATTATTATATTCCTACGGTCTATTGGGATTACTCTACAAAAAAAATCCTTACAACCGAATTTCTTCAAGGCGTAAAGATCAACCAAAGTACTATCCTTACACAGCAAGGTTCTAACCTTCTCTTGGTCGCAAGTCGCTTTGCTAAAGGGATTTTCCAGCAAATTTTTATCAGCGGATTTTTCCACGGCGACCCCCATCCGGGAAATGTCATTGTGCTACCTAATGAGGTTATTGGTTTTTTAGATTTTGGTATGGTCGGAAGACTTGGCCCCGAGATGAAAAATTGCTTGTCTGCACTTATGATTGGCCTTAAACGTAATAGTAGCGATGATTTAGTCAAAGCACTGCTCCGAATCGGCATTGTTCCACCCCAAGTAAATCTCCGGCAAGTACAAGATGATATTGATCTTTTAATCGATACTTATTATGGCGTCCCGTTAAGTAAAATCAGTATTGGCGAAGCAATTACCGATTTTTTTCTCATCGCCCAGAAACATATGATACGAATTCCCGCTGACTTAGTATTGGTCGGCAAGGCCTTACTGACGGTAGAAGGCATTGTAAAAAAACTTGACCCTAAGTTAAGTATTTTTGATCTTGTTGAGCCTTTTGGCGAAAAACTATTATTAGAAAGAATCCAGCCTCAAGCAATTGCTGAATATCTCTGGAAAACTGCAATTGATTTTGGCGATATTTTCAACAATATTCCCAAAAACGTCAAAAAGTTAGGTACCCTGGTAAATCAGGGGCGGTTTCATATAAACATAGCTCTGGCTGAAACGGAATTTTTTTTAAGCCATCTCGATCGAATCAGCAATCGCCTAGCCGTAAGTATAATTCTATTAGCGTTTAGCATTATTATGGGGAGCATCATTATTAGTTCATCGATAATGGGGCAATACTCCATCTTAGGGCACTTTCCCAGCGTCGAAATTGGTTTTTTGGTTGCAATACTAATGTTTGTATGGGTAATATATGCAATATTGCGCTCGGGAAAACTCTAGTGTCTCCCCTTATTGATGAGAATACAGTTGCTCCGCCTCGGCCAAGGCTGTGAACTTGTAGATCCAGGTTCCTTCTCCTTTAATCCCGGCAACCATCATATATCCTTCATTAGTTCCAGGTTTTATCACCAGGTTCGGCGTCATAATATTCCTATCTTCATCCCGTCGGGGAACAACAATATTAGCAACAGGAACGCCATGCTTGTTTAAAACAAGGATTCTTCCGCCCCCCATCATTCCCTGATACAAATTGCCAGCAGCGTCTACTCGGTTTGAATCTGTTTCATCATCGCCGGTATTTCGATAAGTAATTGCCACCCCGGCAAAAGGGACCAGGTTCCCCTCAGCCGTCAATTTGGCCCGAAGAATTTGATTTTGGCCAAGTTCGGCAACCCATAATACATCACCGTTCGGCGAAAGCGATATCCCATTCGGCAAGGCTAAATTATTAATGATCTGCGTGATTTTAGTATAGCCTCCCGCGGCATCTAGTCGATATACTCCGCCAATCGGTTTTGTAAAAAGCCCCTTAAAATCTGTAAAATATAAGTTTCCGGCTTTGTCAAAAACTAAATCATTTCCAACCATTGACGAGCCATTATATTTCGGCGTAAGTGTTTCCAGCATCGTACCGTCCGGTTGCATAATTAAAATTTCTCCGGTTAAGCAAACCGCAAATAACCGGCCATCTTTATGTAAGGCTAACCCAGTAGGAACAGCCTTGCCTTGCCAAATAGTCGTAATAGTTTTATCCGGTGCGATTTTTAAGATCTTTTGCTCAGGCGACGCTGGTGAATTGCGACAAACGTATAAATTCCCCCCTTTGTCAAAGGCCGGTCCCTCTAACACGGTATTTTGTGGATCGGGATCGACCTCAAGCCAAGCTTCGGCCACGATTGTCGGCAAATTTTGAAGTTCAGGCGGTAATGGCCGCCCTTGTGATAATGAGCTATCCCCCATCCCCTCAGCTAGTATGATCACAGAGGGAAAAATACAACTCGCTACGACCAACAGGATTATGGCAACTCTTCTCCAAGTCTTTTGCTTCACGCTAACCTCATCCTTCTTCTCGAAATTCATTTACCAGTTTGATAGTATAGCCTCACCAAATATTGTTTGTTATATTTTTCCATGGAGGTGAGCAAAATCCTTCCCTATTTTCCCGATAGCCCCCCAAAACAAAAACTTACTTACCAATAAGTCAAAGCGAAGATAAAATTCACTTATTAATTAACCACCACCCGGACTAGGCAGCGCCTTGGTTTATCCAAATATTTCCTACCCCAGCAAGCCACCCCATCGTCTAACCTCTTCGCCAAATATAAAAGCCTGACGAAATTCGTCAGGCTTTTATATTGAAAGGTGGATTAATTTACTATTTGGCTTTCTTCCTGTATATCTGACGCATCTGCACCTGCTTGCAGCTTTGCCTTGTTCATACTAATAATTTCCCGGATTTTTGCCTCGATTTGTTTTGCGATTTCTGGCTGTTCTTTCAACATATCTTTTGCATTTTCCCGGCCTTGTCCTAAACGGTTTTCACCATACGAATACCACGAACCGCTTTTTTCGATGATTTCCATTTCTGTACCTAAATCAACCAAAATTCCTTCGTGAGAAATCCCTTGGCCATATATAATATCAAATTCAGCTTGTTTGAACGGCGGAGCAACTTTATTTTTAACTACCTTAACCCTGGTGCGCGTCCCAACCACATCATTTCCTTGTTTTATGGTTTCACTTTTTCGGACATCCAGCCGAACCGATGAATAGAACTTCAGCGCCCTACCGCCAGTAGTTACTTCCGGACTTCCAAACATAACACCGACTTTTTCACGAAGCTGATTGATAAAAAGAATAGTCGTTCGAGCCTTGCTGACAATACCCGTTAATTTACGCATCGCTTGTGACATTAGCCGAGCTTGCAAACCAACATACGAGTCGCCCATATCCCCCTCTATCTCTGCCTTAGGTACTAACGCAGCTACTGAATCAACAACAATTACATCAACTGCATTACTATTAACTAAAGCTGCCGCAATTTCTAAGGCTTGTTCACCATTGTCCGGCTGAGAAACAAGTAATTCGTCAATGTTTACCCCCAGAGCTTTAGCATAAGTTGGATCAAGCGCATGCTCGGCATCAATAAAGGCGGCAACCCCGCCTTTTTTCTGGGCTTGAGCAATTATGTGCAACGCAACAGTTGTTTTACCCGATGATTCCGGGCCGTATATTTCAACAATCCGGCCACGAGGAATGCCACCCACACCAAGAGCAATATCTAATGATAACGCTCCCGTCGGGATAACTTCAATATTCATGTTAGCAACTGCTGCGCCCAATTTCATAATCGCGCCTTTACCATAATCTTTTTCAATTTGAGTCATCGCCTTGTCAAGCGCCTTTTTCTTATCTATTTCAGTCCCGGTAGTCTTTTCTGCCATTACTATCCCTCCCACAGAACTAATGTTTGATTTCATTATATAACCAAACATTAGTTCTGTAAACTAATTGTTTAGCCCTGGAGGCGTGCATTTTCCTTTACGTTAGCAAGTTTCATCAACCATAAATAATACCTTTACAAGTAAAAAGCCAGAAGCTGCGATAATCCGCCGCTTCTGGCTTTTTATATCGTCAATACAATCACCCAACTAGGGGCTAATCGAGCTTCTCCTTTATCAGTTCAGGCCGCACCGTTAATAAATATAGCTTCTCGCACTTATGACATATGTAGAATAATTGCAGATCATATTTTTTGAAATAGAATTGGGCATGAAAAAAGATGTTCTTTTCTTCATTTGTACTAACAAATTTTTTTTTCCTTCTCATGGATCCACCACATAACGGACATATCTTTTTTTTAAATAAGAAAAGTCTGACCTCTTCTTCTAATCCTAACTGAGTTTCGTAAGATCCCTCATTAACAATTGGCACTTTTAAATCCTTTCCATTCCGCTCTTACGTAAAAGTGCAGGTTTTCCCGAATCTGTACCTTCAATACGGAATCTTTCAGGCTTACTCTCTAAAGTTTTTTCGCTATACATGGTATTCCCGACAATAATTCTATAAACTATTGTATCGTAAATTTTAAACAAGTTAATTTTTATATAATGAACCATTTTAAATCTTATATGGGCATAATTACCTATTTGTACATAATATTCCTTGAGACTCAGGTCTCTAATTTCAAGTGCCAAGTTAGGACTAACGGCCTATTACTTAACTATTAAGAGGCACACCCTCTTTCTTGTAAGAGCGGTGCGCCTCTTGATTTGTTGATCGCTTTAGGATAAACAGGTCTTTTTTTTAACTTACAAAAATCGTTATTTAAAATTTCCAACGGTAACCGAGGTTGCCGCCATAGTAGTTAAGATCATTGCCCCAAGATTTTTCTACATTGATATAGATTTCGTGACTGCCGACTTCCTGAATAAAGCCTATCCCAGTAACTACTTGACTGCCTTTCAGGTTGGAATCGAAAGAGGCCTCGTCAACGATGGTTTTGCTGTCGCTAGAGGAGTTCTGTACCCAGGCTAACTTGCCATAAACCTGACGGCTGTCTCCATTGCTGTCAGTTGTCTTCTTTCCGAAGGTACCTCCCAGCTTGAATTGCATTGAGGTATTAGCCGGTAAACTAACAGCCAGGCCATTTGTACTTGTATAGTCAGCCGAATTTGACCGAAGGACGGTCACCGAGGCCTGTGGATCGATGAAAACACCGTTGCCCTTTTCCAGGCGTTTCCCAATTTGTGCGGATAGCCCAAAGCTATTGCTGTGGTATGAGGCAGTATCGGTGATTTCACCACCTAATAGGGTTGCGGAAAAGTCGTTGCTGAAGGAGTTGTATTTGCCGATGAGATCGAAGTAAGAACCATCGTTTTTAATCCAGCTACTGTAAGCAGCACCATAATAACTATCGACACTGCCTGAGCCACCAGTACTGAAGGAATTGTCCGCCTTACCTGCCCCAACGAGAAAACCGGTTACTTTCTTGCCGCCGTCGAAGAAACTGGCGTTATCTTTACCTACTTCAACACCGCTCATTACTTCAGTAAAGGATTTGCCGCCATTAGGTTTAACGGTGAATTTATTGGAATACGTACGGGACCAGAAATCATCGTTATATTTGCTAGCCACCCGCAGTTCATTCATATGGTTTGCAATCTCGTTCATTTCACCATACCATGCGGCAACGTTAGACGCGGTAGTGTCAATGGCAGCGTAGGCAGGGGTAGATGGCGTATACGTATTGTAAAGATAATAGTCAGAGCTGCTGTAGGAGGAAGATAAGGTTGATCCTGCAGCAATCGACCAGCGATAAGCGCCAAAGTCTCCACCGCCGGTAATCGTTGCGGTGCTAGTTCCAGTAGAAAGTACCTTTATTGGGCTGGTAAGCGAGTTTGTTGCTAAGTAAGCCGCGTTTTGACCAGTAAAATATATTGCATAGGTACCACTAGCAGTTCCGTCGACTGTAATTGTGTTGAGCAATGAGGTATCGCTAAGATCAACATTCATTTTAAAGGTGCCGCTGCCGGATAAATTACCGGTGTCGGTAAGAGTATAATAGGTGCCGTCAGAATACAGCAGGTTCACCGTACCGCCGCTATTGGTTAAACTCGTCACAGTTGAATCGGCGCTAACATTCCAGGTGCTGGTGGAATCGATATCCATAGTCTTCCAAGTAAGTTGCCAGCGTGCTGCCGCTGTCGGCAAGCAATTCGTAGCCCTGGGTTAACGTTTCATCGCTCAAAACCAGAGTCGCTTCGCTGGGGTCATCACCAAAGAAGTCTCCCGCCTCCGCCAAAATACCGTTAGAGGCCGTAACTGTCGTCCCATTCTGCAAGGTCACAGTACTGTTACCATTTTTCCAGATAATAGCCGCCCCGCCGGTTGATGTTAGTGAACTGCCATCAATTATGATGGGATCAGTCTCCTCTGCCGAGTCGCCGCCAAACATTACACTAAGCGCATTTACCCCAGTAATTGATGAGTTGTAAACTTCAAGTTTTCCGCCAGATGCTACCGCCGCCCCAGCATCTAGTGCAGAAACAATCGTTGAATCTTCAACGTAAATGTAACCTTCATTGTACCCGCAAGAGTAAATCCCGGCTGATTTTGTACCCTCGGCATCTACGGTACAATTATAGACATAGTCGGTGCCGCCGCCAAAGTCGGTAGCAATCGCTGAGGCATGGGCGCCTGTAGTTGTGATGTCTACATAAGTAAGATAGGTCGTGCCACCATAGGTTACATCCACCCCATGAGCATTAAGTCCGCTTGTTGTTATCGTAATAGGGCTATCGGCGGTACCAGTTAAATAGATTGTACCGCCATAAGTGGCATATACCGCGTTCCCAATAAGGCCAGAGGTAGTTATTGACGAGTTACCAGTAATGGTTATTGTGCCACCGTCGTTAGCATATACCGCAGCGTCAAGGCCATACTGGGACCCGAGGGCATCAGTTAACCCAGAGCCACCGTTTAATTCACAATCATACCCCGTACTATCATTTGCACTGCTTGTAATCGTCACATTTGATAGCGTCACATTGGTGCCGCTGTTTTCAGCATAAACGGCAGAGGTATTATCGACCGTAGTATCTATAGTCTCCCCATCAGAAGTATAAGTCCCGCCATCATTATAGTAGTCTACGGCCTTAATCATTGATTCGACAGTAACACCATCATATGTAGCAGTCATTGTATCCGCAGCAAACGCGGATATCGGAGATAGCCCCATTAGGGTCGCAGTGGCCACGCCTCCTATCAGGAGCTTTTTCATTTTCTTTTTTTTCATTTTCCAACCTTCTTTCGCTTTCTCCTTATTGCTTTTAAAAAATTAACAAAATTCTGCTTTTTTACCCCCTTCTATCTGCAGCTTTTAATATGCTCAGACCAAGATTATCAACAATCGCTGCCTCGATAAGAAGTCTAATGAATACCGCTACAGTAATTACATATATTTGAATTTTATATATATTAATTCCATTAATGTTATAAATTTCCTTTTTCATTAAGATAAATTTTTCCATTTTTCTGCCATATTTATGTTTTTTATGACTTTCATTAAGTACATACCACCATAGAGCCGCAAATCAGCAAAATAGAACCGGCCAGCAGACGCTAACCGGTTCTATTTTTAATATCTCAGCCCTGTTATTTTTTTACTACAGGAAAACTATTTTTCATGTGGAATTTTGAATGATAACAATAAATTATGCAGATTGGTGAATTTATATGAAGCGAAGACAGTTTTTATTAAAATCATTTGGCGTATGTTCAACCTTATGGCTGGGACAAAACTTACTTTCTAGCTGCAGCGCTTTAGCTGCCAGCCAAGCCCCGGCCATTACCTATATCAGCAAGGGATCTACCGTTATGACTAATGATAACCAAACCTATTTTTCCATTGAATTTTACATTTCCGCTCAATGTGAGATCATTGAGCAACAGTCTACCCAACAGATTGATTTTATCTTAAAAAATACCAAAGTTGGCCCATTAGCAGGAAATATCCCCTGTAACAATCAATTTGTCAAACGCCTTGAAATCAAACAAATCACAAAGCAGGACTGCCGCCTTAGCTTTCGCTTAAACGACAACAACCCTTACTCAGAATTGCGCTATGCCCTGATCCCACGCCTTCTTTCTCTTGGGGCTTATCGTTTAAAAGTTGATATTGGAACATTTAGCTCGCCAACCGCAATAAAGGAAGCCGATTTAGCCATTAAAGAAACTAATCTAACCTTCGGTCCGCTGGATACTCGTGAGGCAACAACTTTATTCGTAATCCACCATATCGGACTAACCAATGATGAGGTAACTGCTGCCGAAGTCCATCGCTGGCATCTAGCTAATGGTTGGTCCGGGATTGGTTATCATTATGTCATTCATAAAGACGGCAGTATTGAACGCGGCCGTCCCCGCGAAGCGGTAGGCGCCCATACGCAGCACTATAATGCCCAATCGATTGGGATTAACCTCATTGGCAACTTTGAAGACGCAACCCCTACCACCCCGCAACTCGAATCAGCCGCAAAATTAATAGCCGCCCTGTGCCATATTTACAATTTATCTCCCGATGACTCCACCCTCCTTGGGCATCGCGATTTAAACCTAACCCTTTGCCCCGGCAAATCTCTCTATGAATTGCTGCCAGTAATTCGAGAACAAACGTTAGCCTATTGGCAACGATAAACTAAGCCTGACAAAAATTTGTCAGGCTTTTGTATTTAGATAGGCAATGTCCCTCTATCGGATAAACACAGCTATGCGAAACCGCTTAGTAATCGCTTTATCGCCTTCCCAAGGTCGCCCCAGCTTTAAGTATAGCGTACACCGTCCCGGTTTCATCGGTTGGAAGTAAAAAACTACTAAGCCTCCCGCCCCCACAATATGATCGTTATTTATATAAAATTCATGGGAAACCATTTCCAGACAGCCGCTGCTTTGATCTTCCACCTTCCAACGATATCCTGTTGAAGGATTCTCCTCCAATATTACTCTTAAAGTGGCAGCAACTGGCAAATCGATTAAATTGCCCGAATCATTTTCATAAACATCAATAAAATTCATAGCTTAGCTCCATTTTTTTTACCGCCGAACCCGGCGCTCTTACTTCAGGCGAGCGATACATTTTTTCCATTACCAACAAGCCATCTCCCTGGTGATAACTATCTACTTATAAGTATATTAATTCTAGCATGGTTTTGTGCGCCCATTTAATATAGCTACATCCAATCGGTCAATATTCTCCATAAAACAAAAAAACGTCCCCATGAGAACGTTTTAAAAATCTACAATTTCATAGTAAGGCGAATTGCCGCGGAAGTCCAAAATCATCCCGTTCTATAAAAGTGCTACTTTTTCAGCGGCCTTAACAGCCAGCCTTATTTTTTAAGAAAGTATCGCCGGATTATTGCCAAGTTCTGGAACACTCTAAGTCCAAAGGCTAACAGTGCCACATAATAAAGATCAATGCCTAACCGGTCGCCGACATATACCAGCCCGGCCGCAAGCAACGCATTAGTAAAAAATCCACTGGTAAATACTATATTATCAAATTTATCCTCAGTTCCAGCTCTTAGTCCCCCAAAAACCGAGTCAAGCGACGCTAATACCGCAATCGACATATACTTAGCATATTCAGAAGGCACACTGCCGGGAAAAGAAATTCCGATAATAATTCCTATAATAAGTCCGAAAATCGGCAGTATCATTGCTTAACCTCCCCATTCACCGGCTTAGCATAATCAAAGCGGAACGACCCTTTATACGCTGGAATATCAACCTTATCCTCCGTTTTAATCGTCACTTGAATACCCCAGAATTGCAAAGTCTCAGCCACCCCGCCGCGAAGCCGTAACGCATTTTCCATTGTTTGCGCTTCACCAATTGCTCTAATTTCATATGGTGGAGCATAATGCGCATTATTTACCGAAAGCGTGGGACCTGCACATCTAATCTCCGAAGTCGCTATCAGCCGCTGGTCATTTACGGCAATAGCTTCAGCCCCGGCAGCCCTTAATTCATTAATTACTTTTAATATATCATCATCATGAATGAGATATAAATTTGGATTTTCACCCGGTTTTGACGGACGCTTACTGTCATCAATGGTAACTACTACGCCCGGCCCGGTAAGCGCGATTGTACCTGCCCCCATTTTTATCAATTCTAATTCATGACTCATCTCCCCAGAACTCGCATTCTTACGCAGTTTTTCAACTTCTTTAGCTAAAGAATCCCGTTCTTTCTCGGTTTGAGTAAGCCGTTGCGCCAAATCCTCGACCCGTTGATAAGGAATTGTCGACCTGATATCCTGGGTTGTACGATATTGCACCGCTAACATAATGCCTAAAACCACACAGACAAGTGCTATTGCAATTTGTCCCTGTTTAATGTGTCCCACTGTTCTCCTCCACTCCACTTCATTGACGGAATTTTATATATGGTGAAGCATAATTTAAATCGATATAATCAACTGCCGCTTTTCGATTTCCAATGTCCTGAAGAATATCTCCAGTCATTTTAGCCTTTTCTGCCAGTCTCCCCCCCGCTCCCAGCCTGATAGTTGCCGACTGAACCGTATAAGCGGTCAGTTCTCCGGAAGAATTAATATTAACTTCCGAAAGTTCATTAAGCGTAGCTTCATCCAGCGCCGTCAAGTACTCCAGCACAAGTTTGACTTGTTCAGATTCAACGCGTTCTTTAACTTTAATAACAATAGTCGTCGGAAAACGTCGGAAAACCTCTACTTCACTAATCCTAAGGTCGCGCAACAGACGGCTTTTTATCTCAGCCGTATCCAGCCTAAATATATTTATTCGTTCCGGAACACCAGCGGCCCGGGAAACATCATCCGCTAACATATATTTATTGTCCTCGATTACTACCGACCCGACTTGAAAGAAGTTTGAGTTGATAAACAAAAACGCCGCTAAAAGAATCATCAATACAATCAATAAAAAAATGACCCGAGACGTCTGAATTGACCGTTTAGGCCGCGAAGTTCTTTCCTGCCGTTCATAAGTCCGCATATCTTTCACTCCCACTAACTTCGCCTTCACCAGGTAATTATACACCAACCTGACAGCCAAATAAACATAAAAATACGACCAATTTAAATAAATATAAGCTGTTAAAGCAACCAGACGCCTATTGTACAATTAATTAGTACACTAGGCGTCTAGTTTACTTAACAGCTATGGGGTTATTACCCATCCCGGCAGGCGATTTTTTTACTAAAAATCACATCGCACTGCTATCCAAGGTTGCCTTCAATAGGATCATTTCACATAAGTCATTGAACGCTATTCCAGCGGCAGCCGCCGCTTTAGGCACCAAACTAGTTGCAGTCATACCGGGAATAGAATTCGCTTCAAGCACATACGGAGTATTATTATTATCGCCAAGCATAACATCAATTCTGGCAATACCGCGGCAGCCTAATACTTTAAACGCCGCTACTGCCTCTGCCTTGACCCGCTGAGCAACAGTTTCATCCAATTTAGCCGGCACGATATAGTCAGTGGCACCTTTAGTATATTTAGACTGATAGTCATAGCGACCGTTGTGCGGAACTATTTCAATTACCGGCAGCGCTTTCGGTTCATCCGCTTCCAAAACAGCTACCGTTAATTCACGGCCAGCGATAAATTTTTCAATCAATATATCGCCATAACCAAATGCCTCGGTTAAAGCGGCTGGCAAATCATCTCGCTTCTCAACAATAACTACCCCAATACTCGAGCCTTGAGTAACTGGTTTTACAACCACCGGAAGGCCAAATTCAGCGAGAATAGCCTCTGACAAATTGCTATCAGCAGCACTTTTGGCATAATAACAAGATTTTGGAGTACTTATTTTAGCCTCTAAGAAAAGGCGTTTTGATATCCCCTTATCCATCGCTATTGCACTCGCAAGGACACCGGATCCAGTATAAGGAATACCCAATAACTCCAAAGCTCCTTGAATAACTCCGTCCTCACCGTATTTACCGTGAATGGCGTTAAAAACTACCTCAATCCCAGCTAATTGTTTTACAAAATTCTGTGGTTCTAAATCAATACCTACTGCATTGTAGCCTTTCTCTTTTAACGCCCCCAGAATGGCCTTCCCGGTATTAAGCGACACTTCCCGCTCCGCCGATGGCCCTCCCATAAGCACAGCAATGCGCTTGTTTTTCAAAACCAGTCCCCCTTAATTTGAACCACACCGCACAATATTACCACCAAGACCTTGTATCCGAACTTCCAGTGCTTCATAGCCCCTGTCAATGTGAAAGACATTTTCAATTTCTGAAGTACCTTCAGCCGCCAGAGCAGCCAAAACCATTGCGGCCCCAGCCCTAAGGTCATGCACGACAACCGGAGCCCCGCTGAGTTTAGATACACCCCTAATTATCGCCGTGCGTCCTTCTACCTTAATCTTAGCTCCCATACGTGCCAGTTCATCAACATGTTTAAATCTATTTTCAAAAATAGTTTCTGTAATAATACTTGTTCCCCTAGCTAGCGTTAACATCGCTAACAGCGGTGCCTGCAAATCAGTGGGAAACCCCGGATACGGCAATGTCTTTATATCTACGCCACGAAAAGAACCTGCCCGAACTCTAATGTAATTATCACCGTTAATTATTTTAACGCCGACTTCCCGCAACTTGTCAGTAACAGCCGAAAGATGTTCAGGTATGACATTTTCTACAACGACATCACCACCGGTAATTGCTCCCGCCAGAATAAACGTCCCAGCTTCAATACGGTCAGGAATTACGGTATGTTCCGCTGGACTAAGACGCTTTACGCCAGTTACTCTAACAGCATCACTGCCAGCACCAATGATTTTGGCTCCCATCTTATTGAGAAAACATTCTAAATCCCAAATTTCGGGTTCACGCGCCGCATTGCGGATAATGGTAGTGCCGTCAGCCACCGACGCCGCCATCATGGCATTCTCGGTAGCCCCGACACTGGGAAAATCTAAATAAATTTCCCCGCCACTAAGTTCTAAAGCCTCAGCTTGAATATAGCCAAATTTGTCATTAACAATGGCTCCAATCCGTTCCAAAGCCTTGATATGTAAATCAACTGGCCTTGGACCAATGTCACATCCTCCCGGATGTGACAGGCGGACTTTACGAAAACGTCCCAGCAGCGGACCCATTAAAAAAACTGAGGCCCGCATTTCACGCATAAGATGCTCCGGTATTTCAGCCTTGCTAACACCGGTAGTGTCAATACTAAGCGTATCGCCTTCACGAGTAATTTTTGCGCCAAGCATAGTCATAATATCCTGCATCATGACTATATCGCGCAAGTTTGGCACCCCATGAAGAACGCTTACGCCCGAGCACAAAAGCGTCGCCGCCATAAGCGGCAACGTCGCATTTTTTGCGCCGTTAATCTTCACATTACCGTTTAATTGTACTTCTCCTTTGACGATAAATTTCTCCATCGTCTTCCCTCCCAGAAAAGTACAACCACCCGCAAATCATAAAATAATATTTCTGCTAATTTATTATCTCTCTACTAATTTTTCTACCAATTCTTCGCCGGCAAGATAAATATTGCCAGCCCCCATCGTCATCACTAGATCTCCTGATTCAACAATTTCAGCAAGATAGCGAGCAACATTAGCTTTATCCGGAATATACATCACTTTCTTGCCGGTCTGCCGCTCAACTTCTTCCTTAATCAGCTCACCGCTTATCCCTGCGATTGGTTCTTCACCTGCAGAATAAATATCAGTGAGAATTAAAATATCCGCATCTCCAAATGCTCCGCCAAATTCTTTTGCCAAAAATTTGGTACGGGTATACCGATGTGGTTGAAAAGCACAGACAAGCCGTTTAGGAGCTACCCCACGAGCTGCCTTAAGGGTTGTGGCTATTTCAGTAGGGTGGTGAGCATAGTCATCAACAACCCAGATTCCATCAACCCGCCCCTTGGTTTGGAAGCGCCGCTTAACGCCCCTAAAGACAGCAATCCCTTCAGCAATTTGCTGAAAACTAAGACCTACTGTCATCCCAACAGCTACTGCGGCCAGTGAATTAGCCACATTATGCCGCCCAGGAACGTTAATTTCAATAGTGCCCAAATTGGTGTTTTTGTGGTATACATTGTAAGTTGTGGTGGTACCGCGTACCACAATGTCCTTAGCCATATAGTCGGCCTCATTATCGAGGGCATAAGAAACAATTTTTCTATCAACCTCAGCCGCAATATCTCTCACATAGTGATTATCAAAACATAATACACCTAAACCGGTTTGCGGATCGAGCTTTGACAAAAATGTTTTAAATGCCTGTAAAATGGCCTCCATTGTACCGTAATGATCCATATGATCATTTTCAATATTGGTGACTATCGCGATAGATGGTTCTAATTTAACAAAAGAACCATCGCTTTCATCGGCCTCCGCTACCAAATATTTGCCATGGCCCAATTTAGCATTGCCGTTTAAGTAGTCAAGATCCCCGCCAATAATAATCGTTGGATCAATCCCGTTTTTTTCCAGCATAAGGGCAACAATCGAAGTAGTCGTTGTCTTTCCATGAGCCCCAGCTACCGCAATGCCTTGAACCGCATTAAGCAACATTGCTACTATATCCGACCGATGAAATATCTTAATACCTCGCGCCCGGGCTTCAAGCACCTCCGGATTATCAGCAGCAATCGCTGTCGATACCACAATCGCCTCAGCACCTTCAATATTTTCCCGGCAATGACCGATAAATATTTTGGCCCCAAGACGTTCCAGCCGGTGGACAACTTCCGACTTAGCAATATCAGAACCCGTCACAGTGTAGCCTTTTTGCAGCAGGACTTGGGCAATGGCGCTCATACCAGCACCGCCAATTCCAATGAAGTGAAATTTAGTAATATTATTAGGCAATTAATTCTCCCCCTTCCCTGCCGCCAGCGCCCTTCTAACGCAATGTTATTGTATGCGCAAAGCGACAAGGGTGTTACATTCTCTCTATAGTGAATCTGCGAGTTTAGCCGCCAAGCGTGCAATAGTCGCCGCCGCTTCAGGCTGTCCCATTTGCCTGCTTAATGCCGACATTTCTCCAAGCCTTGCGCGGTCATTCACCAGCTTATCAAGAACTTCAGCCAATCTGCCACCAGTTAACTCAGAATCTTTAATGACAATTGCCGCCCCATGGCTTTCTAACACCCTAGCATTAAATTCCTGATGGTTTTCAGCGGCATAAGGATATGGAATAAGTACAGCCGGTATTCCTCTGACCGTAAGTTCAGCTAAGCCAACAGCCCCGGCCCTAAACACTGCAACATCAGCCACGGCTAAAGCCTGCGGCATATTATACAGGTAGGGAACAACACTAATATTTCCAGCTTTGTCAACATCTATACCAGCCTCTTCCAAAAAACCAACCATATTATTATACTCGCTTTGTCCTGTAGCATGCAATACTTGGATATCTTTCCGGCCTGCTAGCGAACGATAAACTTCTACCATGGCCTTATTTATCGCCCGCGCTCCGCGACTCCCCCCAGCCACCAAAATCGTCAATTTGTCATCAGCCAACCCTAATTCCTTAATTCCCCCATTACGGTTAGCTGATATTACATCCGGACGAACCGGATTGCCGGTAACGACCACCTTGTCCTGTTGCTTACCAAAAAATTTAGCTGCTTCCGGATAACCTACCGCGACCTTTTTTACAAATCGGGACAGTATTTTATTAGTAACTCCCGGAATAACATTTTGTTCCTGAATCATTGTCGGAATACCCATTAGACTCGCCGCAAGCAGTACCGGCCCACAAACATACCCGCCAGTGCCAATAACAATATCCGGTTTAAACCGCCGGACGACACCTATTGACTGCCCCAGGCCCTTCATCGTCGTAAACACAGTCCGCACCGTATCCAAAGAAAGATGACGTTCAAACCCTCGCGACTCTATCCCCGCAAAATTGAACCCTTCCTTCGGCACAATATCAGCTTCCATCCCAAGCTTAGTTCCGACAAATAAAATTTCACTATCCGCAGCTAAGGCTTGAATAGCTTTTGCAATAGTCACCGCAGGATATATATGCCCGCCAGTGCCACCGCCAGAAATAATAATCCGCATACACAAGGCTCCTTATTTATAGTCCACATAGCGGGATATATTGAGCAATATCCCCACACCAGTCAACGTAAAAATGAGCGCAGAACCGCCAAAACTAATAAATGGCAACGGGATACCGGTAACCGGCATTGACGCAGTAACAACTGCAATATTCATTAACGCCTGCACAACAATCATCGTTGTCAAACCTGTCGCCAGCATACTGCCAAATATATCCGGAGCAGCAATCGCAATTTTAAGTCCCCGCCAAGCAAACAGGAAAAAAAGAATAATTACTACAGCCGTACCGATAAACCCAAGTTCCTCACCCAAAATAGCAAAAATAAAATCAGTATGAGGCTCCGGTAAATAAAGAAACTTTTCCCGGCTCCGTCCTAACCCAACCCCAAACATGCCCCCCGAACCAATGGCATAGAGCGACTGAATAATATGATACCCGGTATCAAGAGGATCAGACCACGGATCGCTGAACGCCAACAGCCGTTTTAAGCGATAAGGTTCTAGAATAATTGCAGCAACAATTCCCGCCACTCCCACTGACCCTAGATAAACAAGATGTGATACTTGCGCACCAGCAGTAAACAATAAGACAAAAATTGTCCCGCCAATGGCTAATGCAGTTCCAAGATCAGGCTCCTTTAAAATCAGTCCAAAAACAATCAAAAGTCCTAATAGCTGAGGAAGCAGTCCTTTGGTAAAACTCACTAGTTTATTCTGATTTTTGGCCAAGCTATCAGCACTAAACAGCACCATGCTTAATTTGGCAATCTCCGAAGGCTGCAAATATAGTGACCCAACCCCCAACCACCGCCGGGCGCCATTTACCACTTTCCCCAAACCGGGAATAAGCACCATCACCAATAAAACCAACGTAGCCAGCATTATCGGTTTGGCAAGTTTGCGCCAAACATGATAATCCACATGCATTGTAAATAGCATCGCCAGTATTCCCAGCACCGACCAAATGAGCTGGCGTTTAAGAAAGTAAAAGCTATCTGAATAGTTGGCCTGAGCCGAAACTGCACTGGAGCTATAAACCATGACTACACCCAGACCTAAAAGAACCACAACTGCAAAAAACAAGATAAAGTCAGGAGATTTGGGTCTTACCGCCAAGCCATTCCCCTCCTTACCGCAACTGGTGTACCATCTCTTTAAAGACCTGTCCCCGTTCCTCATAGTTATTAAACAAATCATAGCTGGAACATGCCGGAGACAAAAGCACCACTTGCGGTGCTTTAGCTAAACTACGGGCGAGCTTAACAGCTGCCCCAAAATCATCCACCTGCCGCACAGACTTGATTCCAGCCTCGCAAGCCGCCTCAGCAAATCGCGTTTTAGCCTCGCCCAACAAAATTAAATGATCGACTTTTTCTTTAACTAATGTCATAAACTCAGTTAAATCAGTGTTTTTATCCCGGCCGCCCGCAATGAGAATAATATGACCATCAAATGCCTCTAACGCCTTTATTGCCGACTCTGGATTTGTAGCTTTTGAATCGTTATAATACCAAACTCCATTAACTTCAGTTACCGGCTCAATCCGATGCTCTACCCCGCCGAAATTTCTAAGAACTTCAGCCATAACCTCAGCCGTAACCCCCATAAAATATGCACAACCACAGGCAACCAATGCATTTTCGACGTTATGGCCGCCTTTTATCTTAATATCCGCAACCGGCAATATCTCCGTGACATCGCCATTCCAGCTAACTTTTATTACACCGTCTTGAACAAAAAGACCCGACGGCAAATCCCTCAGCCGGCTGAAATAGACCACCTGAGATGGGGCCCGGTCACCCATATGCCGAACAGCCAGATCATCGTAATTTAGAATTACATAATCATCCCCGGTCTGCTTGGTAAAAATGCGTTCTTTCATTAACTGATAGTTTTCCATTGAACGGTGCCGGTCAATATGATCGGGCGTAAGATTTAAGACTGCCGCCACATGCGGCTTAAATTCTAGAACTCCTTCCAATTGGAAACTGGAAATTTCCGCTACGGCTACTCCTGTTTTTTTGACACTTCGTACTTCCTCCGACAAGGCCAAGCCGATATTACCGCCAACGACTGTTTCAAGTCCGGCAGCCTTGAGCATTTCGCCAATCAATGTTGTAGTGGTCGTTTTACCGTTAGTTCCTGTTACCGCCACAATCGGGGCCTGGCATAATTGATATGCTACTTCAACTTCGCTTATCACGGTAATTTCCCGTTCCTTAGCTAACTCCACCAGCGGATTGTATATCGAAATTCCCGGCGATAATACTATCAAATTAACGGCTTCCAGCAAAGATTCATCCTGACGGCCCATAGCCAACGCAACACCAGCATTAACAATGCCCGTTAAATCATGTTTTATATCTTCCTCACGCTTAGCATCACTTAGCGTAACTCTAGCCCCCAATTCCTTGAGGATACCAGACACAGCAATACCACTGATGCCTGCTCCCAATACAAGTATCTTTTTGTCCTTAAACTCCAACGCCAAGACCTCCCTTGCCAGCTACAAGTATAATCAACGCAACAATCGCAAATAAAAATCCAGCCAGCCAAAAAGCCTTAACAACTTTTGTTTCCGACCAGCCTGATAACTCAAAATGATGATGAATCGGGCTCATTTTAAAAACCCGCTTACCGGTAGACTTAAACGAAGCAACCTGAATGACCACCGACAAAGCTTCAATGACAAAAACACCACCGACAACAATTAACAGCAGTTCGGTTTTTGTCATAACCGCCACTGCCGCCAGTGCTCCACCAATAGCTAACGATCCGGTATCTCCCATAAAAATTCTTGCGGGGTGCGCATTATATCGGAGA
This sequence comes from Bacillota bacterium, assembly GCA_017889625.1. GTDB lineage: Bacteria > Bacillota > Negativicutes > Sporomusales > CTSoil-080 > CTSoil-081. The sequence goes on along the minus strand of JAGGAD010000041.1, from coordinate 12,908 downwards.
AAACCTAAGGTCGCACCGGCAAGCGCCACACAAAATATCGCCAACGGTAACTTAGCCAAACTGAACGCAATGATTGCATAAGCCAACGCCGCAATCGTAACAGTCCCAGCCGCCAGACCATCCAACCCATCCGTTAAATTGACCGCGTTAGTAGTACCGACAAGCACCAGAAAAATAAGGATATAATACAAGGCCCCAAAATCAAGCGTGATATTAATCACTGGAAACCACACTTCAGTCCCCCGCCCAAAATATGTCGTGGCAATATACGCCATCGCAACCGCCATAATAATCTGACCGAGAAGTTTCTGTTTAGCTTTAAGGCCTAAATTGCGTTTAAGTACAACTTTAATAAAATCATCCAAAAAGCCGATAAGGCCATGGCCTAAAGTTACAAACAACGCCAGCCAAACCTCAGCATTTTTACCGGCAAAGAATAGCACTGACACCGTCAGCGCCGCCAAAATAATAATCCCTCCCATTGTGGGTGTTCCAGCTTTGGCCAAATGACGCTTGGGACCTTCTTCCCGAATACTTTGCCTAAACTTAAGCCGTCTTAAGATCGGGATTACTACCGGTCCCAAGGCAATAGCGACAAAAAAAGCTACAGCCGCAGCATAATATAACTCCTGCGTTAGTTGCATAAAAACCCCTCCGTTACACAATACAGCAAAATTTATGGTTTAAATATTTCTAGGATTTTTTCCATCCGCATCCCTCGTGACCCCTTCAACAAGACAGTATCACCAGGCCGAATAAGTTTACTCAGCGCTTCTTTAGCTTCCTCATGATTCTTGCAGGCCACCGTAACTGAGATGCGATCCTTTAGCGCCACATTAGCAATGTTTCGAGCCAGTTCTCCTAGGGTAATAACCACTTGAACCCCTTCGGCCGCTAATTTTTTGCCAATACGACGATGTGCCTCTACCGCAGCCTCCCCTAGCTCCAGCATATCGCCAAGTACGGCTACTTTCCGGCCTTTAGCGACAGTGGCCAAGGTTTCAATCGCCGCCTGCATCGATAAAGGACTGGCATTATACGCATCATTGATAATGGTATATTCGCCCTTGGTTTCAATATGTAAACGCATTGACCCAGCCACAAATTTTTTTAGGTCATCGGCGATTTTGTTCAAGTTAAGTCCTAGTTCCCGCCCAACGGCAACCGCCGCCAAGGCATTATAAATATTGTGTTTTCCGACAACCTCCAGTACCACAGCAACCTGACCGTCTGGACAAACGCAATCAAACTTAAGCCCCTGACTGTTGGCCTGAATATTAACGGCCCGCACAGCAGCCCCTGAATTTAACCCATATAGTACTACTTTTCCCTGGGTTAAAGCCGTCATACCTTTTACCAAGGGTATATCTGTATTCAATATTGCCGTACCGCCGGGACTAATCATCTCAATTAATTCACCTTTAGCCGCAGCAATATTTTCTATCGTTCCCAAAAGTTCCAGATGAGTTTCACCAACATTGGTAATTACTCCAACCGTTGGCCGCGCAATTTCCGCCAGCCGTTTTATTTCGCCACGGCCCCGCATGCCCATTTCCACAACAGCCACTTGGTGCTCCGGCGTAAGCTTTAGCAGTGTTAGCGGCAAACCAATATCATTATTATAGTTAGCCTCAGTTTTTAAAACATTAAAATCACCGGCCAACATTGTGGCAATCATATCTTTTGTTGTGGTCTTCCCATTAGACCCAGTAATCGCAATTACCGGAATCGTAAACCGCTGGCGATGAAAGCCAGCCAATTGCTGCAAAGCCTTGAGCGTATCACCAACCGTAATAACAGCCACACTTTCGGATTTCAAAGTAACTTGTTTACTGATAATAACCCCGCCAGCCCCTTGCGCAACGGCCTGGTTAATAAAATTATGGCCATCAAAATTTTCGCCGCTAAGCGCAATAAACAAATTACCCGGCTTAATCGTCCGGGTATCGGTGGAAACGCCGGTGAAAGGCTTCGCACACGCCGCCCCCGCCAAGCTGCCGCCGGTCGCCGCCACTACTTCACTAATTGTGAACTCAGCCATTACCTCATCTCCCAAATAATTTGCCGAGCTATTTCCCGGTCATCAAAATCAATTGTTCTATCTTTTAGAATCTGATAAGTCTCATGGCCTTTCCCGGCAATAATTACAACATCGCCCGGGTTTGCAATACCTAACGCCTTGGTAATTGCCTCCCGTCGGTCAATAACAATCTCATAACCCTTGCCGCCATTCTGACCAGCTTTTAGTCCAACTTCAATCTCCTGGAGTATACCGGACGGATCCTCACTGCGAGGATTATCTGAGGTTGCAATTACCACATCCCCATACTCCATCGCCAGCTTACCCATAATTGGCCGCTTAGTACGATCCCGATCACCGCCGCAGCCAAACACAACAATAATCCGGTTCTCCGCGATCTGCCGGGCTGTCTTTAATATGTTTTCCAGTCCATCAGGGGTGTGGGCATAATCGACAATTACAGCAAACGGCTGACCGGCATCAACCAATTCAAACCGCCCCGGCACGCTGGTGAATGACTCCAGCGCCGCCTTAATCGAGCTGATATTTACGCCTTCAGCCCAAGCAATACCAATAGCGGCTAATACATTATAAACATTAAACACCCCGGTAATTTTTAAATCCAAATCTATTACGCCAAACGGCCCAATAACCCGGAATGCCGCCCCATCGGATCGAACTTTAATATTTTGAGCCATAATGTCAGCCTGACACTTTACACCATAGGTAATGGTCCGACTGCCTTTGCTCTTTTGTAACATTGCCTCGCCCGCAGGATCATCAACATTTACTACTGCCGACTTACCTGTTTTGACTGAATCGTCTGCTCCCAGCATACCGAATAAATTAGCCTTAGTCTGACAATAATTTTCTAAAGTAATATGAAAATCCAAATGATCTCTGGTCAAATTCGTAAATCCAGCTACATCAAACTCACAGCCGCTTATCCGCCTTAACGCAATCGCATGGGAGGAAACTTCCATTATCGCGTACTCTACCTGTTCAGCCACCATTTCAGCGAACAGTGCCTGCAATTCAATCACATCCGGGGTAGTATTTTTCATCGGCAAAACCCGCTGATCAATCAGACTGTGAATAGTTCCAATAAGCCCGGTGCGAAAACCGGCTTGCATTAATACGGCTCTTAGCAAATGGGTAGTCGTGGTCTTGCCATTCGTACCCGTTATTCCAATCAGCCGCAACTTCCGGCTGGGATAATCATAAAAATACGGCGCAATGACCAGCATAGCTGCCCTGGTATCCGGAACCTTTATCACTGTCACGCCCGGCCTTGTCTGAACCTCCTTTTCTACCAACACCGCCGCCGCACCTTGCTCGCAAGCGGCATTGATAAAATCGTGTCCATCTACCTTACTACCACTTAATGCTACAAATAATGCACCAGGCTTAGCAGCACGCGAATCCTGGGTAATTGTCGTAACTAACTTATCAGAGTCTCCCTGAACCTCAGCTTGAGGTATTTGCAAAATTATTTCACGTATACTCTTGCCCATAGCCGTCCCTCCTGGGTATTCTACTGATATTATTACCATAGTTTACAAAATTAACCGGAGCAATTATTCATAGAAAACTACTACCGTTGTCCCTGGCGGCACCTTACTGCCTGGCGCAGGATTTTGATTAACAGCGTTGATTCCATGTCCAAAAGGCTGGATGAACAGGCCAAGTTCTGCCAAAATGTCCACAGTCTCCCGTTCATTTTTACCAGTTAGATCAGGAACCGTAATATTGCCCACCGCGTAACGCGGCGTCAAAGTATAAAGCAAAACAAAAGATCCTTCCGGAACACGACTTCCCGGCTTCGGCACCTGATCCGCGACCCGGTCGCCAGTTTCTTCAACCCGGGCTTGAAGTTGAACTTTCTTCAAATCCTGCACCGCATCAGCGACCAGGTGATTGATCACTCCCGGCACAATGACATGCGGATGTTCCACTTGATCCGGGTTTTTTTGAGCCGTTGGAATCAGTTTCATATACTGAAAAATATCCTTGGCAACCGCATTAAACACCGGGGCAGCGATAACCCCACCATAGTACGGACCTACCGGTTCATCAATAATCACCAACATGGCGAATGCCGGATCATCAGCCGGAGCAAATCCAACAAAAGACGCCACATATTTGCCAGCAACATAACCGCCGCTTCCTACCTTTTGCGCCGTCCCAGTTTTGCCGGCAATTCGGAAGCCTTCAACAGAGGCACCTCTTCCAGATCCTTCTTCCACAACATTTTCCAAAATTCCTTTTACCGTTTGAGCAGTTTTGTCATTAATAGCATTTCCCACACTATCAGGCTGAAACTGCCGAATAACATTGCCATCTTTCTCTTTAACTTCCCTGACAATCTGCGGTCTAAGTAAATTGCCGTCATTCGCTATCGCTCCGGCGGCACAAATTAGCTGGATCGGAGTAACCGCAATGCTCTGCCCCATTGCCATTGTAGCGATATTTATTGGCGTAACTTTCTCTTGATTAATGATAATTCCCTTAGCTTCGCCAGGAAGGTCAATGCCAGTAACCCTGCCAAACCCAAAGGCTTGAATATAACGGTAAAACGCTTCCGCCCCCAGCCTTAGCCCGACATTGACAAAACCTACATTGCAAGAATTTTGCACGACTTGGGTAAAAGTCTGACTGCCATGCCCGCCCGCCTTCCAACAATGGATAAAGCGGCCCTGTACCTCAACCTCGCCTGGATCAAAAAATTTTTCTTCAGGCGTTACGACATTGTCACCTAACGCCGCTGACGTAGTAATAATTTTAAAAGTTGAACCAGGTTCATAGGCGTTCGATATCGCACCATTACGCCACAGTATCGGCGGATATTCGGCAAAGTTATTAGGATTATAATCAGGTTTATTCGCCAATGCCAAAATTTCGCCGGTTTTAGGCTGAATTACCACTATCGATACAGACTTTGCCTGAGTCTCACGCAGGGCCTTATCCAATTCCCGTTCGACAATTTGCTGAATCACCACATCAATGGTCAAGTAGATATTTTGCCCATCGACTGGTGGTACATACCGGTGACTCACATATGGGATTTCCTGCCCCCGGGCATCATATTCAATAACGATTCCCCCCGGGTGCCCTTTTAGGTAACTATCAAAAGTTAATTCCACCCCATCAAGGCCTTGGCTGTCAATCCCGGTAAACCCCAATACATGTGAAGCCAGATTGTCATACGGATATTGGCGGCGACCTTCCTGGGTCAAGCCAATCCCCGGTAAATCAATGTTTTTCAGCGCCAACGCCTCAGATTCCGTAATTTTACGTTTAACCCAGGTAAACGATTGTCTTCGTTTCAGTTTAAGCGACAGTTTATCAGCGTCTAATGTTAAAATAGCAGCCAATTTGGCTGCTGTTTCGTCGGCGTTAACAATTTCTGCAGGTATGGCATACACCGACTCGGTGTTTACACTTACCGCCAGTTCCCGGCCATTACGGTCATAAATAATTCCCCGCTTGGCCTCGACCGGTATCTCGCGCACTCTCTGGTCAGTGGCATTTTCTCTAAGCCACTCACTTTTTATAAACTGAAGATAGGTTAACCGACCAACAAGGCCCAGCATTACTACCGTGACAAAAAGGAAAAGCAATGCCGCCCTTTTTCTGATTGTAACATGTGAAGCTGATGTCACACGCTTCTCCCCCATCGACAATCAAAAACTTAATTTTTTACTTTCGCCGCAACCATACTCTTTGCGGGTTCCTGCGCTAGCGTTGCAGCGCCCGGCGCATAACCATCCGCAAAATATGCATTTTTAGGTTTAACCAAACCTAGCTCACTAGTAGCAATTTTGGCAACTCGTTCCGGTGACTTAAGTTTTGCGATCTCCAGACGAAGTAAATCGTTTTCTTTTTCCAGTTTTGCGGCTTCTTTCTTCATTTGAACCAAACTGTAGCCAGATCGCACCATAGCTTCGCTATGCAAAGTAACCACCATTGCCGCCATAATAGCCACCGCCACCAATTTTAGGCACTTACTTCTAAGCTGCCAATTGGGCTGAGGCCGCTTGCGACGGTTAGACTGAGGTTGTTTTTGTGGCTCTTGCTCAGCGAGCTCAGTCCATTCTTGTTTGCGCTCTACTAACATAGTATTTACCCTCCCTGGAAATTAGAACAAAATACTGCCCGATTATAGTTTCTCTGCCACTCTCAACTTGGCACTGCGCGAACGGGGATTAACCTCAAGTTCTGCCGGCGATGGGGCTACCGGCTTACTAACAATTTTAATGTTCGGAGTATTATTACAAACACACACCGGAAAATCGCGGGGACAGATACACCCTTTGGCCAACTCCTGCAATGTCTTTTTAGCAATACGATCCTCAAGTGAGTGGAACGTAATAATACATATCCGGCCACCAACTTTCAGCCGGTCAACCACCGCCATAAAAGCATCGCGAAGAATACCTAATTCATTATTAACCTCGATACGAATAGCCTGAAACGTCCGTTTGGCCGGATGCGGCCCCTCCCGCCTGGCAGCGGCAGGAATACACCGTTTAATAATCTCAGTCAATTCAGTTGTTGATTGTATTGGTCCGACGGCTCTGGCCTGGACAATCCCCCGGGCAATTCGTTTTGCCCAACGTTCCTCACCATAGCCAAAAATTATTTTAACAAGTTCTTCTTCTTTATATTCGTTAACAACCTCATACGCCGATAATTTCTGAGCCGGATTCATTCGCATATCCAGCGGCCCCTCCTGCATATAGGAAAAACCACGTTCGGCAATATCCAACTGATGCGACGAAACCCCCAAATCAAAAATAGCACCATCGACTTTATCAATACCTAATTCATCCAAAACCCTGGTAAAGTGTTGGAAGTTGCTATGTACCACATCAACCCGACAACGCGCTTGTTGAAGCCGTTCTTTTCCAGCCGCCAACGCCGCTGGGTCCTGGTCAAGACCAATAATCCAGCCATCAGAATTTAACCGGGCCGCCAGTGCCGATGCATGTCCACCACCACCCAATGTACAATCTACATAAATTCCCTCCGGGTTAGTTACCAGCGCGTCAAGCGTTTCGGCTAAAAGTACACTTACATGTTCAAAATCCATCGCCTAAATCCCCAAGTCTACTAAATTTTCGGCTATCTTAGTAACTTCCGGGCCAATTTGGCTATTGTATGCGTCCCAAGCCGCTTTATCCCAAATTTCAACCCGGTTAGACACTCCGATCACGATAGCATCCTTATCTAAAGAAGCATGTTCCCGGAGATTAGGCGGCAATAGCACCCGCCCTTGTTTATCACATTGAACCTCAGCCGCACCAGCAAAGAAAAACCTGACAAAGGCTCTGGCTTCAGGTTTGGCAATCGGTAACTTTTTCAACTTCTCTTCTAGAATAGCCCACTCTGCCTGGGGATATACAAATAAGCAATTGTCCAAACCTTTGGTAGCTACAAAAACTTCTCCCAGCATTTCACGAAATTTCGCGGGAAAAATAAGACGCCCCTTATTATCTAGGGTATGCAGATATTCCCCCATAAACACGGCGTCACCACCACCTTTTAGGTTTAGCCATCCACTTTGCACCACTTTGAACCACTTTTAGTACTGTTCGTGGCAAAATAAAAAAATCCTTCAATTTTTAGAAGGATTTTTTTTATTTTGGTTATTAATTTCGAATGATTCCCAGCCGTTCTAATAACGGTGCCGCCGTCAATCGGTAATAAAAACTGCGAAAAGTCTTTGCACTTCGAAAAATTGGGATACGTTCAATCGCAAAATGATCACTTTCGACCCCAGCCCGCCCATAACGGATAGTAAAAGCAGCCTTATATCCGGCCGTTTTTACCAATTGTGCTGTTTGCCGATTATATGCCCCTGTCGGATAAGCAAAATATTTTGGTTTAGCACCAAGCTCAGCTTCAATAACTTTACTCGATTCCACCAATTCAGTTAACACCTGTTGAGAAGATATTGTCGTAACCGCTACATGATTTACGGTATGCGAACCAAAAACAAACCCATTCTGCTGCATTTCCCGAATCTCGTCCCAAGTTAAAAACCGCGGATCGGTTCCCACCATACTGGTAACAACAAAGATAGTTGCTGTAAACCCATACTTTTTGAGGATAGGATACGCTTTGGTATAATTGTCCAGATAGCCATCATCAAAAGTAATCATCACGGCTTTATCCGGCAGACTTGTGCCATTCTCCAGATAATCAAGCAATTGATCCGGCGTTATTGTGTGATAATCATTTTCAGCTAAATAACGTATCTGCTCTTCAAATTGCTCCGGTGAAAGCGCCAATGAAATGTTTAGGTCTTCAACCATGTGATAGTTAAGCACTGGCACCTCAGTCAGCCTGTCAGCAGGATACTGCCGCCCCGCTACCGCTCTTGTTCCCGCAACTGACACCGCCAACAGCAATATAAGAATTACAGCTGCAATACATTTTACAACAACCTGACGCCGACTCATAGCAGCCTCCTCCCTTGTCTAGTTCTAGCTTTACCGAAATTTAGCTTCAACAATCCGCCCAACCGTCAGTACTACAACAACCGCCCCAACCGCTAAACAAATGATTTGACTGGAATGAACCACGCCAGTTGCCAGACCATCCAATCGGAATGTGTCAAAACAAAAATGACCCACCGCATAAAAGAAAGCATATCCCAAAAACAAAAAGCCTTTGGGCTTTAGCCATTTAATTTTTAGCATTAAATAAGAAAAACCCATTAATACTATGAATAAACCAATATTCCAAATTGATTCATACAAAAATAACGGCTGGAAAAAATCAAATTGTTCATAACCCAGTGGGCGTAATAAAAAGTCAATATAAATTCCCCAGGGTAACGCAGTTGGAAAGCCGAATGCTTCCTGATTCATCAGGTTAGCCCATTGCCCAATCGCCTGTCCTAGGGCCACACCAGGTGCCAATAAATCTGCCAACCGCCAAAACGCCAACCCAAATATACGGGTATAAACGTAAAAAGCAACCGCAAAGCCGATAAGTGCCCCGCCGAAAAACATTCCACCATGCCACAGCCGCAGTATTTCGACCATATTGTTCTTATAAAGTTCCCAATCCATTACAACAAAGCTAAGTCTGGCAAAAATAATACAAACCGGTACCGTAAAAATGAACAAATCAACAATCGGCAACACCGGTTCAAAAAACAACTTCGCCTGCCAAACAGTTATCCCGGCAGCCGCCACTATTGCCAGCGCCGTTATAAGACCATACCAATAAAAGGCAATTGGTCCTATAGAAAAAGCAATTTCACCCATTACATCACCTAAAAGCCAAAAAAATATATATTATCAATACTTAGTATTGTAACTCTAAAAAAATCAAATAGCCAGCAGGATTTTGTATAATGCCCCAAAAAAAATACATACTATGAGCATAAGGGTTCGTAATGGTCGAGCCAAGATTGGTATCTGATTTCTTGAGGTTGGGTATCAGTCGGCCAAAGATCAGTATCAGGTCGGCCCGGCTTGGTATTGGTCGGCGGGCAGATCATTATATGTCTTGTAAGGCTGTACGGCAGCCCAACTGTTGTCGTGTGGTCAAAAGGGATGTGTAATGGTCGAGCTAAGACTATCAAGGGTTCCGTAGATTGTCCGGAAATCTTCTAGAGGTCTATCGTTGTCGAGAGATTGCGGTAGGTTTCATAAGTACTCTTGGTTGTCGAGCAAAGGTCAACGTTTGTTGCGTAATGCTTGTGCGTAGTCGAAAGATTGCGTATAGGTATGTAGGGATGAGCGTTGGCTGTAGCGTAGATCATTACGGGCTCTTTTACTATTTTTAAAACTACTGCAATGACAAATTATCCTTGCCATGCTATAATATTATTGATTTGTTATACTTTTCCTGAAAGGAGGACAACTAATGGTTATCACTAAAGAAATGGGAATCATTGAAGTCGTTCAGAAATACCCACAAACTACCGATGTATTCCGTAACTACGGCATGGGATGTTTCGGGTGCGCTGCCGCCCGCTATGAAAATATCGAACAGGGCGCACTGGCTCACGGCATAGACGTGGAAGCACTGATCGCTGATTTGAATAAAGTTGCTGCATCTGAAGGTGGTTGCGGTTGCGGCTGCGGTTGCTAAAAAGGATATAAAAAGAGGCAGGATTATTGATCCTTGCCTCTTTTTATATCCTTTTTAGCTTAGTGAATCGATTTTTTATTAACTTGTCCACCCATCACATCATGAACATCATTTATCGCTACAAAAGCTGTTTCATCTATTTCATTAACAATTGACTTAAGTTTGGCAATCTCAAGCCGGGTAACAACGGAATAAAGCACCTTTTTAGGCGCTCCTGACCAGCCGCCTTCACCATGCAATATTGTTACTCCACGGCCTAATCGCGCGATAAGCACTTCTCTAATTTTGAGCGAATGATCCGAAACAATCATAACCGCTTTGGATTCGTCCAGACCACTTACTGTAATATCAATCATTTTATAGGCAATAAAATAAGCAACCAACGAATACATTGCTTTATCCCAGCCAAACACAAACCCGGCGCTGGCTAAAATAAATAAATTAAAAAACATGACAATTTCACCGACTGAGAAGCCTGTCGTTTTGTCAAGAATAATCGCAATGATCTCTGTACCATCGGTCGAGCCGCCATAACGAATAATCAAACCGACTCCTACCCCTACCGTAATTCCGCCAAACACGGCCGCCAGGAAAAAATCATTGGTCAACTCAGGAATTGGAATAAAAACCGAAACCCAATATGAAAGTGAAGCAATGGCAATCATTGTTGATATCGCAAAAGTTTTACCGATTTGCTTATAGCCAATATACAAAAACGGCAAATTAAGCACTACAATAAACGCACTTAACGGCAATTTTGTTATATAACTAAGCAATATGGAAATCCCAACAATACCACCGTCAATAATTTGGTTCGGAACCAGAAATATTTCTAACCCGATAGCCGCGAGTATCGATCCTAAAAAAATAAAGAAATATTTTGCTATATTTCTTTCAATTATCTTCCACCTTTTTTGCACCATCAAACCACCTCTTTAATTACGTATAGTATAAAAGGTGCAAGCTAACGACGCCTCCACCTTAGCATTAATTGTACCATACCAGCCAATCACTGTAAACCTCACAGTCCCAGCAGTTCCTGCTATTAACACTAAAAACACGACCGCTCTTTCCAGTAGCAAATGGTAACCGCTATGCATAGGATACACAGGTAATGAAACTAGAAGGAGGCATTAGTATGGGATTTGGTCGCTTTTGCGGTTGCGGGGGTGGCGGTGGCTCTATTGCTATTGTCATCATAATCATCATACTTCTTCTGTTATTCTGGGGAGAAGAAAGTTCCTCATCAATCTAGACACATAACCCCAGCATTCACGCAATTTAAACAGTTCAAGCCACTAACCCCTTGTTATTTGTTACCCCTAAACAAAAAAGGCCAGGGTCTATGCCCCGGTCTTTTTTTGTATTATTTTTTTTGTATTATTTATTGAAACTAAAGCTAATAAACCAGTTCCTGACTTTAGAAAAAATTAAGTTGTATTCCAGAATGGAATACAACTTAACATAAAACTACAAAAATAAGTTTTGCTATATCCTGGTCCAACGCCAAATATGTGTTTCCCACTGCTAAAACATAGCTAGGGGAATGTTGCAAAACTTCGACCTCGCCCCCTGGCAGCAGACCAAATACCATAAGTTTACGTAAAGTTTCAGCGTGGGTTGGCATACCGGATATCTTCGCTTTTTGCCCTGTGGTTAAACAGGCTAATGACAGCCTTTCAGACACAACGCCCCACCTTTCTTCAGAAAAAAACCAGGCCACAAAGCTTTAGCATCAGCCAACCGGACAACCAGGCGCTCAGCGCAATGAGGGTCATCATCGTGATCGCAATTCCACTGCCTTGCTCTTTTATCATAACCATCAATTGCGCCACACATGGCACAAATAGTGTTAGCGTCACCGCCGCTACTAATAACTGCCGATCATCCAATAGCCCCTGCCCAGTTAAATCATACAAACCTGCCGCGCCATAATCCCGCCGGAAAAATCCCAGCAGAAAAGTCTGCGCCGCCTCCGGCGGCAAACCGAGTGAAACCATAATCGGCTGTGCGGCTGTTATAATATATGTCAGCGCTCCCGTTTGGTCACAAAACCACAAAAGTCCGCTAACCAAAATAAATACTGGGATGATTTCTACAAAATACCAGGTCATTCGTGTATACGCCTTCATCACTACATTGCCAAGCCTGGGCCAGCGCAAGGGTGGTAATTCCATATAAAACGGACTGCGCCGCCCCGGTAAAATTTTTGCGCCCAGCCAGCCGACCAACCCAAACGCAACCATAATGTAACCAGTCCACATAAATAGCGCCATCTTGCTATGTGCAAGCAGCGCCAATACCACCCCAAGCTGCGCCGAACAGGGAATAGCCAACGACAATAAAAAAGTAGCCAAAATCCGTTCCCGTTTGGTTTCCAACGTCCTAGTAACAAAGACGGCCATTGTCCCACAGCCCAGCCCCAACACCATCGGAATAACGGCCCGGCCATTGAGGCCAATCTTTTTAAACAAACCATCCACCAGCATCGCTAACCGCGGTAAATACCCCGAATCCTCCAGCACTGCAAAAACAATAAAAAATGTTCCCACCACTGGCAAGATGATGGCAACAGCGTAACGCAGACCAAAGGTAAACATTCCAAACTGCCCCACTAATAATGTCTTCATCCATGCCCACGGCAAGTACTGGTCCGCCGCATACATAACCAGCGGTGTCACAACCCCAAAAATGTTTTCATTAATATAATCTACCAACACTCCTGCTCCAAAGCCACCAACAATCTTATATAATCCAAAATATAAAACTACCGCTAAAA
>JAGGAD010000090.1 GCA_017889625.1 Bacillota bacterium | reverse complement strand
TGCTAAGAAACCGCCAATCATCACAACAGCCGCATCATTAATGTGGCTCATCGCCTGATCAGCACTAATTACTTTCGCCATATTTTCCCCTCCTATTTTCGAAATCCTACTTTTTTATGTGCAAATACCATGCCAATAAAACATTACTGAAAAATCAACCTTTTTTCAAGAATCACCGCATCTACCGATGATTTTTTTCATCAGCTTAGCTTGTACTAAACTGACCAAGTCCCTATTATATGTTGACTTTACAAAGGAACTTTTAGTTGATGAAAAAAGTCATCACTTTTGATGTGTTTTTTCATCACTTAAGTCAATTCCCAGCTTTTTAGCCTTTTTTACAATGGTGGACTGATCAATTTTGAGAACTTTCGCCGCTTTTCTTGTACTTCCGCACAAGGCAAGTACTTTCTCTATCGTTCTCTTTTCAACATTTTGAACAATCTCTTTCAGGCCCGCCTCCTTTTTGATGACGCCACCATAATATGGATCTATATTCAACATCGAAGCTATTTGTTCCTCCCCAACAGAGACATTATACTCAGAAACTATGACTAATCGCTCAATAATATTTTGTAATTCCCTAATATTACCCGGCCAAGAATATTCTTGAAATACCTTTAACCCCAATTCATCTATTGTTGTAGCCTTACCATATTTAGTATTATATATATTTAGAAAATGTTTGGTCAAAATTTCGATGTCGCTAACCCTCGACCTAAGCGGTGGAATATGTATCGGAAACACATTTAACCGATAATAAAGATCCTCGCGGAATTTGCCCTGCTTAACTAGCTCTAACAAATCACAATTAGTTGCTGAAATAATCCTAACATCCAGTTTTACCGACTTCGTCCCGCCAATTCTGGTCAATTCTTTATGCTGGATGACTCTAAGCAATTTAGACTGAAGCTCTATGGGAATATCACCAATTTCATCTAGAAGCAGCGCCCCTTTATCTGCCAGTTCAAACATACCTAGTTTTCCGGTATTAATTGCCCCAGTAAACGCCCCTTTTTCGTAACCAAATAATTCCGCCTCTAATAGGCTGGCTGGAATCGCCGCACAATTAACCTTTATAAATGGTCCATTTTTTCTCGGACTATTCATGTATATATCATTAGCCACTACTTCCTTGCCAGCCCCTGTTTCTCCTGTAATCAGCACTGTAACATCAATACCCGCCACTTGGTCAACCATTTTGATGATCTTCTGCATTTCAGAGCTATGCCCCAGCAAATTCTGACTCACATTTAATTTTCGTAAATGTTCAATCTCCTGTTTACGTTTATTTTTATCTTCTTCTACTGCTTTTATCTTTTTCTGCGAAGACTCTAATTCACTTTTTATTTCCAACAGATCGGTAATTTCACGGTCTATAACCACCACATTTTTAACACCACCAAGATCATCAAAAATTGGATTCCCGGTAACCAGTATCTTATTTTTTTTACGAGGGCTCTCAGCCATTGAATTTACCTGGCGTTTGTGCTTTAGCACCTCTGGCGTTACCGCATTAACATAAAATCCTTCCGTTGATAAATCATTTACACATTTTCCCAATATTTCTTCAGATTTTATCCCGGTAATTCTAGTATATGCCTTATTAACATACAGCGTTCTACCTTGTCCATCAGTTAAATAAATTCCGTCATATAAATGATCGCCAATTTCACGAAAATCAAATTTTTTAGCCTCAGTTAACTCTCTAAGCACTTTGGACATAGCATCAATAATCACTGGATCTTTGCTTTTTGCAATAAAACCTCGTAAAAAAGCTAATGACGAAAAAGCCGTCCTATTCCCCGGTTTACACTCCACTAGTATTTCCTCCCTGAATTACCTACGCCAATTCGAATGCGAGTATATTTATAATTTACAACTAAAATAACAACCACGCTATTCGCAGTAAATCAAATATGATGAATATATTCATCAAATATGATGAATATATTCATCAAACCATTATTCAAGTATTTAGCCATTTTCATTAAATTTCCTCCTTTATATGATGAAATTTTTCATCATTATATGTTTTTTTAACTGCCACAAAGTAGTTGTGTTCAAGGGTTAATAAGTTGGCACACTATGTGCATAATAATAACATTTGGATAGTTTATAGACCCACTAAAAATATTACGAGGTGAAGAAGCATGGAAAAATGTATTATTACAGTTGCAACTACTGGCGCGTGGCCTAAAAAGGAAAATAACCCTAACGTCCCAATGACTCCACGAGAAATCGCCGAAGAAGTCAACGCCTGTTGGAAAGCTGGTGCAGCAGTTGCTCATCTACATATGCGTGATGAACAAGGCAATGGCACTATGAGCACTGAAAAATTTCGGGAAACTGTTGGCCTAATTAAAGAAATGAAGTGCGGCATCGTTCTTAACTGCACCACTTCTGGAGATCTTCAAGCAACCGAAGAAACTCGGGTAAATCATCTTATCGAACTAAAACCTGAAATGGCTTCATACGACTGTGGTTCAATGAACTGGATGCATAACAGTCTATTTTTGAACCCTCCAGCATTCCTGGAAAAACTTGGTCTGATCATGCAAGAAAACAATGTTAAACCAGAAATTGAAGTATTTGATGCCAGCTTTATTTATAACGCTATATACTATCAGAAAAAAGGCATTCTCAAAGGACCTTTGCACTTCCAATTCTGCTTGGGCGCAGCTGGCGGTAGCGCAGCAACCGTTGAAAACCTTGTTTATTTGAAAAGCTTAATTCCGCAAGATTCAACCTGGTCCGCTTTCGGTATCGGTGCAGGTCATATGCCTATCCTGTTGGCTTCAGTAGCACTTGGTGGTCATATCCGTTTAGGTATGGAAGACAATGTTATGTTCGCTAAACACCGTCTGGCTAAATCTAATGTTGAATTCGTTGAACGCGCTGTTAGAATCATCAAAGAAGCTAACAGAACTGTAGCTACTGCAGATGATGCCAGAGAAATTCTTAGCCTAAAAAAATAGTACCATTAAAGGAGGATCTATAATATGATCAAGAAGATTGGCGTATTAGGACTCGGCACAATGGGCAGTGGTATCACTATGGCTTTCGCAATGAATGGCTATCAAGTCAATGCTTATGATATCATTAGCGAAGACAAACTTAAAGCCGCTAAAGAAAAAATGCGCCCCTCATTAGAACTTTTGGCAGAAGAGGAATTTATTACAAAAGATAATATCCAAGCTACATTAGATAGAATCCATGTTTTCTCCGATCTCAAAAAAGCGGTTGAGGATCGTGATTTTGTCATCGAAAACGTACCAGAAAGACTTGACATCAAGCAAAATACTTTTAAACAACTTGACGAATTTTGTCCGCAGCATACAATCCTCGCCAGCAATACCTCAAGCTTAAAGCTTGCCGATATGATGGCGTTAGTTAGTGAAAAACGCAAATCACAGATGATGGTCAATCATTTTTATAACCCGCCACACATAATGCCAATTGTTGAACTTTCTTATTTCGGCAACACTTCTGAAAGTGCTTATAAAGATGTTGAACAACTTTACACTTCCATCAAAAAGCAAACGGTTAAAGTACTAAAAGACGTTCCTGGGCTTGTTGCCAACCGAATCCAACAAGGTGTAGCCCGCGAAGCCTTCTCCATTATCGAACAGGGCATTGCGGCTCCAGAAGATGTTGATAAGGCTCTTATGTTCGGACCAGCATTTCGTTATGCCACTACCGGTCAGTTAGAAGTTGCTGACTTTGGTGGCTTAGATATTTGGTGTACTGTTGGTGACAACCTTCTAAAAATAATGGACAATTCTACTGGTGCTAACAAACTACTCCGGGAAAAAGTTGCTGAAGGTAAACTTGGCACCAAAACCGGTGAAGGTTTTTATAAGTATTCACCAGAAAACGCCCCGAAGATCCAAAAAGACTTCCTAAAACGCCTTATTCACCAATTAAAAGCTTCGGAGTATTACGTAAAGTAATACTCTGCTCAAAAAGGACTGCCTACGGGCAGTCCTTTTTGTTTTATTGGAATCGAGCACACAGGCCTGTCCACAGGTCTAACCACGTTCACGTCTAAATACCTCGGCACGTCGCTTACTGGTATTTTGATTCTTGTTCTTGTGTTCCCGTGAGAACTTTACTAATTCCAGAGGAAGTCGTCGCTGCTCAATAGTTAACCGCCTGGCATGAGCAACAAATACAATAATTGCTACCATAGACCAAACAACAGTAAAAACCCGCCCAGCAACTGACGATAGGAATTCCGGTAAAGCCAAAGCAAATAACGCCAACATGGCTGTAACTCCAACCAAGCTGACCAATGAACCAAATCTGCTAATTTTCGCCTTAAACAACATATACGGCTCCTTCCTTTATCAAAACACCATTCTTTTTTATCTCCTACTTAAGGACTAATACTCTTTTGTATTATATGAATCATCTGCTATCATTATTACCAAGCCTATTTACTCACTAAAACTATTGCTCCATTTACCGCATCGATCTCCACATCTGGATAAAACACGCTCTGCTTGCTTCGTTTCAACAATCTCACAAAAATTAGGACATCCTTGGCACTCAAAACTACCGGTTTGATAATTGGCGTTAACTAAATCAAAACCATGAAAACATGTTTTATCATCCTCGCCAACCGCTTCTTTTGCTAATAATGCAGCTCCAATAGCTCCCATAACACCATAGTACTTTGGCACAACAACGTCATAGCCCAACGCTTCTTCAAAACTTCTTTTCATCGCTAAATTAGCGGCTACGCCGCCCTGAAAAACAACCGGACTGAGAATATTCTTTCCTTTACCCACATTATTCAAATAATTTCGAACCAGCGCCTGGCATAAACCATTTAAAATATCACTCAAAGGATAACCAGCCTGTTGTTTATGTATCATATCCGATTCTGCAAATACAGCACACCGCCCAGCCACCCTTACCGAAGCCATTGATGTAAGAGCTTCACTCCCAAAATTTTCAATAGGTATATTTAATCTTGCTGCCTGCTGATCAAGAAACGACCCAGTTCCCGCAGCACAAACCGTGTTCATAGCAAAATCAATAACGACGCCATCGCGGATAATAATGAGCTTAGAATCTTGACCACCAATTTCAATAATAGTTTTTACTCCAGGCACAATATGCATAGCGGCCACAGCATGAGCCGTTATTTCATTTTTCACCACATCTGCACCAACAATTATTCCGGCCAATTCTCGCGCACTGCCCGTAGTGCCAACTCCAACAACATTAAACGCTAGCCCAGAACATTGCACTTTCCTTAAGGCATCTTTTATCGCTGCAATCGGTCGCCCCTGGGTTCTGATATATACCGCATCTATAATACTACCGGTCACCGCATCCATTAGGATTACTTTGGTGCTAACTGAGCCAACATCCACTCCCAAGAAAACATCCACTAATCCGTCCCCCTTGGCCAAAAATTAGACCTGATTATTATGCCCGTTTTTAATAAAAAAAGCCGTTAACTAAGTACTAGCTTTTATCTAAGCGCTTACAAAAAAAAAATTAACTGCCCGACAAGCAAACATTCATGCCGAGCACACAACACAAAAAAACCACTCATAAAATGAGTGGTTTTCTAACTGGCGGCTACCTATCCTCCCAGGCCGTTTCCAACCAAGTACTTTCGGCGTATACGGGCTTAACTA
>JAGGAD010000040.1 GCA_017889625.1 Bacillota bacterium | reverse complement strand
GAATATGAGCGTTGAATCGGTTAGGAAAGCCCCTTGGATAATATTATTCTTGGGAATAGTATGTATATCAGTATCTGCAATTTTCGTAAAAGAAGCTCAGGTCGATGGAATCTCTTCAGCTTTTTATAGAATATTTTTTGCCATACTATTTATACTGCCTTTTTATATTAGAACGAAGAATAAGAACATGAGTTATAAAGGAATTTGTATTTGTTTATTAGGCGGAATGTTTTTTGCTTTTGAACTGGTCTTTTGGAACATAGCAGTTATAATTTCTAATGCTACATTTCCTACATTGATTGTAAATCTTTCTTCTATATGGGTAGGTATAGGGGCTATGCTCTTATTCAAAGAAAGACTAAATCATTTCCACTGGATCGGCAATGGTATAGCTATGCTTGGAATAGTCGTGTTAATTGGAATTAGTAATATTGTTGAAATGAAAGTCGACAGAGGTTTTATATTTTCCATTATTGCAAGTATATTTTTAGCTTTATATGTTTTATCAGTGAAACAAGTAAGACTTAAAAATAGTACTCTGCAGGTTGTATTTTTTACTTTTTTAGGTTCTGTCATAACATTATTCATTTGTTGTATTATTACAGAAAGTAAATTGTATGGATTTTCGTCTATATCCTGGAGTTACCTATTATGTCTAGGATTAATTACCCAAGGTGGAGGATACTTTTGCCGTGATAATTTTAAATGAATCATTTGCCATGCACCATATAATTGGGGGATTTCTTGTATTAATAGGACTCTTTATAGCAATTGCTATTAAAGATGGCAATAGGCTAAAAGTGCTAAGAGTGTAGGATGGTTAGTGTTTTTTGTGTTTGGCGGCAATAAGGGGGCAGGGCCAGGCTCGAGAGGTCGTCCATGACCTCTCGTACGGAACTGTTACCGGCTTCTTCTAAGGAGACAGCCGCAGTCTCCGCGAATGGCGGACGCGCCACCAGCCGCCGGGCCGTGCGTGGTGGAGTGGGGAGGGACGGGGTAAGTCAAATGTCGGTGTCCCCTCAGCATCCTCGTTACATTATGTGATATATGGAGTCTGCGTCAGACTGTAAGATATTTGAGTCTATTGGCCATCGTGTTCAGACATTATATATCTTGTCAATGGGGCTGCTATGCATCTGGGAGTAAGTTTCATAGCCTGAACCTGAATTTTGTTGAAAAGTCCGGCAATAACTAATGGTTTCCCTGCCATTAAAGCGTTATATCCTGTTCGGGACACGAATTTAGCATCCATGACGCCGGTTTGGAATAACCTTGTTCGCGTCATATTTGCTTTTGAAGCAAATTCTGTTTGGGTTGCTCCAGGGCATAAGCAAGTAACACTGACTCCTGTTCCGTTGACTTCTTGAGTTAATGCCTCTGCAAAACTTAAAATATAGGCTTTGGTCGCCCCATATACTGTGTTATATGCTACTGGCATAAAAGAACCAGTAGAACCAATAAAGAGAATCTTGCCGATCCCACGTTTAAGCATATCCGGCAAGAAGATTCTTGTTAACAGAGTAGGCGTAATCAAATTGACTTGAATAAGCTTTTGTTGATCTAGTATTTCTGTTTTATAGAGGGGACCATACACGTTAAAACCTGCATTGTTAACAAGAATATCAATTGGCTTGTCTAGATGTTTAACCTCAATAGCAATTTGTTGGCAAGCATCATTCGAAGTTAGATCTACTATTATTCCAGTGGTGGATACTACATATTTTTTTTGTATTTCTTTCTCTAGCGAGTCAAGTTTTTCTTTGTTTCGAGCCACAAGAATAAGGTCATAACCATCTTTAGCAAACAAATACGTTAATTGTCGTCCGATTCCACTTGTTACCCCCGTAATTAACACGGTTTTACTTTTTTCATTTTTGTTAGTCATAAAAAATCCCCCTTAATAATTGTTTTATAAATGACTCCGGGTCATTTGCGCGATAAAAAAGAGAGAGCTAATCTCTTCTGGCTTCAAAGCCTTTTAAAATAGTTCGTATGGTCACAATAAAAAAGTTGGCAAAGTCAACATGAAACATTGCCAAGTGATCATTTGCAATTACTTGTTTCACAATTGGTGCAGGATCTGATAGGTGTTGGATTCCAATTGCTAAGGCCTGTATCTGTAATAAGAGCAGTTCGGCTTCACCGCGACGTAGAAAGGGCATAGCTCTTTCCAACAAGGTACTTGTTTGGTCAATTTCTGTAGAAAGTATAGATTTAAATTGCCGAGCATTTTCATAAGTGATATTCTGTTCCAATATCACGCTGATAATTGCAATTAGTCGCAGTAAAATTTGATTTTGAATCAAGGCAACTTGCAGTATGTCAATAAATCCTTCTATCGGGCAGGTTTTCTCTAGATCAAGATATCGATTCAAGCCAGTATTTATTTCCATGAAACACTTGCTATATTCTTGAGAAGCAAGTGAGAGAAATAGCTCTTCCTTTGTTTTGAAATACAAAAAAGTCGTTCCTTTGGCAATACCGGCATATTTTGCAATTTGGGCTATACTTAGGGAATTATAGTTATTGTTTTTGAACAGATTGTATGCCGAATTAATAATTTCCTGACGTCGTTCTTCTTTTTGCTTAGAAGTAATTGCTCGTTGTTTAAATGTCATTTATTTCACCCTACCTTAAGTTTAACTGACCATTGGTCAGCTGTCAATTTAAATAGCAGTTGATTTTTGGACGCAAGCTAGCGATCTGGTGGTGTAGGATATTATCCGTGGTGGAAGAATCCCCCGCCCGCAAAAGGCTTATAGTGTCTGCCAGCCAAAGGCATCTAAATAGCAATAAACAAAACCGCTGAGAGTGTAGGCTGCTTAGCGGTTTTTGTGTTTTGGCGGCGATAAGGTGGGCCAAGCCAGGCGGCTGGGGGCTTCTCGCCACGCTACGGCTGCTGGCCGCGCCTAAGCTCGTCGCCGACAGTGCCGTACCGCCAGGCATTCGCATCCGGGCTCAGACCAGGCTCGCGAGCTCGTCCGTGACCTCGCGTACGGAACTGTTACCGGCTTCTTCGCTAAGGCGCGGCCGCAGCCTTCGCGGATGACGGCCAGCCTCCAGCCGCCGGGCCGTGCGTGGTAGATCGGAGCGGGACGGGGGATACGAATTGGCGAGAAACTAAAAAACCGCTAGTGTGCCTTAATATTGTAATTTGTAGGTGGGAGGAGATTTCTGGAGGGGGATTTTTATCCTCAGCAGTCGACGGTTTTACCGGCGGTAACGGCGTAGGATATTATCCGTAGCGGAGGAATGCCCCTTCCGCCAGGCTGCCAGCCAAAAACGGCTAAATAGCGATAAACAAAAAACGCTAAGAGAGTAGGATGGTTAGCGGCTTTTTGTTTGGCGGCGATAACGGGCTAGGGCCCGGAGGCTGGCGTGGTGAAGGCGGGATGACTTGGATTGTTATGTAATGGTTTATTTATGGTTTTTATTTTGCTGTAAAAAAAGGAGTTTTTACTGTTATGTGAAATATAATTCCTTGTTGGTAAATAAGGTTATTTCAGGGAGATGATAAAAATGAAGTGGCGCTTAAATGTCTGCTTGGTTGTATTTTTAATGGGTATAATGATCTTTTCGGTTTGCAGTGCAAAACAGCCAAGTTTGAATGATGTAAGCCCCTTTGCAGATCCAATGACAGAAAACGTATTAATAGCAATGAATGAAGATAGTTACCGAAATTTTTCTCGAGATTTTAGTGATGGGATGAAAATTGGCTTGTCGGAAGAGAAATATAAGGAGAAGATCCCGCTGATAAAGAAGAGGATTGGGGAGTATATTGCTAATAGTAAAGAATGTCTAGGTTATGAAGTAAAAAATGAAAAAGTGACTATTAGGTATAAAGCTAAATTTACGCGAGAGCCGGAGCAGGTAATTGTCAATGTTATTTTCACTGAGCAAGGAGATAAAAAATGTATTTCGGGATTTTGGTTGGATTATCCTAAATTGCCTACGAATAAGTATGACAATATAATAAAGAAAATGAATAGCATTATTGTACAAAACGAAAATGATTCGGTGGCATATCAAAGACGCGGTAATGCATATTTAAATAAAGGTCAATATGATTTAGCGATTAGTGATTTTAATAAAGCGATTGAGCTCAATGCTAATTATGCAGCTGCATACTTAGATCGCGGAATTGCTAATCTTAAGATTAAGCAATGTGATTTAGCGATTAAAGATTTTGATGCAGCAATAAATATAGATCCGTCATATGCTAAACCTTATTTGAATAAAGGGCAGGTATATGAAGATCAGCAATTATATCAAAGTGCAATTGATACATACCGCAGCTTTCTTGCGAATGCATCTTCACAAGATATTCAGTCTATAGAAACCGCTAAAGTCCGTATTCGAGCATTAGGTGGTGTTGTATAAAAATGCCAGAGAGGTTTTTCTCTCTGACATTTTTTTATATATAGGCTTTTCTCAGTGGACGCTAACGAGGGGAGCATCTTTAGCTTCTTTGGGAATAATAATTTTTTCTTTGAGTTTTATAGGGGTGATTTTTATGTCAAGGTTAGCTTTAAAATTATCGGTAATAATTTTGACAAGTTGCTTCTTATCATCAGGAAGTTTTTCCGCTATCGCGGTTTCAACAATTGTGGCGATGAACTTTGATAAATCTATAGCAAGCTCAGAAATAGTAGAAGTTTTTTTATCAATGGTAACAATGGTTTTTATATCGCCGATGCCATCAAGCCAATTTATGCCTAATGGTTTCGGCATACCTTGAGGTTGTATAAGTTCGAAAGTTTTTAATGCCTCTTTGGTAAAGGTAACTTCAAAAACCGCTACCGTATTGTCTTCCCGAATAAGTTTGGCAGCAGTTATATATTTATCATAATCAGTCAGGTTTACTATTGGTACACTAGTTTTTTGCCAGTTATTGTTTTCCTTTGTATATACCGTCTCTTGGTTGTTAATCACTTCAAAATACGCTTCTCCATTGTCTGCTATTGCGCCTGTAGGTAAATCCATCGTAAATTTCATAGTAGCCTTACCCACCAAGGGCTTAGCTTGAACATCACCTTCCATACTACAGCCAAAAGAATTAGCTTGGCCGAGAAGTGTTATAGAACCTTCTGCGTTAATTGTAATATGGCAATCTTTAATATTCTGATGAAATGCCTTAATTACTGTGGCCTTAGCATCGGGCACAGCCGCCTCTACGATACTGGTAATATTAGCAACAAGGAGAAGGATGGTCATTAAGGCAACCATGAGGGGAGCTGGCATATATTTTCTGTTACGCATCGTTAAGTACCCTCTTTCTCAAACTTTTATTGAACAATAAATAGCTATACCTGGACCTGTAACTATAGTTATTTATATCCGTGGTAACTAATTACATATTTGCTGCCGATATCCTGCCGTTTATGATTAAAAAGATCACTATAGCTGTCTGTACGGATCAAAATTTAGAAACAGCATTGGTTTGGAGGTTGGCTAAATTTGCAAGGCCTTTTCTAAAATATAGTAAGTTGATATATTAGTTTACTTATGTTAAAATTAATCACCTGACCGTGGTCAGGTGATTAATTTTTTGGGGAGAAGTTTATGTCTGAAAAATTTTTAATAAAAATAGCGGTTAAGCATTTTTTAAAGTTTGGCTATGAGGGAACCAAATTGTCTCATATTGCTCAAGAGGCTGGAATGAAAAAACAGTCGCTATATTTCCACTTCAAAAACAAAGATGATTTATTTGTACAAGTTAGCCTAAGGGTAGTTGAAGAAGAAATAGAATTTTTACAGTCATTTTTCGCGGGGAATTTGGCGTTGTCATTAAAAGATATGCTATATGCTTTACTGCTTGAATACAAAAGCCGTTATCTTGACAGTGCGAACAACGGTTTTATGTTTTTATTAACCTTTATTCCACCAGTTCAGTTACAAAGCTCTTTCTTAGACACGTATCATTTGTTCCTTACATATTTTAAAAAATTATTAAAACAAAAATTTCTCGAAGAACCACGTTTACGCATAAACCCGGAGGATGGACCTACTTCTTTTATAACTTTATTGGATGGTTTAATGACACAACTTATTTTTGAGACACCAAAAGACTTTGACAATTCACTGCGCATATTCTGGGATATTTATTGGAATGGGCTTATCATAGTTAATTCACCAAGGCAGGGGGATGTTTAATATGCATGATGCTAATTGTGTTGTAAGACAAAATTTATGGAATAAAGATTTTATTATTGTAGCCTTAGCCAATTTATTATTATTTATGGTTTTTGAAATGTTACTGCCTATATTACCGGTATTTATAGCTAATAATGGCGGAACTAGTTCACAGGTAGGTCTTATTATGGGGGCTTTTACATTTTCATCTATATTTATCCGCTTGTTAACCGGCAGAATTGGTCATGCCATTAACAAAAAAGTTCTGCTTATTATGGGGATTAGTGGTTGCATGCTGGCGACGGGCTTTTATTATGTGAGTACGTCTAATCTGAGTACTTTCGGTATCCGTCTATTGCATGGTTTGGGATTTGGGGTGGCCACAACTTTATATACGACTTTTGCCGCTGCTTTTATCCCGGCGGGCCGACGGGGTGAGGGTATTGGTTACTTCGGGGTTGGTGAAACCATGGGGATTTCGGTTGGTCCATTTGTGGGGATTTGGTTGATGAATCAGCATGGTATGGACAGTGTTTTTGGTGTTGGCACTCTCATTTTGCTATTTGCCGTTATAATTACTTCGACCGTTGCCAGTCCAATGACAACCGAAGCTGAGGCAGAGCACTTCCGGCGGGAAATTCAACAAGAAAGTTCGCGGCTGGATTTATTCATAGAAAAGAGTGTGCTGTTGCAGTCTGTCCTAGTGTTCTTACTTGGAATATCTTATGCTGGTATCTTGTCTTTTCTTGTCTTATATGCCAAGGAAGCGTCAATTCCCAATGTTGCTTATTTCTTTTTTGTGAATGCGATAGCGGGATTGCTTGTACGCTTTGTTGCCGGAAGAATATTCGATCTTAGAGGCCCCGGCGTTCTTATCGGAGTTTCGGCTATTTTTTGTAGTATCGGCACTTTTTTATTGGCCACGGCTTCTAGCACTACTGCGCTCATTATCGCCGCTGTTTTGTATGGAGCGGGGACAGGGGCTGTATTTCCGGCCCTACAGGCTTGGTGCATTAATGTTGTGCCAATGGAGCGGCGTGAGATTGCAATTGGCACTTTTTTTAATTTTTTTGATTTAGGAATTGGTATCGGCGCTATTTTGATGGGGGCTATAGCGGCAGTGACTAATTATTCAATGATGTATATGTTGTCAATATTATTTTTTGTTATTTATTGGCTTCTTTATCAGGTTTTTGGCAGACGGCAAATTTCGCAGGCGGTGCCGGAATTATAATTTAGCAAGATAACAATAAACTAAAAACCGCTAGGACAAAGTTTGTTCAGTGGTTTTTTGTTTGGTGGCGATAATATGGGAGGAAAGTTTTTAAAATTAAAATTTGATTATTTGCCTAAATGTACAGAATAAACATGCAAAATGACCAGTTTTTGTTAACAAGTTTCTGAGGCAAACGGCTGAGGGGTTTGCATAGTTTTTCTTTTAGGTGCACACGATAAGATTAGCGTAAATTCCAGGGATCAGATCAATTCTGTAGGACTAATTCATTCAAAGCTAGGCATGATTTTAGTTGGGTGACTATCGGTATTTGATAGGTATCCGCTGGGAAGTAAAGGAAAGGATGTAAGCATTGTGTTAAACGAAAAATTATTGGCGATTTTGTCTCACCCGGTAGATGGAGCAGTTTCTATTATGTCTAACGGAGTTGATGGTCCGCATTTAGTTAATAGCTGGAATAGCTATATTGAGGTAACTCCTGATGACAAACTCTTGATTCCAGCGTATGGCTTTATTCGAACTGAGAAAAATATTACGGCCAATAACGAGGTTACTATTTCGATTGCCAGTCGAGAAGTTGAAGGCTATAGAGCGAAAGGGACCGGTGTTATTGTAAAAGGAAGGGTTCGTTTTATAAAATCGGGCGAGGCTTTTGAGCGCATGAAGAAAAAATTTGATTGGGCTCGCGCGGTCATGGAAGTAACCGTGATTTCTGCAAGTCAAACGCTCTAGCTATTTGACTTGTTAAACCATTCGACGAGATTTGAACAAGCTTATGTATAAATAGCTTACGGCAGCGAGGCCAAGTAAGAGACCCATCAGCCAAGGCGGCTGATGGGTCTCTTACTTGTGGGCGTTTAAAAGAAGCGTTATTGGTTTTGGCTAGCAACAAATGAGTCAATTAACTGTCGGCTTATGCTAATTGGTTCGGGAATTTTTGGAAGTTGATTAGCGGAAAACCACCCAGCTTCAATAATTTCATTATTATCGATAATAATGTCGCCTTTTGCCCATTGAGCGGTAAAGGCAATCATAAGTGAATCGGGAAAGGGCCAGGCCTGGCTCCCGAAATAGCGAATATTAGTTACTTCGATACCGACTTCTTCGTTTAGTTCTCTACTAATACATTCTTCCAGAGTTTCGCCTGGTTCAACAAATCCTGCTAAAACGCTATACATCGTAGTTTTGAAGTTTTTGGCACGCGCTAGAAGCAGCTTATTATCTTTAGTAACCGCAACGATTATTGCCGGAGAAATTCTCGGATAAATTATATTATGGCAAGACGAGCAGTTTAAGGTTAGTTCATTCTTTGATATATTTAAGGCAGCGCCACAACAGCCACAATATTTATTTTTTTCTATCCAGGTCAAAATATGAAAGGCTCGTAAAACTAAAGCAAATTGATCGGAAGCAAGGGTTGCCAAAACTTGACGAATATTTTTAAATAAAAAGCATTGCGGTATATTTTGGGTTGATATATTAGCGGCGTAATATGCATTATTATCAAAGGAACCAATATATTGAGCAGCAGCTAGCGATAATTTGATATCTGCCAGCGCTTCGATATCTTCTCGCGCTGGAATTTCGTAACTGTTGTTAGTTTCTTTTAGTAAAAGATTATTATCGTTAAATAAAAGCCAGTAGTCTTTTTTCGCAAGTTCCACCTTAAAGATCCTCCTGTAAAATAAATAGGTTTTCTTTTTAGTACGCGTTCAATAAGGGGGTATTTCCCGTTTGGGTAGGGGGTTTTCATATTTATTTGATCGTTTTTTCATATATCCGCAGGGTTAGTTTTTCCGAATATTTTTTTTCAGCTTTTTTGATAAAGCCGGCTTTTTCATAGAAATAGCAATTACGACTGTTCTGAGCCGGTGTGTCTAACCCCCAGGTGGTTGCGTCAGGATAGGTTTTTTCAATATAAGCTATTGCTTTAGCACCAATTCCTTTATTTTGATATTCGGGGATAATAGCGAGATTATGGAGCCAATAGTAATTAGCTTTACGAATAAAACATTGTATATTGCCAATTATTTTGCCATCGGCGATTATTTTGTAGGTAAAGAGCTTTGTAATTAGTTGTTTCATTTCAGTGATAGATATATTGTAGCCGGGACATTCACCAAACCGGATGAAATCATCGTAAAAGCTTTTATTTCGTACTTCTATTAGGGCTAAGGCATCTTCTTCGCCGGCAATTTCAAAGGTAATATTCATAGGTTCCCCTTAATAAATTAAAAAATGTTATTCCACAATTTTACAGCAAAATCACTAATAAGTCTAGGCCGCTTTTTCAGGGAATTTCAACGAAGCTTAAGGTAGAAAATCCATTAGGCTATGTTGTCTCGATTCACAAAATGGCACAATTCACAAAACTCGTCGACTACACTTGATTTATTGTTAAAATATTAATATAATGATGTTGATAATTTAATTGTGATGTTTTGGGGAGCTGCTGTTTGTAGGCTGAGATGGGGCTATAAGTCCTGAACCCTTAGAACCTGATGTAGGTAATGCTACCGTAGGGAGGATAGGCTAATTGTAGTGTGTTTAATGCATTTTATGAGAGTCATGACCTTTAGCGGGTTATGACTTTTTTTGTTTCTGGAATACAACAAAATATAAGATATGGAGATGTTGAGATGCAATGTGGTTTGAGTGATGTTGTTGGTGCAAGGTTAGCTATCTATCCGATGCAGGACAATTTTGTGGAGGTAATTCTAGGCGCGGTAAAAGCAGCTGATAAAACTGGATTAGCTGTTTTAACTGATGATTTAGGGACTACTGTCCAAGGAAATCGAGCGAGAGTGTTTAGCTATGTAAAAGAAGTATTTTTACGTGCGGCTGAAGCAGGTGGGCATGTAGTGGCAAATGTACTTTTTTCGGTAGGATGCCCGGGTGATGTACCGGAAGATTTTGATTTTAATGTTAAAGCACCTAAAATAGAATTCCCCAGGGAAGATATGAATATTGCTTGCGCATGGTCGCTTTATCCATTAGGCAATGAGGAATATTTCCAGGTAATTGTTGATGAAATATCAAGAGATATAGCTGCTGCCGCGGTAGAAGTAGAAAGTTATCATTATTGTACAAGACTTGATGGAACCGCGAAGAAGGTGTTTGACTTGCTTGAAACTTCATTTGAAGCGGTAAGTAAAAGGATTAGACATACTATTATTCATGCAACTATTTCTAAGGGGAGTCCATCAACAGCAAAGGAAAAAATAGAATTGTAATTATATAGGGGGATTATTAACATGATAGAAAAGTTTGGTTGGTCATTAAAGGATATAATTGTGTTATGCGTTTTAGGTGTGGCATTCGGTGTCTTGTATATCGGTGGTGTCAGTGTATGGGCGGTTGCAAACGCTGTCTTTGGTCCGGTGGGACTTGATATGGTATATGGTATATGGTTTATTGCATCTATTACTGCCGCATATATTATCCGTAAACCAGGCATTGCGTTTGGGGCAGAGATACTGGCAGCTTTTGGTGAGGTACTCCTGGGAACACCAGCCGGGGTAGGGGTATTTATCGGAGCGGCTATTCAAGGAATAGGGTGTGAAGCTATATTTGCTGTAACCAGCTGGAAAAAATATAATTTAGTTGTCCTTAGCTTTGCCGGAATGGGCGCAAGTGTGACAAGTTTTATTTATAATTATGTTGCTTATGGATATTCTAAATTCCCAATATCAATGCTGGGGTTAATGATATTGCTTAGACTAGTATCCGGAGCCGTGCTGGCGGGGGTACTTGGGAAGTTAATTGGTGACGGCTTAGCAGCTACCGGAGCGTTAGCTTCTTTTCCTTTAGGCCGTGAAAGAGCAGAGAAAAGGATTGAGCTGTAATGACTCAGATTAAAGTAGAAAAGCTTAGTGTAGAAATAAATAGTAGACTGGTATTGAAGGATCTAACTTTCGAATTTTGTACTAATGAAAGAATACTTATTTTAGGGGAAAGCGGCTGTGGGAAATCCACGCTGCTTTTATCTTTAATGGGGCTTACGCAGAGGTTTGAGAATGCACAGGTTACCGGGGATGTATTTATCGATAACCGATCGCTAAGAAAGATGAAGCCTTATGAGGTTTCAAAAATATTAGGGATGGTATTTCAAAATCCAGAGAGTCAGTTTTGTTCGCTATACCCTGAGGATGAGGTTGCGTTTGGGCTGGAGAATCTTTGTGTAGCTGCTTCATTAATGGATGATATAATTCATAAGTCCCTGGAAGCGGTAGATTTTCCTAAGGAAAAATATAAAAATCCAATAAATGAACTTTCTGGTGGCGAGCAGCAAAGATTGGCGCTTGCCTCAATATTTGCCCAAGAAGCGGAGCTGTTTTTGCTGGATGAGCCTACTGCTAATTTAGACCCTTTGGGCAGAAGGCAAGTAGTTACAGCTGCAAAAGCTTCTGCAGCTAAGGGGAAGGGGCTACTGGTAGTAGAGCATAATCTAGAACCGTGGCTGCCATTTTTAAATCGGCTGATAATTTTAAAAAATGATGGCACGATGCTTTGTGATGGTAAACCGAGAGAACTCTTTGAAGTATATGGGGAAGAACTGAGGCAAAGGGGTATTTGGCGGCCTCAAGCCGTGCGGCTATATGAACAATTAAGGAAACTTGGGCATAAGTTTACACAAGTTCCCCTTAATTGTTCGGAGTTAAGAGCGGAGAATATTTCGAAGACCTTATTAGCGGAAGCGTTTAAAAGCTTGAACCCCAATATTAAACAGGATAATTCATCGGCTAAAATTATTATCGATATTAAAGCTTTAGCCGCAGAATATGAAAAGAACAAACCAATTTTTAGAAATGTTAACCTTGAAATAGCTGCGGGTGATTTTTTTGCCTTAGTTGGGTCGAATGGAAGTGGAAAATCAACATTAGCTAAGACTTTAATAAGGTTAATCGACCCGGCTTATGGCACAGTTAATATACATAATAAAAATATTATGCAAATGAAACTGAGAGATATATATACGGCTGTAGGTTATGTGTTTCAAAATCCGGAGCATCAATTTATTGAGGATACAGTATGGTCAGAAATTGGCTATAGTGTTGATCAGCTGGATATTGATGAAATTTCTAAAAAACAATATGTAAGTTCGATGCTTGAAGAGTTTGAGCTTGAGGCGTTAAAAAAAAGTAATCCGTTCAGTTTATCTGGGGGGCAAAAGAGACGGTTATCGGTAGCGACAATGCTAGTAGGTAAGCAAAAGATATTAATTCTTGATGAACCAACTTTTGGGCAAGATGAAAAAAATGCCTATAAGCTGATGGATAAGTTAGCTGAACTCAATAAACAAGGGATTACGATATTTATGATTACCCATGATCTTGATTTAGTAGAGGAGTATACCAATAAAACTGCGGTTATGGATAATGGAGCGATTGTTTTTAATGGTAAAACATCCGATTTATGGAATAGCCAAGCGATCATTAAGCAAAGCGGGCTAGAGCTGCCGTTTAAAATTAAAGTTATGGCAAAAGATGAAGGTATTTATGCTAAATATGAATAAAATAAACCCAACAGCAAAACTGATATCAAATTTCATAGTTTTAATTGTTTCGGTAATGGTATTTGATCCTAAAACTATGGTTATGATTTTTGTCATAAATGTGTTTTTTGGCGTGATTACGAAATCGTTTAATAAAAAGAACCTGAAAGCGTTAATCCCATTAGCATTTTTCGCCTTAGGGATGTTGTGGATGAATGCTGCTTGGGCTAAGGTTGACAACCCCAATATAATAGGTTGCCTAGGCCCGATTAATTTTACGGATAAAGGTTTGATAGTAGGACTTTCATTATGTTTTAGAGTTTTGACTATCGGAATTTCCTCAATTATTTTTACCGCCAATACGGAGCCTAATGATTTAATTTTAAGTCTGATAAAGCAGTGTCATCTAAGTCCCGGAATTGCTTATGGAATACTTACCGCGTTTAGATTTTTGCCTTCGATGGAAGCTGATTTAGCATTAATTAACGCGGCTCATCGGATTAGAAATGCTAAGAAGAAACAGTGGTATTTAAAAAAGAATCGTTGGTATCGAAATGCAATTCCGCTGTTAGCAACTAATATAAGAAAGGCAGAGCGAGTCGCGCTTGCGATGGAGGCAAGAGGGTTTGAGAATAATATGCAGAGAACCTATTATAAAACTGTTTATTGGAAAAAAACCGATACGATATTTGTATTATTAACTGTGGCGATAGTAATGCTTATTCTTTCCTTTTCCGCTTATCGGGGATGGTTAATTAGTTTTCAACGGTGGCAAGGCTTTTAGAATGGAATTTTCCTGTAAGGAGAAAACCAAGATTATCTTATAACGAGATTTTTCCCATAATCACCGGTAGTCTTGCCCCGGTAACGGCCGGTAAATTATTAGTGTGGCCACTAATTGTTTCATTAGCCAAAATGGCAAAAGCCACCGCTTCTTTAGCATCGCTGGAAAACCCTAAATATTCTTGAGGACAAATAGGGATAGCTGGCAATTCGCGCCGCAGCATCGCCAATAGGGTCGGATTATGGCTGCCGCCCCCGCCGATGATAATTTCATCGATTTTGTGCTGGGGGATGATAAAACGGCGGTAACTGTCAGCAATACTAGTCGCAGAAAAACAGGTCAGGGTAGACACAATATCATCAGACGTTACGCCGCGGGCCCAATATTTTGTCACTATCTCATCAGTGTAAGTATTACCGAATATTTCCCGTCCGGTAGTTCGGGGCGGCTGTTGCTTAAGAAAAGGATGGGCCATTAGTTCAGCTAACATCGGACTAGAAACGGTTCCTCGTGCGGCAATTTCCCCATTTTTATCGTAGTGTTGCTGTCCTTTTGTGAATCTATCGACGCAGGCATCAATCATCATATTTCCGGGACCGGTATCGAAAGCGATGATAGCTTCGGGGCTGCACCCGGCAGGTAGTACCGTGACGTTAGCAATACCGCCGATGTTTTGCAGCAGACGGGTTTTTACCGGGTGACGATATAATAAATATTCTGTATAGGGCACCAGTGGTGCGCCTTGTCCGCCGGCCGCCACATCACGGACCCGGAAATCGGCTACCACCACCGCGCCCGTCTGCGCGGCAATTACTGCTGCTTCGCCAATTTGCAGCGTGCTGATTCCTGGTTGGTGCCAGATTGTTTGACCATGGGAACCGATTAAATCCAAATCGTTAATATCGATGTTATTTTCCTGGCATACGTGGCAAACAGCCTCAGCAAATAGTTGCCCCAAAAAGAAGTTGAGTGAGCATAAGCTGGATACGTTTGATGTCTCCGGGTGGCATGCCGCCAAAATGGCCTGGCGCACCTTCGGCAGGTACTCAATCGTCTTAAAGGCGACTGGTTCTACATGAGTATGGATACCACTGTCGGTGATTTTTACCAGAGCTATATCAATGCCGTCAAGCGATGTGCCTGACATCAGTCCGGCTACCAAGCGCTGTTTTTTATGAATTAGCTGTTGTAGCCGGTCGATATTATTTCTCGTCCCGGTTAAACTCAATAAACTCACACCCTGTCTCGTCGGTTTAATTATGGTGGCAAAGCTTACAAATTATCACCGTTGGTTTGCTTTTTATCGTAATCTTATTGTATTAATGATTTGTAATTTTTATCCAGATAAAGAGCGTGTAAAATGCGTGATTTTTTTTATGATGGGCTGGGTAATGGTTTTTGGTTGGCGGCGATAACGGGGCCCGGCCCGGCGGCTGGGGGCTTGCCGCCACGCTTTGGCTGCTGGCCGCGACTAAGCTCGTCGCCGACAGTGCCGTAGCGCCTGGCATTCGCGTCCGTGCTCAGGCCAGGCTAGAGAGGTCGTCCATGACCTCTCGTACGGAACTGTTACCGGCTCTGTCGCTAAGGCGCGGCCGCAGCCTACGCGGATGGCGGCCAGTCCCCAGCCGCCGGGCCGTGCGTGGTGGATCGGAGAGGGACGGGGCGAAGCTTTATAGTGTCTGTCAGCCAAAAGCATTTAAATAGGAATAAGCTAAAGACCGCTAAGAGCCGATGGCTGGTTAGCGGCCTTTTTGTTTAGCGGCGATAAGGGGGCCAGGCCCAGCGGCTAGGGGCTTGCCGCCATGCTCCGTCTGCTGACCGCGCCTAAGCTTGTCGCCGACAGTGCCGTAGCGCTTGGCATTTGCATCCGTGCTCAGGCCAGGCTCGAGAGGTCGTCCGTGACCTCTCGTACGGAACTGTTACCGGCTCTGTCGCTAAGGCGCGGCCGCAGCCTCCGCGGATGGCAGCCAGTCCCCAGCCGCCGGGCCATGCGTGGTGAATTGGAGAGGTGACGGGTGAAGCCGCGTGACATTATGTGATATATGGATATGGTAGAATCGTTCTCTAGAAGAAATTTTCAAAATAATAATGTTACGATGATAGTTGTCATCGGTAGCAACAAAGGTGAGACGATAAAAGCTTATGACTAAACCATTTATAGAATGTTGGTAGATAATATAATTTTTAGATAATATGGGTTATAATGGAAAAAATAATAAATAAAAAATAATTAATGGGAGAATATAAAATGGAAAATCTCGAGTTCTATTGGAGAAGTCTAATTGTTCCTATAGTTGTATTCGCGCCGAATCTACTATGGTTTTTATTTCCACCAATCAATATACTTGCGGAAGATGAGATAAAAGAGCCAATTGCTCTGACTATTCTTGAGAATATCGGGCGTATCGGTGTAATTATTATTCCTTTGTTTTATCCACTGGTAGTAGATAATGCTACGAGCCAATATTGTTTAATTGCTATGATAGTATTGCTTCTCGTTTATTATGCTGGGTGGTTTCGTTTTGTTTTAAAAGGACGTATTTATGCCAATTGCTTCCTTCCTTTACGATGGATACCAATACCTATTCCGATGGCGGTCTGTCCTGTTATGTATTTTATCTTATCAGCAGTGTTGCTTAAATCAAATCCAATGCTGATAGCGGCTTTAGTTTTGGCAATAGGCCATATTTTAATTAGCTATAGGGAATGTCAGCGAATTAGGAAGAAGCTAAAAGGCCGCTAGTGTGGCCAAATTTTATATTTGCGGGTGGGAGGGGATTTCCGGAGCGGGATTCTTATCCCCAGCCACCGACAGCTATGCTGGCGTTTGTGGCGTAGGATATTATCCGTAGCGGAGGATTTCCCCTCCCACCTAAGGCTTATAGTGGCTGTCAGGCAAAAAAACAGCTAAGAGCGATGGTTGGTTATAGAATGGCCCCGCTCTTAGCTGTGGTTAGTAGTTTTGTAAGGCTCGAAAGCGGATTACCTGCTTTAAAATTCACCCTAAGAAACCTAAATAATGCTAGCTTCGGTAATGAGTGTGGTCAAGTATTTCCCCATACTTCCTCTGAAATTTCTTTTATAAACTTAAGCTTTGCCCACTGTTCTTCCTCTGTCAGGATATTTCCCTCCTCAGTTGAGGCAAAACCACACTGGGGGCTTAAATAAAGTTTATCCAAGTCAACATATTGAGAAGCTTCATGAATTCTCTTTATAGTCTCTTCCTTATTTTCCAGTTCGGGAGTTTTTGAAGTAATCAGTCCCAAAACTACTTTTTTATTGCCGTTTATGTATCTTAGCGGTTCAAAGCCGCCAGCTCTGTCTGAATCATATTCGAGATAATATGCATCGACATTTTGCTTTCCGAACAACACTTCTGCCACTGGTTCATATCCTCCAAAGCTGGCCCATGCAGATCTGTAATTGCCGCGGCAGATATGAGTTGTTATAATCAAATCCTTTGGCCGGTCGTTCAAAACCAAGTTGTTTACCCTTACTTTCTCCGCTTTACGCTGTTCGTCATGGCTTCGGTCCTGATCGAAGGCCTTTGAACGTCCCTCAAAGAATTGCCCCCAGGAACAGTCATCCAATTGGACATTTCGGCAGCCTGCATCATACAAATCCTTTATCACCGTTTTATATGCCTTTACGATGTCCTGTATAAGAGCTTCCTTTTCTGGATAAAACGCTTTTGTATTTTCAAGATTACTTGGCGATACGAGCTGTAGAAGGAACTGTGTTGGTGAAGGAATTGTTTGACGAACTACGATGTCCTTGGCCGCGATCTTTTTGACATATTTAAAATGCTCGATGAAGGGATGGCTTTCTCCACTAATCTTTCCGGTAAGCAGGACGGACTCTCCTCTTAGGTTAATGCCTTTAAAGGAATGACTTTCCTGACTTTCTATTTTTCTAGTTCCTTGAAGGCCCCAATAAAAATCAAGGTTCCACCAGCTTCTTCGAAATTCTCCGTCGGTAGCCACCTTTAAACCGATATTTTTTTGTTTCTCAACTAGTTCTTTGATTGACTCATCTTCCACCGACTTTAATTCTTCGGCTGTAATTTCTCCTTTGGCAAATTTGCTTCTCGCCGATTTTAATTTTTCAGGTCTTAAAAAGCTCCCCACAATATCAAACCGAAACGGGACTGTGTTTACTATACTCATTTTTTCTCTCCTCGCTGTCTATTTAAATTTAATTGGTATTCAAATCATAAATCGATGCGCAATAAAAAAAGAGGCGCAAAGGATTAATATCCCTCACGCCTCTGGCTTTCCAGTCAGCATTGATTTTTATCATATTACCACACCTGTTGACAAGCGTCAACTGCATATTTATTTACATAAATGGGAAATGGTTCTCTTTCCCTTGACGATTGTAGTAACGTGTGATAGTATAAGCAAAATTGATGCTGACTGGAAAGCCAGAGGCATAAAGGATTAAAATCCTTTATGCCTCTGGCTTTGTTTAATGGAACAGCATGAACAGTTTCCGAGTTATGAGTCATAAAAAGGTCTGTGGGGTTGGAGTTTTTACACAGTAATACAAAGCAATAAATAGGGGGGGAATAGAAATGGAAAATAAAGGAGTTAAAAAATTATTGGTACTTATTAGTATTACGGTGGCAGTTTTGATGGCTGCCGGATGCGCTTCCAATAGTGCTACACAAAATAACGGAAGTGCGTCAAAAAAGAAAATTATTGTGGCAACAGGGGGGGAACCTAAGCCTTTTTCATATGTGGATGAAAAAAATGAAATCACCGGATATGATATTGAGATTGTTAAAGCCATTTTTGCTAAGTTACCACAATACGAAGTCTCCTTTGAGAAAACAGAATTTACGTCTATTTTTGCTGGATTAGATTCTGATCGTTATCAGATAGGCGCGAATAACTTTGCGATGAATAAGGAACGAAAGGAAAAATATATCTATTCAAATCCAATTTTTAAAAATCAATTTGTTATTGCGGTAGCGGCTAATAACACTAGTATACATTCGTTTAGTGATCTTCCAGGGAAAAGATCAGAAGTAAATGCCGGAACCAATTATACAACTGCTCTTGAAAAATATAATAAGGAACACGTCGATAAACCTGTGCTGCTCAGTTATACAGAAGCGGATTTAGTACCTATTTTACAAAATGTAGAAAGCGGAAAGTTTGACTTCCAATTGATTGATGCGGCCATCCTTGAGAAATATATTAATGAATATGGATTAAAATTAAAAACGATCCCTTTAACAAAAGAGGCATCGGATTTAATTTCTAGTACTCCTTATAGCTATCTATTAATAAATAAAGGGCCAAATGGTGAACAGTTGACCAACGATATCAATACAGTATTGGCAGAGTTGATTAAAGATGGTACTATTACAGCCATTAGCCAGAAATACTTTCGGGCAGATCATGCCCCTAAATAAGGGTTACAAGAAAAAAATGTGCTTCTTAATATTTTAGGAGGGATAAATAATGCCAGAAGTTGCACTGTATGAAGGCATTGAGTTGTTTGAGCGAACCTTTAAGCAGCAGATTCAGAGCAATGGCGAGATCAAAACCCAGGAAAACTTGTTTATAAAAAAATTTGGCGACGCTCCTGGTGAGTGGCCAGTAGTACCAGACAGGTACCGGTTAATCTGGATGCCCGGCTGTCCTCACGCGCATAAAGTGGTGATTACCAGAAAGCTGCTTGGTCTTGAGGATGTAATCAGTCTAGGGACAACAGGCATTTTCCGTACGCCGAAGGGCTGGGTTTTTAGTGAAGATCCGAGGGAAGTGGATCCTGTACTTGGCATCCATTACTTGCACGATGTGTATATAAAAGAAAACTCGGATTACGTTGGGAGATCCACGGTCCCAATCATTGTGGATACCGTTACCGGTAAAGGTGTAAACAACGACCATTTTTGGTTGTCAATTTACTTAAATAAGGACTGGAAGAAATATCATAAGAAAGGGGCGCCAGATTTATACCCCATTGAATTGAAAGAGCAAATCGATAAGTTGAATAATTTTATATATGAACGGATCAATGTAGGTGTTTATAATTGCGGATTTGCGCGTTCGCAGGCTGCTTATGAGAAGGCCTATGACAGGTTCTTTGAAGCGATGGATTTTATTGATCTGCATCTTGCGGATAAACGGTTTTTGTTTGGAGATTTTATCACTGATTCTGATGTCCGCTTATATCCTTCGCTTGCGCGTTTTCAGGTTACCTATTATCAAGTTTTCAGAGCCAACAGGAATAGGCTGGAGGAATTCAAAAACTTGTGGCCATACGCCAGGGATTTGTACCAAACGTCAGGATTCAAAGAAACCACACATTTTGAATTGATAAAAAAACACTATCAAGTATCTCCTCATTTGAGGCCACTTTGGGGGAATGTATATGGTTTGGTATCCAAGGGACCTGACCTGAGTGGGTGGGTATTGCCGCATGATAGAGAAAAACTATCAAAGCATGGTTTGCAAAAATTCTTGATACATGAATAATACAAAAAAGTAATGTACTAAAAAATATAAAGGAGCATTAATATGTCTATGATAAAAGTAAACAGCGCAATTGAGCTTATTGGCAAAACACCATTGGTTAAATTGAACAGATTGGTTCCAAACGATGCGGCGGATGTTTATGTAAAGCTTGAAAGCTTCAATGTAGGCGGAAGCATTAAAGACAGGATCGCATTAAACATGATTGAAAAAGCTGAGAAAGCAGGACATATAACGCCAGGAAAGACTACTTTGGTTGAAGCAACAAGCGGCAATACCGGAATAGGACTTGCGCTTGTCGCTGCTATTAAAGGGTATCGCTTAGTTATTGTTATGAGTGAAAAAGCCAGCGTGGAACGAAGAAAGCTATTAAGAGCGTATGGTGCCGAATTGGTGTTGGTCCCTGCTTCACCGGAGGGAATTAAAGCCGATTTAGCAAAGCTTGAAGAATTGGTTAGAGACTTTGGTTATTTCCCATTGAGACAGTTTGAAAATGAGCACAATCCTGAGACACATAAAGAAACAACGGGTCCAGAAATAGTAGAAGCGCTAGATGGAAAAGTACCTGATGCTTTTGTCGCAGGTATAGGGACAGGTGGTACTATAACCGGTACTGGTGAGTATCTGAAGTCAATTGATCCCGGCGTTAAGATAATTGCGGTAGAACCTGCGTCTTCGCCTGTACTTAATGGCGGGAAGCCGGGACCGCATGCAATTCAGGGAATTGGATCTGGAATTATCCCCAAGGTGTTGAATACTTCAATTTATGATGAAGTGATTGATATTACTGATGAAGCGGCAACAGATACTGCGAGGGAATTGGCGGTTAAAGAAGGACTTTTGTTAGGCTATTCATCG
This sequence comes from Bacillota bacterium, assembly GCA_017889625.1. Lineage (GTDB taxonomy): Bacteria > Bacillota > Negativicutes > Sporomusales > CTSoil-080 > CTSoil-081. The sequence continues at coordinate 23,661 of JAGGAD010000040.1, read as the reverse complement.
GGAGCTGCTGTAAATGCAGCAATTAAAGCAGCAATAAAACTGGGCGCCGGAAAAACAGTAGTTGTCATCGCGCCGGATACAGGTGAGCGTTATTTGTCCATGCCTGTCTTTAACTTCGGATATTGATGCCAAAAACAAAATTCTCGAAATCAAGCAATTAATTATATGTAAACTGCAAGAACCAATGAAAAATAAAATATAATATATTATTTTCCTAAAAATAAAAAGATGGGCAAACTTATCGAAAGGTAAGGTTGCAAAGCCATGGGTCTAAGGCAGCAAACTCCATTTGCTGCTAGGCTTGCAGTTTGCCTGGTGTGGACACAGGTACCCTTTGTAAGGCCAGTTGACTTATAGTGGCTGCTAGAAGAAAGCATTTAAATAGGAATAAGCTAAAAACCGCTAAGATGGAGGGCTGGTTAACGGTTTTTTGTTTGGCGGCAATAACAGGGCCAGGCCCAGCGGCTGGGGGCTTACTGCCAGTGCTACGGCTGCTGGCCGCGCCTAAGCTTGTCGCCGACAGTGCCGTAGCGCTTGGCATTCGCGTCCGTGCTCAGGCCAGGCTCGAGAGGTCGTCCGTGACCTCTCGTACGGAACTGTTACCGGCTTCTTCGCTAAGGCGCGGCCGCAGCCTCCGCGGATGGCGGACGCCCCCAGCCGCCGGGCCGGGCGTGGTGGATAGGAGCGGGACGGGGGGAATAGCGAGAAGCCAAAAGAGGAGGAATTCCCCTCCCACCAGTTACTTATAGTGGCTGCCAGCCAAAAGCAGCTAAATGGCAATAGGTAAAAAACCGCTAAGAGCGTGGTCGGCTTAGCGGTTTTTTTGTTTTTGGCGGCGATAATGGGGCCGGCGCGGTGGTTGGGGCTTGGGTGATGGAACTTGGCGTAACGCTTAATAAAATTAATCCTTGACTATATAGTTTACCAGGTATACATTATAAGTGAAGGATGTTCAATTTTATCAGTTTGAAAAGGATAAATAAAATGTGTAATCAAAGTGAAATTATAGTTGAGATTATGATGCGGATTATTAATAAAGCATCTTCAGCGATGGCAGAACCGCATAATTTTGGAACTGATGAGGTGTTATATGCTTCTGAACTCCACATGTTGGATGTTATCGGCAAAAACCCAGGGATTAATGTTACTGAGATTGCTGAGAAGCTGGGGATAACTAAAGGTGCTGTGCCTAAAATTATCCGCAAGCTCGTGGATAAAGATTTGATTTTTCGTTATCAGACGAAGGATAATAAAAAAATCGTCAAATTTAAGTTGACTGATAAAGGGCGTATTGCTTTTCAAGGGCATATTGAATTTCACCAAAAGTTTGACAGTGGTTCTTTTTTTTAAGGATACTTTGTCTGAAATTGAGCAATATATTGATAGTTTGAAGCAAGGTCATTAAAATCCCGTCGTTATGTTTACCTGGTAAACATAACGAATATATAGAATATCTTAGAAGGAGTTATTTTCTCATCTACGAAATAGGCCGTGCCGGTTATACAGGGTGGCTGGTATGTTTACCTGGTAAACATCTAACTATTAATGAAGGACAGGTTGGCCTATGGTTCTTCAAACTAAGGAGGAAGTTCGATGAAACACAGTCACAGATGTTTGTCTGGGTTGCTATTTTTGCTGCTGCTGTTTGGTTTTCAAGCAGTGTCAGCCGCGCCGCTTGAGTTATCGTTGGAGGCTAGTATTAGGATGGCGCTACAAACAAATCCCGTGCTAAAGATGGCGGAAGCGGGAAAAGAGAAGTCAGTATGGAAAGAAAAAGAGGCAAGGGCCGAGAAAAGTTTGAGCATAGAATTTGCCCACACTACGCTTCGTTCTGATGTACCACAATCTTATGTAGCAGCTTTAGCTCCGGTGTCTCCTTATAGTTACTTTAAAAACCAAATTAATGCCTCTATTCCAATTTATTCTGGGGGAAAATTGGAAAGTTGTATTGAGCAGGCTGATTTGAAACAGAGGATAGCTGAACTCCAGATTGAGGGGAGAAAAGAGCAATTGAAGCTGGAGGTAACAACAGCCTATTATGAGATACTGCAAGCGCGCAATTTACTCGAAGTGGCTACCCGTTCGGTACGTGATTTTACTGACCATTTGCAAAGTGTGCAAAAACAATATGACACGGGGACGGTGGCGCTGCCCGATGTATTACAAACCAAAGTGCGCTTGGCAAATGCTCAGGACAACTTTATCAAGGCTAGAAACAATTATGATCAGTCTATTTACCATTTCAATACGATAATTGGGTTGCCGATACATAGCGAAATTGTTTTAGTTGATAACCTTACTTATCAATCATATACGCAGTCGTTAGATAGTTGCATTAACGATGCGTTGCTGCATAGACCGGATATGGAAGAAGACAAAACTGTAGTTGAGCTTACTCAAGAACAGGTCAGAGGTGTTCAAAGCGGCAAACGTCCTACGATGAGTTTGAATGTTACAAATTATTGGGATGATACAAAGTTTAGCGGTACTAAAAATAGTAAGTGGGCAACGAGTCTAACGGCAAAATGGAATGTTTTTGATTCGGGGCTAACTGAGGCCAAGCTCAAACAAGCTAGATACGAGATGATTTCAGCCAGGGAACAAGCCCGGCAAACGAGGGATACTATTACGTTAGAAGTTAGCCAGTCTTATCAGAATATGCAAGAGGCGGAAAAACGAATTGAGACTAATACAGTTGCCGTAGAGCAGGGGGAAGTCGATTTTCGTTTAGCCAAGGAACGGTATGAAACTGGATTTGGTACGAATCTTGATGTCATTGATGCGGAATTGGCCCTAATACAAGCAAAAACAAATTATGCTCAGGCGCAATATGATTACCATATTGCCAAAGCGCAACTAGATAAAGCGATGGGGGTAAGTGTCGAGTAATAGATTTTTTCTTTGAAGGATACGGAGGGGTAAGCTATGGCGGAAAACCAAAAGCCTAATAGACGTAATTTGATTATTTTTATCGGAATTTTATTTTTGGTGGTTGGTGTTGTGGGTGGCGGCTGGTGGTGGTATCAGTCGACAAAGCTTGTTAGTACTGATGACGCCAGGGTCAGCGGCACTATTGTTAATGTCAGTCCGAAGATATCCGGGCGGATTGCCGAGGTTCTGGTAAAGGACGGCGATACGGTAAAGGCCGGACAGTTATTGGCTAAGCTTGACAGTGGGGATGCGGCTGTTCAAAGAAAGCAGGCCGAAGCGGCGTTGGAGGTGGCAAAGGCTAAATATGACGCGGTATTGGCTGGGCCACGGGCTCAGGAAATCGGCCAGGCGCGGGCTGGGGTTGATCAGTCGCAGGCTACCGCTGATCAAGCGCGGGCCAGTTTGAATAATGCGGAAAAAACTTATCAGCGAGTGAGTAAGTTGTATGAGGACGGCGTCATCAGTGCTACGCAGAAGGATAATGCAGAGGCCGCTTTTTTGATGGCGAAGCAAGGCTGGAAAGCCGCTTGTGAAGCCACCAGCAGCGCCGATGAAAAATTGGACTTGGTTGTAGCGGGTTCGCGCGAAGAAGAGGTTCGTGCGGCTCAGGCCCAGGTAAAGCAAGCGGAAGCTACGCTGGAGGCAGCCAATTTGAATAATGAATATACGGATATTATTTCGCCGGTAGATGGGGTAATTGCGCTAAAAAATATTAATGCGGGTGAGGTTGTCACTGTCGGCGAGACGTTATTTTCAGTAGTAGACAGTAATGAGCTTTGGTTGAATGCTCGGATTGAAGAAACTAAAATCGGCAAAATCAAACTGGGGCAACAAGTTAACTATACGATTGATGGTTATCCGGGGCTAACTTTTAGCGGTAAGATTTATGAAATTGGTATCGCCACTAATTCAACGTTTGCGCTGGTTCCAACTGAGAATACTTCGGGTAGTTTTACAAAAGTGACGCAGCGGATACCGATAAAGATAACTTTACCGGAGCGTGGCGGTAATATTGTTTTTCGTCCGGGCATGCAGGCTTTGATTGATATTCAGCTGCAGTAGGAGGAGAAAAATATGATATTTCCGCGCTTAGCAATAAAGAATGAACATTATAAATGGGTGGCGCTTGGAGTTACGCTCATCGGCGGCTTTATGAGCACTCTGGATACAAGTATTATTAATGTTGCTCTGCCTAAAATGATGGCCGCTTTTGCGGTGGGAACGGATGATGCTCAATGGATTTTGACTGCGTATATGTTGGTTATGGGGGTTCTCCAGCCGACTACGGGGTATTTATGTAATGCGTTTGGTACCCGGCGAATGTATTTACTTAGTTTGTTTGTTTTTACGCTGGGGTCGTTGTTATGCAGTTTAGCTTGGAGTAATAATAGCATGATATTATTCCGAATTATTCAAGCGCTTGGCGGGGGGCTGATTCTCCCAACTAGTATGTCGATTGTGCTGCAGGAGTTCCCGGTAGTGGAGCGTAATTTGGCGATGGGATTATGGGGAATCTGTATCGCTGTTGCTCCAGCGGTCGGCCCGACTTTAGGTGGTTATCTAATTGATGAATGGAGCTGGCACTATATTTTTACGATTAATGTGCCGATTGGGTTGCTGGGATATTTATTGGCGTCGCTTTCTCTGAGAGAAAGCAAAATTATGGCTAATAATAAGTTTGATTTAGTGGGGTTTGTTTTTTGTTCAACGGGGCTGTTTTGTTTGCTGCTGGCATTGAGTAAAGGGGTAGAGAAAGGCTGGGATTCTTTCTACATCGTAAGTTTGCTGTATATTGCGGTTGCGACTTTGACTCTTTTTGTGCTGATTGAATTAAACCGGGATAGTCCCTTATTGGATTTATCATTATTCGGGGACTGGAATTTTGTTTTGGGCAATATTTTTAGTTTTATTAATTACACGATATTATTAGGAAGTTTATTTTTACTCCCACTTTTTTTTCAGAATATACTTGGTTATACAGCTTTGCAAACGGGTTTATTATTATTGCCGGCCGGTATGGTTTCGGCAGTGTTTATGTTATTGGGAGCAAAAATAGCTGATAAAATCGGTACGAAGCCGGTGGTGATAGCCGCATCATTATTTGCACTGGGGGGGACATTTCCGTTGATGGTTATAGATCTTAATACAAGGCCAGAGTTTGTCCTTTTTATTCAAATATTCCGGGGCATTTTTGTCGGCGCGACGATTATCACGGTTACTGTTTTGAGTTTGAGTCGTGTTCCTCGCGAGAAAATCAGTCAGGCTTCGGCGATTAATAATACGGTGAGGCAGGTTAGCGGGTCTTTTGGTATTGCCGTATTATCGACGGTATTGCAAGACCGGCAGATTTATCATCTGGACAATATTGCGTCTCATATTAATATTGCCTCAAAGTCAACGGGTGATTTGCTTAGCTATGGAAAGCATTTGTTTATGCAGCAAGGCAGCACCGAGGTTGTAGCCCATCAGCAGACTTTGGTAATGATCAATGGCTTGGTTAAAAAGCAGATGACGATATTTTCTTTTGATGATGCATTTTTGGTCTTAGGGATATTTGCAGTGTTGTGTTTAATAGTAGCTTTCTTGTTGCGAGGAACTCCGATAATTAGAGACAAAACTACTTGAAAGGAGAGAGGGGAAAAACCGCTAAGAGTTTAGGCTGTTTAGCGGTTTTGTGTTTGGCGGCGATAAGGGGGCCTGGCCCGGTGGCTGGGGGCTTTGGTGGTGGATCTGGGAGTGTGAAAATTGATTAACTATTTTCAAGCAAATCTTCAATAGTAAACGTGTCTAGAGTATCTTGAAATTGAGTTTCAGCTTTAGATATTATTAATGAGATTATTTGTTCGGATCCAGTTTGTGGGACAGAAAAAGGATTAATAGTTTGAGTTTTTATCATTGTACGATAGACTTCTCCCACGGTAATATCTGCCGCGGGCTTACTCATGTTGTATCCACCATATCGTCCGCTATGACTAAAAACAAGTCCGCCATTTGATAAACGAACTAATATTTTTCGCACAAAGGTAGGGTCTGCGCCTAATTTTTGTGCTAAATAAGTACTTTTTAATAGATTATCATGTGATTTGCTAAGCAAAACTAGAACTCGTAAGGCAACATGAAACCAACTAGGTCCTAAGTCTCCTGATTGAATGATAAGTTGCATAAAATACCTCCTATATTAATATAGCAGGATTGCTGTTGACAGTAAATTGAATAGACACTACAATATTAATTGTGAATATATATTCACAATTAATATTGTAGTGTCTATAGGGGGCTTATTTATGGAGATGGATTCTAAAGTTCATCTAGAGTTGAAAAAATTTTTTTCAGTAATGCCTAAAATGAATTTGAGTGATACAGATGCTTTAGAAAATGCCCGTAAGTTATCAAAAGAATGGGTAAAGACTCTACCTAAAGATTCATCCGATGATGTTCTTACACTAGATAAAATTATACCTGGTCCTACTAATTCGCCGGAGGTATCAGTAAGAGTTTTTTACCCAAAAGAAAGGCAAGAAAGATTGCCGGCTGTGTTATGGATACATGGTGGGGGATATATTCTTGGCTGCCTGGATTTGGAAAATTCTATATGTAAAAGTATGGTTAGGGAAGGAAACTGTGTGGTCGTAGCGGTTGATTATCGTCTCGCGCCAGAAAACCCATTTCCTGCAGGTTTAGAGGATTGCTATGCAGCTTTACTATGGATAGCAAATTCATCAGAGTCTCTTGGTATTGACGTTGGACGAATTGCGGTAGCAGGTGCTAGTGCAGGTGGAGGATTAACAGCAGCATTAGCTCTACTAGCGCGTGATAGAAGTGGTCCCACCATATTGTTCCAAATGCCTTTATATCCAATGATTGATGATCGGAATATAACACCATCTAGTTATGAGATTACAGACGACAGAGCATGGAATCGAAATACAAATATGAAAGCATGGGAAATGTATTTAGGACCTAATTTGTTTAATGTTTCACCCTATGCTGCTCCGGCGCGAGCAGGCAATTTATCTGGATTACCCCCTGTTTATACATGCGTGGGAGAAGTAGATTTATTTAGGGATGAAATTATTGAATATGTAGCAAAGTTACTACAAGCTGGTGTTCCTACGGAGTTTCATATTTATCCGGGATGTTTTCATGCTTGTGAGATAGTAGTACCTGATGCTGAAATAAGTAAACGGGTGTTTAATGAATATTTAAGGGCTTTAGCTAGAGCTTTACACTATTAAGTTAGTCCTTTTAGGGTGAGTTTTTATATAATGGTTTCTTATGGGATGGTGTCATAGTTCTTTGATTTTTTTACAAAGATACTCAGTTGAAACCGTTAAGAGCGAGGGCTGGTTAGCAATTTTTTGGTTGGCGGCGATAAGGGGGCCAGGCCCAGCGGCTACTTAATTTTTCATTTCTATTTGTTTGAAATTCGGATATACTGAATGTAAGAAATTAACCCAATGGAGGTCGTTATAAATATGGCAGTAGGCCGTATGGAGGTTCGGAAGCGAAACCAAGTGACTTTGCCAAAGGAGCTTACAAAAGCATTAGCAATAAATGAAGGCGATATTTTAGAATACACCATTGAGGATGGAAAAATTATCATCATCCCTAAAACACTGGTGCCGAAGGAGCAAGCCTGGTATTGGTCAAAAGAATGGCAAGCTGCGGAAAAGGAAGTTAGCCAGGAAATAGTGAAAAAAGGCCATGGTAAAGCTTATTCAGCAGAGGAACTCCTAGGGGAAATCAAAAATGCCTCAAATTAGCCGCAGTGACAAATTCATAAAAGAGTTACCGGAGCTAATCCGTAAAGGGGCCTTAAAGGTTGAACAGGTCGAAAAGTTCTTGAGACTTATTGCTGAGAACCCACGGCATCCCTCGTTGAGAGTTAAGAAGATCCAAGGAACCTTAGATATCTTCGAAGCGTCAGTGAACATGAGCGTTAGGATCACTTTCCAATTTGTTAAGCCTGACACTGTCTACTTGAGGAATATCGGTGAACATGATATGACTTTAAAAAAATACTAAGAGATAATGGAACGCTTAGATTTGCGGGTGGTTTTTTGGTTGGCGGCGATAAGGGGGCCAGGCGCGGCGGCTGGGACTAAGCTCGTCGCCGACAGTGCCGTATCGTCTGGCATTCGCGTACGGAACTGTTACCGGCTTCTTCGCTAAGGCGCGGCCGCAGTCTCCGCGGATGACGGCCAGCTCCCAGCCGCCGGGCCGTGCGTGGTGGAGCGGAGCGGGACGGGGACGAGGTGAAGCTTTATAGTGACTGCCAGCCAAAAGCATTTAAATAGGAATAGGCTAAAAACCGCTAAGAGCGAGGGCTGGTTAGCGGTTTTTTTGTTGGTGGCGATAAGGGGGCCAGGTCCGGCGGATAAAATTTGCTTTAATATCTTTACGAGTAATACTATGAATTACGGAATTAATTGACAAAAGTAGTTTTAGTATATAAAATTAGTTTGAATATCAAACAATATGATAGTCAAAGGAGTTGTTAGTTATGAATTATTTGGATGAATTAACTCAAGAATTGTTTACTTTTTTTAATGGCTTTTCTTCGTGGGAAAACTCAGTGATAAAAACGAGTGACTTGACTGTTGCGGAAGCCCACGCCATTGAAGTATTGGGCAAGCATGGTCAAATAAATATGAAAAGTCTGGCTCAATACTTGGGGGTAACTACAGGTACAACTACGGTTACGGTTGATAGATTGGAAAAGAAAGAATATGCCACACGGGAATCGATCAAGGAGGATCGGCGTGTCCACTTAATTACTTTGACTGAAAAAGGTCAGCGGGCCTTTGCCGAACATCACCAGTATCATTACAATTTAACCGACCAAATTCTTGCGGTTCTTTCCAGTGAAGAAAATGAACAATTACTAAAAATACTAAAAAAAATTAATGAGGAGGCTTTTTAGGGATGGGGAATAAGGAGAAGATGATTAGGCAAAATGAGGTGGGTTGCATAGAGCAAGGGGGAGAAGAAAAACAACCTGACGGCGTGGAACATGGCGCAGGAAGTCATAGGCAAGATTATTTAGTAATCGTTGCTACATCCGTTTTATTAATTAGCTATTGGTTTGAATGGTTGCCGACGATTTTTGGAGTTAATGTAGCGCTTATTGCAGCGATAATTGGTGGATTACCGATTGTAAAAGAAGCAGTTACAGCCATTTATAAGCGGGGGGACACTAAGGTTGGTTTGTTGGTAAGTATCGCAATTATTGCTGCTATCGCTATTGGCGAATATTTCGCAGCAGCTGAAGTTGCGCTTATCATGACTATCGGAGAAATGTTGGAGCACATTACCTTAGAGAAATCAAACACTGCCTTAAAAAAACTTGCTGAATTAGCTCCTTTAAAGGCCCGAATTTTAGCTGACGGAAACGAACGAGAAATTTTTGCCGAATTAGTAAAACCAGGGGATAGATTATTAGTAAAACCAGGAGAAAAAATTCCGGTGGATGGACTGGTTGTAGCGGGCTACGCGACGGTTGATCAGGCTACGATAACGGGTGAGTCTATTCCCGTTGAATGCCGTAACGGTGCTGGTGTTTTTGGTGGAACCATAGTAACTATGGGGAGTATTGAAATGGTAGCAACAAAGGTTGGCCAAGATACGGCATTAGGCAATATTATTAAGATGGTTAAAGAAGCCCAAACAAGTAAGGCCCCTAGTGCTCGAATTATTGATCGCTGGGCATTTTGGTTTGTACCATTAAGCTTGACGATTGCGGTATTAGTTTACTTAGCCACGGGAGATATTGTAAGGGGTGTGACCATTTTAATTGTTTTTTGCCCCTGCGCTATGTTATTGAGTACTCCCACCGCGGTAGCTGCTGCTATTGGGGCTTCTGCTCGCCGCGGAATTTTGATTAAGGGTGGCGAGATATTAGAAAGGGTAGGTTCGCTAGACACGGTTTTATTTGATAAAACGGGTACGATTACGTTGGGAAAACCGTCGCTGAAAGACATTCGCTGTTATAATGGCTGGCAAAAAAATGAGTTATTAGCAATCGCAGCCGGGATAGAAAAGCGTTCAGAGCATCACTTAGCAAAAGCAATCATTCAGGCGGCAGATAATGAGCATATATCCTTTATTGAGCCGACATGCTGGGAACCGGTCATTGGGCAAGGCATAGCAGCGGAGAAAGAGGGTAACTGTTTCTTATTAGGGAATCAAGCGTTAATGGAAAATAAGCAGGTAGCGCTTAAGCAAGAACAACAAGAATATTGTCTCGAAAGTCAAAAATCAGGTAAAACGGTTGTTTTCATCGCGGTTAATGGTGTCATTGTAGGGATTATAACGATAGAAGATCCCATCCGTGAAGAGTCTAAGGTTGCAATTGAGGCTTTGACTTATGAAAGAATTAAGCAAGTAGTGCTGTTGACTGGGGATGCGGCAGCCGTAGGAAATGCGATTGGCGCGCAAGTTAATATTTCGATGGTACATGGTGATTTATTGCCGGCGGATAAGGTGAAATATGTTGAAACTTATCAACGATCAGGGTTAAAAGTAGCAATGATCGGTGATGGAATCAATGATGCTCCAGCTTTAGCAAAGGCAGATATCGGAATTGCGATGGGATACTCCGGAACCGATATAGCTATTGAAGCAGCTGATATTGTTTTATTGTCTGATGACTTGAAAAAGATACCGGAAACCATACATAAGAGTCGAAAGGCAATCCGTACTATTTGGCAAAATATTGTGATAGCAAATGTAATTAATCTTGTCGCGATTATTTTCGCTGCCGGTGGTTTGTTAGGACCGGTTGCCGCTGCAATTGTGCATAATGTTGGAGCAATTATAGTGGTGTTGAATTCCGCACGGTTATTACGCCAGGCTTGATATTGACCTATCAGGGAAGTTGAAGATAACTTTCCTAATTAATTCTTGACAAATAAGGGAATAATGTTTATGATTTAAATGATAATGATTCCCAATATCACAAAGACTAGCGCTGGATCGATGTTATTTAAGGGTAAGATAGAGTTTAAACATGAACCTTGGCGTACTTGTAAGGGGAAATTAGTATCTCATATTATTGAGAATGAATACCATTATCAAAAGAACAAAGGAGTTGAAGGTATGGTTATAACATTAAATCAATTGAAACCCGGCGAAGTTGGGGTTGTTGCTAGGGTTACTGGTAATGGCTCGATCAAAAGCCGCATTATTGATATGGGAATTGTAGCCGGGAGTAAAATTTATGTGCAGAAGTATGCTCCCTTGGGTGATCCGATGGAAATTAAGGTTAAGAATTTCAACCTATCTTTACGTAAGGCTGAGGCTGCGATTATTGAAGTAGAAGTTGATTGAATTTTTTATTGAAGGAGGTTATTAAATGGCTACTAAAGATTTAACGGTGGCGTTAGCGGGAAATCCAAATTCCGGCAAGACCACAATTTTCAACAATATTACGGGGGCACGTCAGCATGTAGGCAATTATCCTGGGGTGACTGTAGAAAAACGGGAGGGGTACCGCAAATTTGATGATAAAGAATTTTTGATAGTTGATTTGCCTGGTACTTATAGTTTGACGGCACATGCGTTAGACGAATTGGTGGCGCGTAATGTTATCCTGAATGATCGGCCGGATATTATTGTTAATATTCTTGACGCCTCTAATCTGGAAAGAAATTTGTATTTGGCGGTGCAGTTACTGGAACTTGAGCGGCCGGTCGTACTGGCCTTAAATATGGCTGATATGGCCGAAAAACGAGGCCAAAAAATAAATGATCGAGTTTTAAGTGATAAGTTAAGGGTTGCGGTAGTCCGGACGGTTGGTAACAAAAATTGGGGTACTAATGACCTGCTGCAAGTAGTTGCAGATACTGCGAATGAGGAAAAACAGCAGGTGTTCACGATTGATTATGGACCGGAAATTGAGACAAAGATTAGCCAAGTAATGGATGCGCTGACGGGACTTACCGAAGTTACTTATCCACTACGCTGGTTGGCAATTAAGTTGTTGGAAGACGATAAGGAAGTGACCGACAAAATTAAGCTTGTTTCGGGTGGTGCCAGAATTTTGGTTTTGGCCGGAGCAGCTCGGGCCGAGCTGAAGAGTTTCTTTGGTGAGGAACTGGACCTTGTATTTGCGGAACGGCGTTATTATTTTGTTGGTGAGCTTTATCGGGAAGTGGTTGTGGCAAAAGATGAGCTTGCCCAAACAACTTCGGACAAGTTTGATAAGTTGTTGACTAACCGGATCTTGGGGTTGCCGATTTTCTTAGGGGTCATGTGGTTGTTATTTAATTTTGTGTTTACGCTTGGTGCTTATCCGCAGGACTGGCTTGCCGATGGAACTAAATGGTTGGGCGATTTGATTAGTTCACAGTTGGCTGACGGCGATTTAAAGTCACTATTAGTTGATGGGATTATTGGTGGGGTTGGTACGGTAATTAGTTTTTTACCGCAGATTTTGCTCTTGTTTTTAGGAATTGCGTTATTGGAAGATACCGGCTATATGGCGCGGGCGGCTTTTGTTATGGATCGGGCGATGCGGGCCATTGGCCTCCATGGTAAAGCATTTATTCCGCTACTATTGGGATTTGGCTGTAACATACCGTCGATAATGGGAACTCGTACGTTAGAAAATCCGCGGGACCGGATGGTTACTATTTTGGTAGCACCGCTGATGAGTTGCAGTGCGCGGCTGCCTATTTACACCGTATTGACAGCGGCGTTCTTTTCCGAAAGCTATGCAGGTACGGTAATGTTTTCCCTCTATTTATTGGGAATTGTATTGGCTATTATTATGGCCTGGATATTTCGAAAGTTTTTATTTCCGGGTGAGAGTGAACCGTTTACGATGGAGATGCCGCCGTATCATCTTCCGACCTGGCGCAGTATTGTGACTCATATGTGGGAACGCGGCGGCTTATATTTGAGAAAAGCGGGTACGGTTATTTTAGCGGTTTCGATACTGGTTTGGTTTTTTATTAGTTATCCCAATGATATTTCTTACAGTAAGAATTTTGACGATATGAAAGCTGTAAATCAAGCGTCTTTTAAGGCCCAGGTAACGGAAACGGTTCTGGCACCGTTGGCTTTGGCGAATTTGGAAGATAACCAGAAATTGACAGCTCTAATCACTGGGATAAGTGAGGTTAAAGCGGCTGCCGATAAGGCGGAGGCGGATTCAGCTACAGCTATAGATGATGGAGCTGTTACTAAAACCGGCAGCGAAGCTAGCGGCAATGAGGAAAAGGATGCCGGCGTTGAGGAAGCTGCCAGTAACGATGCTGAAGAGGATAATCCACAACTTATTGAATTGCAACAAACCAATCCAACGCTCTATCCTTATGCAATGAAGTACTGGCAATTAGAGGATGAGCGAAAAACGGCAGAAGACACTTTGGATAAGGAAAAAGCAGCTGAAAAACTGGCTGGCAGTTACGCGGGGCAGTTTGGGCACTTTATTGAACCGGCAATTAGGCCGCTGGGGTTTGATTGGAAAATGGGAGTAAGTTTATTTGCTGGGTTTACGGCAAAAGAAGTTGTGGTTAGTACGATGGGGACTTTATATAGTATGGGGCAAGTTGAAGATGACACCCAAGAATTGCAGACGGCCCTGGTTGCAGATCCTGTTTTTAGTCCGTTGATTGCCTATGTATTTATGGTATTTTCGCTGATTTATACTCCCTGCGTGGCGGCTATGGCTGTTGTGCGCCGGGAAACAAATTCGTGGAAATGGACGGGCTTTACTATTTTGTACTCGGTGGCGTTAGCCTGGGTTGTTTCGTTTGGCGTATATCAGTTAGGTATGTTGCTGGGATATTAAAAACAGTCATTTACTGAATCGCTGTTTATTGATGTAGGTATGGGTTGGGGCGTAAAGGTAGGAGATATTTATGATAGTCAAGCTTCGGTTGTCCTTCTTAATGCTGGTACTCATTCCGCAAGTGATTATATTTGCCATGGCGCATAATTCTCTTCTGGCTTCTGACCAATTGTTTAGTCAAATCGAAGCCTTATCATTGATGAGTGCCTTGCTTTTAGCCCTGACTATGCCTGGTCTATTAGTAGACTGGTTAATCGGAAAACCATTAGGACGAATGCGGCAGTTTTGTACTTTGGTAAAGCAGGGGGATTATCAGTCGCGCTTGGTATTAGCCAATCAATCCCGCGACAAAGAAGATGAGGATGATATTACGCTTCTTATGCGGGATATGAATTGGATGGCTCGGCAGATTGAAATTAGAGAAACTGATCTTCAACAGGCGATTAAAGAATTGAAAGAATCTCGCCAGCAAATGCAGCAAATGGCGCTGACAGATCCATTAACTTCTATCGCTAACCGGCGTTGTTTCTTTAATACTTTGGCGCAGCAGGTTGAAGCTCTAAGGTGCAAATGTCATCCTATTTCCTTAATTATGATTGATGTTGATCGCTTTAAAAATGTCAATGATACTTATGGTCATGAAGCGGGGGATAAGGTTTTGATCGAATTAGCCGGAATCATTCAACGAAATAGTAGAGGCGGTGATTTAGCGGCCAGAGTAGGTGGGGAGGAATATGCCCTGCTGTTGCCGGATACCGATTTGCCAGAAGCTAAAGGTGTTGCGGAACGGATTCGCGCTGCGGTTGCCGGTTATGCTTTTATACTAAGTGAGGCTCAGCAAATTACGGTTAATATTTCCCTTGGTATTTGTACTATTTCTAAACTTCCTTGCTTAAATATGGAAAAGTTGTATTGTTTTGCCGATCAAGCGCTTTATTATTCGAAGAACAATGGTCGTAATAGTATTTCTGTTTATGATCCTGATTCGATGGTAATAAGTAAGGTTGAGGCTGGTTGAATATAAGAAAGGACTTTTATGATGCAACAGGTGATTACTTTTGAAGATCTACACGAAGTTGTTGAAGCATTATCAATGGCATTAGATGCTAAAAATTCATGTATGTGTGGTCATTCGGAACGAGTGGCGGAGCTTTCTTTACTATTGGCGAAGAGTATGGGGCTGTCGGAGGCGGAGCAGGTGAGAATACATATCGGGGCTCATTTGCATGATATCGGTAAAATTGGTGTGCCTGACGCTATTTTGACTAAACCGGGAAGGTTGACGGTTGGAGAGTTTGCTACGATTCGGTTGCATCCGGAAATTGGCAGCAATATTGTGGTAAAGGTGAAGATTTTACATTCAATTATTGATATCGTAAGGCATCATCATGAACGGGTTGATGGCAATGGATATCCTGACGGGTTGGGTGGTGATAAAATTTCGCTGGGAAGTAGAATTGTGGCGGTTGCCGATGCTTTTGATGCCATGACAACGCCAAGAGCGTATCGTAAAGAACTCAGTCTGACTGAGGCTATCGAAGAGACGATACGCTGCCGGGGAAGCCAGTTTGATCCGGCGGTTGTCGATGGGTTGATTGCGTTGGCTGGTAATAATAAAATTCCCTTGTTTGGTTAATGAAACTTGATTAGCTGCTCTAGTGACGAAGTCGTAACCAAGTGATAATAAATCAAAAGAATTGGGTGGGGATAATGTCAGTCGTTGTTGTCGGTGGTGACTATCTTGGGGGGATTGAAAAGAATTTATACTCCTTGGGAGTAACCGAACTGGTTCACATTTCTGGCCGAAAAGCACTAGACCATAATAAGGTTAGGGTGCCTAAGGCGACTGCCTTTATTGTGGTGTTGACTGATTATGTGAATCACGGTACGGCCCAAACGGTAAAGTTTGTGGCGAAATCAAGAGCAATACCGTTGATTTTTGCTAAGCGATCGTGGCGGGCGGTGGAGAAAGAATTGTTAGCGGGAAAGTTTATTGAATTCAAAGATGAGTAAGAGCTTTCATGGAGAGGAGCGATTGAAATGGAAACAATTATTTTGATTGGTATGGGAGTAGCGGCGGTGGGCTATATCGGCTATTTGGTTTGGCGGGGTATTAATGGAAAGAATATTTGTGACTGTGGGAATAGTGGGGCTTGCAAAGGCGCGGCTGCTTGCCATCGTAAGGAGCGTAGTTAGAAGCAAGGGCCTTCTTGTGGAAATACTTTTTGCGGTCAATAAGCACCAAGAATATGCTGAAATAATTAATATAGGAGTGAGTTTATGCGAAAGAGTATGGCAGCGCTTTTGCTGGGGTTAAACTTGTCGATAGCATCGGTGGGGTGGGCCGCCGATCCGGTTAGTTTAGCGGGTGACGTATCAATTAAATATGAGAAAGATACTGCCGCCGATAGTGCGGATATCTCCGGTGCAATGTATTCCTTTAAGCTTAAAGGGGTAACGGATATTGGCGGCGGATGGTCGTTATATGCGCGTATCGGGGCCCAATATGCAACTCAGCCATCGCTTAGTGATTATAATCTTGATCTTTATGGCGAGAACAAAAAGTCGGTAGTTGCTTTGGATCAGTTTGGGATAGGCTATAAGAGCGAAAAACTTGTCTATAAACTGGGGCGCCAGGATGTTGCGGTTGGGACAACAGCTCTGTTGTATAGTCGCCCAGATAGTAATATTGGTAAGAAGAACTTTGCCGACGGTCTTACTGTTTCGGGAACGATTGGTACGCTTGAGGTAGCGGCAGTTTTGGCCCAGGAAGATAATGTGGGCACGCAGGATAACAAGGTATACGCTATTAGGACTGGCTATAGTCCGACGGAAAGGCTAAATTATGGTATTACTTTAGGGCGTTATCAGGATGTTGTTAATGAAAGTACCAACCATTGGGCTGTTGATGGAACTTACCAATTAGGGGCCAATAGTTTAAAAACGGAGTTCACGAAATCAAGCAGCAGTGGTGATAATAAGGCGTATGTAGCAAGCTGGAATCATAGTTTTTCGGATAAGACCGCTGGCTATGTTACTGGTTTCAGAGTTGAGACAAACGGCGATATGGGAAAACAAAGTGACTTTGATAATGACAATCGTGGAGTTTATTACGGTATTACCTATAAGCTGAATGATGCTGATGGTTTGGAAGTGGTTTATAAAGACCAGAAAATTATCAGTAGTGGCGAGAACAACACTAAACTTGAGGCAACTTTTAGCCATACTTTTTGAAAGCTGGGAATAAATAAAAAACCGCTAAGCGTGTAGGCTGCTTAGCGGTTTTTTGCTTGACGGCGATAAGGGGGCAAAGAGAAAAAGGATTTTTGTGTTTTGGACGGAAATTAGAATTGAAGTCATAAAG
The DNA here is from genome assembly GCA_017889625.1 of Bacillota bacterium. GTDB lineage: Bacteria > Bacillota > Negativicutes > Sporomusales > CTSoil-080 > CTSoil-081. The sequence continues at coordinate 6,571 of JAGGAD010000040.1, read as the reverse complement.
AGGAATTGTGTGATAATTATGAAAAGTATCGGTGTGGTGACCTATGTTAGCAATTCACCCGTGGCGATTTTCCTAAAAGAAAATTTGGAAAATGTGCTTGCTAATTATGTTGATGTGAAAATCTATTCTTTTGACGAATTGAAGCCGGGAAGAACGATTGATGATGATATTGTTTTAGTAATGATTAAAAGTCAGGCGCTACAAGTAAAAAAGCATATTTCTGATGCCCGGCGGATTGTCGTTGCCCAAAGGACTATTAGGGAGAGTGAAATTTACAAGATTTTTTCCATTCCAGCCGATACTAGAGTGTTGGTGGTTAATGATAATTCAGAGACAACATTGGAAGCTATTACTCTTTTTTATCAATTAGGAATTAACCATTTGAATCTTGTTCCTTATAAAGAAGGCGAGGATCATCGTGATATTAAAATTGCTATAACTCCTGGTGAGAGTTGGCGTGTTCCAGAGTATATTGGGACTGTCCTTGATATAGGCCAGCGCTATATTGATATATCTACATTTATCGAAATAATTAATAAGTTAGAAATAACGGAAGATGAAGTTAGCAGACGATTTTTGAAGTATTCTGAGAGCATTGTATCTTCGGATACGGGTATAAGAAGGCAATATAAAGAGCTGGTTACCAAAAATACTGAGTTGAGAGCAGTGATCAATTTGTCCCCGGAGGGCATTTTGTTGTTAAACAACGAGAGAATGGTCAGTCTCTACAACAGAAGTTTGGAAAAAATGTTCGATATTCATAAGGATATTACTTGTGTTAACGTGAATGATTTATTCACGTCGGACATTATTAATGTTCTTAATCAGGATGTTATTAGGGATGAAATTGTAGAATATAAAGGTCGAACCTTGATTGTTAACAAACATAATCTTGAATATTTCGGAGAAATGGCCGGAATCTATTTTATCTTCCAAGAAGTTACTTATATAAAACAATTAGAGCAAACTTTGACGCAAAAGTTGCGAGCTAAAGGTCTTCTGACCAGATACAATTTTGCAGATATCCATACGAAATCACCTGAAATGATACAATGTATTGATTTTGCACGAAAAACTGCTTGCTCTGATCTAACAATCCTAATTACAGGTGAAAGCGGTACCGGGAAAGAACTTTTAGCCCAATCTATTCATAATGCATCTCATCGTACTAAGCAGCCATTTATGGCTTTTAACTGTGCCGCAGTTCCTGAAAGTATTATGGAAAGTGAGCTTTTCGGCTATGAAGGCGGTACATTTACAGGCGCATTGAAAGAAGGCAAAGCCGGATTATTCGAACAGGCTAATAATGGTACGATTTTCTTAGATGAAATTGGTGATATGCCCTATTCAATGCAGGCTAAGTTATTAAGGGTTTTACAGGAACAGCAAGTCATGCGCATTGGTTCCCAGCGTGTAACTACTATAAATATACGGGTTATTGCGGCCACAAACAATGATCTTCGTAAAAAAATACGCTCCGGTCATTTTCGGGCTGATCTTTATTACCGTCTAAACGTGTTACCAATTATGGTTCTGCCTCTTAGAGAGCGAAAGGAAGACATTTTATATCTTTTAAATTATTTTTTGCGACAAAAACATAGGGCGGATCTTTCTGTTTTACCGGAAACCTGTGAGATCTTAATGCAATATGGGTGGCCGGGAAATATTCGAGAGTTAAGCAATGTTGCTGCCTATATTTCTATAATGACAGACAATGTAGTGAGACCGGACCATCTTCCATGCTATATTTTTGATATTCAGGAAGACTTTGAACGGGACTTTAACGTCTTGGCAATTAGGGGTGATTTGAAAAATTGTCAGGCAATATTGAAAGTTATTGCCGATTTTGATTCTTTAGATATGAGAGCTGGGCGCAAAAGTATTGAAGACTTCCTTAATAAGACAGGTGTATATTTGTCGCAAGGAGAAATTCGACGTGTACTGAACGTTTTAAATGGATGTGAATTTATAACATCTGGCATTGGACGAAAAGGCAGTGGAATTACGTTAAAAGGGAAATATTTTTTAAAATGGTTAAGAAACAGGGATGATTAACCATTTTAGATACCTATTTAATGCCTGATATTTAGATTTCTGAAAGCTTAATTTATGAACAACGTTACATGATAAATGGCTGTATCGTTAAAAAAACGTAAGCTATTGCACTTAAGTGCTGGCTTGCGTTTTTTTTATTTTTAGAATTTTGTCATTTGGCATTAAAATTGCAATTGAGTATTCCTAAATAAACAAGTATTCAATATAAAGCAGAAGGGGGAGTTTTATGAAGTGTACACTTAATAATACGGTAGAAGAACAAAAAATTTTTAGACTTTTGAACCAAGAGTTAGTAGTTGCGCTTGGCTGCACTGAACCAATAGCGATTGCCTATGCGGCGGCCTTAGCTAAGCGATTTGTTAAGGATGGGGACATTTTTTCTGTACAAGTAGCGATGAGTGGCAATATCATAAAAAATGCCATGTCTGTTACTATACCCGGTACAGCAATATGCGGTATAAATGCGGCCACAGCTTTGGGCATTGTGGCTGGTAATCCAGATAAAAAGCTAGAAGTGTTGTCTGGTATAACTCAAAAGCACGTAAAACAAGCACAAGACATGATAGAAGCAGGAATCATCTCTGCTTCTGTGGCCAATACTTCCAAGAAACTGTATATTGAAGTTGTGGTTCACTCGAAAAAATCATATGCGAAGGTTGTTATTGCTGATCATCATACGGGGGTTGTATTAATTGAAGTTGATGGTCAGGCGTTTTTTTATAAAGAAGACCATAAGGATAATGCTTGTGATGAGCTTAATACAGCCAGTCCTTTTTTGAATCTGGATAGGGTTTGGCAGTTTGCTATGGAAGTCGATACAAAAAAATTAGATATAGTAAAAGAAAGTATCATATTGAATAAACGAGTAGCTTTGGAGGGATTGGCGAATGTGTATGGACTTCAAGTGGGAAGAAGCATTCGTGACAGTATTGCCAAAGGCATCTTGACAGACGATTTTGCAACTTGGGCGATGGCACTGACTGCTGCTGGTTCCGATGCTAGGATGGCAGGCTGTTCACTACCCGTGATGAGTAATTCAGGAAGCGGAAATCAAGGATTGTGTGCCACATTGCCAGTGGTGGCAGTCGGAGAAAAACTAGAGATTGATGACGAAAAAATGATACGGGCAGTGGCGCTAAGTCACTTAATAACCATTTACATTAAATCTAAATTTGGTCGTTTGTCTGCGCTATGCGGGGCGACTATTGCCGGAACAGGTGCCAGTTGTGGCATTACTTATCTATTGGGCGGTGATTTAATTCAAGTGAAATATGCTGTACAAAATATGTTAGGTAATGTAACCGGTATGTTATGTGATGGTGCCAAGGCGGGGTGTGCCATGAAAGTATCTACTTGTGTCAATGCAGCTATCCAATCTGCTGTTATGGCCACTGAACAACGTTCGATTCAATCTACTGATGGGATTATTGAAGCCGATGTGAATCGAACTATTGATAATCTTTGCCAGTTGGGAAATCAAGGAACTTTGGAAGCAGATAAGATTATCCTGGAAATTATGTTAAACAAGAAAGTTGGGTAATCTGGCTTTAATTATTTTTGACTCATTTTATTATCAATAATGTGAGATTTTGTCTATTTAATATTTCTAAGATTACTGTCACTATGAGGATGAAATTAGTGAGGTAAGCTTGGAGGGAGAGATTATTATTAAAAGACCAATTATTGGAATTTTAACTAATTTGCTTATAACTGAGGGTGGGATGTTTCCAGGAATGGAAAGGGTCTACGTAAACTATGATTATGTTCAGGCAATTACTATGGCAGGAGCCGTACCGATATTATTGCCAGTGATCAGTGATGAACAATGCATTAGGAAGCAAATTGAATTTGTGGATGGTCTATTACTATCTGGCGGGTGTGATATCAATCCACTGCTTTATAATGAAGAACCTTGCAGAGAACTGGAGCTTATTTTCCCTGAGGTAGATGAACATCAACTAGCAGTTGCGCGGATAGCTACTGATCTGGGTAAGCCTATGCTTGGAATATGTAGGGGAACGCAAGTTCTGAATGTGGCATTTGGTGGAACATTGTATCAGGATGTACTTCAGGTGCCCACATCTATTAAGCATACTCAGAAAACACAGAGGTATGTTCCTGGACATACAGTGAACATAGTTCAAGATACTATCATATCTAGAATTTTTAATAAAAAAGTCATTTTGACCAATAGTTTTCATCATCAGGCCGTTAAGGATATTGCGCCAGGATTTATAGTCAATGCTAGGGCAGAAGATGGAGTAATAGAAGGAATCGAGAAACCGGGCGAAGTATTTACTGTTGGCATCCAATGGCATCCGGAAATGATGGCTGGAAAATATCCGGAAATGATGAATATTTTTAAACAGTTTGTCGCAGCAACGGAAACTACGATGTCATGATTACAAGAGAGAAATTTTACAGCTATATCCAGATTTTTGGAGGGATTGCCCGTTTAAGAGGTGATTGTAAAGATGAAGGTATTACTTGTCGGCCAAGCGGAGCTTCTGGTGCTGACCAATTGGTATATGCTGTAGAAAAAGCAATTAATTCTTGACGTTCTTCGGTATGAGACAAAAGGAGTGAATACTGAGTGTCGGGTGAAGATAAAAAGAAATTTGGATTGAGGTGATTTCAAAATTAAAGGGCATTATCTACTGACTCAGTGAAAATTAGTGTGCCGATCAGTTGTAAGCCGATGTCGAAGTAAGGATTAAAATTTGGGAGGTAAATCATGGATATAGCAGAGCAGAACAATGAAGTACGTAAACATCCAAAGGGATTTTATGTAATTGCATTTATTGAAATATGGGAAAGATTTGGTTATGGCGGATTACACACAGTATTAGCTTTATTTCTTACTAAAAATTTAGGAATGACCGATGCCCAAAGTTTTTCGGTTTATGGTACTTTTGTAGCATTGGTGTTTGCGTTTATGTCTGTCGGCGGTTATATCGGAGATAAGGTTTTAGGAACACAACGTACTATAATATTAGGTGCTGTAACCCTTATGGTGGGCTATTTTATTATGGGACTTGCTAACTCAGATATGACACTTATCTATGCTGCTTTAGCTATTGTAGCTGTTGGTAATGGGTTATTCAAGGCTAATCCTTCAAGTTTATTATCAAAACTATATTCAAAGGATGATCCAAGAATAGATGGCGCATTTACAATCTATTATATGGCTATAAATGTTGGATTTCTTATTTCCATGATTGCTATTCCTTACTTAGGAGCAAGATATGGAGCAACTTTTGGTTTTTATGTCTGTGGCGGTGGCGTACTTCTTGCAATTGCTTCATTTCTGGCTTCTCGAAAATTAGTTAAAGGTTTTGATTCTCCAGTTGGGTTGGAACCAATAAAGTACAAAAACCTATTAATGGTGGCAGTAGGAATTATAATAACTGTTACTGTTTCAACGTTTATGCTGCAAAATATTAAAGTGGTACGTTTTTTGCTATTATTGGTTGGAATAACGGTTGTAGGAATTTTCTTTAGGGGAATATTTAAAAGCAGTGGTACTGAACGGAATCGATTGATTGCCGCCCTTATTTTGATACTTGAAGCAATCGCATTTTATACACTTTCACAGCAAATGCCGATGTCATTAAATTTCTTTGCAATTAGAAACGTAGAGCCTGCGATATTAGGGATTCCCGTAGGTAATGCACAAAGCTTCCAGGCTTTAAATCCATTTTTCATCATGTTGCTCAGTCCAATTTTAGCTTGGATGTATACTTATTTTGGGAAACAAGGACGCGATATTTCTATTGCTACTAAATTTGCAGTAGGCATGGTTTGTTGTTCACTTAGTTTTTTAATTTTGTCTTTTGGAGCTAAATTCGCAAATGCGCAAGGCATTGTTTCGGCAAATTGGCTTGTAGCAAATTATTTTTTCAGTAGTTTAGGTGAATTGTTAATTAGTGGATTAGGACTTGCAATGGTAGCTAAATTAGTATCTCAAAGAATAGTTGGATTTGTTATGGGATCATGGTTTCTAAGTATTTCGGCGGCTGGTATTATTGGTGGTTGGGTAGCTTCATTGACTGCTGTACCAAAAGGTATCACTGATCCACTACAAACATTGCCGGTTTATTCAAATGTGTTTTTTGAAATTGGGGCAGCTGCGGGAATAATTGCGCTTCTTATGCTGATTACTGCGCCTAAAATTAAGTATTTAATTGAAAAAGAAGAAGAGGTAAGGTAGATGGGGCCGTGGCAATTTAATAATGTATTTTCGATGGCGGCTGAGTATGGCAAAAATACGAAGACAGCAACTGATGGTACAAATGGACATGCTTGGGACAGAAATAGGTTATAGCCAAATTTTACAAAGTATATTAATGTTTGAAAGGCAGATACTATGAACGTAAAAGGTTCGTAATGGTCGAGCCAAGACTTGTGCTGGATCGTGAGGTTCGGTATGGGTCGGCCAAAGATTGTTATCGGGTCGAGAGGCTCGGTGATGGTCGGCGGGCAGATCGTTGTATGTCTTGTAAGGCTGTACGGCAGC
>JAGGAD010000089.1 GCA_017889625.1 Bacillota bacterium | reverse complement strand
ACATCGGCGCTGCCGCTGAAGCTAATCGGAGATTGGCTTTTTTCCAGAGCGGCGATCCGGAGACCCATTTTATCAAGTTCTTTCGCAAATTCCGCGACTAACTTCATGATCTCAGCTTTATTGGCGTCGTCGGCTTTATTGTAGTTATCCATCGCTTTACCGACGATGATTGCCATTTCATAACGAGTAATTGCCTTATCGCCATTAAAGTTTCCATTGCTCATCCCGTCAACCAGGCCTGCTTTGACTAGTTTGTTCACCGAGGCATAGGCCCAATGATTGGTCGGGACGTCAACAAAATTGCCTGCGGCAAAGGCTGTCCCCGCAAGGGACAAACTAAATACCAGAATCAACAAAACAATAAGACTTTTTTTCACGCAACCGACCCCTTTTCATTCCTCCTTCCACCCTCGAAGTCTTAGTTAGAACAAAAAAAATTAAGCCTCAATGGATTTTCATCCTATTTCGGCTTAATTTTATCATGCGTTTTTTCCATTTGCTACCGACTTAACCAGCTTTTAACATAACCTTAAAGTTACAAGCTATTGTTAATTTTTCCTAACAAAAAACTTTAAAGTTATCCAGCAAAAAACTAAAATAACCCCTTTTGCTTCGCTAGAAACTTCAACAGCTGCGCCGGACGCATATTAGTATGAAGTTCCAAGGCGCCTTCATGAATGGCCATGCCGCTAATCTCTACCTCCCGGCCTAGCTCGGTGTTAAGCAGTGATTTTTCGACCAATGGCCGGAAATTTATTTTTAAAGTATTCCCAGCAAACTTGGCGTCCACTTGTTTCATATCCTTCATCGGATTGCCATATAAATCAGCAAGCGCTCCCATCGGAATAAATTTAAGCATCCACGATACAAACGGTTTACCTGCCACTTCTTTTTTACGAATATACACTTCGGCATAAGACTGAGTCTGATTATGCACGAACTCCTTGACCTCACAAGTAAGACCCACCCGGCCCATACTGCTGTCAAAAGCCACATACAGTTTGTTATCCCCCAGCAGCTTTAACACCGGATTTTTTAGCTTGTCACCATCTGCCTGGGCCACAAAATAATCATTCAGAACCGCTTCGGGAATAACCCAGACGCCGTCCTTCAAGCCATCAATAGTTTGCGCTTGCCAAATTGTCTGAACCATAGCAACCGAGGCCTCTTCGGGCGGAGCAGCCATAACCGGTAATGCCCAAAATAGTGCCAATAATAATGCAACAATTTTTTTCATCATTTCCCCTCCCCTGATAATTATAGCACAATTATGTTTGCGATACGGTTTAGTAAAAAACCATATTTATGGTATTTACTTTAACTTAAAAGTATATTTTATTGCTATTTTGGCAATTAATTATCTTAGTAAGCAAGATAAGCGTTTACAACTGTCATCTTTAAAAAACTATTAGCTTTTTAAATTTTATCGGGAAAAAGATATTATAACCTACGATGTTGTTGTAATAGTTGTAATATTAGTAGCTATCATACTCATTTACTTGCTTACCAGATATTTATATTAAACAGGGGGCGAACTTCTTGGCGTCGAAAATTTTTAAGCTAACCAGTTATATGGTTGTTATATTCCTGATATTTTATTTTTGTCCCGTTGCCTTAGCTGCCGTCGACAACCTTACCGCAAAACCACATTCTTACCAACAACAAGAAAAAATCACCGTATCCGGGGCAGTGTATGACGAGAACAGACATCCAGTGGCCGGCGTTACCGTTAAAATAGGCCGGGCTAAGGCTCGTACCGATGCGCAAGGAAAGTACTCCGTAAAAATCAAACCCGGTGACCATCCAGTGAGAATTCGTAGCGGAAGAAAACTCATTGACTTCGATATTCTCACTTTTATCGATAGCACCCAGCTTGATCTTGGGTTCCAGAAAATTAATTAGCGATAAATATCGTAAACTCTAACCCAGCTCACCAAAGGTTTTAGCCAAAAGATATTTCCCCATATAAAAGGTTAGCGACCCCACGCAACACGTGAGGCCGCTAACCTTTTGTTAAGCATTAATTTGTTTAATAGTTGAAATTACAAGCCAACAGCTTAGAAGAAGAATTGAGCTTGGGCCCGGACATAGCTAACTTTGTCATTAGCCGCAACATTATAAGTAGAATCGGCATCAATTACTTTACCATTCATGTACCAAACTGTAACCAAAGTATTTTTCATCGGTACATAATGAAACCCGACTTTAGCACCTTTGAAATTTGAAGAATAGGTTTCATCGGCGTCATCCCGGTCGCAAACCACATCGTTAGGTATTTTGGTATACGCAACAAAGAAATCGCTGGAATGAGCTACAGCCTTGTCGGCATTTAGATATTGGATTTGAGCAAAGGATGCGGTTTTCTTTTCCGTTGTGGTCGTAACTTCGGACTTAGAAGCAGCCGCCGTTAAAGTTAAATCACCAAGCTTGGTGTCAAAACCGATCCCATAATATTTGTCATAGCCTTCATTAATAATTTGTATCCGCTGGAAATCAGCCCGGATGTTAGTGTTTCCGGTAGGAGAAACCACTAATTCAGCCGCTTTAAAGTCCGCGGAATCAGCAATAGCAGTATCACTAGTATGTCCCCAGTTTAAAACGAGGTTTGCCTTATCATCACCAATGGTATATTGAAGGCCTTGAACTTTACTGTAGAAAGTCAAACCATAACCAGCTTCATATGAATGCCGGCCAACAAGGAAATGTTTGCCGGAAGTAACGTATTGCTGTTCATGCTGAGTCGCCATCATGGTCGAACTATCACTACTGGTGTTAGGATTATCAATTTTTCTCAGCCATTCACTTTCAACCACAGCAGCCCAATCATCACCGATATTATATTGAGCAACTAAATCGAAGTTAATATTTTTTGCTGCCGCGATCGCACTGCTGCCAGCCGGTTTTTTGGGCTGACCATCATAACGCAGCCGAGCATTACCACTAAAAATAATCTTATTAGCATTATCTTCCAATTTTTGAACACGAACGCCAAGACCTTCAAGTTCGCCTTTGAATTCAGAAGCCAATTTTTCAATTAAAGCTTTTTGTTCAGCATTTACTTTTTCTTCTTTGGTCATGGCTCTAGCTACAAATGTAGCCATTTCATAACGGGTAAGAGTTTTGTTACCTTGGAAGGTGCCATCGCCCATGCCATCAATTATGCCGGCGGCATATAGTTTACTGACCGCGCCGTACGCCCAGTGTCCGGCCGGAACATCGCTGAAGGGATTAGCGGCAAACGCGGTGCCGGCAATGCCCAATATGAATATAAGCGTCAACATTACGACTAAACTTTTTTTCATGTTTTTCTCTCCTTAGGTTTTATTTTCTGTTAGCCTATTACATCAACATGAAATTTAATTGAATACGGAAGAATTTGTCGTGCCAATGGTAGCTGGTATAAGCTGAATTCGTAGTGGTTGCATGCTGAATTATATACTTAGTTTCCAATTGTACTTTAGGACGAAGCGTATAGGTGCCGCCAATAGTCGTGCCCTGGGAACCAAAAATTCCATCTTCAGCATCCCAGAAGTTAGCAATTGAAGCGCTAGAGTCAGTCCGCGAGTAATTCAAATAAGCTTCCCAGGAACCAGGGCGGAAGAAGTCCGCACGGCCATAGGCTAAGCCAAAGAAATAACCCTTATTGTCATCAGTCCAGCTTGATTTCGAGCCAGCAACTTTAAGGGTCAAGTCAGGCGTCAATTTAGTATCAAACCCAAATTCGTGGATATACAGCGTAGTAAGGCCATCTGCCGCACCAGGCTTACTTAAGTGATGATAAATATAAGCTACATTGGTGGTTGGTGAAAGCGCATACGATACATCCGCTACTCCATACCGAGGACCTTTTGCATCCGAAAAACCAAATATATCTTCTTCATGAAAATTAGGGTTAGACGAACAATCAGTAGTGTTCAACCAGCCTAGATTAGCAGTAACTTTCAGTTTGTTACCAAAACTCATGCCAGCACCATTAATTTCATCGGCAAAAACAAAGCCAGATGCTGAATCCATATAATGGAACTTACCTAAGTGCACATTAACATCATCAATTTTACCATTAATATCTAGGGTTTTAGCATTATCACGATTACCATTAGCCATATCGCCAGTTTCCTGATTGCGGTCATACTCACCAACATGGCTGAAGCGCCAGCCATTTCCTAAATCATAGTCAACCATTTCAACAAACTTAAAACCGCCGCGAATTATATCTGCTCTTTCCGATTTACTCGCCCAATACGCTGCAGTACCAGACCAAGTACGATTATCGTACTTGAGCATGGCAAACGCACCCATATGGATTCTATTTGCTTGCTGCTCAAGTTTCTCAACCCGAACGTTCATATTCGCCAATTCTTCAGCGAATTCTTTACCTAGTTTTTCAATCAAGGCCTTGTCCTGGGCATTGGCCTTATTCATTTTTGATACGGCGTTAGCCACGACTTTGGCCATTTCAAAACGGGTTACTACTTTACTGCCATCCAGAGTGGTAGCGCTGTCGCCAATAATAACGCCGTCTTGAGCAAGTTTGCTTACGGCATCATACGCCCAATGACCTTTCGGCACATCGACGAACGGATTAGTGGCGGCAAACGCAGATCCGGCAAACGCAAATACCAGTATCAGCGCTAAAACAACAACTAAACTTTTGTTCATAACTGCCTCCTCAGTTTTACATTTTGGTTCGGCATGTTTTGAGTTTCCGTGTTCCCTCAAAACAATTTTTTAGTAAAAGACTTTCTGCCATCACCTCCTGGAGAGTAGTCTTGTTACTCTCGGGCCCAACAATTGTATTTGCTGCAAGCTTTGCACCAAAAGTTGTCCATCCAAATCCGCGCATACTACAAGAACAAAGCATATGTAGACAGTATCCCTAGGGCCCTGTCCCTAGTATTTGCCCAAAGAGTTATTTTATATGCTACAAGCCTGATCGCCGCAATTAATGCGGCGATCAGTGGTAACATCCGCACAAACCAGGAAATTATTAAGTTTATCTGACCTTATGCCCGTTGAGTTTTACCATTAGCCATTTCAATTTCCGTCCGGCGTTCTCTGGATACCAACGCGGCGATAAAGCCAAGAATACAAATGATTGCTACCAAAGCAAAGGATGCATGGTAGTTACCGGTCGAATGCAGAGCATAGGAACCAGCCATTACCCCAAAGGAGCCAACAAAGTTACTAATACAAGTCCAGGAAGCAGCAACCTTCCCGATAATTTTCGGAGAGAAGCTTCTAACCGCGAAATATTGATTGCCAACCGCAGTAAACGGATTAACAAAACCAGCAAACAATAACCACGGTACCAAAATGCTTAAATTACTATTGATCGAATCAGCTAGAACACCATTATAGAGAATTAAGTTAGCGGCAAAGCCGATCATAACCAACAAGCCGGAACGGCCTTTGAAAACTTTGTCGATGATAATACCGCCACAAAAGATACCCAGCATAATCCCAAACATATTACCTGATGCCAACTGTCCAGCCATCTGCGGGCCATAGCCCACGCCAAGCGGCGGATCGGCAGCAAAGAAGCCAGGCGCCAAATCATTAAAGGCATTATTAGCCCAGTTACTGAAGGCCATAACCGCTAAGCCCAGCCAAAATGCGGGGTTACGAACAATCATTTTGAAGAAGTTTTCGCTTGGAGCGGTGTCCGCTTCCAGAGCTGCAGTAACCGGAGTCTGAGCATTTTTAGCCAGATTCCAGACAAACAGCATATAAACTATGCCGATAGCGATAATTACTGATAACCAGGCCAACCCGCCCTGCCAGCTACCTGCCATTGAAGCAAACATTGGTCCGCAAGTTAACCCGACGATGGCCCCAACCATGTTTAAGCAGTTAATCCCTAACGCCAAGCCACGTTCTTTGATCGGAAACCAACGGGCCACAATTGGCTCAATTACAATAAGACCCGGAGCCGCACCAAAGGCGGTAAGTACCCGCATAACTACTACCGTGTTGTAGTCGTGCCCAATAATAGGATATAAGAGATGAATGATAAGCAGGATAACCAAGCCACTGATCATTACTTTAAAAATACCAATTTTATCAACCAGGAAACCCCAGATAAGAACGGAAATTGCCATACCAACCATCATGATACCCATAATGCCAAAAGAAGCAACACCCATGTCAACGCCAAGATCTTTGGAAATTACCGGCATCAGCGGGGCAGCGGCCATCCCAGCCATCATTGCAAAGAAAGCACTTAATACCCCGGCAATCAAAACAAACCATCGCACACTTGGGTATTGAACTGATTCGTTCGCCATAAAATACACTTCCTCTCATCTTTATATTT